>JAFVQD010000005.1 GCA_017504965.1 Bacteroidales bacterium | reverse complement strand
AAAAACAAGCGTTCTTTGTGGCTGTTGTAGGGTATGTGCAAGAGATTAAAGATGCTGTTTCTACCAACTTTCCCTTCCATAAAAAGGCAACGGATAGGTAGCAATTCTTTCTCTAATACCCACCATATACGGCTCCTTCTGCCGAAATTAACAATATGGTGAGGTAACACAAAAATGGTATATGTACCAACCACTTATCAAATTTCACCCTCATCCTGCCATTATTACGCAAGTTCTTGCTATATTTGTCGTACTAAAAATATCCAAAATGTTCAGTATAGCAGTATTTGCTTCGGGTTCAGGCAGTAATGCCGAAAACCTGGTAAGCCATTTCAAAGATTCAACCGTAGGGCGAATCAGCTTAATCCTCTCGAACAAGAAGGACGCATACGTCCTCCAGCGTGCGGAAAGATTAGGTGTACCCTACAGCACGTTTACCTACAAGGAGTTTCAAGATCCTGGCTCTATTTTGCCTATCTTGGAACGGTACCACATCGATTTTATCCTTCTGGCAGGATTTCTTCTTAAGGTACCGGAATATCTATTGGCAAAATACCCTGAAAGAATTCTTAACATCCACCCCGCACTCCTGCCAAAATATGGGGGCAAAGGGATGTACGGTGAACACGTCCATCAGGCTGTCATCTCTGCCAAAGAGAAACAGTCCGGCATCACCATTCACGTCATAGACCAGAACTATGACTGTGGCAAGACCATCTACCAGTGTGTGTGCTCTGTATCTGATGATGATACTGCTGACACTCTCGCTGCCAAAATTCACGAACTTGAGAGGGCGTACCCTCAGGTGGCCGAGGACTACATCGAAAAAGAATTCTCTAATCTTTAATAAATTATAGCAGTATGAAAAAGATTTTCTTACTCCTCACAGCGGGAGCACTAATGCTGTCTTCCTGTAAAGAAGAACCTATGCTGACTCTATCTCAGGCAGGTGCAAACCCTACAGCTGCCGGTGAAGTTCTTACTGTAGATGTAACTACCAACTGCGAATGGAAAGCTACCTGCAGCGACAACACTATTACCATCGACCCAGCTTCAGGAACAGGCAATGCCACAGTATCCATCACCGTCCCTGAAAACCCTGTTTCGGCTCCAAAAACTTATCAGGTAGTCTTCACTGGCACCAATGAGACCGGTATGGTTTCTGCCAACTACGACATCAACCAGCTCTCTGCAGATGCTTCTGTTTCGACTGTATTCCCGGACGTAGACCTTAAAGGCTACGCTGCCACCTTCACTGTGAAACTTACAGCCACCAACGACTGGACTGCAAACATCACAAATGGTGCTACTGTAGAACCAGCTTCAGGAACTTATGGCGAATATGACCTAACTGTATCTATCCCTGAAAACAGCACAAACGCAGCTGTATCTCACGTGTTGAGCATCGCTCTGGCAGGGGACTCAGCTTCTGAAGAGACTACTCTCGAACAGCCCGCCATCTCTACTCTTGACTATGCAGGTGTTACCTATAAAGTAAAATGGCTGGCTGACGGTCGCCTTTGGATGGTGGAGAACCTCCGCTATGTACCTGAAGGGAAGACCCCATCTACAGATCTGACTGCCATCGACAATGGTGTATGGTTCCCTGTTGACAGTGTAAATAAAGTTCTCTCGGACAATGAAGAACTGATCAAGAAGCAAGGTTATCTCTACAATATGGAAGCCGCTTTCGGTCTAAAACCAGGAACCATCACCGCAGAGACATATGCAACCTATGAGGGTACACAAGGTATCTGCCCTGAAGGATGGCATATTCCAACAGTCAAAGAATATGTTGACCTGTTCGGCAAGAGTGTACACAAAGACTTCAAGAACGAGTCTGCACCTTTCTACGATAGTGAGACACAATATGGTTCTATTGCCAAAGCCAATGAAGCCGGTTGGAATGTTAACTGGTTCGGTTATATTAATGTAGCCACCAAGACTGCCACCAAAGGTACTATAATAAATATCATAGGCTACCTTATGGGCTCTTCTGCCTACACCACAGAGATGGGTGCAAAGAATCTCAATGATGACGGCACTCTTAAAAACGCACAATATTTCTCAGCTATGGCCTCTACCAATAAAACCGCAGGACCAAACCTTTCAGCAGCATACTCTGCTTATCGCAGTGGTATGGCAGTACGCTGCGTAAAAAACAAATAATCCATACGAATGACTAAAAGACTATTTATAGTCATTACCACTATTATCGCCCTTCTCCTCTCCGCAAACACCCTTCGTGGGGAGGATCAGGGGCGATTTTACATTTCCGGCAAAATCGTCGAAGACGGAGGACGCGAACCCCTCTTTATGGCCACAGTGGTGGTCAAAGAGCTCGGTCTGTGGTCTGTCACAGACGAACGTGGTGAGTTCAAAATCACCAATATCCCTGCCGGCAAATACACAGTCGAGTTCTCCAACCTGGGATACGAGACCAGGGAGATGGTCCTCGACATCAAAAAAGATCTCAAGGGTCTGAATGTACTTATGAAGACCCAGAGTCTGGCACTTGATGAGGTGGTAGTGACAGCCAAAGAGGGTGGCGAGATCACATCCTCATCCAAAATTTCGGCCCAGACTATCGAACACATACAGCCCTCAAGCCTTAAAGATGTGATGCAGCTCCTTCCCGGCAACATCACAGAAAACCCCAATCTGACATCCGTCAACACCCTGTCAATCCGCGATATCGGAAACAATACTGCCAATGCGGTGGGAACAGCTCTTATCGTCGATGGAGCATCCATTTCCAACGATGCCAACCGTCAGAGCATATCCACTTCTGACCTGGCAAACGGAACCACAGGCAATACAGCATCCACCGCCGGTGGTGGCGTCGATGCAAGACAAGTATCCACCGACAACATCGAGTCGGTGCAGGTAATCAGAGGTATCCCATCTGCAGAGTATGGAGACCTCACATCGGGAGCAGTGGTGGTAAAGACCAAGGCCGGAGTCTCTCCTTGGGAGATAAGGGTTAAGGCTGATCCTCAACTCAAACAGATATCAGGAGGAAAAGGATTTGCCCTGGGCGAAAAGGGCGGAGTCCTCAACTTCGATCTAGACTATGCCAAAGCTTACCAGGATATACGTACCCCCGCTTCAGCATACGACAGGGTCAACTTCCAGGCCGGATATTTCAAAAATTTCGCCAAAAAGGTGACATTCAATGTCAAATTGAGAGGTAATTACTCCAATGCCTCGACACAGTCGGACCCTGACCTCTTCCTCGAAGAGATAGAGCAGCAGAAAGAGAGAGGCATCCGCCTCAACATCAACGGTCGCTGGATCATCAACAAGCCATGGATTACCAATGTAGAGTACATGGTATCCGGCAGCATAGCAGAGCAATACTCCCGCAGCAAGGTATATCAGGGGAGCGCAGGTTACACACCCACCTCAGAGGCTATGGAGAGTGGCGAAAACATCGGTTTTTTCACCCCCGCACAATACTACTCTGACGTCTCTGTCTACGGCACCCCTATAGACGGGCAAGGTAAACTCACTGCCAACCTTTTCGGGAAATACGGCATCATCACCAACAGATTCTTCCTTGGAGGTGAATGGAAAACTCAGGGCAATACCGGCCGTGGCAAGGTATTCGACATCAAGCTCCCGCCATCACCCGGATCAGCTTCGGCATTCAGGGAGGAACCTTTCTACGATACTCCATTCCTGCATAGGTTTACAGCTTTCGCTGAGGACAACATAAAGATCCCCATCTCCACTACCCAGCTTGAGGTGCAGGCAGGTACCCGTTTCAATGCCATCTCTGCCAAGGGGATCAACACATCCAACTTCCTCACCATTGAACCAAGGTTCAATGTGAAATACGACATAGTAAAAAAGAAAAGTGGACTCCGAAATCTGAGTGCCCGCGCAGGATGGGGCATCACATATAAAATGCCATCTATACTGTACCTCTTCCCGGATGATGCATATACAGACCTGGTATCTTTCTCTTACAACGACTTTGACGCCAACAACTACGGACTGGCAATCCTTACCACCAAAAAAATTGTGACAGAGAACGACGAACTCAAACCCCAAAAATCTGTCAACTTCGAGGCTGGTATAGACATTGACGGTGGGGTGATAAGCGGATCTGTTGTCTATTTCAAGGAAAAAATGACCGACGGCTACGGTTTCGTTACCGAGTATATCCCGATGCAGTACCGCAGATACGGATACAAATGGGTGAATGGCGAACTTACCCCGGAGGATCTCCCCTCAGGTGCATTCCCCGAGTACAGGAACAACAGGATCATAGCCGGAGGAAAAACACTCTCATCTGTCAACGACACCACATTTATGTCCTATCTCAGACCTGTAAATGGTATCACCAATGACAAATGGGGTATCGAGTACACCCTTGATTTTGCAAAAATAGAGGCGATCAATACCACTGTCAACATCAGTGGTGCATATATGAATATCCGCTCCACCAAGGCACATGAGACAGCATCCCACTATTCAGGGACAACAGCCGGACGCACATTCCCTTATGTAGGGATATATGCTGGTTCTTTCGGTTCATCCAACACATCTGTCAAGGAGAGACTGAGCACCAATGTCCGTTTCATCACACACATCCCTGAGATAGCCATGGTGGTGACTCTGACTGCCCAGATGGTATTTATGGACAGGACCACTTCCCTTTATGAATACAATGGTGAGTCACTTCCATACTTCTACGATGAAAATGGGCGCAGGGTATCCGGCAAAGAGGCCATTGAAGACAGTGAGCACACCAAATACATCAACCCGCTCTATATTATGGACAGAAAAGGGAATGTTATCCCATTTACCCAAGAGATGGAGAGGGATGAGCAATACAGAAATATGCTCATCTCCACCAATACCGGGACATATTACCATAGGGCAAATTATCCGTTCTATGGTCTGCTCAATATACGTCTGACCAAAGAGATCAGAAAACTGGCCACCATTTCATTCTATGCCAATAACTTCCTTAATCTGAAAGGAGAGGTCGAGAACAGTGTCACCGGTTATCCACAAAGGAAAAACTCACCGATCTATTTCGGCGCAGAGATTAAAATATCAATCAAATAGACGATGTACAGAAGAATATCACATATACTGTTTATCACATTCTTATCTCTATGCCTGGCCACAGGGTGTCTTAAGGATATGGACAATGCCGCATCCCTGACGATAAGGCTCCATATCCCGGAGGAGGTTGATGTGGATCTGGATATCACCACCATTTCGGTAAGGCTACAGAACAAAGGAAACTCATTCAGCTACACAGAGTTTCCCGACTCAAACGGAGAGGCGCATTTCAAGGTACAACCTGGCAAATACGACATTATCGCCTCTGCCTATTATGAATCATCCCGCATCGCCATCAATGGTGCTGCTACAGAGTTTCTTCTGGCGGAAGACGGTATTGTATCCACAGACGGGACATTCATATCGCCTCAGATAGATATAATGCTCGAGGTGGCAGTGCCAAGTCCCCTTATCTTCAGGGAACTCTATTACCACGGCTCATCCACTTTAAATGGTGCCAGCTACACCCGCGATACCTATGTCGAGATATACAACAATTCTGGTCCGGAAGGGTCGGTACAGTATCTTGACTCGCTATGTATCGCCACCATATACCCGGCCAACTCCACTACCGGCAACAATGCCTGGCTTGGACGCGACACCATCCCCATCTTCCAGATGTTCTGGATGTTTCCCGGCAATGGAAAGACCTACCCTCTCGCACCAGGCGAGTCTTGCGTGGTGGCACTCCGCTCTGCGGTGGACCACTCTTCAAGAGCCACATCAGGGCTGCACCTCGAGAAGGCGGACTTCGGCTGTTACGATGACCACCTGACACAGCATGAAATAGCTGCAGGTATCCCCAGGATGGTCTGCTATATGGCCGGCCAGGGCTATGGATGGGGTGTATCTGTCCACTCACCGGCATTCGTCCTTTTCAAACCCAAAATGGGGGTCAAAAAATACAGAAACGACAGCCAGACATGGGAGAGATATGCTCCAGGAACATCATCAGGTACCAAATACTGGCATATTGCCAAGGATTGGATCTATGATGGTGTAGAGTGCGTGGACAAACCCGAAGGGGCGACCAAGCGACTTCCAAGCTCGGTGGACGCCGCCTACACATACATGACCTCATCCAGATATTCAGGAAAATGTGTCACCAGGGCACTTCTAGACACATACGACGGAATAGAGGTATTCAAAGATACAAATAACTCTTTTGAGGACTTCATAGCAGACAGTCCCCTCAAACCAAGACTTAAAAAATGATTGCCATGAAACGACTAATAACAATATTGCTTGCGTCTGTGGCATTCACTACCCTGTCTGCACAGAAATATGATTACTCGATGGAGAGAATCGGATGGATCAACCCTTGGACCACATCATCCAATAGCTCAGGTATGGTTCTCAACGAGGCATTTCTAAAGAACATATCATCATACACTGAGGGTGAAGTGGCCGGCTACATCTCCTCAGGTGACCTTAAGAATATATACGATCCCAAGAGCCGATACGGGGGCAATTTCTACATATCATCCTATATGAAGCTTGGGAAGGGTTACCTCAGAGGGGATTTCAATTACGATTACTCTATGGCCCGTGAGAGCAGATGGCGTGGATGGACAGATCCATATTCCACCCCTTTTATGCTCGCCGACACCATTCCCGGCGACCTTTCACACGAACAGTACAAGATGGGTGCGGCACTTGCTTACCCCGCAAGCGACCTCATATCCCTGGGAATTGGCCTAAAGTACAATGTGGGCATTATGGCCAAACACCGTGACCTTCGCAACAAAAACACAGATATGGAGTTTGAGGTGACCCCATCAATGATGATCTCCTGGGACAAATTCAAGCTGGGACTTGATCTGGGATATCTCCGCAATACTGAAAAGGTGGAGTACAAACAGGAGGACGCCAGTGAAGAGAAATATCTCTTCTATCTCTATGGTCTGTGGTTATATCACAGCACCGGCTTCTCAAGTGCAGAGACCTCCCGCGAAAACATCACATCAGGATACAACGCCACACTGACTGCAGACCTTTCAGTGTCAGGAGCGAGAATATTCAACGACTTTACTGCCGGTTACACCACTGCAATGCAGGGCGAGACAGGGTACAACGGTCTTATCCACGGAGAGACAAACAGACTCACCTTCAGTGACCGTCTGACCATTTTGTGCGGCTACAGGCACAAGATAGGGGCGAAAGTCCACTTCTACACTATGGTGGGCAACAGATTCCTCCAGAGGCAGGAGCTTGACCCCAAATCCAACATCAGGGTATGGGTAACATACGGTGGCCCTATAAACTACTATTACAGGAGTTTTGCATCGGAGGAGATTTCTTATACCTACCGGATGGCCAAATCCCACACCGACATCAAATGGGAGGTCTCTGCCGGGGTTAAAGGGACAGCAGTCAGCCACAAGTACAAAGAGACCCCTCTTACATTCAACCAATCACTGAATACCATGGAAGCATATTTGAAATATGCCCACTACATACCATTCAAAAACTCAAGACTCGACATTGCCCCTGAAGTGGCCTACTCATTCTCTGACGGCATAATAAACAATACCGAAGAGGGTCAGAACCAATGGCAGCTCGAGAAAGAGCTTATGGAGGAGTACAACTTCTGGTATGCTCCCAAAATCAAAGGTGGTCTGGAGGTAAAATACAACTTCAAGGCCATCTCTGTGAGAGGATTGTACAGAGGTGAATTTGCCACCGGCGGAGCTGCCAAAGGGGATATGAGGCACTATGGAGTGGTCTCATTCGGATTTGCATTTTAATTTTAAATATAACAAGTATAAAAATCATGAAACTACGTAAAAATTGGCTCAAGTACCTGCTCCAGTATGGAGTACTGGTCGCTATTGTCCTTACTTTGACAAAAGTTTTCGGTAATGAGACTGCTGATCCCGAGGCATACTGCCCATTCGGAGGTCTTGAAACTCTGGCTACCTATCTGACCCAAGGCTCACTTGCCTGCAGTATGACCACCGTTCAGATTATGATGGGTGTCATCCTGGCTATAGGTGTTATCCTTTTCGGAAAGCTTTTCTGCGGCTACATCTGCCCTATGGGTCTTATCAACGAACTTTTCGTGAAAATCAGAAGAAAACTGAAAATCAAACTGTTCGTTATCAAAGGTGGCAGCGTGGCTGACAAAGCCCTCCGTCTGGTGAAATATATCCTGCTATTCTGGATCTTCTATATGACACTCAGCAGCAGTGAGCTTTTCTGCAAAAACTTTGACCCTTACTACGCCATTGCCACAGGCTTCAAAGGGGAACTTACCGTATGGATGGCCTGCATCTCTGTAGGAATCCTCTTCCTCGGCGGCCTGCTTGTAGATATGTTCTGGTGCAAATACATCTGCCCTCTCGGAGCCATCAGCAACATCTTCAAATTCTCAGTTTGGTCACTTGCCATTATTGCATTGTACGCAGTACTTACCCTCGTAGGCCTCAATATCCCTTGGGTAATTCTACTTGCAGTGTGCTGCGTAGCAGGGTATCTTCTGGAGATCCTCTGCACCAAACCGAAACTCAACCCTCAGATGCTAACTGTGGTGAGAGATCTGGACAAATGTAACCACTGCGGCCTCTGCGAGAAGAGATGCCCTTACCACGTGGAGATCAGCAAATTCACCAAAGTTACTGCAGTGGATTGCAACTTGTGCGGTGAGTGCGTTAGCGCTTGTAAACCGGAGGCCCTCAGCATTACCAAACGCAAATGGGGTATCTATCTCCCTGCAGGTATTGCAGCTGTGCTGTTTGCCATTGCCCTATACCTCGGCAATGCTACCGAACTCCCTACCATCGATGTGAAGTGGAACGATGAGACAGTGGTTTCTACCGAGCAGCTCAAAACCTTCGAGATGACCGGCATGCGCTCAGTAAAATGCTTCGGAAGCTCTATGGCATTCAAAGCCAAACTTGAGAGGATACCCGGTGTTTACGGAGTGAAGACCTTTGTAAAACACGGCAGAGTGGTTATCAGCTATAACCCTGCACAGACAGAGCAGGAGAAGATCGAAGGTGCTGTATTTACCCCTACCAAATTCAGGATCAACTCACCTGACACCTCAGTGGAAAAAGTGAAAGTGATCACTATCCGCACAGAGAACATGCACGACAAACTCGACCCTAACTACCTGGGTATGAGAATTAGAGAGACAGGTAAAAAATTCTACGGTCTGGAGACCGAATACGACTGCCCTATCATCGTAAGACTATTTATGGATGTCGATGAGCCTGTAGATGAAGACTTCCTCGAGGATGTGGTAGAGGCTAAAGTCCTTATGATGCCTCAACACGGTGGCGGAGTAAAAGAGATCCCTACCAACTACAAGTTTGCCGGCTTGGAAGAGGGTGCTGACACCATCGCTATCCGCCCTTATCTGGAGAGGATGTTCTCACCATTCAAAGCTGAATTCAAGCAAAGGGTAGAGAAATATGAGGGTCGTCCACAGGAGATTATGCAGTATGTGGATGCCAACTACGAGAAGCCCCTTACTCTACGTAACCTCCCTTACCTGAGCAACCACCTGTCACAGCAGGATGGTATTATCGGTATTTACCTCGTTCTCAATGAGGACAATCTTCCAGCTATCCAGATCAGATACTGCACTGACGATTTGAGTGCTGACAAACTTCTGGAACTTATCAACCTCCCTACCTGGAATATCAAATATAAAGAAGACGATATTCGCGAAGAGGCTGCAAAATTCCACTTTGATGCTAAAGGTGACATCATCAAACTTGGCAAATAGTTATGAAACGTATCATACTTATTATCATTTCAGCCATCATTCTATCCCCATCTATGGCTATAGCCGATGAGGGTATGTGGATGGTGAATATGCTGGAGAAAGGTCTGATGACGAAAATGAAAAAGGCAGGGCTTAAACTCCCTGCCAACGTCATCTACGACGAATCGGCCGTATCTATTAAAGATGCTGTAGTATCACTTGACTTCGGATGCACAGGAAGTATGGTCTCAGAAGAGGGACTTATGATCACCAACCACCACTGCGCATACTCCGATGTGCACTCCATCAGCACCAATGAACACAACTACCTCGAAGATGGCTTTTGGGCTATGTCCAGAGGGGAGGAGGTGCATATCAAAGGTAAAGGTGCCTGGTTCCTGAGAAAAGTGATAGATGTCACAGATGAGGTGGCACAGATGCAGGCCAAAAGCACCAAACCTATGAATCTCCGCAAACTCAGCTATCAGCTGGAGAAGAAATATGGTGAAGAGACCGGATATGAAGCATCGCTTGCCTCGATGTGGAAGGGTGAAAAATACTATATGTTCCTCTATGAAGTGTACCGCGATCTCCGTCTGGTGGCTGCCCCCCCTGTAAGCATCGCCGCCTATGGTGGAGATACAGATAACTGGGAGTGGCCCCAGCACAAAGGTGACTTCGCCATCTATCGTATCTACACTGCACCTGATGGAAGTCCTGCAGAATACTCAGAAGAGAATGTCCCTATGAAACCTCGTAAGACCCTTAAAATCTCTACAAAAGGGGTCAAAACAGGCGACTTCACTATGATTCTCGGCTATCCGGGCTCGACAAACAGATACAACTCATCATTCGGAGTGAATAAAAAAGAGAAACTGACTAACCCTATCACCACCAAAGTGCGTGGCGACAAACTCGCCATTATGGACAAATGGATGTCTGCTGACCCTGCCGTTCGTCTTCTCTATGCAGACAAATATTTCAGTGTCAGCAATGCACAGGAGTTCTGGTCAGGTGAGATCATCTCATTCAGACGCTATGGTGTGACAGATATCCGCAGAGAAGATGAGAAAGAACTTCAGGCCTGGATCCAAAGTTCACCTGAAAGGGTGGAGAAATGGGGGGACCTTCTTGATGAGATGGAAGAGACTTACAGCGAGGTAGAAGAGATCGAGAGAGATATGATCTACTACCGCGAGACTATGATAAGCAGCAATCCATTCTACGGCCTCTCTACACGTCTGAACGGTATGTTCAAGAAGGGGGTAGACTCAGTTTGCCCTGCTCAGGACAAGATCTATATGAGCAATCTTCACAGGACCATCTCCTCTATCGATTACAGAGTAGAGAAAGAGCTCCTTTACTACGGTTTCAGAACCTATACTGATAATGTAGAGAGTTCAAAATGGGGCGAAAGGGTGAACAAACTTATGGAGAGATTTGACCACGACCCTGAAGCTGTAATGGACCACGTCTGGGAGAACTCCATCTTCACAGACCAGGAGCGTCTTCTGGCTGCTATGGAGAGATACATTACCAAAGAGGAGCTGAATGGTGACCCGATCTACGATCTTCTTCACTCGATATCGGTCGGCGATATGAATATGAAGAAGAATAAGATTATGGAGCGCGGCAGGAGCGGTAAAGGGAAGAAATGCGGTCGCGGCAGACAGATCAATACTATGGAAAAAGAGTACACTCACGCTATGTACGAGATGAAGCTTGACAAGGGTCAGGTACAATATCCCGATGCAAACTCCACAATGAGACTTACCTACGGCACAGTAGGACCTATTAGTCCATTTGATGGAGTATACTGCTCAGAGATAAGTACTGCAAGAGGTATCCTCGAGAAATACAACCCTGATGACTATGAATTTACCCTGAAGGAAAAACAGCTGGGACTTGTAAAATCCAACCCTACACTCCCTGTTAACTTCCTCTCTAACAACGACATCACAGGCGGCAACTCAGGAAGCCCCGTCCTCAACGCCCGCGGAGAACTCATCGGTCTCGCATTTGACGGAAACAAAGAATCACTCTGCTCGGACGCCTACTTCCACCCTGACTACTGCAAGACAGTCAGCGTAGACATCCGCTATGTCCTCTGGATCCTGAAATACTACGCAGAAGCGGACCACATCCTCCAGGAACTGGAATTCTAAGCAATAACAATAAGGGCTGGAAATGCAACACTTTCCAGCCCTTAATTTATCTAATCATTAAAAAAGCCCCCGTTAAGGACGAGGGCAACCTAATGTTTTCACAACGGAATAATCCTTATTGTGATTTGCTTCAGTTAGTTGTGCAAATATAAAGAAATTACTCCGATGCTGCAATGTTTTTAGTAACTTTGAAGAAATAAATAGCGACACTATGAAAAGGGTACTTGGTCTGGACTTAGGAACCAATAGCATTGGTTGGGCATTGGTAAATGAAGCTGAAAACAATGAAGAAAGGTCATCTATTATAAAGTTAGGCGTCCGTGCAATCCATTTTGACACGTTTGTGAGTTCAGATACAGGCAAAGAGGTGAAGGGAGACCCTTCAGACTTTTTCAAGGCAGGAAAAGGTGTTTCCCCAAATGCAGGACGAACACAAAAGAGAAGTGCCAGACGTAATCTTCAGAGATATAAACTGAGGAGAGAGATGCTAATCAATATTCTCAAAGAGAGTAATATAATTACAGATGACTCCGTTCTGTCAGAACAGGGCAACTTCTCAACATTTGAAACCTATAGACTACGTGCTAAAGCTGCGACAGAAGAGATTACATTGGAAGAACTTGGAAGAGTCCTCCTTATGATTAATAAAAAAAGAGGGTATAGAAGCAACAGAAAAGCAAAAGGAGGAGAAGAAGGGAGTCTCATTGACAGTATGGATATTGCCAAAAAACTTAGTGATGAAAAGATTACACCCGGTGAATTTACATATGAAATTCTAAAACAGGGAAAGAAACATATTCCAGACTTCTATGCATCTGACCTTCAAAACGAATTGGACAGAATCTGGCATTTTCAACAACAATATTATCCTAATACCCTTACCGAAAGTTTAAAACAGGAAATCATAGGAAAGAATGCCAGTCAAACATGGGCAATTCTTGCAAAACACTTTATGTGGTGCGAAACCATTGTTGAATGGGATCAAGATAATGCAAAAAACGTTACCAAGGAGGTTAACCTGACACTTAAGGGGATCAAACGTTCAACAAAGGGTGACGCGTTAAAACTCGAAAACTATCTATGGAGGACTAAGGCTCTAAAAGAGAAGATGCCATTGGAAAAATTGGCTATTGTTTTCCAAGAAATCAACAAACAGATCTCCCAAGTAAACGGATACCTGGGTGCCATTAGTGACAGAAGTAAAATTTTATATTTCAATAAACTGACAGTGGGACAATATTTACTCAGTTCATTGAATGACAACCCTAATGTAAGCCTTAAGAATATGGTCTTTTACAGACAAGACTACTTGGATGAATTCAACCGGATCTGGGAGACTCAATCAAAATATCATAGAGAACTGACCGATGATTTAAGAAAAAAAATCAGAGATGAGGCTATATTCTTCCAAAGAAGACTGAAGAGCCAAAAAGACCTGATAAGCTACTGTGAATTTGAAAGCGATGTAAAAGAAATTACCACTCCTGATGGCAACATTAAGAAAATCACAATAGGGTCGAAAGTCATACCCAGATCATCCCCATTATTTCAAGAGTTCAAGATATGGCAAATCCTTAACAATATCGAAGTATTTGGATCAAATAACCGTAAAAAAAAGAAACAGATAAAACAGGAATCTAACCTGTTTGAAGAAACTGAAGGCCTTGATCCACTAGTTATTGGAGGTAGAAGACGACTATATCCAGAAGAAATGGATGTTTTGGCTAAAGAATTGTCTTTTAGAAAAAAACTAACCAAGCAAGAGGCTCTAACTCTGTTGTTTGATGACCCTTCTGGCTTAAATATGAACTTCAAAACGCTTGATGGCAATCAAACCGGAGCTGAACTATTTAAAGCATATAGTGATATACTTGAGCTCACCGGACATGATCCGATAACAACTAAAGATTGCTATGACAGTGCTTTATCCAAAATTGAAAGCGTATTTGAATCACAAGGATGGAATACAGATTTCCTAACATTCGACTCCAACAAAAAACTGGACACTCAAAAGTACTACAAACTGTGGCACTTATTGTATTCATTTGAAAGCGACAACACCATTACCGGCAATGGCAACTTGATTAGGAAGATTGCCGATTGGACAGGAATGCCAAAAGAGTATGCATCAATCCTTGCCAATATAACTTTCCTGGAAGATTATGGAAGCCTTAGTGCCAAAGCCATTTCCAATATTCTGCCGCACCTAAAAGATGGAAATCAATACGATGTCGCGTGCGAATATGCTGGATATCGCCATTCAAAACATTCTTTGACAAAAGAAGAAATTGAGAATAAAATTTTGAAAGACAGGCTAGAGATCCTTCCCAAAAACACACTACGTAATCCTATTGTAGAAAAAATTCTGAACCAAATGATCAATGTTGTCAATGCAATTATTGACACATACGGCAAACCCGACGAGATAAGAGTTGAACTTGCAAGAGAGTTAAAGAAAGGTGCCAAAGAAAGAGAGGCTCTCACAAAGTCCATTGAGCAGACAACTAAACTGCACGAAGAGTATAAAAAAATTCTTCAAAATGAATTTGGCCTGACCCATATCAGCAGAAATGACATTATCCGTTATAAGTTATATGAAGAACTTAAGGATAATGAATATAAAACCTTATATTCAAACACTTATATACCACGAGAAAAACTCTTCACCGGAGAGTTTGATATAGAGCACATTATCCCCAAGGCTCGCCTATTTGATGATTCACTGTCAAATAAGACCATTGAGTTGAAAAGCATCAATATCGAAAAAGGGAAAATGACCGCAATTGACTATGTTCGTGAAAAGTATGGCGATGAATATGCTGAAGAGTACATTAGAAAGTGCGAAACTATTTTCGGCAAAGACGGGTATAGAAGCAAACTCAAGAAACTTCTTATGAAAGAGAGTGATATCCCTGATGGATTTATTGAAAGAGATTTGAGAAACACTCAATATATTGCCAAGACAGCTCTTCAAATGTTAAATGAAATATGTAGACGCGTGGTAGCTACAACGGGTGCCATCACAGATAAGCTCAGAGAAGATTGGCAGTTGGTAGATATGATGAAAGAACTCAATTGGAAAAAGTATGAAGAACTTGGATTAGTTGAGTATATAGATGATCGTGATGGGAGAAGAATAAAGCGCATTAAGGATTGGACCAAGAGAAATGACCACCGCCACCACGCAATGGATGCTTTGACTGTAGCTTTTACCAAGGATGTATTTATACAATATTTCAATCATATCAATGCTTCACATACAGCAGATTCAAGTGAGTACGCTATAAAGAGCAAATATTTCCATAATGGCAGAGCTCTTCCACCTATACCTCTTGATGAGTTTAGATCTCAGGCCAAAAAGCATATGCAAGATATATTGATATCCATCAAGCCTAAAGGGAAAGTAGTGACCAACAACCTCACCACCAATGGAAAGGGAGGTCAAAGATTTATCCAGCAAACTCCGCGTGGACAACTTCACCTTGAAACTGTATATGGCAAACGTAAAAGATATATCACCAAAGAAGAGAAAGTCAATGCTTCTTTTACAAGGGATAAGATAACTATGGTCTCCAAAAAGGCTTATCGTATAGCTCTAAATAACAGATTAAATGAATTCAGCGGAGATCCTAAAAAAGCTTTTACAGGCAAAAACTCCCTTGACAAGAATCCTATATGGATAGATGATATGCATACACACAAGGTTCCAGAAAAAGTAAAGCTTGTATTCTTTGAGGAGATATATACCATCCGCAAACCTGTAGATTCTAACCTAAATGTAGATAAAGTCGTGGATAGTGGTTTGCGAAAAATTATCACAGCCAAAGGAAAGGAAGGATTATCTAACCTTGACGAGAATCCTATATGGCAGAATAAGGAGAAGAATATTAAAGTTAAGACTGTCACTATAACAGGTATAAGTAATGCTCAGGCTATTCACGACAAGCGTGATAAGAATGGCAATCTGATTCTGGATGAACAGGGGCATAAGATACCTAATGACTATGTGAATACAGGAAACAATCATCACGTGGCAATATATCAAAAACCTATTCTTGAAAAAGACGGAAGTTATAAAACTGATGAATATGGGAATATCCAATATGAACTCGATGAACAAGTCGTATCATTTTATGAAGCTGTAATGAGAGCCAACGACAACAAACCTGTCATCGACAAGCATTACAGGGAAGATGAAGGGTGGAAGTTCCTATACAGTATGAAGCAAAATGAATACTTTGTTTTCCCGAACGAAAAAACAGGCTTTGATCCTAAAGAAATTGATCTGATGGATCCTGATAACTGTTCATTGATTAGCCCGAATCTATTCAGAGTTCAAAAGTTCTCAACTAAGGATTACGTTTTTAGACATCATTTAGAAACAACTGTCGACGAGACTAATGAACTTAAAGAAACAACCTGGAAAAGGATTCGATCAATGCCACAAATGGCCACAATAGTTAAAGTACGGATAGATCATATTGGAAATATAGTAAGTGTAGGAGAGTTTTGATTATGGAGAACAAAGGAGAAATTATCCTCTATCAGACAGAAGATGGGGGAAGTAATATTGAGGTAACATTAGTAAATGAAACTGTTTGGCTTTCATTAGATCAAATGGCAGATTTATTTCAGCGAAACAAGTCTACCATATCAAGGCATATTAAGAATATATTCGAAGAAGGTGAGTTAAAAAAAGATTCAGTTGTTGCATTTTTTGCAACAACTGCCCACGACAACAAATCATATCAAGTAGCATATTATAATCTTGACATGATTATCAGTGTGGGATACCGTGTAAATTCTCATAGAGGTGTCCAATTCAGGATATGGGCCACACATATTCTTAAAGAATATCTTATTAAAGGCTTTGCCCTGAATGATGAACTTATAAAAAATGTAGGATATGGTAACTATTTTGATGAATTATTATCTCGCATCAGAGATATAAGATCATCCGAGAAAATCTTCTACAGAAAGATACTTGACATTTACGCACTCAGCATAGACTACGACCCTCGCTCAGAAACTACAAAGCTTTTCTTCTCTATAGTACAAAACAAAATGCATTACTCTGCCCATGGTAAGACCGCTGCCGAAGTCATATTCGACAGGGCAAATGCCGACAAAGATTTTATGGGACTTACTACCTGGACAGGATCTCTTCCTAAAAGAGGTGATGCAGAATTTGCAAAAAATTATTTGAATAAAGATGAACTTGACACCCTCAACAGGATTGTCTCCCTATATCTTGATTTTGCTGAACTTCAGGCCAAAGGGCATAAGCCTATGTATATGAAAGACTGGATACAGAAACTGGATGATTTTCTATCATTATCCGGTCGTGATTTATTGACACACGCAGGAACCATATCTTCTGAAGTTGCCAAAATGAAGGCTAATTCAGAATATGACAAATATCAGGAACGAATTAAAAACCAGCTAACTGCAGCAGAGATTCATTTTATTGAACATTTTGAGGAAGAGAGGAAAAAGTTAGGGCAATAAACTTACTGCCTATGATAAAAAAGACCCTTTACTTCGGAAACCCCACTTACCTGTCACTTAGACAAGGTCAACTGGTAATAAAATTACCAGCAATTGAAAAAAATGAGACACTTCCAAACAGTTTCAAAAAATCCAATGAAATCACCAGACCTGTTGAAGATATAGGAATTGTGGTTTTGGATAACAAACAGATAACAATCTCCACTGGAGCACTAGAAGCTCTTCTTGAAAACAACTGTGCAGTCATTACCTGTGATAGTAAAAGTTTACCTGTAGGATTAATGCTTCCTTTATGTGGAAACACTATACAGAATGAGCGCTTCAGGGATCAATTGGACGCATCTTTACCTCTAAAAAAGCAACTCTGGCAACAGACCATACAGGCTAAAATTTCTAATCAGGCATCAATACTTCAACGGTATACATCTACAGATGTCAGGTGTATGAGGATATGGGCAGCCGAGGTCAGAAGCGGCGATCCAGACAATCTGGAGGGTAGAGCTGCTGCATATTATTGGAAGAATCTGTTTAGGGATATCCCCAATTTTACCAGAAACAAAGAAGGTGTACCACCCAACAATCTTTTGAACTATGGATATGCCATTCTGAGAGCTGTGATTGCAAGAGCATTGGTGTCAAGTGGTCTGCTTCCCACCTTAGGGATACACCACCACAACAGATACAATGCCTACTGCCTTGCCGATGACATTATGGAGCCATATCGTCCATTCGTAGATGAGTTAGTCTTGAAGTGTCTTGGCAAATATGGTCCTCAGGAAGAATTAACAAAAGGGTTGAAGGGAGAAATGTTATTGATCCCCTCTCTTGATGTCGTCATCTCTGAATTAAGAAGCCCTTTAATGATCGCTGCGGGCCATACTTCGGCATCTCTATACAGATGCTTTTCAGGAGAAATCCGTAAAATATCATATCCTATTATAAATGGATAGTAGGATAAGTGCTTATCGTGTCATGTGGGTCATGGTCTTTTTCGATCTTCCAACGGAAACAAAAAAAGATAAAAGAGCCTCTGCCTTATTCAGGAAGAACTTGATTAAGGATGGTTTTACTATGCTTCAGTTTTCAATATACATACGACATTGTGCAAGTCAAGAAAATGCAGCTGTACATATCAAACGGGTAAAATCTTTTTTACCAGACTATGGGCAGGTGGGTATAATGTGTATCACTGACAAACAATTTGGGAATATTCAACATTTTTATGGAAAGAAACAAAAGGCATCAGAAGCTCCAGGTGTTCAACTTGAATTGTTTTAGTTACAAATAAAAAAGGACTCTACAACCTTGCAGAGTCCTCTTCATAGGAAACATTTTTTATTTTCTAAATTTCGCTATATCACACTGAAATACAATATGCTACACAAAACGTACTGTTTCCTATATGTCAAAGATACTAATCTGAAAGCAAATCACAACTCTGCACGTGATGTACGGCCATGAGCCTGCACTGTTTCCTATATGTCAAAGATACTAATCTGAAAGCAAATCACAACCAGGTTCGCTCATCAGATAGATACTATTATACTGTTTCCTATATGTCAAAGATACTAATCTGAAAGCAAATCACAACGTTACCATATTTCTGCGAAAATCTATCAAGACTGTTTCCTATATGTCAAAGATACTAATCTGAAAGCAAATCACAACTGCCGGAATGTTAATTGAGGCAGGAGTACCACTGTTTCCTATATGTCAAAGATACTAATCTGAAAGCAAATCACAACCAGTAACTTCATCTTATGGCTGCTATTTGTACTGTTTCCTATATGTCAAAGATACTAATCTGAAAGCAAATCACAACCATACGCCCAATCAGCTCGGCAAGGTTTCTACTGTTTCCTATATGTCAAAGATACTAATCTGAAAGCAAATCACAACTTAACAAAACATCTCCAAAGAATGTAAAAACTGTTTCCTATATGTCAAAGATACTAATCTGAAAGCAAATCACAACGCTCGGAGGGTGTAACCCATCTGCTCCATCACTGTTTCCTGTATGTCAAAGATACTAACCTGAAAGCAAATCACAACATCAGAATGGAGAGCGATTCGGAGAACTTGACTGTTTCCTGTATGTCAAAGATACTAACCTGAAAGCAAATCACAACTCCGCAATAAGTTCTGCGTTCTCGCGGTCCACTGTTTCCTGTATGTCAAAGATACTAATCTGAAAGCAAATCACAAAAACATCACGAAGGGATTAGATACAAAATCGGCCTCACAAGGGCAAAAATGTGCTTAGTCCCTTTGCTGTGACCGAAAAGTATAACACTATAATATGCCGGGAGTGAGGAAGATGATAAGGCTGCGGAGAGTTAGGTTCTGAAGGCCTAAGCACCCGCGCTTGATAGCGGGGGGACCGCGCCGTAAGGCGTGGTGGGAGTGAGCATAGCGAACGCCTGAAGAACCTAATCTCCGAGCCGGAATCTGACAAACAGATGTCAGTCGTGGAAGGGGCATGCGGAGCATGATGTCAGAAGCATCGCACTGACTAGCAGACAATAGAGAAAAAGACACCCGAGCTGGGTATGGCGTGGCGGGATAGCACTGAGTCAATCTTTCGATCCAGGTCCCTTTAAAGCAGCTGGACCTGGATTACATATTTTTTATAAAGACCTGATTATCTGATATTTAATTTCTAACATTTATCCAGGTCCCGAACAAAAAAGGGGACCTGGATAGATAACAGATTAGAAACCCGAATAGGGTCGGGGATGACGACATATCAGAATAGCCATCACACCTTCACTACCATTATCTCATCCCATTCGGTAGTGAAGCGAGTCATAGATGGCCGGATGGTTGGCGTTCCGCTGTAGCCTGCGGAGGCGGAATGACAATCTTCCGGTACAGCTCTGCCCACTGTCTTTCCGGGCGTTTGTTCAGCTGCGGTAGCAGATGTGGACTCTTCGGTGGCGACTCCAATAGGAGTAAGACCATCGAGCAGCCACCGCCTTTCCGATTGATGACATCCCACACTATCTGCACTATTATCACGATAAATACGAAGAATCACAACGTCAGCACTATGACCGACGCCAGCCGGTAGTCGGCCGCCGCAGGGAGCGAAGCGACCGAGGCCAACTTCCCAGAGCGCAGAATCCGCAAGGATTCGTAATACCATCATGCCGGCCGTCCTCTCCGAGAACTTCATGATGGACAAACGGAAGGACGTGAAGCTATAATCAATAGCCACATTCAAGGGATAGTCGCCTATTCAACCTCCCCGATTATTTCTTTTACCAAGACTCCCGTGCCGATGAATTTTTCTCCGTAGTCCTTTTTAAACTTACGGAAATAGGCTTTGTGCCCGGCGCTGATATAGAACCACTTTCCGTCGTGCTGATATAGATACATCACGGAAGCTGAAGGCTTATCTGTAGTTGGAGCCTGCTTCACTTCTTCGCCCCTCTGGTTATCAAACATGCCTTTCTGGTAATAAACTACTCCACCATCGGCTGCCTTTTTTACTGCATAATAAACTTGCTGCAGATAAGCCTGAACTTTAGCGGCAGGGATAGCCGTGATTTTCTGGCCGGTATAGAAGAAGACCTCATCTGCCATGGGCTTGCTCTCTGAACGGGGATCCGTCTCAAGTTCGCTCAGTTCAACTGCGAAATCCGGAACCAGCTGGTCGCTTTCCAGTCCGGCAAAAGCAAATTTGTCGCCGATGGAGATTTTTGCGCCGCTGCCGTTAACGTCCTTTTTATTAGTGCCATTCTGGCCATTGGCGCCGCAAGACAGGATCATAGCTGCCACGGCGATGAGTGCGAATACTTTTTTCATGCTGCTATTCTTTATAAAGTTAGTTCGAATTCCGTAATTTTTTCGGAGAGCTCAAAGTACATATATGAAGCTTCAAAGGGGATGGATTCGGAGAGGGCGTATTCGGCACTCCGGGTGAGTGCGTAGAGCTGTTCCATCACCTCCTTATGCTGCCTTTTGACGGGGAGTAGCTGGGCGCGGCAGCAGTCCATGGCACCGGCCACGGCATCGCGGTACAGGGGAATGTACTCTGCGTAGAATTGGCTCATGTTATTGAACCATGCAGATTGGGCTGCATTCAGGCGCGCTAGGGCGGCTTTATACGCCGCTTCGCCGATAGCATCTTCCTGTTCCACCACAGCCCGGTGTATTTCTTCGCGGTACTGCTCATCTGCCTTCCGGTACTTCCTGTCAAACAAAGCCACGCCTTCCTTCCGGGCCGATTCAATCATCCCGATAGCCTTTTGCTGGAGGCTGTGTTCCTTCTGGCCCAGGGCAGTCAGTTCCGTAACCAGCTGATACTGCTTCTGGGAGGATGCGCGTTTGCCTTTGTCGGCATTCATCTTGGCGGTCATGGATGCGCCCAGGCCGGATTCCTGCATGAAGGCGGCACGCTGCTCGTCGGTCATATTGGACATGGCCTCGATGTCCTTTGCGGTGAGACCACCCGTTTGTTTGGCCATTACCTTGCTGGCCATCGCCTTGGCCTCTTCATCCGATAGGTCGCTTCGCTGAAGTTTTGCAAAATCGGCCTGACTGAGTCCCATGCTGGACATGCTGGAAATGCGTCCTTTCATGGTGGACATGGCCAGGGCTTTTGCCTCCGCCTCGCTCATATTGGCAACCTCGCCTGCCGTTTTGTTTGTTCCGGCAACTAATCCGGCCATCGCATTTTTCTTCATGCCTGGTGCGAGGGTCTTTTCCTGCATGTCTTGAATCTGGTCATTGGCAGCATTCCAGGCTTCCATGAACTCGTTCAAGAGGTCTGAATTGGGATATTCATTATCAAACGGGTCGTTACTATTTTTCCAGTAATTGAGAAGGGCTGCGGTGGAGGGCAAATCAGGCGTCATGTCCATCACGGCTTCAGGGGTCATCTGGGCCCTGGCGGGAAGCATCATCGCCAGGGCGAAAAGGGTAATGATTATCTTTTTCATATTCATAATGTTACTTTTTTACAAACTGTTTCTCACTCTGCACTCACTTCTTGATGAATTCTACTCTGCGGTTCTTGGCGCGGCCTTCGTCCGTGCTGTTAGAGGCGATGGGCTGGTGGGAGCCCTTGCCGACGGCGGTGAGGCGGGCTTCGGCAATCCCCTCTTCTACCAGGGCGGCCACGATGGCTTCCGCCCGCTTCTGACTCAGCGGATCATTGACTTTGTCGCTTCCGGTGGCGTCACAATGGCCCTGTACCTCGAACTCCAGGCCAGGGTTATCCTTCATCAATTTGGCCACACGGTTTATCTCCACCATGGATTCAGGCTTGAGATCGGCCTTGCCGGTCTCGAAGGTGATGGCATAGGTGACAATCTTGCCATCGCTGGCGAGACGGTCGTAGAGCGGAACGGCGCCCTGGGCCATGCGGATGTTCTTCAGGTAGAAGCGGTCCTTTTCTTCGCAGTTCGACACGGAGCGCAGGGCCATCCGGGTGGGACGCATGACATTCGGGAGGTTGATCATCCGCACGCCGTTCACGTAATACTTGAATGCGCGCTTGTTGAAAGAGACGGCGACGTGCAGCCAGCTGTCGGGCTGGATGAGCGTGGTCAGGGATTCACCCTTGGCCAACCCTTGGCGAAGGTCTCCAGCGGGAGAGCGGAAGGAATAGGAAATATCGCTCTGTGCCCCCTCCGCCGGATTTTCGTTAAAGGCCGGGTTCAAGGTGACGACTACGAGCTCTTCCGTTTCTGCCGATCCCAGGAGCAGGTCGATGTGGTCATTGTTCGAACTACCGTACTTGTCGTTGGACCATACATCGAACTCGATGGTGAAATCTTCCGGAAGGTAGTCGGCCTCTTCCATCAGCGGGCTGATGATGCTGTACCAGCCAGAGAGTTTGATGACCTGCTCTCCGTTCAGCGTGATGATCTCACATTCCTCTCCGCTGACAAAGTCCCAATGGGAAGGGAATTCCCCGACCTTCTCGCCCTCGACCGGGTCGTCGAAGAAGATCTCGTCGCCGGGCACAAAGTCGGTCTTGGCATAGGAGGTCTCCACCTGCTTCTTAGGCTGGGCAGGAACTTTTGCGTCAGGCATAGCGACAGAGTCCTGGCTGACGGAATCGGCCGTCTGTTTATCGGCCTTCTCCTTCTTTTCCTTCGTGCCGATTTTTCCGTCTAGGGCATCGTTCACACCCTGTTCCACTTTCTCTCCCAATTTGTTCTCTACGGCATTCTTGGCACGCTGGCCCAGCCGTTCCAGCATGTTCTGTCCGTTTGCGTCAAAGCAGGACGCTAGCAGCGCAGAAATGATAAAAACTAAAATTCTTCTCATAACTTTATAGTATATGGTTCATAATCGCTTTGCGCACCACCTCGGCGGAGGTAGTCGCCGAAAACTTCACCAGCAGCTGTTTCCGGTACCACTTCACCGTTTCCGGACTCAGCCCAAGGTCCACAGCAATCTGCGGAGTTGTCCGGCCGATGGCAACTTCCTGCAGGATGGACATTTCCCGCCGGGTCAGTTTGATGTTATTTTCAGTGGTTTCGCCCATTTGTGGTTTTCTTTTTGCAAATTTCGTCTATTTCAACGTCTTAAACACCACCCTTTCGGGTGGCTCACTCCACCCTAAGGGGTTGAAAATAGTAGGTTTTTATTTAGTACCTTTGCAGTTATGAGAAAAATCGGTATCATATTATTACTGACAATCCTGTCAAGCATCTACGTTTTTGCATACAACGACCACCGCGGCCATAACCTGGACTCTCTCGAGCGTGTCGTTGCACACTGGACTCCGGATGCGATTGACAAGGCATCTGACACGAAACTGGTAACCCTTAACCGTGCCTTTCGGGACCTTATGTTGGGCTACAGTGCCTTGAACAGCGAGAAATGCGTGTTCTATGCACGCAAGGCGCTTTCCATCTCTGAACCCAGGGGCTGGGAGGAGGCGAATGCAGATGCCTGCCGCTATCTCGGTCAGTGCTTCTGGGCCGCGGAGCAGTACGACAGTTCGCTCTTCTATTACGGGAAGGCACTTTCCGCCGTGGAAAGGATGGCAGGCGGTGCCACCTCCCCCACCAAACCGGAGGGTTATTCGGAGAAGGAGGTGGACGATACCCGTTCGGCCCTTTACGGAGCAATCGGCAATCTTTACAACATGATGGATTCCATCCCGCAGGCCATGGACTGGTACGAGAAGGCCGGTGCCATTTTCGACAAATACGGGTGGAATCAGAGCAACGCCATCCTCTACTATAACATCGGTGAGACCTGGGTGAAACAGGGGGATCTGCGGAAGGCCACGCAGGCTTATGAGAAATCCCTGGGGTATGCAACGGGCGATTCCCTGATGGTAGCAATGGCTCAGAAGGGCCTCGGGCAGGCGTATATGGAGCAGGGACGCACCTGGAAAGCCCTCCGCTACCTGCATCAGGCCGATGCATATTTTTCGGCTCATGACAAGGAGGAGCTGAGCTTTACCAAGGAGAACTACGAATACATGTCGGCGGCACTGCTTGCCCAGCGGCGGCAGATGATGCTTTTGGGCGGCGGGGCCATCCTGCTCCTGCTGCTTCTGCTGGCGGTCCTGCTGATCGTAAAGAAACTGCAATCTACAAGAAAAGAGCAGGCCGAAATTTCTGCCGTCTTGGAAGATACTATCCGGGAAGTGCGCCGCCCCGCTTGCGATGAAGAGGTCCCGCAGCTTTCAGAACGCGAAAAGGAAATCCTTGACCTTCTCGCGAAAGGATACACTACGACACAAATTGCCAATATCGTGGGACTCAGTCCGGAAACTGTCAAATGGTATCGAAAGAAATTGCTCGTAAAATTCGACGTATCCAATACCGTCGAACTGATTTCGCAAGTGAACAAGATGATGATTCTATAATCGGTGGGAGCGAGCCATCACACCTTCACTACCATTATCTCATCCCATTCGGTGGTGAAACGCTGGGAGAGGTGCTGGCGGTTCATACGGATCCCTTCCAGTGACTGGGAGGCAAAATAGACTCCGTGATGACCGTTCTTAGTGTTGATGGCATCGACAGCCGACATAAGCTGCGTGTGCCGTTCACGGTCCACTGTATCGAAAAGATCGGGCTGAACAGATAATTTGGGGATGATGCCAGAGAGTATTATCCCCGCTTTTTTATAGCCGTACCCCTCGCGGAAAAGCATCCTGAGCCCTTTCAGGACAGACTCATTGATCTCCAGAGTGCTGTCTGTCTCTACGGGGAAAGCGATGGTACGCCCCTCCATCTGCTGCGGTGAGCCCTCACGGAAACGATTTGTCAGGACAAAGACCAGTGCATAGTGACAGGCACTTTTCTGCCGGCGGAGCTTCTCACAAGCCATCCCTGTAAAGAGTGACACCTGCTCAGCCAGGGGATCAAACTCATAAATCTCCTGCGAAAAACTTCGCGAGACACATATCTGCTGCTTGTCCTGCACCTGAGTCTCAAACTCTATGCAGGGTTTGCCACGAAGTTCATTCCAGGTATTGAGACCGGGAAGCCCCATCTCCTGCCGGATCCATTGCGGAGCCAGCTGAGTGAAATCCCAGGCGGAACAAACACCATAGGCCTTGAGCCTTTTGGATAAGCGGCGACCTATCCCCCAGACATCTTCTATGGGGAATTTGCGCAGCACTTTTTCTATATCCTCGGGACGGTGCATATAGCATCCTCCTCGGAGTTTGGGGTATTGTTTGCAGAGCTTGGAGGCTATTTTGGCCAGAGTCTTGGTCGGGGCGATCCCCACAGAGACAGGGATTCCGGTATTGCGTCGGCAGACAGCAGATATATTTTTGGCCAGAGAGTCCAGATCGGTGTGCTCCAGTCCCCGAAGATCGAGAAAGGCCTCATCGATGGAGTAGACCTCCACTGCGGGGACCATCTGACGCAGGGTCGTCTGCACCCTGTTTGACATATCTCCGTAGAGGGAGTAATTGGAGGAGAAGACTGTCACTCCGTGCCTCTCCACTATGTCCCGCACCTGAAAGAGCGGAACCCCCATCTTTATGCCGAGGGCCTTGGCCTCATTGCTGCGCGCCACGGCGCAGCCGTCATTGTTCGAAAGAACTATAACGGGCTTCCCCTGGAGATCTGGTCTGAAAACCCTCTCGCAGCTGACGAAGAAATTATTGCAGTCGGCCAGTCCGTACATAGGAGCTACACTTTCTTGATGACGTAGCGGACCACACCCCAGATGACAAACTCATTGTCCTGAGTCACCTTTATCGGTTTGAAAGATCTGTTTGCCGGGACCAGCATTATATGATCAGGATGGATCTCCACGTGCTTGAGGGTAAACTCCCCATCCACGAAGCAGATGGCGATGCAGCCGTTGTATGGGGTCACCGATTTGTCCACCACCAGAATGTCACCGTCCCCTATACCGTCATCTATCATACTCGTACCGCTCACTTTCGCATAAAAAGTAGAAGCCGGATTCTTCACTATCTGAGATGTGATATCCAGACTCATATGGGGTATATCCTCAGCCGGAGAGGGAAATCCAGCCTTAACACCCTCAGCCAAAGGGAGGGAAAGTGCGCTGTCATCAGCCTTATAAATCTCAATCCTTGCCATAAAGCAAAATTAATGTTTATATTTGTTCTTTAAACAAAATCATTCGTTCCTATGTTGAAAAAATTGATGATTGCCATCTGCGCAATAGCTATTTGCGCCGGCTCGGGTCAAGAGTGCTTCGCCCAGAAGAAAAACAAGAAAGCAAAAGAGGCGGCTAAGACTGAGGCTGCCGCCAAAGATACCACTGCAGCCCCTAAAAAACCTGCTAAAAAAGGGCCTGCGGCAATGGAGAAATTCATTAAGGCAGACGCCAAGGTGATGAAAGGTCTCACCTCAGTATACAAGCAGGACAATAAATTCTATATCTGTGTCAATGACTCCCTGTTCGGAAGAGATATCCGCGTGGTTAGCCGCGTAAGCAGGTCTGCTGAGGGTATAAGAGGTTCGTTCTCCGGCTATGCAGGGGATATCATCAACTCTGCAATGCTCCACTTCGAAAAAGGTGAGAACAATAAAATCTACCTCAAAAGCAGGATGTACCGTGAGCGCTCGAGCGAGGTTATGCCCGAAAATGTGGCAAACTCCAACTACCCCGCTATCGTGGCAGCATTTGACATCAAGGCCATCTCTGCCGACAAGAAGGACAACATCATCGATGTTACCGACTTCCTGATGTCTGACTCCGAGTACATTTTCTTCACCAAAAGGGACAAGAAAGGCTTCAAGCTCTCTAACCTTCAGAAAGACAAATCTTATGTTCAGGATGTTACCACCTACCCTATCAATACCGAGTTCAAAGTGGTATATACCTATGGCCGCTCAGAGGGTGCACCTACAGCCACCTATATGCTGAACAGCTCCTTCGTCCTCCTCCCTGAAGTACCTATGGTACCAAGATACAGAGACCCCAGAGTAGGTTATTTCTCTGTAAGATTTATCGATTTTGACAAAAATCCTCAGAGAGTCGAACACTCAGAGTACATCACCCGCTGGAGACTTGAGCCCAAGCCTGAGGATATGGACAAGTATCTCAGAGGTGAGCTTGTAGAACCTGCAAAACCTATCATCTACTACATCGACCCTGCCACACCTAAAGAGTGGGTACCCTACCTTATCGCAGGTGTAAATGACTGGCAGCCTGCATTTGAGAAAGCGGGCTTCAAGAATGCAATTATGGCAAAGGTGGCACCTACCCCTGAAGAGGACCCTACCTGGAGCCTTGAAGATGCACGCTACTCAGCTATCGTATACAAACCATCAGACATCCCCAATGCAAGTGGTCCTCACGTAAACGACCCCCGTTCCGGTGAGATTATCGAGAGCCATATCAACTGGTACCACAATGTGATGCTTCTTCTTCGCAACTGGTACTTCATCCAGTGCTCACCTGTCGATCCTGCTGCCCGTAAAATGACCTTCGACACAGAGCTTATGGGACAGCTCGTAAGATTCGTATCATCACACGAGGTGGGACACACACTTGGTCTTCGCCACAATTTCGCAGGTACATCATTCTTCACAGCGGACCAGCTTCGTGACACCACATTCCTGAGAAAACACGGTCACACCACATCCATTATGGACTACTCCCGCTTCAATTATGTGGCTCAGCCCGGTGACAACATCCCGCAGGAGCTCCTTTTCCCTCGCATCAACAGCTATGACGAGTGGGCTATCGAGTGGGGTTACAGAAGATTCCCTGAGATTGATGACCCTGAGGCAGAACTCCCTAAGATCAACGAGTGGATTATCGAAAAGACAAAAGATCCCCTTTACAGATTCGGAACAGAGTCGAATCCAAGCGACCCAAGACTACAGTCTGAAGACCTCGGATGTAATCAGATGGAGACCAACGAACTGGGTGTGAAGAATCTTAAATATATTATGGCACACATCCTCGAGTGGACCTCAGAGCCCAACAAAGGCTACGATAACCTCAAGACCCTTCACGGCGAAGTGATCACCCAGTACAGAAGATATATGAATCACGTAGCCAAATATATAGGTGGCGTATATGGTGAGACCAAAACTGTAGAGGAGCCCGGTGCGAACTATACACACGTGGAGAAGGCCAAACAGAAAGAGGCTCTGGCGTTCTTGAAGAGAAATCTTTTCGAACCACAGCTCTGGCTTGTCCCTAACGAAGTGATGGACAAGATCGTGACCCGTCCCGACATCACCATCGAAAGTCTCTATACCGCCGTCCTCAAAAACATTATTAGCAGGAGGGTAATGCTTAATCTTGTTGAGGCAGAGGTTATGCTTGGTAAAGATGCCTACACTATGGCCGACCTTTATAAAGATATGAATGATATCGTATTTGCACCCCTTTCATCTGATGTCAAAAAAGCAGCATATCAGCGAATGCTTCAGAAATCATATGTAGAGACCATCATCTCCATATATAAGAAAGAGAACCCTATGGCCAGAGGTGGTGCATCCCTAAAGAATGACAATTCGGATATCATTTCTATGGCTTACTATCAGCTCAAACATATCCAGACTATGTGTTCAGCCAAAGCTTCCGGTGGAAGCACCGCTGCCAGAGCTCACTACTCATATCTGGTAGAGCATATCAAAAACGTTATCGAGAATCCTGATACCAAGAAATAAAAACAATAGAGGTGGCCATCGAAACAGCCACCTCTATTAATATTATTAACCTTGTAAAACTATTTTTCCACTTTTACAAAATCCTCTTTAGTCACCCCGCACAATGGACACATCCAGTTATCCGGGATTTTCTCAAAGGGTGTCCCAGGCTTTATGCCTCCATCGGGATCGCCCTTTTCAGGATCATAGATCCATCCGCACATCAGACATTCATACTTGTCCATAACTAAAATCAATCAACTAACTAATTACTAAACAAAAAATCATTCGTAATAAGATATTACAAATAGCTTGCCAAAAGGGAGAAAATATGAAAAAAATAAAAGTAACAGTTATGAGAATGGCCTCATACACAGACCTTATGGAGAAATATGAAAACCCTATCCTCCACGCGTGTGATATGCAATTAGGGCAAACATTCATCGTCGAGAACTGCGAGAAACCGGCAAATATGTGTGCCAGCGCCTGGGAGAGTATGCTCCCATTTATCACAGAACTTGCCAATGGCGGCGGAAACTTCTATGACGGATGGATGCAGAATCCACACTCCGCTATGATATCGTGCAATGACGGTTTCCGCCCTGTAAGCTTCTATCTGGAGACTATAGAGGAGTAGAGACCACTATTTACAAATAGCAATAGCGGTCGGGGCGTCGGGCGACAGTGAAGAGATGCGCCCTGTCGGGACAGGCATTCCGTCCCCATCTACGAGAAACACCTCTATCGAGAAATCATTTTTGCTGGCCACCAGAATGTGACGGCCGTCAGGGGTGATGAGAAAACTTCTCGGGTGATCCTTTGTGTGAACATATCCACTCTTTCTGATAGTTCCGTCATCACAAACTCTGAATACAGCCAGGCCATCATTCTTAAGTCGATGTGAGGTATAGAGATATCTTCCGGATGGATGCAAATGTATATCTGCACTCCCACCGGAGTGGAATTCATCGGCCAATACTGTCTGGGCCAGCTCAAACACAGGAACACCATCAGCAGATTTTATCCTAAAGACAAACAACTCTCCCGAAAGCTCAGAAAGACAATACATCATCCCCCTTTCAGAATCAAATTCAATGTGCCTGGGGCCACTACCGGCAGGGAATGGGATATCACCTGAATGGGTCAGAACAGGCCCACCTTCACTGGGAGCAATATATTTTATCATCCTCACCTTGTCTGATCCGAGATCGGGAGCGAGAATCCAGGACCCTTGTATGTCTGCCATCCGGGGGAGAAACCTCACCTGATGTATATGTGGCGACAGCTGTCGTCTTGCTACCGGACCGGAGCCCTCAAATTTCAGTTTTTGAACCCTATCTCCCACTTCTCCATCAGAAATAGGATAGAGACTTACAGAACCACCTGAATAGTCTGCAGTAAGGATATGTTTGTCGTCCGGAGAGAGGGTGATGAAACAGGGATCATCTCCGCTGCATAGAATCTCTTTTCTGACTCCCTCCTTGAAAGAGTAAATCTTCGAATCTACTCCCGACTCACTGAAAGTATAGATATTGTCCCCCCGTGCCACTATGTGTGAAGCATTGGGTGCAGAAGCTTTCCCTATGACAGAAAACTCACCTGTGTGGTTGTTGAACAAAGCCCTGTATATATTCTCCCCATACCCCCCTACCACCAGAGGGATATCCCTCTCATACTGCATATGCCACATCCTGTGACCGAGAAATGTGGTAGGATTAACCCTTCTGAAGCCCATTGCGCTGTAGAGCGCCTCTGCTTTAGTGTTATCAAAATCGACAATCAGCCCCACCCTATCAAAGCCTTCGGCAAATGCCCTTTCGGACATCCTCCCGATAAGCATCCTCCCCACACCCAAACCTTTGAACTGAGGAAGTACCGCCACAGAATCAAGATAAAACTCACCCGCTGAAGTCTCCTCCTCCAGTACAAAGTCATCACCGTGCATCTTTCTGAGAATCTCCTCCATCGGCGCCCTGAGTTCGTGCAGCCTCGCTCCGTCGTACCCCACTATGGCACCGGCGCGCACGCCATCCACCAGGGCCACCAGAGCATTGCGGTAGCTGTACTGGGTATCATCCCTTCGGGCCAATCCTGCAAAAATTTCGAAAAACGGGTGAGACTCATCCCCTCCGAGTGCCATTGCCAGCACAAGTGCAATAAGGTCTGCATCCTCAGGTGATGCAGGTCTGATAGTGATACGTTGCGGATATAGCATTTGCCCATTCATAATGCAGACAAAAAACAAAAAAGCCGCCTTAGCTAAGGGCGACTGAAGATATATAATTGAACCCCGTCGGGTGATTTTTCACAATTAGAGTCAGCATTTCTGCTGACTCTTTTGGAGCGGAAAACGAGGCTCGAACTCGCGACCCCGACCTTGGCAAGGTCGTGCTCTACCAACTGAGCTATTTCCGCATTTGCTTTGGGACTGCAAATGTACGCAAGTTTTTTTAAACTGCAAATTTTATTTATATTTTTTTTACAAACAAGTCTCAAATTCTTTCAAAAATCTCGCATCGTTCTCGAAATAGAGGCGCAAATCCTTCACCTGCCACTTGAGCATAGCGATTCTCTCCACACCCATACCGAATGCGAAACCTGAATACTCCTTGCTATCAATACCGCAGGCCTCCAATACATTAGGGTCTACCATACCGCAGCCCAGAATCTCCAGCCAGCCTGTACCTTTACAAATATTGCACCCTTTACCGCCGCAGATGTTACAGCTAACATCCACCTCTGCACTTGGCTCTGTGAATGGAAAATACGAAGGGCGCATTCTGATCTGTGCATTCTCTCCGAACATCTCCCTTACAAACATAAGGATAGCCTGCTTCAAGTCAGCAAAAGAGACATTCTTGTCTATGTACAGACCCTCCACCTGATGGAAGATACAGTGTGCACGGGCAGAAATCGCCTCGTTTCTGAATACTCTACCCGGGCATATTACCCTGATAGGTGGCTTCACATTCTCCATGGTTCGCACCTGAATGGAGCTGGTATGTGTACGGAGAAGGATAGGGTTATAACCCATAATGCCCTCTTTTACAGACTCTGCCTTCTCTTCATCGCTCAAGCCCTCATATTCTCCCGGAGTTATGAAGAAAGTATCCTGCATATCTCTGGCAGGGTGCTCAGGAGGGAAGTTCAGCGATTCGAAAACGTGCTTGTCATCCTCGATCTCCGGACCCTCGGCCACAGCATAGCCAAGCTTTTTGAAGATATTGATAATCTCCTCTCTGGTGATCGATATGGGGTGACGGGTACCCACCTCGTGTGCATCACCCGGTTTGGTGATATCGAAGGATGCCGAAGAGGCCTCTGAAGACTCTGCAGCAGCATTTCTCAACTCCTCGATCTTCTGGGCTGCAGCATTTTTAAGCTGGTTCAATTTCTGACCAAACTCCCTCTTCTGTTCTGGAAGTACATTACGGAACTCGTCGAACAACTGAGTGATTTCACCTTTCTTTCCCAGCAGCTTGACACGGATCTCTTCGATCTCTGACTCTTTCTTGTCTTTGTACTCTTCGATCTCCTTAAGGAGGGCTTCTATTCTTTCTTTCATCTTTCTCAAAATTTCTGCAAATTTAATTACTTTTGTAGAATTAACGAAGATTTGTAGAGAATGAAGCGAATTTGTGTCATAGGAGGTGGCCGCTGGGGAAAAAATCACATCCGCACCCTCCATCAACTTGGCTATTTGGCCGCTATCGCAGAGGCCAATGAGGCCAAACTTCAGGAACATCTGGCCGCATATCCCGGCACCACAGGTTACACCGACGTCGATGAGGCGATAGAGGCCGCATACGACGGCTACACCCTCGCCACACCGGCTGAAACCCACTTCGAGATAGCTATGAAAATCATCAGCAGGGGGCTCAATATTATGATTGAGAAGCCTATGACCCTCACATCGGAGCAGTCTGAGATCCTCGTGGCGGAGGCAAAAAAATCTGGATCAAGACTTATGGTGGGGCACATACTCCTCTTCCACCCTGCCATCAGGAAAATAAAAGAGACCATCGAATCAGGCAAAATCGGAAAACTGTTCTACATCTATTCTACACGCTTGAATCTCGGCACAGTGCGCACTGAGGAGAGTGTATTCTCATCATTTGCACCCCACGACATCTCTGTCCTGGACTATCTGATCGGGAACAAAGCTGTAAAAATAGAGGCCAAAGGGTCAAAATTCCTGCAGGACAAGGTCTATGACACCACTATGACACAGTTTGACTACCCTGACGGAGTAAGTGCCCATATCTTCGTGTCGTGGCTCCACCCATTCAAGGAGCAGCTACTGGTAGTGGTCGGCAGTAAAGGGATGATCTCATTTGACGACTCTACCAAAGAGAAAGAGATCCATTTCTACAATAAGCGGATCGATTTCACAAACGGCATCCCGGTAAAAGTGGAGGAGCCTGATGAGGTCATCGCATATGAGAAGAAGATGCCACTCGAAGAGGAACTGAGATATTTTGTGGAGCATCTCGACTCCACCATAGAGATAAATACAGGGGAGAATGGTCTTGAAGTGGTGAGAGTTCTCGAATCTGTGGAGAATATGATTAAAGCCAACGAGTAATATGGAGAACCAATATTTTGTACACGAATCCAGCTACGTGGATGACAATGTCACCATAGGGGCAGGGACCAAGATATGGCATTTCTGCCACATCCAGAAAGGGGCTGTCCTCGGAGAGAAGTGCTCTCTGGGGCAGAATGTCAATATAGCCAACAATGTCAGGATAGGGAATGGAGTCCGCATCCAGAACAATGTTTCTGTCTACGAAGGGGTAGAGCTTGAGGACAATGTCTTCTGTGGCCCATCCTGCGTATTTACAAATGTCCCCACCCCCAGGGCCCATTTCCCTGTCCACGGGGTATATACCAGAACATTGGTTAAAGAGGGGGCCTCACTTGGAGCCAACTGCACAGTGGTTTGCGGCCACACCGTGGGGCGCAGCGCCCTCATTGCGGCGGGAGCCGTAGTGACAAAAGATGTCCCGGACTACGCCCTTATGGCCGGAGTACCAGCCCGTCAGATAGGCTGGGTCTGCGAATGCGGAGCCAAACTTGACGGGAGCCTTGAGTGCCACTGCGGCAGAAAATATTCACTTTCAGACGATAAATTGACCAAAATATAACATACCTATATGCAATTCAGAGACCTTAAAAAGCAGTACGAAGTTCTAAAAAAAGATATTGACCAGGCGATGATCGACGTCGCAGCATCCAGCGCATACATTATGGGCAAGCCTGTCAAGGAGCTGGAGGCAGCCCTGGCAGAATATGTGGGAGTAAAGCATTGCGTCAGCTGCGGCAATGGTACCGATGCCCTTACCATTGCACTGAAAGTGCTGGGGGTCGGAGCCGGTGATGCTGTCTTTGTACCAGATTTCACATTCTTCGCATCTGCAGAGGTAATATCACTGGAGGGGGCGCACCCCGTATTTGTCGATGTGGAAGAGGAGAGTTTCAACATCTGCGCTGCAGACCTTGAGGCGAAAGTGCAGCAGACCATTGCCCAAGGGCAATACACACCTAAAGCGGTTATCGCAGTGGACCTTTTCGGCCTTCCTGCCAACTACCCCGCTGTGAAAAAGGTGGCAGAGAGATACGGCCTTAAGATTATCGAAGATGGTGCCCAAGGGTTCGGTGGTACCCTTAATGGCAAGAGAGCCTGCGGATTTGGTGATATCGGAACCACCTCATTCTTCCCTGCCAAACCCCTCGGCTGCTATGGCGACGGAGGTGCGATATTCACAGACAGCGACGAATATGCAGCGCTGGCAGACTCATTCCGTGTTCACGGCAAAGGGAGTTTCAAGTATGACAATGTCCGCATCGGTGTAAACTCACGCCTGGATACCCTTCAGGCCGCCATCCTTCAGGTAAAATTCCGCGCATTCTGCGACTACGAACTCGATGCAGTAAATAAGGCTGCCGCTATGTACACCGAGAGACTATCAGGTGTAGTGGATACCCCTGTGGTACCGAAGGGATACTACTCAAGCTGGGCACAATACACCATCAAACTCAAGGACAAAGAGAGCCGTGATGCACTTCAGAGCGCCCTCAAAGAGGCCGGCATCCCATCTATGGTCTACTACCCCACCCCTATGCATAAACAGACAGCGCATGCACCTTACGGCCCATACGCTGACGATCTGTGTCCGGTGGCTACATCTCTGTGTAACCGGGTATTGTCACTCCCTATCCACCCTTACATCACAGAAGAGGATGTGGAGATGGTCTGCTCGATAGTTTCCAAAGTGGCTTTGTAGCACCTTCTGCGCATAAATAGCTGAGGTTTGAACTCATCGAAGATGGCGCGAACTTTACGATTCTCCTCGAGTCGTGGGTTCATGACCATCTTTTTTAATCCATATTTCTTGGCTCCTCTGAGAATATGGTTGAAGATAACAGCACTTAGTCCTTTACCTTGATGTTCTGGATCTATACCTATAAGGAGAGCCTCAAGAAGGTCATTACGCTTCAGGGCCCTGAGGATATGGATAAAACCGAAAGGGAAAAGTTTGCCGTTTGCCTTCCTGAATGCTTTAGAAAGGGAAGGTATAGTCACTGCGAAACCCACTATTTTATCATTTTTGTCCAGTATAATGCAGACCAGGTCTCTGCTTACAAATGGGAGATACTGATTTACATAATCCTGAATCTGCTCATCATTCAATCTGGAATATTCATACAGGACGGTGAATGAGCGGTTCATCACATCGAAAATTTCTTTACCCCTCTTACGATACTCAGAGTTCCTTTTAGGATACATTACAGTATAGCCGTATCTCTCCTTAATCACCTCTTCAAATCGGGTAAGTTTATCTGAGAGGGTCTCCGGGATATCCATAATATCCTGTGTCCAGTCAACATCCTTTACAAACCCCATCCTCTCCAGATGATCGGCATAATAGGGGTAGTTGTAAATACAGGTAATTGATGGAATATTCTCAAACCCCTCTACAAGAAGCCCCTCTTTGTCCATATCAGAAAAACCGAGGGGACCCTTGATATAGGTCATACCTCTCTCTTTACCCCACTTCACTACAGCATCTATAAGAGCTTTCGAGACTTCATAATCATCGATAAAATCTATCCAGCCAAATCTCACTACATTCTCTTTCCAGTCGTGATTTGCCACAGTGTTTATAATAGCAGCCACCCTGCCTACTATCTCATCACCTTTGTAGGCGAGAAAATACTCAGCATCGCAGTGTCTGAATGCCGGAGCCGTCTTCTTCAGACAATTCATCTCATCCATCCTCAACGGAGGGACCCAGTAGGGATGATCTTTATATAACTTTTCGGGGAACTTGATGAATGCTCGTAACTGCTTATCAGTCCGAACACAAGAAATGGTTACCATAGATTAAGTTTAGGTTTGGGTTATTTGCAAAGATAAATGTATTTTTTGATTTTTGAGAAAAAGAGCATACTTTTGTAATCTCTACAAGAGGATGCTCGAGTGGTGGAATAGGTAGACACGCAGGACTTAAAATCCTGTGGACAGCAATGTCCGTACGGGTTCGATTCCCGTCTCGAGCACAGAAAAAAGCAGTTCATACGAACTGCTTTTTTCGTGCTCGGGAGCACCTTTGATATGACCCCCCTATAAGTCCCCCTTATGGGGACGGGAGGCACGCGACTACCCGTCGCGGTCTGCTGATGCAGACGCAATATCTCCAGGTCAAATGACCTGATTTTTTCGTGCTCTATCCCGTCACACCCGATGCCGTTCGAGGGTGCTATACATATCAGATATATATCAGATTCCGGCTCGGAGATTAGGTTCTTCAGGCGTTCGCTACGCTCACTCCCACCACCGCTTTCGCGGCTGCTCGCTGTGAACACTCTCAGAGTGTTCACTAATCGCTCACGACCCCGCTATCTACCGCGGGTGGTAAGGCCTTCAGAACCTCTCTCTCCGTAGCCTTATCATCCCGTCACACCCGACCCTGCTCAAGTGCATGCATCACGAAGAGGTTGGGCACGGAAATGGGCCTATAATGGGCGAAAGTGTGCCCGATCCCATTCTCTCAGGAGGGATTGGACACGCTAATCCTTAGCAGAAGTACCTCCAGCAAATGGTGGCGTGCCCAATCTCCTTGCCCAATGAGACTCCCAAACAAGATCGAATGTATATATGAATGGAGTCAGCTATGTCAGTGCGAATGCCGAGACTGTGCCACCCTCGGCACCATAAGAGGGAGGGGCCCGCGACGTCAGTCGTGGGAGGGGTCATGCGTAGCATGACGTCAGAGGCATCGCACTGACTAGCTGATGACAGAAAAAGACACCCGAACGGGATCGGGTGTGACAATATGGGGTAAATACAAACAAAAAAGAGACTGACTTCAAAAGTCAATCTCTTTCTGTGGACCCGGCTGGGCTTGAACCAGCGACCCCCTGATTATGAGTCAGGTGCTACTAACCGACTGAGCTACGGGTCCAAAACACAACCTTAGACGGCTGTATTGTGCCGTCAAAGGTATGTATTTCTGTTGATATTATCAAACTTTAATTTCTACTTCAACACCGCTAGGAAGTTCAAGTTTCATCAAAGCGTCTACAGTGCTAGGGGTAGAGCTATAGATGTCAAGAAGACGGCGGTAAGAATTAAGTTCGAACTGCTCACGTGATTTTTTGTTCACGAAAGTCGAACGGTTAACTGTGAAGATCTTCTTGTCTGTAGGAAGTGGAATAGGACCATTAACTACAGCGCCAGTAGCCTTTACAGTCTTTACGATCTTGTCAGCTGACTTGTCAACCAATGCATGATCGAAAGATTTTAGTTTAATTCTAATTTTTTGGCTCATATTATAATTTTTTTTCTTTGTCAATAATGAAACGCTAATTATTCTTCATCATCAGCAGGTTTTCTGCCACCTGATTTCTCGATGATCTCCTTAGCCAAGTTAGAAGGAACCTCTGAGTAGTGAGAGAACTCCATAGTGCTGGTAGCTCTACCTGATGAGAGAGTTCTTAGGATGGTTACATAACCGAACTGCTCTGATAGTGGAACTTTAGCTTTAACGATTCTCGCATTACCTTTTGAGTCCATATTTGTAATCTGACCACGACGTTTGTTCAAGTCACCGATTACATCACCCATATAATCTTCAGGAGTAACTACTTCCAAAGACATAATAGGCTCCATAAGGACAGGAGTAGCTTTTGGTAGAGCGTGACGGAATGCCATTCTTGCAGCGATCTCAAATGATAGGGCATCTGAGTCTACAGGGTGGAATGAACCATCTTTAAGGATAACCTTCATAGATGTCACCTCATATCCTGCAAGTACACCATTAACCATTGCAGATTTGAAACCTTTCTCCACTGCAGGGATAAACTCACGAGGAACGTTACCACCTTTAACTTCATCGATAAACTGAAGACCTGTAACACCTTCGTCTGCAGGACCAATCTCTACGATGATATCAGCAAATTTACCTCTACCACCAGACTGTTTCTTGTAGACTTCACGATGCTGAACAGAGCTTCTGATAGCCTCTTTGTAGTTAACCTGAGGAGCACCTTGGTTAATCTCTACACCAAACTCTCTCTTAAGACGGTCCACGATGATATCCAAGTGAAGCTCACCCATACCGCTGATAACTGTCTGACCAGTTTCGTGGTCTGAACGTACAGTGAAAGTAGGGTCCTCTTCAGCAAGTTTGCTAAGGCCTACACCCAGTTTGTCAAGGTCTTTCTGAGTTTTAGGCTCGATAGCAAGACCGATAACCGGATCAGGGAATGTCATCGATTCAAGAACAATAGGATTATTCTCATCACAGATAGTATCACCTGTGCGGAGCTCTTTGAATCCTACAGCTGCGCAGATATCACCAGCCTCTACAAACTCGATAGGATTTTGTTTGTTTGAGTGCATCTGGTAAAGACGGGCTACACGCTCTTTCTTACCAGAACGGGTATTCAATACATATGAACCTGCATCAAGCTTACCTGAATATGCTCTCAAGAATGCAAGACGACCTACATAAGGGTCAGTTGCGATCTTGAATACAAGAGCACAGAAAGGCTCTTTAGCATTAGGTGTACGAACTACAGGGGCATCAGTCTGAGGATTGGTACCATTTGTCTCACCTTTATCAAGTGGAGATGGAAGGTATCTCATAACTGAGTCAAGCAGGAACTGAACACCTTTATTCTTGAATGAAGAACCACAGCAAGTAGGAACTACTGCCATATCGATAGTAGCCTTTCTAAGTGCTACGATAATTTCCTCTTCTGAGATTGAATCGGGATCCTCGAAGAATTTCTCAAGAATCTCGTCGTCATACTCTGCAACTGCTTCGATCAATTTGCCTCTCCACTCTTCAACTTCATCTTTCATCTCTGCAGGAACCTCTTTAACCTCAAAGTTAATAAGCTCTTTACTGTCAGTGTCATAGTAGTAAGCTTTATTAGCGATAAGGTCTACAATACCTGCAAATTTGTCTTCTGAACCGATAGGGAGACAGATTGGAATCGAATTAGCGCCTAATTTGTCTTTAATCTCTTCAACAACGGCTAGGAAGTCTGCACCGATACGGTCCATTTTATTCACATAAGCGATTTTTGGAACACGATATTTGTCAGCTTGACGCCATACGGTCTCAGACTGGGGTTGAACACGACCTACTGCACAGAATGTAGCCACGGTACCATCAAGTACGCGAAGTGAACGCTCTACCTCTACGGTAAAGTCCACGTGGCCCGGAGTGTCAATAAGGTTGATCTGGTAGTTTTCACCATTATACTTCCAGAATGCAGTGGTAGCCGCTGAAGTAATGGTAATACCTCTTTCTTGTTCCTGTGCCATCCAGTCCATAGTAGCTGCACCATCGTGCACCTCACCTAGTTTGTGGGTCTTTCCGGTATAGAACAAAATTCTCTCCGATGTGGTAGTCTTACCAGCATCGATGTGGGCCATAATGCCAATGTTTCTGGTTAATCTTAAATCCCTTGCCATTCTTGTGTCTTACTAAAAACGGAAGTGAGCAAAAGCTTTATTAGCCTCTGCCATTTTGTGCATATCTTCTTTTCTCTTATAAGCAGCACCTTCGCAATTGTATGCCGCCATAATTTCTGCAGCCAACTTTTCTGCCATAGAGTGGCCCGAACGTTTACGTGCAAAAAGTATCATATTCTTCATAGCCAATGAAACTTTTCTTGAAGGGCGCACCTCTGTTGGCACTTGGAAGTTCGCACCACCAACTCTACGGCTTTTTACTTCGACCTGTGGAGTGATGTTTTCCAATGCTTTTTTCCAAACATCGAGAGGAGCCTTGTCAGAATCTTTCATCTTCTCGCCTACCATATCAATGGCATCGTAAAAAATAGAATACGCGATACTCTTCTTCCCCTGCAACATAAGATTATTCACAAACTGTGTCACTGACACCTCGTGAAATTTAGGATCAGGAAGTAGAATCCTCTTTTTAGGCTTCGATTTTCTCATTTTTTAAATCTCTTAAAAATTAATTAAATAAAAGTTTACTTCTTAGCGGCTGTTTTCTTTGGTCTCTTAGCACCGTATAGAGAACGACTCTGTAGACGTCCTTCTACACCAGCTGTATCCAAAGCACCTCTAAGGATGTGGTAACGTACACCAGGAAGGTCTTTAACACGACCGCCACGCACCAATACGATTGAGTGCTCCTGCAAGTTGTGGCCTTCACCTGGGATGTATGCGTTGACCTCTTTCTGATTTGTAAGCCTTACACGAGCTACTTTACGCATAGCTGAGTTAGGTTTCTTAGGGGTAGTAGTGTAAACACGTACACAAACACCTCTTCTCTGAGGACAAGCATCCAACGCGCGAGACTTACTTTTCTCTACGATAACCTCGCGTCCTTTGCGAACTAATTGTTGAATTGTTGGCATAAATAGTTGTAAATCTTAACTTTATACAATCCCGTCAAAATAAACGGGCTGCAAAGATAGTCATTTTTGGGGATTTACCAACAAGAAATCAACAATTTATCTAATTTTAAGGGTTGATTTATAATATACAGGGGCCCCTGAAAGGGATACGCCCTCCAACACCACATCGAAGTCACCTCCGTATAGTGGAGCGATACATCTTATCTTCAAAGAGTCTCCCCCCTTGAGATCCAGGACAGGGTGCCAATAGATGGTCTCCCTATAGTCGGGATATGCCCCTCCCTCACTAATGGAGGCACCGGTAAACGCCATAGGATAAAGAGATCCTTTGTATGGGAGGATCTTCACATTATCCTCAAACTCAAATCCTGACATATCACCTTTATATGTAATGAAGTTCGCCATCCCTTCATAATAGACATTTCCTACAGAGTAAATACCAGTATATATCTCTATTCTATGGAGCAGAAGGGGATCATAATCGAGGATCTTCGCCTGATCTGTAACAGGAACTCCGTCCAGCATTACCAGCGAATAGCCTGTCGAATAGTGTGAATTTTCCTGATCATTGATAAGGATAGAGAGCTGTTTCTGCCTCTTCACACTTCGTATCCTCACTTCATTCACAAATTCGACCAGCACCTCCTCCATCTTGGGGAATCTGGTATAGTCATCCAGCAGGTAGACAACTCTGTTTGCATCCAGAAGGATATTGGGCCTCACCGGCAGACGATCATAAAGGGTATCTGCGTCGAATCTCCTCCCTACCTGCATAGAGAAACCCCGCTGCTCAAGATACTCCCCCATCTCGGGGAAAATGGCCAGTGGAGGTATCGCCCCGTCCACTTTTCTGATAAATGGGTCCCTCAACTCCATCGATGAGCCACCTTCGCATACCATATCCCTCTCACCATATACGTTAGGTGTGACAATGGTAGCGACACCGGCAGAATCAATATTTGATGCATAGCAGTCGACCTGAGGGCCGGGGAAAGAGATATAGAGCATCTCATCCGACGACGCACCTTTTACATCGAGTCTCACCACCTCACCCTCATAATCGGGGAGAAACTCCATCTTTACATCCCCAAACGGTTCGTGAGTGATTTTCTCCCAGTAATTCACTATTCCTGAATCTGTCTTGGTATAGAATGGGTTCTTATGGTAGATAGAAAGATTCAGAGAGATGTCTGCTGCTGCTCCATTACGAAGTTCAATATAGAACTCCTCACCCGCTTTAATCTCCCCCTGGGGCAATTCCAATGAAATGCTCCCCTTTGGAGACGCTGCAGCACTCTGTGCAGGCACTGCTACAGAGAGCCCCTCTCTGGTCAATTCGACATTGCCCTCAACCCTCTCTGTGGTTATGACATTGAATATGGAGAGAATCTTCCCCTCCGGGGCAAACCCGGCCTCATTTCTGTTTTGGGTGGTATACCCGAGGAGTTTATAATTGCCAGTGGGCAATGTGGGGGGAAGTTCTATGGCACCAGCCCCTCTACCCTCTACCAGGGCCACCTTGGCAGTCAGCACTACCTGGTTCTGGTCCTGCAGTTCGAGATAGGCTGTGCTGCTGAAATCAGAGAGGAGAAAACCCTTACCCTGAGCCTCAAGGCAATAAAGGGAGCACCAGATACGCTCACCGGCTATATAGGTCTGCTTGTCTGTAGCAATATACAGCCTCTCCACCACACCGGATGGCTGCGCAATGGCTGTGAGAGTGTGCAAAATGGCTGCTACTGCAGATATGATTATGTATGCTGCTCTGTTTCTCATTGTTCTGCTATTTATGATCATTCGGCCAGAATGACGGTTTGTTCTTGTGTCCGTATACCCTGCAATCGACACATTTTTTCGGTGCCCACATCACCTCTCCACTCAGAGGGTCTGCAAAAACGGGCTCCCAGCCGGAGCTGTAAGAATTTCCCCAAAGTTCTACAGGCTTTGCCTCCTGGACACAAACATCCTGACTGAGATATATACGGTGATCTACTCTGTCGATAAAGATTCTCTTTATTTCGACAGCACACGACGATATATACCCCAGAACCATCTCATTAGGATCGCTTTCACAGAAGATGTTTCCCCTCATTTCATTAGGCTGAGGGGCGAAGATACCGGCAGATCCGTCATTGTTCTTAAGGAGTGTCTCCCAATACTTGTAAGCCTCCTGTGAAAGAGCTTTCTGATACACCTCTATGGAATAGAGATAGGAGATTCTCCTGTCATCATTAGGGATTGATCTCACCAGATGATCCTTCACAATATTCTCTGACAGGGTCTCAGTAGAGAAGATGTTAATCCCGGTAGAGACAGATGAGTTCCAGCAATACATATTCTTCACCATATCATCGGTCAGTTCGTATACCTGATTGCTGTCAGGATAGTAGTAAATCTTCTGATTGAAATATGAGTGAAACTCCCAGTCCTCCTTATAGTCCCATTTGAAGTACCTCAGCGAATCGTTTACACCGGTAGCGTGAACATAGATATCAAGTCTGGACTTATCCTCCGGGACACTATATGTCACAGAATCAATAGGGGGTGTAGGGGTAAAATCGAGCCAATCGGTCATATAGGTCTTACCCTCCACGGAGAATACCAGACGGCATTTGCTGTTCCGGTCAAGTCCTCTGGTATCTACATTGTACGAAAGTTTGACTTTATTCACGAAGTTATTATCGGAGCTCTCAATGACCTCATAAGAACCAAATTTCTCACCGCCTTCACTCTCTACATAAATATCTGACAGTACTACCTTCTGCACAGTCTGGCTTTCACTGGTCAGGGCGATGGATCTGCTCGGAACGAAGGTTGAGAAGATCCCGGAGTTGATATCACCCTCCATAACCAGAAGGCCCACCTCCTCCTCTACCCCTTCAGGGGTGAAAGGGTACACACAAGATGCCACAAACATAGCTGACATCAATATCATAATATATTTCACCACCTTTTTCATCAGAATTTCACATTAATGTTAACATATGGGATAGGTGCGCCGAAGATGGTTAGCATATATCCCTGGACATTTTTACCCGAGTTGGTGTCGTAATAGACCGAATAGGCATTCTTACGCCCTGTCACGTTATATACACCGAATGTCACTGAGAAGTGCGAAAGCTGCTTCAGGTGGTGACTCGGCTCTATATTCATCGCTATATCCATCCTGAAATAATCGGGCACTCTATAAGCATTTCTATCGGAGAAATATAGTCTGTACCCCCCTCCGTATAGATATTTTCCCACCGGAATTGTCACAGGTCTTCCGGTAGAGTAGTCGACATTCAAAGAGAGACTGTATCTATGGGTAAATTTATAATTTCCTACAAACTTGACATCGTGAGGCTTGTCATAAGGGGCAGAGTACCAATCTCCCCCATTTACAGAGAAGACTCCCCTATCCTCCTTCTCCTGAAGAAGGGTTCTGGAGTAGGTATATGAGACCCAACCATTAAGTTTGCCCAGCGGCTTTTTCAGCATCAGCTCCGCTCCATACGCCTGACCTCTGGTCTCTATCACATCCTCTGCCAGATTACTGTTCATAATCAGGACTGATCCGCTCTTGTAGTCAAGATAGTTGTCCATTTTTTTATAATAGGCCTCCAGAGAGAGCTCCACCTTGTCATTGAAGTGCATAGAATAGAGGGCCATGGCGGCCTGCCACCCCGTCTGAGGTCTGATATCGACATCGCTCAGTTTCCAAATATCGGTCGGAGACATTGTGGTAGTATTGGAGAGCATATGTATATACTGCCTCATACTGTTGAAACCAGCCTTAAGGGTCACTCTGTCAGATACAAGCCATTTTCCAGAGATCCTGAACTCAGGTCCTCCATAATATTTGAATGGTCTGAGGTTCGTAAAAACAGAATAGCGGATACCCAGGTCGGCTGATATTCTGTCAGATATATTCCAGGTATCAGATATATAGAGTGCAGACTCCACAGCCTCCTCTGTGTCGAGAATATTCTCCACCACCAGCGAAGGGTCTCCCCCAGGTATATCGTAAGGGAGCATCATACCTGGCCTCAGGTAGTAATAGACGCTGTTCAATCCGTAGTTCAATATATGCTTGTCACTGAGTACCGACTTGAATTTCAGCTTGGCATATCCCTGCTGGATAGAGAACCGGAGATTATATGACTCGATATCCTTGTGAGTGTCCAGGACACTATACCCATACTGGTCATACCCCAGAGACATCACCATACTGTGTCTGTCAGAGAAATTGCTTCTCCACTTCACAGAACCATTGATATTGCTGTATCGGTATGAGGTGTCGACACTGAAACTGAATTTGTCTTTAGAGTAGTATCCATAGGCATAGATACTGTTCTTGTCATTGAATTTATGGCTTACAGATGCATTCACATCATAGAAGTTGGCTGTCCCCTGATTATAACCGCTCTCCTCGGGGAGAAGTCCCAGCAGCCAGTCTGAATATGTGGTTCTGGCGCCCACTATAAATTTGGTCTTGCCACTCTTGGAGAACGGCCCTTCGATATGCCCCTTGGCAGTCAGCAGACCTATACCCAATGAGCCGGCCACCTTCTTGTCATTACCCTCTCTACCCCTGATCTCCAGTACAGAAGAGAGCCTTCCCCCATACTCTGCCGGGATAGAACTCTTATATAGCTCGACATCGGTCACGACATCAGGATTAAAAGCGGAGAAGAGACCGAAGAGGTGGGTAGGGTTATAGATGGTACCTTCATTGAAAAGGATCAGGTTCTGATCTGTAGCACCTCCGCGGACATTGAATCCGCCGGAAGCCTCACCTACCGATTTGACACCGGGAAGGGTCACCAGCACCTTCAGCACATCGGCTTCACCAAGCACGGTGGGGACATTCTTGATCCTCCCTATCCTCACAAGTTCCACACCCATCTTATTGGTTTTCCTGTTGTTCGAGCTCTCTGCAGAGACTATCGCCTCATTGAGGGAGTAGACCTTCTCCTTCATAATGATATCGAGGCTACCTGTCTCATAAAGCTTTACATCAAGCTCCACGTCATTAAGAGAGAAACCGCTCGCTTTAAGTTTGTTTGCCCCTGCAGGCAAGAGAATCTTATAGAATCCGAACTCATCGGTCTGAGCATACGATTTACTCTCTTCACTATACACCGACACCCCTACCAGAGGCTCACCATTCCTCACATTCTGCACCACACCGCTCAGATAGAGTTTGCCCCCGGGGCAATTCTCCTCTCTACCTATCTCATAAACTTTGTTGGCAAAATTTGCGATCTTGGCATCCTCACTCAATGCATCCAGATATTCCTGCGAAGAGGCTGCCAGAGAGGTCTGCTCATCAAAGTATTGAAGAGGAAGAGAGGTGGAGATACCTATACCCTTCAGAATAAAAAGATTCCCATTCTGTTCTGTCACAGAATACCCCTCCCCTTTAAGGACCTTGACCGCTTCGTCCAAAAAGGCGCTCTGACTATCCACCCGTATAGTAAATCTGGCATTGTCAGTAGTGTCTGGAACGAAGAACACCCTTCCTGGAAATATTTCATCCATCTTCAATACCACCGAGTCAAGGGGTGATTTATAGAAAGATATTTTCTGACCGGAAAGAGGCAGAGCCAGCACCAGTGCACAAATCAAAATCAAAGCTCTTTTCATCTTACCGCCTCCAAAACCTTTTTATACAATCTGTCCTTATCGTTACGCTCGCCACGGGTAGCTTCCCTGAAAATATGGTTGATCTCCTTCTTATCCTCCTTGAAGAACTTGACAAATGTACTCTTCCCTGAGACCTTTTCGCTAACACCATCCCTATACAGGTAGTAGTCGATCACCGGATCGAAAACCTTCTCTATTTTGGCATCCTGACCCGACGCTACCAGGTCCTCCCTATACTCTTTCACGATCTTCTTGAAGAGAATGGTCTCATCCCCATCCAATACCTCATAATATCCTCCGGTCAGCCCCCCGTAATCACCATCCTGCATATTTATGAATTTTCGTCCATCCAGAACGAACCAGTCCACCAGACTCTTGTCCAGAAGGACCGGAAGATGAGACTCTGTGAGTCTCACCAAAATCTGGTCAGTGTGTGAATTGAGATTCATCAGCACATCGGTATACAATTTCTGATTATAGTATACATCACCGGGCACATAATCCTCCTGGTAGGCGAAATATGTACCTTTATATTTATAGCTGTAGTGCTTCTCTATCTTACCACGATAGATTAAAGATAGCCCTTTTACCTGTGACAAATAATCTTCACGGCTCTCCTTCTGGGCCAGGACCTCAATGGTGCCTGTGCTAAAGAAAAGCAGGACTGCGAGATAGATAATTGGAAGTATTCTCATAGTCCGCAAAAATATCTAAAAACCAGACAAATTCAAATATACTGTAGGGATAAGGAGCAAAAATCCGATAATTATGAGCAGAAGTATAAATTTCCATACCCATTTGACCCATTTCGAATAGGGGATTTTAGCCATTCCCAGAGCCGCTATAAGGACTCCCGAGGTGGGGGTAATCATATTGGTAAACCCATCACCAAACTGGAAAGCCATCACCATCGCCTGTCGCGACAGGTCGATAAGATCTGAAAACGGCGCCATAATGGGGATAGTTATGGCTGCCTTGGCGGTAGCCGAAGGGATCACCAGATTTATCAGGGTCTGAATCCCGTACATAAGCGACAGTGATGCCATCTGCCCCGACTCACCCAGCCCCGACTCCATCGAATGGAGTATCGAGTCGATAATCTTCCCATCCTCGAGGATAATGATGATACCGGCAGCGAATCCCACCACCAGGGCAGCAGACATTATATCCTTCGCCCCATTGAGGAACTCCTTCACAATCCCATTGGGAGAAAGTCCCACCGATATACCGCAGAGGAGGCCGAACGCCAGGAACAGGGCCGAAATCTCACCTATATACCACCCGAAGGCCAATACTCCGATAATCAGGTAGACAATGGTAAATCCCAGAAGGGTAAGGACGAAGAAGTGATATGAGCGTCTCAAGGCCATCACCGACACCACGACAAAAAGTGCTGCCACTACAGGGAGCAGCCACTGCGCAGAGTAGACTGTCTGCCCCATCTTAATGCTGCACTCTCCCGAGTAAGCCACTGTAAATGCCAATATCGCCGCCAATGCGAGGAGAAATGCAGCCACAGAAGATTTGTTTCTGCTGAATTCCACCTTCTCTCCATTATCTGCTATCTTCTCCCTCCAATAGCTGTCGCTCTCATATACAATCGACCTCCGCGGATCCTTTTTGATCCTGGCTGCGTAGATCAGCACCACTGCTATCAGTATGGCTGTAAGGAGACTCCAGCACAGCAGCCTGTACCCCATACCTGAGAACATAGGGATATCTGCCAGATTCTGGGCAATACCTACGGTAAACGGGTTCAGAAACGCCCCTGCAAATCCCACGTGCGCTGCCACATACACCAGACATACACCCACTATGGAGTCGTACCCCATCGATATGGCCAGAGGGACCAGCACCACTACGAAAGCGAGGGTCTCCTCACTCATTCCGAACACTCCCCCGAACAGGGAGAATAGGATAATGATAAGAGACATCACAATATTGTTCACCCCCACTCTCTTCAGTAGAGGGTATCTCTCCAGTTTTTTTGTCCCATTTAGAAATGAGATGATCCCTACATCTATCGACTTGGAAGAGTTCACTATCCAGAATGCCCCACCTATAATCAGGATAAATACTATAATGCCCGCCTGCTTGGCAAATCCAGAGTACAATGCCTCAAATATCTGCCAGGTCTGCGGCACAGACTCCACCTCAGTATATACCAGAGTATCACCCTGCTGCACATAGTCACCGCCCGGCACAAACCAGGTAGCTATGGCACAAATCGCCATAATGACGAAAATAATCACATAGGTATTGGGAAACTCCCTCTTCTTTTTCATAGAATTTCAAAATTGGTTTTATACTGAAAAGGTACCCCGGATGCTGTCACCCCTTCTATCACTATGTTGAAGGTACCTCTGTTTTTCGGGGGGATCAATACAAACTTCTCAGCCCCACGCGGATCAAGCTCAGCTGCGGGATGCCAGTAGAGAGTATGTCGGTAATCGGGAATCTTTCCCCCCTCTGAAAGCCTCTCTCCCGAGATATATTCGGGATATAGGGACCCTTTATGGGTAAACATAAGGGATATACTGTCTATCGGGAAAGAGGGGATGTCCCCCTTGTATGTATCGAAGCAGATAACCCCTTCGTATGTGATATCTGAAAGTCTGTATGAGTGTGCATACACCCTAATCTGCTTGACAAGCATAGGGTCATACGCCAAAATATCCTCGTGGTCAAACACAGGCATACCATCCAAAAGGGCCAAAGTGGTAAATCTGGAGTAGGACTCATTGCCGACAGCATCCTTGAAAAGGACACTGAAGACCCTCTTCTTATCCATCAGGCGTATCCTTACGTTTGATACATACTCAGTGATAACCTCGTGCATAGTGTGGAATCTGGTGTAGTCATCCAGCAGATACGATTTGTCCGGCTCTTCCAGAAAAGGATCTCCCCTCAGCTCCATCGGGACATTCAGTGTATCGAGGCCAAATCTCCTCCCCAACTGCATCCCTACACCACGTGCCACCAGATCTCCCTCCATTTCTTCATTAAGATAGAGTGGCGGATACTCGAAATCAAAACTCCCTATAAACGGAGAGACCAGTTCAGATTTATGGCTTCTGTCGGTATAGCCAGGCATCACCTGAAGAAGACCCTCCTTCTCTCCATATATACTTCCTGCATAGAAATAGAGATCCCCATTTTCATCCACATCTGAGATGTACACATTTGCATTCTCTCCCGGGAATGAGAGGAGCATATTCTTTCCTATGGCATCTGACTTGAAGTGGAATACCTCACCTTCAAAATCTGGGACGAATCCATTTACAAAGCTTTTCCCTTTTGAGCCGGAAACATACTTTCCGAAATTCTCCAAAGTCTCACACTGCAACTGCTCCAGCTTATCCTGACGGTAGACAGATATATTGTAAAAGAGTTTTTCTGACGATAGATTTTTTACAGTCACTCCATAAGTGTCATCACACACCACCTCCATAAAAGGGGTATTGCGGATAACTGCACCCTCAGTCTCTTCTGAAGGGGCCTCTAATACCACATTCCCCTCTATTTTAGAGGCCAGCAGAGTGTTGTAGATGGATATATCCCTGGCATACGGGACAAATCCCACCTCATTTCTGTTTTGTCTGGTATAGGCTACCAGCTTATAATTTCCTGTAGGGAGATCGGGGGAGAGCTTTATCACCGCACCTCCTCGCCCCTCCAAAAGTGTGACTTTCTCCTGCTGCGCCACACCTTCTGCACTTACCAGCTCCACATAAGCCACACTGCTGAGTTCAGAAAAGCGGAGCTTTCCACCGGTCACATCGAAACAATACAATGCACACCCTATCCCTTCACCTGCGACATAACTCCCCTTGTCGGTAGAGACATAGATCCTCTCCACCACATCTGTACTCTGTCCCGACACCTTGAGTGTCGTAAAGAGACAGACCAATATCCAAATTATATACCTGTAGATACTCATACTATTTATTGGTTGTCGGCCAGAAATCGGGTTTATCCTTGGTTCCATATTTACGGCAGTCAACACACTTCAACGGAGCCCAGAAGCACTCCCTTGTCTCCTCATTGATCTCTATCACATCCAGCCCCTCCATATAGGCAGTCTGCCATCCTTCCCTACCGATAATACTCGGTGAAGTCATATCCGCTTCGCGATATATCCCAAACTCCTGAGTGGTGATGAACCGTCTCATCCTGGTGACACTCGAACAACCGATATGGCCTATTACATACTCATCCTTATCCTCCTCGCAATATATATTCCCCCTTGGCTTGCTCGGCTGGGGAGAAAAGATATCCCCCATCCCCTCCTCATTCTTTTTGAGGGTTTTCCAGAAGTTGTACCCCTCTTCTGTCAGGGAGTATTGGATCACATCTATACAATAGAGGGTATTCAGCCTCTTGTCTGTAGCATCTATGTTTCCATTCAACACCTCCTGGTATACCACATTCGAGCCACTGTTCTTGGTGCTGTAGACCAGAACATCCCGGGACAAAGCCTTTCCCCAGCAGTAGTACCTGTTCTCTGTCTCAAAATCTATCTCATACACACTATTGCTGTAGTAAGCATACTCATATGTAGCCCTGTAAACAGACTTGAACTCCCAATTCTCCTCATACTCCCATCTGTAATACCCCTCAGGCTTTGAATCATCGTGAGTAGAGACATTGATCGAGACAGAGAGGCTGTCCTGAGCTATCTGATACGATATGGAGTCTATAGGTGGAGTTATCTGCACCTCCATAAAGTCGGTCATATATGTCCTGGCATTGGATGGTGAGAAACCATCCTTGGATATTTTTGCTACAAATCTGTATCTCTTCTCTTTATCAAGGTGCCTGGTATCAACTATATATATATCCCCCCTTTCATTCACACCCTGATACTTGGTGCCATCTTCACACTCCACATAAAGGGTGTTGACAAAAAACTGCTTGGAAACAGAATCTGCCACACTCTGTGTCAAGCCCACTGTGAAAGTGGAAATCTCACCATAAATTATATCCCCATCTATGGTCACAGTGCCCTCAGCCCCCTCTTTCAGCTCTATATCATACGGATAGATACAAGAGCCCAATAACAGAGCCAATATAGGTACAAGTATGTATTTAATCCCTCTCATCAGAACTTCATGTTTACATTTATGTATGGAATAGGACATCCATAAATAGTCAATTTCTTCCCTATTATCTGATCTCCCGATGTGTCGAAGAATACAGAATAGGCATTCTTCCTCCCTGTCACATTATAGACACCTAAGGTGATGGAGAAGTGTGTCAGCTTCTTCAGGTAGTGTCCCGGCTCTATGTTTACAGCAGCATCAAGCCTGAAATAGTCAGGTATCCTGTATGTATTTCTGTCTGAATACTCCAGTCTCCAGTCCCCTGCATAGTAGTATTTCGCCACCGGCACAGTGATAGGCCTTCCGGTAGAGTAGTCCAGATTTACAGATACACTGAACCTGTGTGTAAACATATAATTACCCACCAGTTTGATGTCGTGAGGCTTGTCATAGATGGCAGGATACCACTCTCCTCTGTTTATGGACTGGATCCCCCTGTCCTCCATCTCTTTCAGATGGGTGCGTGAATATGTATAACTTACCCAGCCGTTAAGTTTGCCCAGAGGCTTTTTCATCATAAACTCAAGACCCCAAGCCTTGCCATATACCGGAACCACATCCTCTGCGATATTTGGATTCATCGTAAGTACTGCACCATCTGCATAGTCCAGATAATTGCTCATCCTCTTGTAGTATCCCTCCACCGAAGCCTCTACCTGATTGTCCATAAGATTGGCATACAGTGCTGCAGCAGCCTGCCATCCCGACTGAGGCTTGATATCTGCATCACTCAGCTTCCAGGTGTCTGTAGGGGAGACGGTCGATGTGTTCGACAAGAGGTGAATATACTGTCTCATACTGTTAAAACCTGCCTTGACTGTGAAGATATCATCTATCAGATACTTTCCGGATACCCTGAACTCCGGTCCTCCGTAGTATTTGAACGGATTGATGGCGAAGAAAGAGGAATATCTGATACCCAGGTCGGTAGAGAATTTATCAGTTACATTCCAGGTATCGGAGACAAAGAGAGCTGCCTCCACACCATATTCCTGCCCCAGATAACTCGGCACGATATACGACTCTCCGGCAGCAGTAGGGAGAAAGCTTCCCGGATTGAGGCTGTAGAAGATCGTATTGAGTCCATAACTCAACTTATGTTTGGATGAGAGTATCGACTGGAAATTTACTTTGAGGAATCCCTGATTTATAGAGAAATTCATAATGGAGCTAAACGGATCCTCTTCTGGGGCCAGCTCTATATCTCCATCTGAAATGGAGCGGTACCCATACTGGTCATAGCCGGCCGATGCTGTCATCTGATGGCGGTCATCGAACACAGATCTCCACCTTAGCGAAGCGTTCAGGTTATTGTATTTGTGGTTATCCTGCCCCTCTCCGAAGTCAAAACCATCCCCTGAATAATATACAGAGGCCGAAAGGGTGTTGTTTTTCCCTATTTTCTGAGTGACCGACCCGTTTACATCGTAGAAATTGGCCTTGCCGTCAGAATAGGAGCTCTCCTCCGGAAGAAGATTCAGAATCCAGTTTGAATATGTAGTCCTTCCTCCCACTATAAATGTAGTGGTGGGGGACAGAGGCCCCTCCAGATGGGCGTGTGTAGTGAGCAGACCTATACCTGCTGAGCCGGTAACTTTCTTACTGCTCCCTTCGCGACCCCTGATCTCCAGAACAGATGATATTCTCCCTCCGTAGTTAGCGGGGATGGAACTCTTATATAGCTCCAGATCGCTCACCACATCTGGGTTAAATGCTGAGAACAAGCCGAAGAGGTGTGAAGGGTTATATATGGTACCGTCATTGAACAGGATAAGGTTCTGGTCTACAGCTCCACCTCTGACATTGAATCCATTGGATGCCTCACCGACAGACTTCACACCAGGAAGGGTGAGAACTATCTTCATCACATCTGCCTCTCCGAAGACTGATGGGACCTGCTTAACCCTCCCGATGCGGATAAGTTCCACACCCATCTTGTTGCTCTTACGGTTATCTACGGTCTCTGCAGAGACTACTGCCCCTTTGAGGGAGAGAACCTTCTCAGACATCATCACATCCAGATCACCAGATTCATAAATCTCCACATTGAGGGAGACATCCTCAAGTGAAAAGCCGCTCAGTTTGACTTTATGCATACCGGCAGGGAGCTCTATCTTGTAAAAACCGTACTCATCTGTAGATGCATAGGCTTTGGTCTCTTCATTATATACTGAGACACCCATAATGGGCTCTCCGCTCTTCACATTCTTAACTATACCGCTCAAGTAGATAGTCTCAGATGAGACCCTGTCCTTTCTTCCTATCTCGTATACTTTATTTTGGAAAGAGGCCACCTGCCCATCCTGAGAGAGGGCTTCAACATACTGGTTCTCACCTTTTGACTCGGCGAGAGACCCTTTTTTACCGAAATATTGATACGGGAGTGAAGTGGAGATACCTGCACCTTTCAAAATAAAGGTATCTTCCCCATATTTTGAGATGGAGTAGCCTGCTCTGAGAATTTCACCCCTCGCCACCTTCAGAAAATCCCCTTCTGTACATTCAAATGTGAACCTCGGAGGCTTGGCAGCATCCTCCACGAAGTAGATCTCACCATAACCCCGGGACTCCATCATCCGGACTACGGAATCCATAGAAACCCTGTAGAGATTTATTCTGGTATTCTGCCCCCAAAGAGATGGGCACAGCAGCAGAAAAATGGATATGACAGCCAATCGTCTCATCTTCCCCCCTCTCCGTTATATATTTTATCAAGAATCACGACCAGATCACCATCCACGCTCCCCTGCTCCTTATATCTCATTTTCTTATGCTCAGGATAGATTTTCAGCAGATGATGTGCATTTCTTATCTGTGTATATTCTCCATCTTTATAGAGATAATATGACACCCTCTCCAGAAACTCCTTGTTCACATCCCTCGCCTCATAATGTTTGTAAATTTTTTTATACAAGACAGCATCCTCACACTCAAACAATACCTGATAGTACCTGTCATCCATCTTCTCTATCCCACTCAAGTATACAAACTTCATATTGTCGAATACACAATATTCGAAAAATTTTTTGTTGAGGGCTATCTTCTGCATCCCTTGCCCATTGTCCACACACATCTCATCCTTGTGGGCATTGTAGTTAAGATAGACACCTTTGTAAAGCTTGTGGTTGTATTTGACAATCCCCTCCTTATACTCTGGAGAGTAAGCATAGTAGATCCCAGTATACTTTATATAGGGATAGGATGAGGCCACTCTGCCTCTGAATAGGAGGGATCTGGAAGAGAGCTCCTGAGCCGACGCTGATGCACAAACCAGAATAAGGGAGACTATAAAAATAAACCTGCTATACATCACATTTTTAATATCCTCGGACAAAAGTAAATTTTTTTTTATATTTGTGGATACTAAACACTAAAAATAACATCAATTATGAATATATCACCAAAAGCACAGTCATACATAGATCTTGAAGACAAATATGGCGCACACAATTATCATCCCCTACCCGTAGTACTATCTAAAGGTAAAGGTATCTACGTATGGGATGTGGATGGAAAAAGATATTTCGATTTTCTATCTGCATACTCTGCAGTAAACCAGGGGCACTGCCACCCTAAAATAGTCAAGGCTCTATGTGATCAGGCCCAAGAACTGTGTCTCACATCGAGGGCATTCTACAATGACTGTCTGGGTCCATACGAGAAGTTTGCCACAGAGTTCTTCGGATATGACAAGCTCCTCCCTATGAACTCCGGTGCCGAGGCTGTGGAGACAGCCCTCAAACTGGCCAGAAGATGGGGATATATCCGCAAAGGTATTCCTGAAAATGAGGCACTCATAATCACCTGTGACGGAAACTTCCACGGGCGCACCATCACTATAGTATCCATCTCTACAGATCCGGACAGCTACTCACAGTATGGTCCGTTTACCCCGGGCTTCATAACTATCCCTTATAATGACCCTAAGGCACTGGAGGCGGTCCTGGAGGAAAAAGGGGATAAAGTGGCTGCACTGATGCTGGAACCTATCCAGGGTGAAGCCGGTGTATTTGTACCCGACTACGGATATCTGAAAGCGTGCTATGACCTGTGCAAGAAGCACAACGTCCTCTTCGTGGCAGATGAAGTGCAGACAGGCATTGCCCGTACAGGGCGTATGCTGTGCAGCGATCACGAAGGGATCCGTCCCGATATGGTGATCATAGGAAAAGCCCTCTCCGGAGGTGTTCTCCCCGTATCTGCAGTGCTGGCAGATGATGAGATAATGCTTACCATAAAGCCAGGTGAGCACGGCTCGACATTCGGAGGATTCCCCCTCGCTGCCAAAGTGGCTGTTGCTGCCCTGGAGGTGGTTAAAGAGGAGAAATTGACCGAAAACGCAGAGCGCCTGGGGCACATCTTCAGGGAGGAGGTATCCAAAATCAAATCACCCCTTTTCAAATATGTGCGTGGCAAAGGTCTGCTGAACGCCATCGTGACCGAACCTGCAGATGGAGTTGAGGCTTGGGACATCTGTCTGAAAATGGCAGAGATGGGACTCATTGCGAAGCCTACCCACAGACACATTATCCGCTTTGCACCACCATTGGTAATAACCGAAGAGGAGCTTAGAGAGGCTATTGGTATCATTAAAAAAGCATTTGAGGAGATTATATAATATGGATATGCAGACCACTTCCACCGTATTTATGGTCAAACCTGTGAGGTTCGGTTTCAACCCGCAGACAGCCCAGAGCAACGCATTTCAGAAAAAAGAGGGATACGGCATTCAGGTGCAGGAGGCTGCACTGAGGGAATTTCTGGCGTATGCCACACTCCTTAGGGCCAACGGGATAAGCATCGCGCTGGCAGAGGATACGCAGGAGCCCCGAACACCCGATTCGATATTCCCCAACAACTGGTTCTCCACCCACGAAGATGGGACACTGGTCCTCTACCCTATGGCTGCCCCGAACCGAAGAGAGGAGAGAAAAGGGCATTTCCTGGAGATAATCAAGAAGAATTTCAAAGTGACCAGAACTGTGGATCTGACCCACTATGAGGAGGAGGGGCTGTTTCTGGAGGGGACAGGGAGTATGATCCTGGACAGGGAGAACAAAATAGTATATGCCTGCCGCTCACCACGCACCGATATGAAAGTGCTGGATGATTTCTGCACCCAACTGGGATACACCCCCGTAACATTCGAATCTGTGGACCGGAACGGACAGCAGATATACCACACAAATGTAATGATGTGCGTGGGAACAGCCTACGCTATCGTATGTCTGGAATCCATCGCCGATCCACAGGAGAGGGAAAATGTGGTGACATCCCTCGAAAAAAGCGGTAAAAAGATTATAGAGATCACATTTGACCAGGTGAACAAATTTGCCGGCAATATGCTGGAACTCCGCAACGGAGAGGGGAAGAAATTCCTCGTAATGTCCGCCACTGCACGAAAAAGCCTCACATCAGAACAAAACCGAGAATTGAGTAAAACATACCGACTACTTTCGCCACAGCTTGAAACCATCGAGACCAATGGAGGTGGATCTGCAAGATGTATGTTGGCAGAAATATTCTAAACTATGAACGACGATATTAAATATCTGGAACTGCTGGCCAGATCATTCCCGACCATCCAGTCGGCCTGTACTGAGATAATAAACCTGGAAGCCATTCTGAACCTTCCAAAAGGGACAGAGCACTTCCTCACAGACCTGCACGGAGAGTATGACGCTTTCCAGCACATTCTGAAAAATGCTTCAGGGGTGATAAAAATCAAAGTGGAAGAGGTGTTCGGACACACCATCCGCGAATATGAGAAAAGAGAACTGTGTTCACTTATCTATTATCCCGAAAGCAAGCTAAAGCAAGTCAAAGAGAGGGAGGGTGAAAATATCAATGACTGGTACACCATCACACTGGTACAGGTGGTAAAAGTTCTCGAAGCCGTATCGTCCAAATATACCCGTTCGAAAGTTAGAAAAGCACTCCCTACGGAGTACTCATACATCATCCAGGAGCTTCTGCACGAATCGTCATCACAGCCCGACAAGCAGAAATATATCACCGCCATTCTGGATACCATCATCGAGACAGGATGTGCCGACCACTTCATCATCGCCATCTCCAAAGTGATCCACAGGCTCACCATCGACTCCCTGCATATAGTCGGAGATATCTATGACAGAGGTCCTGCCGCCCATCTGGTTATGGATACTATCTGCAATTATCACAACTGCGATATTCAGTGGGGAAACCACGACCTGGTATGGATGGGTGCTGCTGCCGGAAGTGCAGCCTGTATAGCAAATGCCCTGCGTATCAGTCTCCGCTATGCAAACCTCGAAACCATAGAAGAGGGGTACGGTATAAACCTGCTTCCGCTGGCCACCTTCGCTATGGAGGCCTACGGCAATGACCCCTGCAAATATTTCAAGCCAAAAACCGGGGACAATCCTAACCTCTCATCGAAAGAGGAGCAGCTTATCTCCAAGATGCATAAGGCGATCACCATCATCCAGTTCAAACTCGAAAGTGAGATCATAAACTCCCGCCCCGAGTTCGATATGGAGAAACGCAATCTCCTCCATAAAATAGACTTCACCAGAGGTACCGTAGAACTTGACGGAGTAGACTATCCCCTCAAAGACACATACTTCCCCACCATTGATCCGGTCTCTCCTTACAAACTTACCGCCGAAGAACAGGATGTAGTGAAAAAGCTTGTCGCCAGCTTCAAAGGGAACGAAAAACTCAGAAAACACATAAACTGCCTCTACTCTAAAGGATCTCTATATCTGGTCAGAAACGGAAACCTCCTGTACCACGGCTCTATGCTTATGAACGAGGACGGATCCTTCAAGAAGGTGAAGATTCAGGGAGAGGAGTATGCCGGAAAAGCATTGTTCGACAAAATAGACACATTGGTCAGGGAGGGATTCTACGAGAAAGACCCTGTGAAGAAAAAATTTGGAGAAGACTTTATCTGGTTCCTCTGGTGCGGTCCATACTCACCCCAGTTCGATAAAGACAAAATGGCCACCTTCGAGAGATACTTCATAGCGGACAAATCTACCCATAAAGAGACCAAAGGTGTATACTCCAAACTGAAAAACAGAAAAGATATCTGTGAAAAGATCCTGGAGGAGTTCGGTGTGACCGGGCAGTATACCCACATCATAAATGGCCACATACCTGTCAAGACCACCCAGGGTGAGACCCCTATCAAAGCCGAGGGAAAACTTCTGGTTATAGACGGAGGATTCTCAAAAGCCTACCAGGAAGAGACAGGTATTGCCGGATATACACTCATATTCAACTCTCACGGACTCAAACTGGTACAGCACTATCCATTTGAATCGGCTGAGAATGCCGCTATGATGGGCAAGGACATCATCTCCACCACCTCAGTAGTGGAGTTTGTCACAAACAGAATGCTTGTAAAAGATACTGACAACGGAAAAAGACTCCGCGCACAGGTGGACGACCTCAAAAAACTGCTTGAAGCCTACCGAAGCGGCAAGATACGCCAAAGAGGATAGATACTATCCCCCGATTTTTCCGAAAATATGTTTTTTAGAGGCGAGGCTCAGATAGATGGCCCTCGCCACCAAGTGTGCGAAATAGGCATACCACAGTACCTGAATATTCTCAGCGGAGCCTCTGAATATAAAGTATACGATATAGAATGCTGCGCACGCCCATATCATAGAGTTTCTGATAGGGACAGATGCTGTGGCACCTATGTATATACCATCCCACATAAAAGCAGCACAGCTGACCACCGGCATTAGGACAAGCCAGAAGAGATAGGGTCTGGTCCCCTCTATCACATCGGGCTCCGTGGTCATAAGGCGCACCATCCACTCTCCCCCTACTGCATAGGCGACAGTGGAGATTACCCCTATGATGGCACTCCACACAAAAAGCATCCTCACCGCCTTAACAAGAGACGGGCGGTCATTTGCTCCAATATATTTCCCTGTAAGGGCCTCTCCGGCATAGGCAAATCCGTCTATAAAATAGGAGAACAGCATCAGAAGCTTCATCATTATCGAGCTTACAGCCAGCTGGACATCACCATATCTGGCAGCCAAGGCGGTAAATCCCGAATATATCATCATAAAGCAGAGCGATCTGACAAAGAGATTTCCGTTCAGCTTGAAAAAGGCCTTCATATCCTCCAGATGAAGAGCCTCTCTGAGATCAAAATAGTGAAAGAGTTTTTTGTAATATATCACGAAAAGGACCACACTGAGGATCAGACCGGTATACTGTGCTATAACTGTCCCCAATGCTATACCGGCAAACCCCAGGTCGGTATAAAGGCCCAGCCATACACTTGCCACAAAATTTACCATATTTACCGTCACATCCACCGCCATAGGGCTGACAGTGTTCTGCATCCCTATAAACCACCCCTTGAAGGCAAAGAGGGAGAGTGTAGCAGGTGCAGCCCACACTCTGATATAAAAATAGTGCTTCGAGAGGGTGGCTACCTCCGGAGTACACTCTATAAATTCAAATGCAATAAAAAGGAAAAGATACTGTATAGCCAAAATTGCCAGGGCCGAACCCAGAGAGACACTCAGCCCCTGCGTGAGATATTTGATCGAGTCCCTGAAACACCTTCTGCCATAGGATTGGGCCGTAAGTCCGCCGGTCCCCACCCTCAGAAATCCGAAGTTCCAGTAGAGGAGATCGAACAGCATAGTGCCTACGGCAATGGCCCCGATAGCAGCGGCACTACCAAGTCTCCCCGCCACAGCGATATCTACCATCCCCACCAGAGGGACAGTTATATTGGCAAAAATGCTTGGAATGGCAAGTTTTAGAATTCTCCTGTTCATAGATCGCCCCGCTATCTGTATTTAGTCTCCTCCTCCAGCATACCCAGATATGAGAGATATCTCTCACCATCTATCTCACCCCTATCCACCGCCTCTTTGACAGCACAGTGGGGCTCGTGGGTATGTGTACAAGGTTTGAAACGGCAATCGTCCATCACCCTGAGCATCTCAGGGAAATATGTGGATAGCTCCTCCTTCTCGAAATCTACCAGACCAAAACCTCTGATACCGGGGGTATCTATAACGAAGCCCCCTGAGGCCAATGGATACATCTCATAGAATGTGGTGGTATGCTTACCTTGCTTGTAATGCTCTGAAATCTCTGCTATCTTAGGTGCCAATGATGGATCAAGGGCCTGCATAAGTGACGATTTACCTACGCCCGACACACCTGAAAAGAGCGACACGCCATCCCCCTGGGCACATTCCTCCCTCAATCTCTCCACCCCAGCACCGGTAAGAGCCGAGACCTCCAGCACTTCGTAGCCCGCCCCCCGGTAGACACTCTTAAAGTAATCGACATACTCTCTGTGTGACTCTCCGTAGAGATCTATCTTGTTCAAGACTATCTTTACAGGGACCTTATAAGCTTCACAAGTGACCAGGAATCTGTCTATAAATGCCCTCTTGGTCTCCGGAAAAGCGAGGGTGGTCACCAGATATGCACAGTCTATGTTTGCAGCTATTATATGTGACTGACGGGAGAGATTTGTCGATTTTCTGATGACATAGTTTCTCCTCTCCTTAACGGCAGTGATGCTCCCCACCCCGGAAAAATCATCCGAGGCCTCATATTCCACCACATCCCCTACAGCTACAGGATTGGTCGAATTCGAATCCTTTAGCCTCAACTTACCTCTGGCCACAGCGGCGAAAGGTCTCCACACCGGAAGTTCAGAGAGCATATAATGGCTCCCCGTATGTTTTACAATAGTCGCTATCCCTTTTATCATACAGCGCGAAGATAGGAAGAAATTTATTGATTATTATAGATTTATTACATACTTTTGCGGAATAATTCAAATTGTCCACACATTACATACCTTTCTTTTGATATGAAAACAAAAATTTTCATTGTCCTTGCTTGCTTATTATGCTCTGCAGGGTTTAATCTGAACGCACAAATTACTCTCAAGAAATCTTTTAACACCAAGCCTGTAGGGGAATTTTCAAATGCTTCATTCTGTATTTTGTATACCTCCTATGGAGAGGTTCTGAACCTTAGAAATTTCCCTGCTGCACGAAGTGCTTCTAATGTGACTTCCATCATAATGAACCCTGCAAAAAGTTCATATGCAGTACTTATGAACAAGAAATACATCTCCATTTATTCATATCTGGAAGAGGATAAGGAGCTGTTCAATCTGAAGGACAAGAGAAAAGGACTGAGTGGGAAACCATACCCGGTAGCGATGTGTTATAGTCCCGATTCAAGAACATTCGTAGCATCAAATACTTTGGGTGAGATTATCATATATAACACCCGGGACTATATACCCACAGCATACATACAGGCTGATGGTCCGGCGTCACTCCTTGCGATGAGTTCAAACAACCACTTCATCGCTGCAGCTATTGATAATTTCGTAGTAATCTACAACTTTGAAACACACGAAGTTCGTACATCTTTGGAATTTGATGAGACCGTAACAGGTATCACCTTCTCACCCGATGCCTCACAGTTTGCAGTTACCACTATGAGTATGGTTAATGTATACGAAACCAGAAAATGGGAAAAGACATCCAACTATGACCTTGAGGGACTTGTAGGTTCTCCATCTTTCCACCCGGAAGGAAAGTACTTGGCTGTGGTCAAGAACAATAACAGTATCCCTATTATCAACCTGAAAAACTACTCTGTTGAACAGACTCTTGATGAATCTGCAATCTTAATCAAAAACGGTAGCTTCTTTAAAGACAATGGCAATTTCTATGTCATTTCAGACCGTGTAGATCAGCTTGTAGTATGGGATGCAAATGGTTTGTCTCCATTTTTTGCCAAAGAACTTAACTCTGCTATCGATGATAAGATGAATGAATGGGTAAAGATGATGGAGGGTGAGACTATGGAAGAGTATGCCATCCGTGTTAATGACGAGACCCGTCTAAAACAGCACGAATTGTTTGCTCAGGAGATTGCCACTGAGATGGCGGGTGACCGTATCGCCATGGACAGTCCGTTTGTGGGTGAGTATGATGCAGAAAACAGTATGCTGAATATCGAGTTTAACGCACTCCCCCCTATTGCACTTGAGGTGCCTGAAGAGGAGAAAGAGTCTTTCTCAAACTCAGAAAACCTTACATTCAGCAATGCAGTCTATACATTGAACGAGAACGACGAGTTTGTTCTTGCTTATGTAGAGGTATTGAATGAGACCACCAATAAAGTCTATATCTTCGATAACATCGGCCGTACCAAACTTGACGCCATCAATATGGAAGAAGAAGGGTTCATTCCTCTGGAGATTATGCAGCAGATCAGCCTGGAAGAGGTTAAGCTGCAAGAGATCAAACAGACTGTAGTCGAAGAGCACACCCAAGACAACCTCATCACTGACAACACCAAGATCAACGTCACCACAGATGTAGTTAAGGATGTGGATGCCAACGGCAACGACATTTTCAACTACAAGATCGGTTATGAGTACGAGGTGATAAATATGACAGCAGGTGTCAACGATGACTTCCCTTCTGGATCATACAATATAAGAAGGGCCAATGCTGCCCAGACCTTGGTGAAAATTATCAAAGGTGCCTTTGACGGTGAGTTCGCAAAATATCTTGAACCGGGCAAAAAGGTTAAAATCACTATCACCGGTTCTGCAGATGCCAGCCCTATCAGAGGAAAAATTGCCTATAATGGAATGTATGGCGAATTTGTAAATGAGCCTTACTATAACAATGGTGATCTTGACAACATCACATTGACCCAAGCTTCAGGCATCACCTCTAATCAGCAGCTTGCTTTTGCTCGCGGTCTTGGCCTGAAAACATCTATGGAGCGTGATATTGAGACTCTGAAACACACTAAAAACCAGTTTGAGTATCAGGTTAAGGTATCTGATCAAAAAGGTGGCCAGTTCAGAAGAATCAGCGTAGAGGTTATGATATACGACGCATTCAAAAAGTAATCAAAACAAGTTTAATATATAATGAAAAGAGTTCTAATTTCTATCGTATTGCTCCTTTCGGCTGCCGTAGCATTTGGCCAGGCCAACTATGGCAAAGCTAACCAGGCTTATGTAATGTACGAGAGTGAGAGAGATAAGGGTACAAACATCGACCTTATGTACACTTATCTTGTAGACAGTTACAAGCTGTTTGCTGCTTTGGCAGAAGATCCATCAAACACTAACATTGAAGGTACCAAAAACCGTCTGCGCGCTATGTATCCTGCGCTTCTGAATGGTGCCATCTACTATTCAGACAAGAGACAACCACAAAAGGGACTTGACTGCGCTGCCGGTTATATCGATATCCCTCAGCTTAAAGTGTTCAGAACAGACCTTTTCCAGAGAGACGCTCAGTATCCATCAGTAGTCTATTACGCAGCAACATCTGCATACGCACTTCATAAAAGACCCCAAGCCATCAAGTATTTCAATGAGTTTCTGAGCCTTGAACAGCAAGGTGTCACTTTGGATGAGGGTCAGGTTAAAAGCTCTTATGTATATCTGAATATGATATACAACTCTCAAAAAGACTATGCCGAACAAGAGAAGATCCTGGAGAAGGCTGCAAAAAAATATCCTGTATCGCTCGATTTCCTATATAACCTGGTAAACGTACATATTGCTACCAACAATATGGCCAAACTGGTAAATACCATCGACAGAATTTTGGCTATCGACCCTAACAACACCCAAGTTCTCCCTATCAAAGCTCGTATTATGGAGAAACAGGGCAATAACGAACAGGCACTTGAGGCATACGGAAGACTTTATGCAATGAATCCCAACAGCATCGAAATCATATCTGGTCTTGCACGTGCCAACTTCAATATCGCCACTAAAATCGTAAATGAAGGTGCTACTATCGCAGACGACACCCAGTATGCAGTGGTTCGTCAGCGTGCATCACAATATCTGATGGATGCTCACGACCTGTTCATCAAAATCCTTCAGGCCGAGCCTACATCTGTAAAATATATGCAAGGTCTTGCAGGTGTATATCAGTTTATGGATATGGATTCAGAGTACGAGGTAATGAAGCAAATCATCAACGAAGGTGCATCATACGCCACTTTCTCTGATAAGCTCACTGCATATAATGCACAGCTCAAACAGAGCAATCTTGCAAGCACATCATTCACCAATGAGGCTGCACCTATCCCTACTAATCCAGCTCAGCTGGTTATCAAGATCAACGACATCATCGATGGTAACGGCAATAAGAACATCGATGCCGGTGAGCACTTTGAAATCAATTTCACTATCACCAACAATGGTCTGGGTGATGCCTATAACCTCCGTATCAGAATATCTGAACAACAAGGTTATGATATGTATTTTGAAGGCCCCAGAGAGCTCGACGGCGGTAACATCCTGGCAGGCCAGTCAAAAGATTATAAATTCAGCTACATCGTAAAAGAAGATATGCCTACAGCTGTAGCAAACATCGACATCTTCGCTTTTGAGGCAAATGGTTTCGATGCCGACCCTGCACATATCGTTATGAATACCGAGGAGCTGGCTATACCTAGACTAAGGGTAGCTGACTATCAGTTCTTCGCCGAAGATGGAACATCTATCACTATCGGTAAAAACGGCAAATTGACTTTGGCTATCCAGAACTATGGTACCAAAGAGGCTAAAAATGTGAAACTTCAGTTCAAACTTCCTGACAATGTCTTCAACTTGCAGAGTGAAGAGCTTGTTATCGAGAGCATCGGTCCCGGTGAGGTAAAAACTATCGACTATGGTTTCGTAGTCAACAAACGTTTTATCGGAGACTCTATCGCTGTAGTTCTTGCCGGTACAGAGAGCACCAGATCTACCTATATCAATGATGCTTATAAAGTAAAACTTGGTGAGTATCTTACTGCATCAAGTACACTCAACATTCAGGGTGCAGCAAGGGCCAAGAAAAACAATGTTCAGGACTTCCAGATCGGTCTTGACAGTGAGCTTCTTGAGAATGTTCCAAGAGGTGGAAGACAGAGCAACCGTTATGCACTTATCATCGGTAATGAGGACTATAGTATGACCGGTGGAAATGCCGAGATCAACGTACCGTTCGCTATCAACGATGCACTTGTATTCCAGGAGTACTGTCTGCAGACATTCGGTATTCCAAAAGAGAATATCACATTTGTTCCTAATGCCACTACCGGTCTTATGCACGAGAAACTTGACTGGCTTATCAATATGGCCAAGACAGATCCTAACGCAGAGTTGTTCTTTTACTACTCAGGCCACGGTAGTGCAGAGGAGGCTACCAAAGAGGCTTACCTTCTACCTTGCGACCTTACAGGTAAGAATGTGAAGTTCGGTATCGCCCTTAAAGATCTTTATGACCAATTGGGTCAGCAGAATATCAAAGGTGCTTATGTATTCCTTGATGCCTGCTTCTCCGGTGGTTATAAGAGTAATGCACCTATCATTGCTCAGAAAGGTGTACGTGTAGTTCCTAAGAAATCACTTATGTCAGGTAACGTTATCGCTTTCTCATCAAGTAGCGGTGACCAGACATCATCTGTATATCGTGAGAAAAAACACGGATACTATACATACTTCCTTCTTAAATGTCTAAGAGATGCAAATGGTAACATCTCTCTTGAAGATTTGTTCCTGAAAACCAATGCAGAGGTTAGAAAAGCTACTGCCAAGATCAATAAGATTCAGGAACCACAGCATATGGTATCTCCTACTTGGTCAAATTGGAATACATCATTGATGGCATCCCCTTCAGCTGAGTAATCACAGATACTCTTTTTTACAAGATACCCGCGGCAGGAATTCAAAAATCCTATCGCGGGTATCTCTTTTATCCCAGTATGCTGTCGATATGTTTTCTGTCGCTGCTCAGGCGTGGGACTTTATTCTGGCCGCCGATTTTGCCCCGTGACGCCATCCATCGGTAGAATGTCCCTGATGGGACGGGGGTGAGTGTAAGACGGTCCATAGTGTGACTTTCACACCTTTTGGCCTCATAATCGGAGTTCAGTTCACATAGACGGGCATCAAGAATGTCTGCAAACTTCTCATAGTCCACCTCAGCCCCCTCTTCAAACTCCACCGCCCACTGGTGTCCACCGCGAGTGTGTTCATCCATAAAGATGGGTGCCACAGTATACTCTTTCACAGTGATTCCTGTCTGTTTACAAGTGTAAGCGAGTGCCTTTTCGGCATTATCTATCATCAGCTCTTCGCCGAAAGCGTTGATAAACTGCTGTGTACGCCCTGTTATTATTATCTTGTAAGGTGATACAGATGTAAACTTGACACAGTCTCCTATAAGGTATCTCCACAGTCCGCTGTTTGTAGATATTACGACAGCGTACTGCTCATCCTGCTTAACCTCTTCGAGTGGATATATCTTATCAGATTCTCCGTCCAGAACAGATTGGAGATCTCCCATAGGGATAAATTCATAGAAGACGCCATTACCGAGGGTCAGAAGCATCCCCGGATCTGACAGATCATCCTGGAAAGCAAAATACCCTTCAGAGGCGTTATAGTTCTCCATATAGTTCATCCCTGGAGATGGGATAAGCCTCTTGAACTGCTCCTTGTACGGTTCAAAACTGATTCCACCGTGCATAAACAGCTCTATATTAGGCCATATATCAGTAAGATGCTCCACCCCATTATATTCCAGTAGCTTCTCGATCATAATAAGATTCCACGAAGGGACCCCGGCAAAACTTGTGACATTTGCCTTCGAACACTCCTGGCATATCCTGAGATTTTTCTCCTCAAAGTCGTGTACGAGGGCGGTCTTTCTGGATGGGACCCTTACCAGCTCCACCACCTTGGGGGAGTTTTGAAGGAGGACGGCAGAGAGATCTCCGCTATAGTAAGATGCACCACCTGAACTCTCAGGTTTTACACTCCCTCCTAAGGTTAGAGATTTGCCGTAGAATAGTCTGCTATCCTGATGGGAGTTTATGTATGATGCCAAAAGTGCCTGAAAACCTTTCATATGGCACCCTTTGAGATTGTCCGGGGAGATGGGGATGAACTTGCTCTTGTCTGCACTCGTTCCGCTCGATTTGGCATACCAGGGGATTTTCTGGTTCCACAGTACATAATCTTCACCGTGCCGGATCCGCTCTATGTATGGGCTGATGGCATTATAGTCTCTGACAGGGACATTTTTACGGAAGTCCTCATAACTGTGGATGTTATCGAAATGGTGCTCCTTCCCGAATTTTGTCTCCCTTCCATTAGATACTAGGGTGTCAAATACCCCCCTCTGAACCTCTATCGGAGACTCCCTGTAACTGTCAATCTCTCTCAGAAGCCCTCTCCAGTATGTGAGCAAAATGGTGTTTATAAAATTCATCTGTGGTCGCTAAATAAGAACTTGGTGCAGTACGTTCAGTGATTTTATATCTATGCGTTGTCCCAAACATTGCTCCAAAAATCGCACCAAGGATTCGATAAACTCATTTCTTTTCTCCCTTTTCAGAGAAATATTCAGGCTCTCCTCCACTTCCGATGTCAAAAATCGTGAAAGCAGCTCCCTCTGCCAGGGCTCGAATGTTTCGAAAAGCTCCAGAGAAGAGGAGTCCGGCATAAATCCCAGCAGTGATATATATTTGATAGTGAACCATATATGAAAGTTTGGTATCCCTCCTTCCAGGGCATTAAGCGTCAGAATGGAGCTTTCCAGAAAATCGTATAGCGAAGGGTCGCTCTCCGAATCTCGCAGAGTGCGATAGAGAAGTTCGCTTATATAGAGGGCAATGGTGTTCTTTATGATACTACCCCTGAGTGAGTGCAGCGGGTATTTGGCGGTATAATCCTTCAGCTGCGCAATGGCATACTCAGCCCCAGGTCGGAGTTCCAGTTCCAGAATGCTTAGCGGATGGAGAAGTGCTGTGGAGCTGGATCCCCGCTTTCTCCCCAGTCCACGCACCATAAAGCTTTTTCGCCCCTGCTCACGGGTAAACCCGTGCAATATCAGGGAGGAGTCTCCATATTTGGTGGTGTGGAGGAGGATCATTCGCTATTTTATGGTCTTAAGGTGTTCTGAGAGGAGTTTCATCGCCATCCCCCTGTGGGATATGGAGTTCTTTTCGTCTGCGGAGAGTTCGGAGAAGCATCTGTCATATCCCTGAGGCTTGAAGATCGGGTCGTAGCCAAATCCCCCATTGCCGCGAGGCTCCAGGGTGATTTCACCCTCGACGATCCCGTCAAAAGTGGTGATCTGTCCGTCGACCACGAGTGCCACCACACATCTGAATCTTGCAGTGCGGGGGGCAGGTACCCCTTCGAGTTCCTTGAGCACTTTTACTATATTGTCCTGGAACGAACACTTTTCCCCTGCGTATCTTGCAGAGTAGACCCCGGGAGCTCCATTCAGGGCATCGATCTCCAGTCCGGTGTCATCTGCGAAGCAGTTCGTGTGGAGTCTGTCCCAGATATACATCGCCTTCTGTATGGCATTGCCTTTAAGGGTGTGTGATGTTTCGGGGATATCCTCTGTGATTCCGCTCTCTGCAGATGTTCTGAGTGTGAATTCCGGGCCCAGAATTTGCTGAGCCTCCTGAAGTTTGTGTTTGTTGCCTGTGGCGAAGATGATATTCATATCTCTTGAAAGTCAATTGTTGCAACAAAGATAGGAAAAGATTATTTTTGTAAGATATAAAAGAATAAGTATGATGAAATTCAGATATCCTTTGGCTGCCATAGTGTTGGCCATTCTTCCGTTTACAAATGTTTCAGGTCAGTCCAAGGAGTTCAGGACTGGAAAGAGTCTGGAGGTGCAGAGTATAATTCTACGTACACTTGACACATATTATGTAGACTCTGTAGATGTGGAGAAACTGGTAAATACAGGGATAAATTCTATGCTCCGCACTCTTGATCCATATACAGAATATATACCCGAGGAGAATGAAAACCAGATAGATATGCTCACTACCGGCAGCTATGGAGGTGTGGGCTCCATCATCAAGAAACTCCCCTCAGGTGAGATTATGATATCAGAGCCTTACGAAAACACCCCTTCTGCGAAGATGGGGCTGCAGCCGGGTGACAGGATACTGGAGATCGACGGTGTATCCACTATGGATATGGAGGTGAGTCAGGCCAGTGAGAGGATGAAAGGTGAGCCTGGTTCAGAACTGAAATTGAAAGTGAAAAAAATAAGAAGTGGAGAGGTGGAGGATGTTCTTCTGGAGAGAGAGAGGATCCACGTCTCAGATGTAGTCTACTATGGTATGGTTCAGGACACTATCGGCTATATACAGATAGGTGGTTTTACCCTGTACGGATCGAGGGATGTGAAGAGGGCATTTGAAGACCTTAAGGGCAATGGCCAGATGAAGAGGCTTATCCTCGATCTTCGTGGCAATGGTGGCGGTCTTATGAGTGAGGCGGTAGATATCGTGTCGCTCTTCGTTCCGAAAGGGACTCTGGTGGTCTCTCAGAGAGGGAAAGCCCCTCGTATGAATGAGGAGTTCAGAACCACTACAGATCCCCTTGATACAGAGATACCTATTATGGTACTTGTCAATTCGGGTTCTGCATCATCTTCTGAGATAGTGGCGGGCGCTCTTCAGGATCTGGATAGGGCTGTCGTAGCGGGTACACGCACGTTCGGAAAAGGGCTTGTGCAGAATATCAGGCCTGTAGGATATGACAACTCTCTGAAACTCACTATCGCCAAATATTATACACCCAGCGGAAGGTGTGTCCAGGCTATAGATTATTCAAATCGCAATGAGGATGGCAGTGTCGGTGTCGTGGCAGATTCACTTAAGAGAGAGTTCAAGACTGCCTCAGGGCGTTCGGTATATGACGGTGGCGGTATCACTCCGGATGTGAAGGTGGAGACTGAATACTACAGCAGACCGATGGTAGCCCTGATTTACAGCGATATCCTCAACGATTTTGCTATTGACTACTACAAATCCCACGTGGAGATAGCCCCAGCAGGGAAGTTTGCTCTGAGCGATTCTGAGTTTGAGGCATTCGTGCAGTTTGCTGCCCAGAAGGAGTTTGACCACAGGTCCGAGTCGCAGATAGAGATGGAGAGGGTAGTGGCAGCTGCCAAAAGGGAGGGGCTGTATGACAGCAATAAGGATGCTGTAGAGAATATGCTGGATATCGTTACCCTATCCAAGGAGGAGTTCCTGAGACACCATAAGAAACATATTAAAGAGGCGTTGGAGCAGGAGATATGCACCAAATATTATTATCAGAGAGGGGCCGCTGAAAATATCCTCAAGTCTGATGAGCAATTGGCTAAAGCGATCTCCCTCTGGAAGGACTCAATTCTTCTGCCATAAATGGTCGCGGACCTACAGTCTGTCGGTCAATTTATAGACTTTGTCACCTCTGCGGATACGGTCAGATATAGGGATAGAGCAGTAAGTCCCCTGTACACAAGTGTCTGCCGGCTTGAGGGCCACTCTGATTTCCGGTATCACGAACTCCACTACACCTGTAGTCGAACCGATCACCATCAGTGTATCTCCCACAGAAATAGGTGCAGCCTCGACCAATATCTCTGAGACACCGATATTCGAGAAATAATTTGTGACCTTGCCGATATAGGTCTTCTGACGGGTAGCTTTACTACCATACACCTCACTCCACTGGCCCAGACGGGCTCCCTGGTAATATCCGTCCCAGAAGCCACGATTGAATACTGTCTCCAGGTCTTTCTTCAGTCCGGCCGCATACTCAGGGGTAAATGTACCATTCAGGACAGCATCCACACCCTTTCTGTATGACGCAGTAACAGTCTTCACATATTCTGCAGAACGGGCACGACCCTCGATCTTAAGGACAGATACTCCGGCATTTATCATTTTATCTATGAACTCTATGGTACACAGATCTTTAGGAGACATTATGTATTTGTTGTCCACGTGAAGCTGAGCACCCGTCTCGAGATCGGTAACCTCGTATCCGCGACGGCAGATCTGGAAGCAGGAGCCTCTGTTAGCCGAACTCCCGTATTCGTGAAGGCTGAGATAACATTTCCCGGAGATGGCCATACAGAGGGCTCCGTGACAGAACATCTCTATCTGGACAAGCTCCCCGGCAGGGCCTTTGATCTGATCTCTGGCGATGATATCGCTGATCTCCTTGACCTGAAGCATATTGAGCTCACGAGCCAGAACAATCACATCTGCAAACTGGGCATAAAAACGGAGAGCCTCTGAGTTTGAGATACTTAACTGTGTAGAGATATGGACCTCGAGATCTATGGAACGGGCATAGAGTATTATCGACATATCAGACGCTATGACAGCTGTCACACCCGCCTTCTTGGCTTTGTCGAGTGTACGGTATGCCTTCTCCAGATCCTCGTTGAAGATGGCGATATTGAGGGTAAGATATGTCCTGACCTTATGGGCCCGGCATATCTCCACTATCTTGGGAAGATCATCAGAAGAGAAGTTGTTTGCAGAGTGGGATCTCATATTGAGGTTCTCCACTCCGAAATACACAGAATTGGCACCTCCCTGAATGGCAGCCATCAGACATTCAAAATTGCCCGCAGGGGCCATTATCTCTATTTTCTTCCCGGTAGTGTTCATCTTATTTGTTCCTTTTTACTATTTGGCGGGCAAAATCTACCATCATATCCCTCTTCTGCTGATCCAGCTCCACCTTATCAAGTGAAGCAAGTGCCGATGCATAATACTTCTCGATCTCTGCCTCTGCAGCACCCGCTACATTCAGTTTATTGTAAAGACTCTTCATTCTGCTGATCTTCTCTTCTGCCTGCTCTACTGGGAGTGACAGGATAGAGGCGAGCTCTTCTCTATCTTCACCTACAGCATCTTTCATAGTCTTGACCAGAAGCCAGCTCTTTTTATTGTTGGTGATATCACCACCTATGTTTTTGCCGAAGATATTGGGATCTCCATACACATCGAGATAGTCGTCGGTGATCTGGAAAGCGATACCCAGCTGATAACCAAAATCGTACAGCGCCTGAGCTGAAGCGTGGTCCGCCCCACCTATAAGGGCTCCTATCTTGGCTGAGCAGGCTATGAGGACCGCTGTCTTCAGACCTATCATCTTCAGATAGTCATCCATAGTGATGACCGGTGCATCTTCGAAATTCATATCGAACTGCTGACCCTCACACACCTCGATAGCGGTCTGTGTAAACACTTTCAAAACCTCGGGCAACACCTCTTTCGGAGCGTATGCCATATACTCGTATGCCTGAATGGACATCACGTCACCGGAAAGGATAGCTATATTGTCATTCCATTTTTTATGGATGGTAAGCTGTCCTCGACGCATATCCGCTTTATCCATAATATCGTCGTGGATAAGGGTAAATGCGTGGAAGACATCCAGCGCAATAGCCGGATAGAGAATATCTCTGTCCACTTTATTGGAGAACAGATTGTGGGCGGCAAGACACATTTTAGGTCTGATCCTTTTACCCCCGATAGAGAGGATATAGGCGATAGGGTCATAAAGCTCCTTTGGCTCCTTTTCCAGCTCCAGAGTGAAGAGAGTTTTCTCTATAAGTTGTCCGATTTCGTGCAGGTTAAGCATAGCGTATATGTATTTGTCTTCACAAAGATAAAAAATCTTTTTTCTCTATACCAGAGCCTCGCCGGTCATATCGGCAGGCTGTGCTATACCCATAAGCTTGAGGATGGTAGGTGCCACATCGGCCAGACGTCCGTCTTTCACCTCTTTGATATCTTCATCCACTACTATAAATGGGACAGGGTTAAGAGAGTGTGCTGTATTAGGTGAACCATCTTCATTTACAGCGTTGTCAGCATTACCGTGGTCTGCTGTGATAAGAACAGTGTATCCAGCCTCACGTGCAGCTGTCACCACTTGATCCACACAAGCATCGATAGTCTTGACAGCTTTACAGATAGCGTCATAGACGCCGGTATGACCCACCATATCACCATTGGCGAAGTTAAGGATCACCATATCATTCTCACCCTTCTTAAGTTCTGCCACAAGTGCATCTGCCACCTCAGGTGCCGACATCTCTGGCTTGAGGTCGTAGGTAGCCACTTTAGGCGAGTTGATGAGAATTCTCTTCTCATTCTCGAACTCAGCCTCGCGACCACCTGAGAAGAAGAAGGTCACGTGTGCATACTTCTCAGTCTCAGCGATACGGAGCTGGCGACGGCCCGCTTTAGCCACCACCTCTCCAAGTGTATTTTGTACATTTTCTTTATCGAAAAGGATGTGAAGTCCGGTAAACTTGTCATCATAAGGGGTCAGACAGCAGTAGTAAAGTGGAATAGTCTTCATCCCGAAGTCAGGCATATCCTGCTGTGTAAGGACAGCGGTGATCTCACGGGCACGGTCATTACGGAAGTTGTAGAAGATGACTGCATCACCCTCTTCGATAACAGCGATAGGATTACCTGCTGCATCCACGCCGCAGTGAGGCTTCACGAACTCGTCAGTAATACCCTCATCATACGATTTCTGCATAGCTGCCACAGCGTCGGTGAATGGCTCACCCACACCCTTCACGATAAGGTCATAACCCTCTTTGACCCTCTCCCACCTCTTGTCACGGTCCATAGTGTAGTAACGGCCGATGATGGATGCGATCTTGGCACCGTTCTCCTCACATTTTCCCTGAAGCTCTGCGATAAAGTCTTTACCTGATTTGGGGTCACAGTCACGACCGTCCATCAGACAGTGTACGAATACTTTGTCAAGACCCTCCTGTTTTGCCACAGCGAGGAACTCATAAAGGTGCTCCAGTGAGCTGTGGACACCACCGTGTGAAGTGAGGCCGATGAAGTGGAGTTTTTTGCCTGTGCTCTTCACATATTCATATGCTGCTTTGATCTCTTTGTTCTCGAGAAGTTTGTGCTCACGGCAAGCAATATTGATCTTCACAAGATCCTGATATACCACTCTACCTGCACCCAAGTTGAGGTGACCTACCTCGGAGTTACCCATCTGGCCCTCAGGAAGACCTACATCTTCTCCACAAGCCATAAGGTGAGATACAGGATATTTTGCCCTCAAAGCGTCGATAGCAGGGGAACCCTGAGTATAGATGGCATTGGATTTATCCTTTTTGCCCTCTCCCCAACCATCAAGAATCATCAAAAGTACTTTCTTATTTTCCATATTATTTAATTATATTTGTTACCAATTAATTTTATATCCGCACACACTGGCGCAAATATCGTGCAAAGGTATAAAATAAAGTTTATTGAGTTCTATATTATGAAAAGAAGAAAGTTAAGAAATCAGAAAGTCAAGATCAAAAAGCCCGCTTTCAAGAAAGAGGAGTTTACCGGAACAGTGAGTATGACCAGAGAGGGCTATGCTTTTATCGAGATTCCAGGCCAGGACAACGACATATTTGTATCGGCTCCCAAATTGCGCGGAGCGCTCCACGGAGATAAAGTGAGGGTGGTCTCCACCAAAGCCAAAGGGGTTGGTCCCGATGGAAAGCCCAAGAGGCTCGAAGGTGAGGTTCTGGCCATCCTCGAGAGGTCTAAACGTCCCCATATAGGCATTCTGCAGGTAACCCGCAGCGAGGCTTGGGTGATTATGGAGAGCAGGGTGATGCCATACGACATCCGCATCCCCATCGAAGACCTGGACCAATGGTTCCCCGACACCCCTGAAAGCCCCCGCGACAACAAGAAAATTTCTGGGCTCAAGGTGGCAGCAGTGGTCAAAGATTGGCCCCGAAGGGCAATGGCCCCTATCGGAGAGATCATCGACATCCTGGGGGTACCTGGGGAGAATGACACCGAGATGCACTCGATCCTCGCAGAATTCGGCCTCCCATACCGCTTCGAGCCAAATGTAGAGGAGGCTGCCAATGCCATCCCCACCGAGATCACCGCAGCCGAGATCTCCCGCAGACGCGACTGCCGGGACATAACCACCTTCACCATTGACCCCACCGATGCCAAAGACTTCGATGATGCCATCTCCTATCAGATATTGCCCTCGGGCAATGCTGAAGTGGGAGTCCACATCGCAGACGTCACACACTATGTAAAGCCCGGCTCACTGATCGACAAAGTGGCATTCGAGCGGGGCACATCGGTCTATCTGGTCGACCGCACCGTCCCGATGCTCCCTGAAAAGCTCTCAAACAACCTTTGCTCCCTCCGTCCCCAGGAGGACAAACTCTGCTTCTCCGCCATATTTGAGATGGATGCCAAAGGCAATGTGGTAAATGAGTGGTTCGGAAGGACAGTGATCAACTCCAATGTCCGCCTCGACTACGAACAGGCCCAGCAGACCATCGAGACCGGGGAGGGTATCCTCGCTGCAGAGATCCTCGCAGTCCACAAACTGGCAGAGATCCTCCGTGCGAAACGATTCAAGGCTGGTGCCATCAACTTTGAGCGCCCTGAGATGAAAGTGCAGGTGGATGAAACCGGAAAGCCCATTGGGGTATATGAAAAGATCGGCAAAGAGGCCAACTGGCTCATCGAGGAGTTTATGCTTCTGGCCAACAGGAGAGTCGCCCAGTTCATCGGCAAACCACGCGGCAGAGGGTCGAAAGCGAAGACATTTGTATACCGCATACACGAAGATCCAAACCCTGAAAAGATCGACGCACTGAGGAAATTTGTCCATCTGTTCGGGTACAATCTCCCTGTCGGCGACCTCAAGTCGGCCCCTAAGAAAGGGAAAGAGAAAGCCCCCGAGAAGAAACCTGCGGCAGCCCCCAAAGGGCTCTCGAAAGAGGGGAAAAATATCGCCGGTGCCCTCAACGCCCTTCTGGGCAAGGTGAAAGGATCGCCCGAAGAGAATGCCATCGAACTGATGGCCCTGAGGACAATGGCCCGTGCCAGATACTCTACAGACAACTACGGTCACTACGGACTGGCATTTGACTACTATACACACTTCACCTCCCCCATCAGAAGATATCCCGATATGCTCGTCCACCGGCTCCTCTCTATGTATCTGGAGGACCAGCCGTCACAGAACAAGGACGAATACGAAGGTATGTGCAAACACTCTTCGGAGAGGGAGCAGATAGCTACCGACGCAGAGAGGGCAAGTATCAAATACAAACTTGTCGAGTTTATGCAGGACAAAGTGGGACAGATCTTCGACGGATCTATCTCCGGCCTCACCGAATGGGGTATGTATGTAGAGATCGAACCCACCAAAATCGAAGGGATGGTTCCCCTGAGGGAGATTCACACCGACTACTTCGTATTCGACGAGGAGAATTACCAGCTCATCGGTAAAGGGACAGGCCGCCGCTACACTTTGGGGGACAAAGTCCGCGTACGTGTGGTCCGCGCCTCACTCGAACAGAAAATCATCGACTACCAGCTGATTTCCGAATAGCATTGTCCCACGCACATTTTTGGCATTTTTGATATAGGTATTAAAAATAATACCTATATTTGTACTGAGAAAAGAAATGAACAATATGCCTATTTTATTCTATTATTTAGGTCTGAAATTCTATTTCTTCTCAAATGATCATGAGCCAATACATGTACACGTGTCATCAGGAGAAGATGAGGCCAAGTTTCGGGTGGAGCCATCGATAGAGCTGGTAGAAAACTACGGCCTCAAACCCAGAGAACTCAAGTATGCATTAATGGCCATTGAGGAGAATAGAGATGTGATTGTGGAGCGTTGGAACGAATATTTTGGCAAATAAAATTATTCGAAATGAAAGCTCAAAAAGTATGGTTTGAGAACGGACGTATTTATCTCCTGACCGGTGATGGCAGAGAAGGATCCCTCCCCATAAGGATATTCCCGAGGCTGTATAATGCCACACCGGAGCAGCGGGATAACTACACCCTTTCTCATTTTGGAATTCACTGGCCGGACATCGATGAGGACCTCTCTTACGAAGGATTTTTCTCTCAAGAAAACAGCTGCGCTGAAGAAAATGAACTTAAAACTTTGTTTACAACATTCCCCGAACTCAATGTCCGTCAAGTAGCCAGAAATGCAGGGATAAATCCCACACTTCTCCAGCAATATATTGATGGATATAAAAAACCTTCTGAGCTGAGGATAAAAGAGATAGAGACTTTTCTCCACAGACTGGGCAAGGAACTGTCCGATATTAGTTTATCAAAAATAAAAGATTAGTTATCTTTGTCCAAAATAGAAAATTATGTCCTTCGCCCACCTGCACGTACACTCCGAATATTCCGTTCTTGACGGTGCTTCCAAGATCAAAAACCTTCTGAAAGCTGCCGAGAAGAACGGTCAGCCTGCGCTTGCCCTGACTGACCACGGCAATATGTTCGGAGCCAAAGAGTTTCTGGATACTGCCGCGAAGATGAAATCTCCGGTAAAGCCGATCGTAGGGTGCGAAGTATATGTCGCCAAAGGGCACAGGACCGAGAAAAAGGGGCGTGAAGATCAGGGCTCATACCACCTTATCCTACTGGCCAAGAATATGCAAGGGTACCACAACCTCATCAAAATGGTATCCTACGGCTGGATCGAAGGGTTCTACTACAAACCGAGAATCGACCACGAACTGCTCGAGAAATATCACGAAGGGATAATTTGTTCATCTGCCTGTCTTGGTGGAGAGATCCCACGAGCCATTATGAATGGTGACATCCAGAGGGCAGAAGAGCTTGTCCTGTGGTATAGATCCCTGTTTGGAGAGGACTACTATCTGGAGGTGCAGAGGCACCAGACCGACATCCCCGGAGCTGACCAGAGCACCTTCATCAAACAGCAGGAGGTAAACGAAGTTATCTTCCAAATAGCTGCCAAATACGGCATAAAGGTGATAGCCACCAACGATGTCCACTTTGTGAACAAGGAAGATGGCCCGGCTCACGACAGACTCATCTGTGTAAGCACCAACGCCGACTACAACGACCCCAAACGAATGAGGTACACCCAGCAGGAGTACCTGAAGAGCACCGAGGAGATGATGGAGATCTTCTCAGACCATCCCGAAGTGATCTCTAACACCCTCGAGATAGTCGACAAGATAGAGCCCATAAACCTGAACTCGGACCCTATCCTCCCCATCTTCCCACTACCCGAGGGATTTGAAGACTCTAACGACTACCTCCATTACCTCACATACGAAGGGGCCAAAAAGCGTTACGGAGAGGATATCCCCGAGGGGCACCGCGAAAGACTCGATTTTGAGCTTGCCACCATCAAGAGGATGGGATTCCCCGACTACTTCCTGATCGTACAGGACTTCATCTGCGCTGCACGCAATATGGGGGTATGGGTAGGTCCCGGACGTGGATCTGCCGCCGGCTCAGCAGTAGCATACTGCCTCACCATCACAGACATAGACCCTATCAAATACGACCTTCTGTTCGAGAGATTCCTCAATCCTGACCGTATCTCTATGCCCGATATCGATATCGACTTCGACGATGAAGGGCGCTACAAAGTTCTCAAATATGTGGAGGACAAATACGGAAAGGACCACGTATCCCACGTAGTGACATTCGGCACTATGGGTACCAAGAGTGTCATCAAGGATGTGGGTCGCATCCAGAGCCTTCCGCTTCAGGAGACCGACAGACTCTCAAAGGCAGTCCCCAAAGCGATCACCATCGAGGTAGATGACAACGGCGAGAAAAAGAAAAAAGAGGTGGCCCCCACCATAGCACTCTGTATGGAGCACGTACCGGAGTTCAAACAAGCTATGGAATCGGGCAACCAGACACTTATAGACACCCTCGTATACTCTGACAAACTCGAAGGGACTGTCCGCAATACCGGAGTACACGCCTGTGCCACCATCATCGGACGAGGAGACTTGACCGACTACATCCCCATCAGTATTGCGACCGACAAAGAGAGTGGCGAAGATATCCTCGTATCGCAGTTTGAAGGGACCCTTATCGAGTCGGCTGGTATGTTGAAAATGGACTTCCTGGGGCTGAAAACCCTCTCTATCCTCAGAGACGCAGTGGAGAATGTCAGACACTCCAAAGGGGTGGAGATAGACATTTTCCACATCCCCATCGACGATGTCAAAACATACGAACTATTCAGCCGCGGAGACACTGTCGGGGTATTCCAGTTCGAGTCTCCCGGTATGCAGAAATGGCTCAAAGCACTTCAGCCATCCCGCTTCGCAGACCTCATCGCGATGAACGCCCTCTACAGGCCGGGGCCGATGGACTACATCCCCGACTTCGTAGACAGAAAACAGGGGCGCCAGAAAATAGAGTACGACCTCCCCGCTATGGAGGAGTATCTCGAAGATACATACGGAATCACAGTATATCAGGAGCAGGTGATGCTCCTCTCGCAGAAGCTTGCAGGCTTTACCAAAGGTCAGGCCGACAAGCTCCGTAAGGCGATGGGTAAGAAGCAGCTCGCAGTGATGGAGGAGCTGAAGGTCCTCTTCTTCGAAGGTGGTGTGAAAAACGGCCATCCGGAAGCCACCCTGAATAAAATATGGGAGGACTGGAAGAAATTTGCCCAATACGCCTTCAACAAATCGCACGCCACCTGCTACGCCTGGGTGGGATACCAGACCGGTTACCTGAAAGCACACTACCCCGCCGAATATATGTCTGCAGTTCTCAGTAACAACATGAACAATATGGACGAGATCGCCAAGTTTATGGATGACATCAAGAAGCACGACATAAAGATCCTCGGCCCCGATGTAAACGAGAGTTTCACCCAGTTTACAGTAAACAAGCAGGGTAACGTCCGCTTCGGTATGGCCGGCATCAAAGGTATCGGTGAGAATGCCGTGAACTCGGTAATTCAGGAGAGGGAGGCCAATGGTATATATAAAGATGTTTTCGATTTTATAGAGAGGGTAAACCTCACCACAGTAAATAAGAAAGGTATAGAGTCCTTAGTGGGTTCTGGTGCCTTTGACTGCTTCCAGGAGGTGAACCGCGGCACTTTCGCTGTAGACCTCGGAAAAGGTGAGACATTCGCAGATATCCTCCTCCGCTACGGCAATAAATTCCAGAAAAACAGCAGTGATGCCTCCACTTCGCTCTTCGGTGGTGACGCTGCTGTCCAGACCGCCAGACCGATGCTCCCCATCACCCCGGAACTCAACCAGCTGGAGGTGCTCAAAAAGGAGAAAGAGCTGGTGGGGATGTACCTCTCATCTCACCCTCTTGACACCTTCAAACTGGAGGTAGAGCAATTCGCTTCGCTCAAAATCTCCGAGATAGGAGAACTGGTGGACAATGTCTTCTCCGGCTCCGTAGCACCCAATCCCGATGGCTACTACCTCGCCGGTCTGGTCACCGGAGTATCTATGGGACTCACCAAGACCAACAGGCCCTTCTGCAAGATGACGGTGGAGGACTACACATCAAGTTACCAGTTCGCCCTCTTCGGCAAGGAGTATGAGGCATATCTACCATATGCTCAGGAGAATACAGCGCTTCTTATAAAAGTGATGCCTACACTGGTATATCCCAGACTGACCCCTGAAGAGAAAGCCAATAGGGACAAGTCCCAGCCACTTGTCCCGACAGAGTGCAGACTCAGGGTACAAGGGATGACACTCCTGTCGAACACTAAGGACGAATTCATCAAATCTATAGCGATCCTGCTGCCGGTAGAGCAGATTACCGAGACCTTTATCACAGAGTTCTCCAAGAATCTCCGAAAGAACAGAGGGCACGCCCTCCTTACCCTTTATATTCACGACAGGAAGAACGACGTCACCGCCGAATACTTCTCCAGAAAGTATAAGGTGGCCCTCAACGACGAACTGCTGACTTTCCTCCGCTCCCGCGGTCTCCAGTACAATATCACTAAAGATGTAAAAATCGGCTAATAGGGGAATATCCCGAAGATAGAGGATCCGCTGCCGGACATAAGGGCAAATACAGCACCCTCATCATAGAGTCTCTGCTTCGCCAGAGCGAGCTGCGGATACTTCCCGAAAACACTCTCTTCAAAATCATTTACGATGGTCCCTTTCCACTGTTCAATGGGGAGAGATAGGAGATTTTTCAACCCCCGGCCCTGCAATGATGGCCTCACGCCTCTATATGCCTCGGCAGTAGAAACGTGAATAGGGAAAGTCCTCGTCTCAATCTTGTATCTGGGCTTTTCTCCGAAAAGGTCATCAATCCAAGGGGCTTGGTATGGGGTCAAAATTTCGCCTCTACCCTCACCAAACATAGGTTTATTATACACAAAGAAAGGGCAGTCACTTCCCAGCCTGGCAGCATAGGAAGCGAGTGCTTCATCTGATAGGTTTAGTTTAAAAAGGGAATTAAGGCTCTTCAGAGTAAAAGCCGCATCTGCAGAGCCCCCACCCAAACCTGCGCCTACAGGTATTTTTTTATAAAGGTGTATCTCTACCGGAGGGAGATCGTAATCTCTCTGCAGCAGTCTATACGCCCTTACACACAGATCCTCTTCGGGATTCGCATCCGGAAGTGAATATGTGAGGCCATAGTGCTTTATAGAAAAAATGTTAGATGTTACTATTTCCAATATATCACACAACCCCGTAGGGACAAAAAGGGTCTCAAGATTATGAAAACCATCGGGACGCTTCTCTATAATCCTGAGTCCTAAATTGACCTTTGCGTTTGGGTATGAGACTATATTCATAACCTAATTATCAACCGCCACACTTACTGTAATCACAGTCCTGACAAGCCAGACATCCCTCTTTGTAGATCAGTCTGGTAGAGCCACAGTTAGGACATTTTGCACCGGCTTTGGCTTTGGTTCCATCAGGGATATATCTCTTTAGAGCCCTTTCGATACCGTTTTTCCAGGTATTGATACTCTCGTCATCCAGATTAAGACCTTTTACCAGGTTTACGATATCGACGATAGGCATACCATTTCTGATGACACCTGAGATAAGTTTTGCATAGTTCCAGAACTCCTTGTCGAACATATGTGAGATACCACCCAGGATACAAGGGTATCCGTATTTGTCTTTATAGTGGAAGTCATAGCGTGATTTGGCTCCGTCTTCACCTTTCTCCTTCACAATCCAGCCTGTGGTGATGCTTGAAGGTACAGAACGGGTCTCGTCCACCAGACCGGTAAAGATCTCATAAGGCCTCCCTTCGTGCTTGCCCACAAATGCGATCCACTGCTCAGAACCGTTTCTGAAGCGGATGACATCTGCTTCGAGAGACTTAGGACGTGAAACAGGTTTCTTATATGTATCCTCTTTTTTGTCTTTTGCAGATACAAGCACACCTGTGCGAGAACCATCTCTATACACTGTAATACCCTTACAGCCACACTCCCAGGCTGTTCTGTAAACCTCTGACACCATCTCTTCGCTGATATCGTTAGGGAGATTCACGGTCACACTGATAGAGTGGTCCACCCATTTCTGCATCTTGCCCTGCATCTTCACTTTAGCTACCCAGTCAATATCGTTGGATGTAGCTTTATGATAAGGTGACTTCTTCACCAAGTCAGAGATCTCTTTCTCCGACATATTCTTCACAGCCTCCACATCATAACCGTTAACACTGCACCAGGTCAGGAAGCCATGGTGGAATACATAGTACTCCTCGAAGCAATCCCCATTCTCATCTTTGAAAGCGATCTTCGCGTTAAGGTCATTGGGATTCACTTTTCTTCTTCTCTTGTAGAAAGGGAGGAATACAGGCTCAATACCTGAAGTGGTCTGAGTCATAAGTGAAGTGGTACCTGTAGGTGCGATGGTAAGAAGTGAGATATTTCTTCGGCCATAGTGGACCATAGTGTCATACAGCTCCTCATCCTCACGACGGATGCGGCTGATCATAGGGTTATTGATCTCTTTATTCGAATCGTAGATAGGGAAAGCACCTCTCTCTCTGGCCATCTCCACTGATGAGCGGTAAGCCTCCACTGCCAAAGTCTTCTGAACGAGGGTAGCGAACTCGATAGCTTTGTCCGAACCGTAAGTGTATCCGAGTGCTGCAAGCATATCACCTTCACCGGTAATACCAAGACCTGTTCTACGACCGCCCAGAGATTTGCTCTTGATTTTCTCCCAGAGCTCAAGCTCATTTCTCTTCACATCCGCATCCTCAGGGTCTTTTCTGACTTTGGCTATGATAGCATCGATCTTCTCCATCTCAAGATCGATTAGGTCATCCATAAGTCTCATTGCTTTTCTCACGTGGGTCTTGAAGAGGTCGAAGTTGAATGATGCCTCCGGTGTGAAAGGGTTCTCCACATAAGAGTAGAGATTCACAGCGATAAGACGGCAAGAGTCATAAGGACATAGGGGGATTTCACCACAAGGGTTGGTACTTACTGTTCTGTACCCCTTATCTGCATAGCAGTCTGCCACCGACTCTCTCAAGATAGTATCCCAGAACAGGACACCGGGCTCGGCAGATTTCCACGCATTATGGATAATCTTCTTCCAGAGTACAGAGGCGTCGATCTCTTTAGTCACCTTAGGTGCATTTGAGTAAACAGGATATTGCTGTACATAAGGTTTGCCGCTGAGGGCACTCCTCATAAACTCATCATCCACTTTCACCGACACATTGGCACCTGTAACTTTACCCTTCTCCATCTTGGCATCGATGAAGTTCTCTGAATCGGGGTGCTTGATAGAAATCGATAGCATAAGGGCACCTCTACGACCATCCTGTGCCACTTCACGGGTAGAATTTGAATAACGCTCCATAAATGGAACGATACCTGTAGAGGTCAAAGCGCTGTTCAGAACCGGACTGCCGGCAGGTCTGATATGAGACAAGTCGTGACCTACGCCGCCACGTCTTTTCATAAGCTGAACCTGCTCCTCATCTATTTTCATAATTCCACCGTATGAGTCAGCAGGGTTATTGTGACCTATTACAAAACAGTTAGACAGGGAAGCCACCTGATGGTCGTTCCCGATACCTGCCATAGGTCCACCTTGAGGGATAATGTGCTTAAAGTCCTTAAGCAGCTCATAGATATCCTCAGATGTGAGAGGATTAGGATATTTGGACTCGATTCTTGCAAATTCATTTGCAAGTCTCTGGTGCATTTCAGCAGGAGATTTCTCATAGATATTGCCCTGAGAATCTTTCATGGCGTATTTGTTGATCCATACGGATGCTGCCAATTCATCCCCCTTGAAATAAATTTTGCTTTCAGCTAATGCCTCTTCGTAGGTATAAGTCTTCATACTTTGCTATCTTTAATGGTGAAATTAGGCTGCAAGTTATTACCGAATTCCACCAAAAAAAAGACAGCAAATAGAAAGTTTTTAACGAAATTATCAACAACAATTCTTACTGCACTCCTTGCAGTTTGAGAACTCCCCTCTGAGGCGTTTCTCGACGAGATTTTCCATTCTCTCACGAAGTTCGGAGTTCGAAATTTTTTCCAGAACAGAGTAGGCAAAAGCCATCTGCTGGAGAATTTTTGCCTCCTTCATAGGAATACCCCTTGAGCGGAGGTAGAAAAGTTCGTTTTCATCCAGGCGTCCGATAGTGGCTCCGTGAGAGCACTTCACATCATCGGCATAGATCTCGAGCTGAGGCTCTGTGTGGATTCTCGCTTTGTCCGACAGGAGAAGATTGTGGTTTGCCTGATAGGCATCTATCCTCTGGGCATCCTGTTTGACATATATGATACCTGAGAATCTGGCAGATGACTCATTGTCCAGGACACCCTTGAAAAGCTGGCTGCTGGTGCAGTCGGCAACATTGTGTCTCATCTCCACCACATTGGAAACAAACTGGTTACCATCCACCAGATAGAGGCCGCTAAGGTCCACATTGCCCCTTTCGCCATCGATATTGACCTGTATCTTATTTTCAATGCTTCCGCCGTGGAGTGTCAGGAACGACACTTTAATGGATGCACCGGCCCCCACTTTGATATTGAATCTGGCATTGTGAACAGCCTCATTGTGCTCATTCTGCATCACCACCACATCTACTACTGCATCATCCTCCAGGGTGATATCGACATCCTCCTCTGTCTTGAACTTGTCGAGGGTAAATGTATGTGAGCAGAGGAGAATCCTCGCCTGACTGCCCTTGCCAAAATGAAGAGTATTTCTATAGGATATCTCCAGTGGAGCACCTTCTGTCCTGACACTGATGACCTGAAGGATATCCTCCATCACCTGACCCTCCCCCAAAGATATATTCAGAGGGGCAGTGGTCCCCTGGACTCCACCATTTACGAGAAAAAGCTGACGGGTCCCCTTCATCGGGACACGGCACCTGAACTGCTCGGTAAGCGGAGACTCGGGCGCATATATATAATTCAACTCTCCCATACTAACCATTAATTAGCCAATCATAACCCCTCTGCTCCACCTCCAGCGCAAGTTCCTTGCCGGCAGTCTTGATAATTTTACCCTTGTACAGGATATGGACCACATCGGGGACGATGTAGTCAAGAAGTCTCTGATAGTGGGTAATCACGATAAAGGCATTATCGGGTCTCTTAAGATTATTTACACCTGTAGCCACGATTCTGAGTGCATCCACATCAAGACCACTGTCGGTCTCATCGAGGATAGCGAGACGGGGCTCGAGCATAGCCATCTGGAAGATCTCATTCCTCTTCTTCTCACCTCCTGAGAAGCCCACATTCACTCCGCGTGAAGAGAAAGAGCTGTCCATACCTACTATGGCCATCTTCTCTCTCATCAATTTGAGGAACTGAGCAGATGAAAGAGGCTCCAAACCTTTTTGTTTCCTATGCTCATTTACAGCACTTTTCATAAAATTAACATTAGATACTCCGGGTATTTCGATAGGGTATTGGAAACCGAGGAAAACCCCTGCCCAAGACCTCTCTTCAGGCGAAAGTTCCAAAAGATTTTTCCCGTCCAAAACTACCTCTCCGGAGGTCACTTCGAAGGTGTCACGCCCTGCCAAAACAGAAGAAAGCGTAGACTTTCCAGACCCATTTGGACCCATAATAGCGTGAATTTCACCCTCTTTAACATTTAAGTTAATCCCTTTTAATATCTCTTTTTCTCCTACTCTTGCGTGGAGATCTTTAATTGTTAGCATCTTGTTTCCCTCCATTCTTTTCTCCAGGTGGTAAAACCCAGAATAGCATTGAACCAGTACAAAGCACTTACGATAGGCATAAATACCAGACCGGCCGATACATATAATATGATGTTAGTAGTATTTACAATAATCCAGGCACCCCAGCAGTCAAGCTTCTTCTGAGCCGACAGATACTGGGCAGTAAACATAGCACCCATAACACAAGCATCCAGGAATGGTCTGCGTGCAGGGGGAAATGCATCGGGGAACTGCCCTGAGATCCACTGCATAAAAAATCCCCATACCACAGTAAAGAGGATAATCCCCCCCACATACATCAGGCGCTGCCTGTTATTCAGGACTGTAACTTTAAGCTCTTTCTTCTTATTCTGCTCATCCTGGGCAGGGTGTGTCCAGCGGTAGTGCCCCAAAATGGTAAACGCCAGCGATACCGGCTGAAGGAGCATACTCGAGTAGAGGTGTTTCTGAATGAACATAGTGAAGAGGAGAATGGCATAGATATAACCGAACCAAAAGTTGATACTTTTGCCTCTTCCTGCCAAAAACACATTTATTAAACCAAATAATACTGAGACCAATTCAAGCAAACTGACCCCGACACCTCCAAGTGTAAAAATTACAAAATCTGTACTTAGAATTCCCATATATCTCCTAACCTACACTACCCTCCAGAGATACCTGCAGAAGCTTCTGAGCCTCCACTGCAAACTCCATAGGGAGATGATTTATAACTTCTCTTGTATATCCTCCGATGATAAGGCCCACTGCATCCTCTGCTGTGATACCCCTCTGGGTACAGTAGAAGAGCTGGTCCTCACTGATCTTCGAAGTGGTCGCCTCGTGCTCCGTCACAGCAGTCTGGTTCTGTGATTCCACCACAGGGAAAGTGTGTGCACCGCACTTGTCCCCCAGCAGCAGCGAGTCACATTGCGAAAAGTTTTTCGCATAATCCGCCCCGGGCAATATCTTCACCAGACCACGGTAGCTGTTCTGGCTCCTTCCGGCCGAGATACCTTTGCTCACGATCCTGCTGCGGGTATTTTTCCCGATATGGATCATCTTGGTACCTGTATCTGCCTGCTGGAAATTATTGGTCACTGCCACCGAATAGAACTCTGAAATGGAGTTGTCGCCCTTAAGGATGGTGCTCGGATATTTCCAGGTGATTGCGGAGCCTGTCTCCACCTGAGTCCAGAAAAGCTTGCTGTTCACACCGGCGCAGATTCCCCTCTTGGTCACGAAGTTAAAAATACCTCCACGCCCCTGGGAATCACCGGGATACCAGTTCTGCACTGTAGAATATTTCACCTCCGCATCATCCATCACCACTATCTCCACCACAGCGGCGTGAAGCTGATTCTCATCACGCTGAGGAGCTGTACACCCCTCCAGATAACTCACATACGATCCCTCGTCTGCCACTATCAGCGTCCTCTCGAACTGCCCTGTGCCGCGTGCATTGATCCTGAAATAGCTCGAAAGCTCCATCGGACAGCGGACACCCTTAGGGATATAGCAGAACGAACCGTCTGAGAAAACTGCCGAGTTAAGGGCAGAGAAATAGTTGTCACCGATAGGGACTACCGATGCGAGATACTTTCTCACCAGGTCTCCGTGATCCCTCACAGCCTCAGAGAAAGAGCAGAAAATAATACCCTTCTCAGCCAAAGACTCCCTGAAAGTGGTCTTCACTGAGACAGAGTCGAAGACAGCATCCACAGCCATACCCGCCAAAGCCTTCCTCTCATCGAGAGGAATGCCCAGTTTGTCGAAGGTAGCCATAAGTTCAGGATCGATCTCCTTCACCTCTTCCCTCTTCTTGGGGGCGGCAAAATATATTATGTCCTGGTAATCTATTTCGGGAATATCCAGATGGGCCCACGTAGGCATCTTCATAGTCTGCCACTTACGAAAGGCCTTCAAACGGAACTCGAGCAGCCACTCGGGTTCCTCTTTCTTCGCAGAGATAAGCCTCACGATATCCTCATTCAGCCCCTTGGGAATAAACTCCTGATGGAGAATAGTCTCAAAGCCGTGCTGATACTCGTTCTCGGTCACATCTCTTATTATGTCATTTTTTTCACTCATAAGGGGACAAAGTTACACCTTTTTAGATATTTTTGTAAAAATATAAAAAAATGAGGACAGAACTATCATCTATCGGCAAAGTTAATGCCATTTCCAAGCTTTTTGAAGGGACAAAATACACAAATACCCCATCTGCCACCTTTACCAAAAGGGGCTCCATCGCCCACTCCCACTCAGTTCTCCTGGAGGGGGTAGACTACGATCTGGTATACACCCCACTCAAACACCTGGGTTACAAAGCTGTCCTCAGCTCCTTTGGCGAACTCTATGCCAAACTGCACAAGCCATACTCCCTGTCGGTAAAATTCGGCCTCTCCAGCAGATTTTGCTTTGAAGATGTCCAGGAACTCTGGAAAGGGGTGCTTGCCGCCAGCGAAGAACACGGGGTAGAACACCTCTCCCTCGATTTGGTCCCTTCGGTCAATGGCCTCTGCATCAGCACATCTGCCATAGGAGTACAGAGAGAGAAAATCATCTCATCTCTACCCCAATCAAAAAATATGGACCTTATCTGCCTCACCGGAGATGTAGGTGCCGCATATATGGGCCTTCACGTTCTCGAGAGGGAGAAAGCCGCCTTCATCAAGAGCAAAGAGAAGGAGATGAAGCCTGAGATGGGCAAATACAAATACATCCTCGAATCATACCTCAGCCCACAGATCAAACCAGACATCCTGGAGAGGTTCTTCGAAGAGAAGATCTACCCCATCAAAGGGTACTTTGTCACCAAAGGGCTCGGCTCAGCAATACTCCAGCTCACCCGGGAGACCGGCTTCGGAGCCAAAGTATATCTTGAGAGGATCCCCATCTCATCACGCACCTTCGCTATGGCAGAAGAGATCAATATGGATGCCATCACTGCAGCGATGAATGGTGGCGATGACTATAAATTTATCTTCACCATCCCTATCGAGAAACACGAAGAGCTCCTGAGAGACTTTCAGGATTACGATGTGATCGGACACCTGGCCCAGCCAGAGGTGGGTGCCGCAATGGTCACTCCGGAAGGGGCAGAGATCCCCATCCGCGCCCAAGGGTACTAGTCCCTATGTCGCACCAATGTCATACCCGACCCCGTTCGGGCATCTCACCTTTTAAAATCACACCACTATGAAGCACCTTATAGCCCTCGTCCTCACCCTAACCCTCATAGTAGCCCCTGCCGCTGCACAGAGATACACCCCCACTCCGGAAAACCTCCAGGCTCGCCAGGAATTCGCTGACAGCAAATTCGGCATCTTTCTCCACTGGGGTCTATACAGTATGTTCGCTCAAGGTGAGTGGTATATGAACCGCGGAATAGACAGCCGTGAGTATGCCAAAGCAGCACAAGCCTTCTACCCTCACAGATTTGATGCTGCGCAATGGGTATCGGCTATCAAAGCCTCAGGTGCCAAATACATCTGCTTCACATCCCGCCACCACGAAGGATTCTCGATGTGGGACACCAAACAATCTGACTACAACATTATGAATACCCCATACGGTCGAGATGTCATCCGCCAGCTCGCAGATGAATGTCACCGCCAGGGGATAAAACTTCACCTCTACTACTCTCACATCGACTGGACTCGCGAAGACTACCCTGCAGGCCGCACCGGTCGCACCACCAAATCCCTCGACAATCCGGACTGGAGGGGCTACTACGATTTTATGAATGCCCAGCTCACAGAGCTTCTCACCCAATACGGAGAGATCGGTGCCATCTGGTTCGACGGATGGTGGGATCACGACTCCGACTCCACAGCATTTGACTGGGAACTCCCATACCAATACGAACTTGTACACCGTCTTCAGCCCTCCTGCCTGATAGGGAACAACCACCATCAGACCCCATTTGAAGGTGAAGACATCCAGATATTCGAGCGTGACGTCCCTGGTGAAAACAAAGCCGGGCTGTCAGGGCAAGCTATCAGCCGTCTCCCCCTGGAGACCTGCCAGACTATGAACGGGATGTGGGGATACAAGGTTGCTGACCAGAATTACAAATCTGCCACAGAACTTATCCGTCTCCTGGTGCAGACCTCCGGCAAAGGGGCCAATCTCCTGCTGAACATCGGTCCCCAGCCCGACGGAACCCTACCCGAAACAGCCCTGTCCCGTCTCTCTGAGATAGGACAATGGCTCTCTTCCAATGGTGACGCCATCTATGGCACCACATCGGGCGGATACACAGATCCTGAGAAAATAGTCACCACCAGAAAAGGGGACAAACTGTATATTCACATAATAGATGCATCAGTAGAACACCTGGAGATCCCCATCGAAGAGAAAGTCAAATCTGTAATCTCCTTCGCAGACCACACCCCTCTGCAGCACAAAATGCGTGACGGCAAACTCACCCTCGATGTCACCGTCCCCGCCAACACCCCGGACTACATTATCGAGGTCACCCTTAGATAAATATCTCAAAGCAGCTAAGCAGACAACACTTCGGACACCACTCCAGATACCACTCTGGACACCATTCCGGACACCTCTCTGATGTTTCGGAGAGGGGGCTTCTCTCATAGGCTTGCGATTACCGCCCTCACATTTACCTAGTAGGGAATGAAACCATAGTATCCGTTCCCTACTAGGCCGCTTTTCGGGGTGATTTGGGGTATTTTCGGGTATAGTAGGGAATGACAGAGTACTTTTCGTTCCCTGGTAGGGTTTTGGATATGTCCCCGCGGAGTCCGTGTATTTGCGCAGCAAATACGGCAAGGACGGGAGGTCGTGTATCCGTCCCCCTGAGGGGGAGATATCGTGTGAAATTTGCAGTCAGGTGATTTGAAATGCTTTTGAGCATAAGCGAAGGGACTCATCAGAGTCCCCGCGGAGCCCGTGTTGTCGAAGACAACGGAAGGGCGGGAGCGCTAGTCTGGCGAGAGCCAATAAAAAAAGAGGCGCCCCTCTGCTACAACAGGCACCCCTTCTTGTGTACTAAAACCTAAACCTATTACATAGATGCAAGTCGATTCGGTTTCGTTGCATCAAAATTCAAAAATTTTTAAAATTTTTAATTTTTCTCCAAAAGTTTAGGCAAAACTTTCCAGGCAGGAAGGGCAGTAATGAGAAAACCCACTAAAGAGACCCCCACCATAGTGATAACTATGTCGACCCAGTTCACCACCACAGGATAGGTATTCACAATAAAACTGCCGGGCATCTTGATCACTCCGAAATACTGCTGGATCCAGCATAGGAGGACACCCAGAACCACACCACAAAGCATACCGAGGAAAGTAATAAGCCACCCCTCCAGTGTAAAAATGCTCCTTATCAGCGAATGTGAGGCGCCCATACTCTCAAGTGTATGGATATCATCCTTTTTCTCTATTATGAGCATAGTGAGAGAACCGAAGACATTGCACGTGACCACGATGATAATAAACAGGAGAATCATATAGATCGCCACCTTCTCATAAGTCATCATCTTGTATATGGTCTCATTCTGCTGATATCTGTTCTTTACCAGAAACTCCTCTCCGAGAGCAATGACAAGGTCTCTCTGAACCTCTTCCACAGAGACCCCTTCATTAACGATTATCTCCAGCGACGAGACCTCTCCAGGGGCATCCAGAAGTGCCCTGGCTTTCTCGATGGAGACGAAGACATAGCTCTTCTCTACATTCTGATCACCCCTCACTACTCCTGACGGGAAGAGGATCTCTTTTGAGAGCGATGCCATAGGGTTCATCATCAGAAGGACCTCATCCCCACCCCTTTTAGGGTAATATATCTCCAACGGATCCAGAAAATGGGTCCTCAACCCCAGTTCTCCGGCCAACCCTCTCCCTATGACAGCGTGATCCACACCCTTCACCTTGAGACTGAACTCACCCTCCACGACACTCTCCTCCAGAGAAGATTTGGAGAGATAGGCACTGTCCACCCCTTTGATGATAGCCACACTCTGTCTGCCGGCATAGGTAAGAAAGACATTCTCCTGAAGCACTTGAGACACAGACTCTATCCTCGAATCTTCACGAATGGATTCAAATGCCTCCCCTTGAGGGATAAAGAATTTGCCTTTGGCAGGCTCTATCACCAGGTCAGATTCATAGGTACTGTAAAGCTCCTTAACCAGCCCCTCAAACCCATTGTAAACAGACAAGACCACTACCAGAGCAGTGGTCCCGACAGCTATACCCACCGCACTGATGAGCGAAATGATATTTATCACATTATGTGACTTCTTCGCGAAAAGATATCGCTTCGCTACAAACAACGGCAGGTTCATATCTATGTAAAATTAAGTTACTTCTTAAGAAGCTCATCAATGCGCTCCACATAGTCAAGGGAGTCATCAAGGGTAAAGATCAATTCAGGGACAATCCTGAGTTGCTTTGCAACAATTCTACCAAGCTCACCACGGAGAGACCTTGATGACTCTTCGATGGTCTTCATCACTTGGGGCGCCTTGGCCGAAGGGAAGATGCTCAAATAGACTCTGGCCACAGCCAGATCGGGGCTGATTTTCACGCCGCTCACTGTCACCAGTGCTCCATCAAATGCTGCCATCCCTTTGGCACGTATCATCTCCGCCAGATGACGCTGAAGCTCTTTTGCCACTTTCAGCTGTCTTGTGCTCTCTCCACCCTCCATACTACACAAATTTTAGGATGTAATAGTTCTTTTTGCCTTTCTGCACCAGGATATACTTGTCATTTACCAGGTGTTCTGCAGTAAGTTCACCATTGGGGTCGGTAAATTTCTCTTTATTGATGCTCAAACCATTGGCCTGAATCATCTTGCGGCACTCCCCTTTCGAAGGGAAGACATTGGTCTCCACTGCCAGAAGTTCGATTATATTCTTAGGGAGAAGCTCACGGCTCAGCTCGAACTGTGGCACACCGTCAAACACCGACAGGAATGTAGCCTCGTCGAGTTCACGAAGTGCGGCTGAAGTGGCATTGCCGAAGAGGATGTTTGATGCAGAGACTGCTTTATTGTACTCCTCTTCTGAGTGTACCATCACGGTAAGTTCCTTTGCCAGAAGCTTCTGCAGTGTTCTCAAGTGTGGTGCCTGCTCGTGCTCGGCCACTGCTGCTTCGATCTCCTCCTGGGTCAGCATAGTGAAAATCTTGATATATTTCTTGGCATCATCGTCGCTGACATTCATCCAGAACTGGTAGAATGTGTAAGGGCTGGTGTACTCTGCAGAGAGCCATACATTGCCCTTCTCAGTCTTGCCGAATTTGCCACCATCAGCTTTGGTGATAAGGGGGCAGGTCAGTGCGTATGCCTCCCCTGAGAGTTTGCGGCGGATAAGCTCTGTTCCGGTGGTGATGTTGCCCCACTGGTCGCTACCACCCATCTGAAGTTTGCAGCCATAGTGTTCATACAGGTAGAGGAAGTCATATCCCTGCAGAAGCTGGTATGTGAACTCGGTAAATGACATACCTTCGCGCGCCTCTCCGGAAAGTCTCTTCTTCACAGAGTCTTTAGCCATCATATAGTTCACTGTGATGTGTTTTCCGATATCACGGGCGAAATTAAGGAAGCTGAAATCCTTCATCCAGTCATAGTTGTTTACAAGTGTAGCTGCATTTGGAGCGTCACTGTCAAAATCCAAAAACTTCGAAAGCTGCTTTTTGATAGCCTCCTGATTGTGGCGTAGTGTAGCCTCATCGAGAAGGTTCCTCTCTGCCGATTTCATAGATGGGTCACCGATCATACCGGTAGCGCCTCCAAGGAGTGCGATGGGTTTATGTCCGCAGTTCTGGAAGTGTTTGAGAATCATAACACCTACCAGGTGACCTATATGTAGTGAGTCTGCAGTGGGGTCGATACCCAAATAAGCCACTGTAGCCCCTTTCATCAGTTCTTCTTCTGTTCCGGGCATGATATCCTGGATCATTCCCCTCCACTGTAGTTCCTTTACAAAATTCTTCATTTTATATCCTATATTTTTATGTGTTCCATTTATTTAATCTGCAAAAGTAAATATTTTTTAAGACATTTTATATATTTGCGTAAAAGACCATTAATAGCACAGATATGAATACTACCTTGAAAAGATTTGCCGGCATAGCAATACTGCTTTTTGCTTTCATCCCATCATTTGCCCAGCTTCAGGAAAAAATCGAGGCCGCCGCAGCCGAGTGCGGTATGAAGGTGAGCGGTATCGAGCCTCTCCAGTTCGCAGAGAGGCTGGAGGATCTCTATGTGGAGAAATACAAACTCTTCATCGAGCAGCCCATCGACCACACAAACCCTTCACTGGGGACCTTCAAGCAGAAAGTGATCCTTTTCCACGTCGATTACTCTAATCCTATGCTGCTGATCACTGAGGGCTACACATCGAACGGCAGCCACCCGCGCTACTCCAATGAGCTCTCTACCCTATTCAAAACCAATATGATAGAGGTGGAGCACCGCTACTTCGGAGAGTCTATCCCATTTATGCAGGATGACAGCACCATCACTGACGAGACCCTCAACTGGGACTATATGACAGCCCGTAATGAAGCTGCAGACCTCCATCGCGTAAATCAGCTTTTCAAGAAAATATATAGCGGCAAATGGATCGCTACCGGCATCAGCAAAGGTGGCCAGACCACTATGTTCTATACCACCTACTACCCTGAGGATATCGATATCTCTGTTCCATACGTAGGACCTCTGTGCAAAGGGCAGGAGGATGGCCGCCACGAACCATTTCTGGCAAATGTGGCAGGGACCCCTCGCGACCGTGAGATCCTTTACAATTTCCAGGTCGAGTTTCTCAAAAGGAGGGAGGCCATAAGGCCAATGTTCGAGGAGCTCTCTGCCCGGAATAATCTCACCTACAAAATCCCTATGGATGCAGTCTACGACTACTGCGTCCTGGAGTTCCCTTTCGCTTTCTGGCAATGGGGTTACGAGACCTCTATCGTCCCCGATCCGGCCAAGGCCACCGATCGCGAGATGTTTGACTTCCTGGTGAAAACCAGCGGCCCCGATTACTTCGCAGAAGGGGACTCATCCGCCCCATTTTTCGTGCAGGCCGCCAAAGAACTTGGCTACTACGGATATGATACCAAACCTTTCAAGGGGCTCCTTACCATCAAGGATGCCGAAGGGTACCTGCTCGACATCTTCGTCCCTCAGAGTCAGGTGTTCAAGTTTGACAAATACCTCTATAAGGATATCAAAAAATTCCTGGCAAAAACCGACTCCAGAATGCTCTTTATCTATGGAGAATTTGACCCCTGGAGCGCAGTTATGCCGGTAGCACCTGTCAAAAATGAACAACTCAAGAAAAAAGGGAAAGGGCGCCAGACCATGCACTTGTTCATCGACCCTGCAGGAAGCCACCGCGCACGCATCTTCACCCTTCCGGACGAGATGAGAAAAGAGGCTATCGCAATACTTGAAAGCTGGCTGGAGATAGAGGAGTAACCCCTATCAGATCAGATCAATACCGTTTTTGTGACAGGCCTGGTACATCGCCTCAGGCCAGATGGCGCTTTGGATCTCGCCGATATGCGCTTTGCGCAACAGGTACATACAGAGCCTTGACTGTCCTATACCACCACCTATAGTACAGGGGAGTTCACCCGAGAGGAGTTTTTTATGATAATAGAGCTCCTCCTTCCACTCTTGTCCCCTGGCAGCCAATTGACTCTTCAACGTCTCCTCATCCACTCTGATCCCCATACTTGATATCTCAAAAGCACTCTCAAGTATCGGATTCCACAGGAGGAGATCTCCATTAAGACTCCAGTCATCATAGTCAGCAGCACGGCTGTCGTGAAGTGTCCCATCTGACAATTCACACCCTATCCCTATGATGAATACGGCCTTATGCAGTCGGCAGATCTCATTTTCCCTCTCTTTAGGGGAGAGACCCGGGAACATCTGAAGAAGTTCTTCTGATGTTATGAAAAGAATATCCTCGGGAAGCATAGGGACTATCTGAGGGAACTCCACATATAGCTTATTCTCAGTAACCTTTATCGCCTCATATATCCTCTTTACTATCTTCTTGAGGAAATCTATATTCCGGTCCTCTCTGCTGATGACTCTCTCCCAATCCCATTGGTCCACATATATAGAGTGGATATTGTCCAGCTCTTCATCCGGTCTGAGGGCATTCATATCGGTATATATACCTCTCCCCACAGGGACATCCATCTGCGAAAGCTTCACCCTTTTCCATTTGGCCAGAGAGTGTACCACCTCAGCCTTACGCTCATCCATCCCCTTTACAGGAAAGGATACAGGCCGCTCCACCCCATTCAGATCATCATTCAGCCCCATACCGGTAAGGACTACCATCGGAGCAGTGACACGCAATAAAGTAAGCTGTGCAGATAGATTCGTCTGAAACATATCTTTCACAGCTTTAATGGCTTTTTCTGTATTTTCAGTATTCCCTAAAAGATTGGAATAATTGTGCGGTATAAATAATGACATGAACTATTTCTCTCCTACCAGCCAAACCATTACGTGGTCCTCTATCATCTCGTATTCCAGCTCAAACTCCTCCTCTTCTCCATCCTTATGGATAAAGACCGCTTCGAGTTCCCCGTCGCGGCGAGGAGTGAACTTCTCAAGTTCGATCTGCTCCGCAAAATCGACCCTACGCTGAGACATCCTCTTGTAGATAGCCTCTTTCGCGCACCAGTAGATAGCCAGCTGAAGATTATGGTTCTTGTCACTCAGATCATCTATCTCCTCCTCTGAGAGGGCCTTTTTCTCCACCGCTGAGAAGTCTCTGTTTACACATTCGATATCGATACCGACATCCTCCTCATCGTGGGTGATGATAGCGACAAATCTGTTTGTATGGGATATGCTTATCTCGTCTGCACAGTTCTGGATATATGGCTTGCCATTATCGTGGTGGCCGAGATATACTTTTTCGGGATAAAGTTCATTCAGAAGGGCTCTGACTGCCAGTTTCTCTTTTCTTCTGGCCTCACTTCTGAGGATTTCAAGTTCTTCGAGTTCGTCGTTGGGGATAGGTGAGCATAACGTTCGCAGGTCATCCTCACTTTCAGTGATTTCCCAGATGGCTATAGTAGCGCCGTTGTCTAATTTACGTTTGGAATAGAGTCCCATTTAATTACATAAAATATTCGGGTGCAAATATAAGAAGGTGTTTTGGATTTATCCAAATATAAATGGTTTTCCACTTTTAAATTTGTGGGAGAGGGGGAATTGTTATATTTTCACACTAAAAATAAAAGACTTAGATTATGGACAGAAGATTCACCGGCATAATGTTAATATTTATGGTCATCCTGACATCCTGCAGCCGCACAGATACACAGCTGAAGGGGCAGCTTGACCTTATCGAATCCATAATCGAAAAAGATGGAGAGCAGGCATACAAAATGCTTAAAGGGATGAATAGGGACAGCATCTCTTCCAAAAGCGAATATGCCCGATATTCCCTTCTGATGTCTATGGCGATGGACAAAAACTATATCGACATCACCTCAGACAGCATCATAGCTCCTGCAGTGGAATACTACCGGAAACACGGGAGCAATGACCATAAAATGAAAGCCCTTTACTATCGCGGTGTCGTGGAGAGGAATGCTGGCAATAACGAATCTGCCCTGGAATATTTTGTAAAGGCGGAGCAATATGTCCCCAAAACGGAGGATTATTTGTTTGCGGGAAGAATTTATAGTGCCAAACAACAAATATACAGAGCCATCTATGACCTTCCCAAATCACTGACAGCCCAGAAACTGGCTTACAAGAATTTCTCTTTGGCTAAGGACACTTCAAGAATAATAAATTCACTTATAAACACTACCAGTCTATACATATCACTCAATCAATTGGATAGCGCAAAGTATACCCTTGACACACTAAAAACATATTGGAAAAAACTGGATCTTGTACAAAAAAATTTGTTTTACTCCAATTTGTTAATTTTTACAAAAAAGCATAATAAAAAGAATCTTAACTATATATTATCATCATATCTTAAAGATGTTCCGGAGAAAGAATCTATAAATTGGATAATAGTAGCTGATTCTTACTTTGAGTGCAATAACATCGACAGTACGTTATATTCATTGTCAAAGTATAAGGAATATCACAGCAGTACTGCTAATAAAGATCCTGTGTATTTTCATATTTTATCTTGTATTGAAAAAGAGTCCGGAAGATATCAAAGAGCATACGACGCTTTATCAAAATATATCAACTTGACTAATCAACAGAACTATAAAATCTTATCACAAGATACAAAGTTCACTGAGGAAAGAGTCAGTACTCTGATGCAAGAACAAAGGGAAAAATACATTAGAGATGTTTTGATCTTATGTATAATCATTTTGTCTCTAATTTTTTATCTTGTAATCAACAACTTGAAAGCCAAAAATCTAAAACTTCAGGAAGCCAAGAATAGATACATATTGCTATATAATAGTGCCAAGGAGGAGCTTTCTCTTTTGTCTGAGCTTAGAACTAGAAATGTTTTAAGCAAATCAGGAATGGAACAACTTAATGAAAGAATTGGAGTATTGAACAAGTTCATTGCGTCTCACATATCCCAAAGTTATTCCCAAAAGGCCGAAACTGAGATAGCTAATCTTATGAAAGACAGAGAAAAATTCATCCATTCTACAGTACTCTCTTTTGAAGTCTCAAACCACCAGTTTATACAGAGACTGCTTGTTTGTGGCTTGAGTGAATGGGAAGTGGGAATATGCTGCCTGTATGCCATAGGCCTCAGAGGGAAGGATATCGCCTCATACTTGCAGGATAAAAGCTTCTACAAAACCAGCAGTAATATCAGGACTAAACTGAATATCCCCAAAAACGACAGCACCATAAACATCTATCTCACCAGAATGATGGAAGAGTGCAAATAAGCGCTATACTTTGTCCCTAAAATCTCCCAAACAAACTTTCTAAATAACGCGTAATAAGACACTTACAAAACACCACATTTATCAAGACACACTCATACAATAACCTAAAACACTAATAATCAATTTATTAATAGTGGTAGATTTTTTATTTCACTTTGAGCAGAACAAATTATAACTTGCTCAAAAAAATGAAAAAATTTATTATCATAATTGCATTACTCTTAAGCAGTATCTTTGCTGCATATGCCCAAAACAATGGGGATGAAATTCTTGATTTACAAAAAGAGTCGTCAACTACAACAAAAGAAGATAGGAGCATCGATGCTACTTATATCGTAACCCTCAATCGCATAAACGAAACTATCACTATTGAAAATATATGTGAGCCTTGTTATGTATTTATTGTGGACTCCTCCGAACAAATAGTATATCAAGAAATATTATATTCAGCAAAAATTGTTCCTATACCATCCGTTTCAGGATATTATAAAATCATAATAGGGAACAATAATTCCCGCTATTTCGGATATTTTTCAACCTATTAACACCCAACAGTCATTTGAAAAAGATTTTATCACTCCTCGCTCTTGCAATCATTGCATCTTGCTCAACACTTACCCCTAGCTCAGATAATGAAACTCTGATTAAAAAATTCAACTCTTACGATGTAACTCTATCTGAAGTAGAAAAATACGCCTATGCAAAATACGGGAATACAAAAGGAAGTCTGATAGACATAGATGCCCTTGTCAGAGACTCGGACACCCTTGGTTATGTGTTAAACTACGGCGAAGGGTGGGAAGTGCTTTCTGGAGATAAACGTTGCACCCCGATAATGGCTAAAGGAGATGGTCACTATCTCTTTGACTCATTGATCCCCCCTCAGAAGATATGGTTTGAATCTGAGCTGGAGAAAATAGGCGCCATCAAAGATGGTTATGGGGTTCAGACCAAAAGCGGGCCAAGCGAGGGAGAACTATTCTGGCAAAGGATAAATGCCCCAACATCTCTCACCAAAGCCGAGGGTGATCCGATAGAGGACAACCAATACTGGGAACTTGTAGAGATTATCGACTGGGACTATGACGTATATACTACCGGGCACTTGATTCAGACAAAGTGGGGACAGGAATACCCCTGGAATATGTATTGTCCAGGCCCTGCATTGTCAATGCCTTCTTCAAATGCATATCCAGCAGGTTGCGCTCCCGTTGCTGGAGCACAACTATTATACTTTCTTCATTATAGGATGAATAAGCCCCAGTCATTTTATCAAGCAATCCAAGGATCTCCAGAATCCCCAATTTTTAGCGGATTATCAATGTATACTTGGGATGACATGGCAATAGACAGATCTGAAGTTGACATTAAAGACCATCACCTATCAGCACGTCTTATAAGGTGGGTCGGCAAGAAAATTGATGTTGATTACAATGAAGTTGGAACTGATGGAAAGATATCCAAATTTGAGTCTTTTTTGGAAGAAATGCACACTGATTTAGGAGGTAGTCAACTAACATTTAAAAGGGACGATTATGATGACATGGAACGAGATATTTCATATTATTTAAGAACTCGGAACCAACCATGCGTTGTATTTGCTCGTAAGAATCAAACAATGGGAGTGCCTTCTGGGCCTGGCCATGCTTGGCTTATTGATGGTTATAGAACCGCTACGACTACGCAGAAATATGTATACAGATGGACATCCCGAACTGACAATCATTTATACGACTACGGAGAAATCAGAGAAGAATACATCGAGACAGAATACGAATACATACTAATGAACTGGGGATGGGAAGATGCTAATGATAATTATTTATATTCTCCTAATATAGGGCACGACTGGATTATCCAAACAGATGAAGGCCCTGTGCACTATCAATATGGTGTAGAAGTATTCTATGATTTCAATTAGGACATATAATATATAGTTGCTATCTTTGAAATATGAATAATAGAATATGAGATATTTATGTAACATCTTCTATATTTTTATCTTTTCTGCAATAATCTCCAGTTGTGAGGATATTATGGAATTAGACACAAAAGATATGGAGTCAAAGATGGTAGTTTACTCCTACCTAACTAATGAGGATTCTGTAGTAGTAGTGGTGTCTTCTTCATATAGCATTTTTGGAGATAATAAAACTCCCAGGGATTCAATAAAACCACATGTAATGGTATCTATAAATGATTCAGATTACCAGAAAATGACAAGAGACGATTCATACAATACATATAGCATCGCATTTCCTACACATATCGGTCCTATCCTGACAGACCCTTATGCTAAAACATTTCTTTACAAATACACGCCACAAAGTGGAGATAAACTATCATTCATTATTGAAGATATCTTTACCGGTACAACATTGACAGCGGAAACAACAATACCAGCTAAACCTCAGTTTGAAATAGAGGTGTCCAGGATAGATACTGTTTACTATGACTCAACGCCTCCATTACGGAACATGAAAGACTACTACTCGCTTACACTAAAATGCACTATTCATAACATAGATCAGGAAAACAATTTCTATATCATAGATTATGTTGATTATCATAGGCACAAATCTTTTAAAAACATTTATTCCTCTGACCCTATTTTTGAAGATGATGGCTTTTCTGGTATCGGATATTCAGATGCATACTTTAATGACAATTATTTTAGTGACCGTGACTACACATTTGAGTTTACTATAGACAACAGAGACAACAGTAGGGTAGAGATGGAAGATGGAATATACACCATTGTGCTTGGTAGTGTCCGTCTAATACAACTTAGCGAAGAGATGTATTTATATTTTAAATCTACCTACAATGCCCTCCGCAGTTACAATGACATATTTGCACAACCTTTAAAACTATACACAAATATCAAAGGAGATGGATATGGCTTTGTTGGTGGTGCATATCACTCATATTCAGATACTTTAAAATACATTTTAAAATGCAAAAAATAATAACAAGACTTAGGAGAGCCTGTCTTGTTATGTCATTTGTTTCCCATGCACTGACAACAATGGGGCAGATAAAGGATACCTCCTCCCTTTTCAGAGGAAGTCTGGATGCTGCTGTCGTTTCTGCTCATACAAATAATTTTGGCATTAATATCACTCCTCAACAAATAAAATTAGCTCCCGCATTGTTCAGTGAAAATGACCCGTTAAAAATAATACTCTCCAAGCCTGGAATTCAAAACAATAGCGAAGGAGATGTCGGTTTGTCCATTAGGGGTGGCGACACTGATCAGAACCTTATATTATTAGAAAATGTCCCTATTTATAATCCATCACATATTAAAGGTTTTGTTTCCTCCTTTAATCCGGATATAGTATCTGGCATAGACATATATACAGGTTCATTCCCCGCACGATACGGGTCCCGACTTTCTGGGGTAGTTGATATTAAGACTTTAGAGGGGGATATGAGTATGTACCACGGAGGAATCACTATCGGTCTACTTTCATCTAAAGCTCACATTGGTGGTCCAATAATAAAGAACCGAACTTCCTTTATCTTTTCTGCCAGAAAATCTTATTTCCCTCTATTAGTCGGTCGAATATATAATTCTATCTTAAGAGCAAAAGAAAGCTATGTAGAGCAGTTTTCAAAAATTGGATACTACGATATAAATGTGGGAATTACTCATAAACTTCAAGAAAACAATTTCATTGATTTTAAATTTTATAATGGATATGATAATATGGTTATGAAGCCAAAAGACGATGACATTTCATCATATGCAGACAATGACACCGTTAAAATCTCAAAGAATGAGATAAGTAGTGATGAAAAATGGGGGAATACTGCTATTTTATTGAGATGGCAAACTAAAAATAAAAGCCTTTCTTCATCCTCCTATTCATATTTCTCCAGATACAGACATTATACAGAAGATAGAGATAAAAAGCATAAAGAATACCGATATTTAAACAACAACACATTTATTAGTTCTATATCAGAAGAATCTTCTCTTTTAAGGAAATCAGGCATAGAGGAATATTCTGTAGGTAGCGATCTGCTCTTTAGTTCCATAACAAACCATTCAATAGAATTTGGAGGGCAGTTATCATACCAAAACGCCTTCCCTATGATACTAAGCACGAGAACACGAAATTATTCTTATGCTGAAAAAAGTGATTCTATAGAGAACGCCACAAATATGCTAGGAGGCGAATATCATCATTTTTCTATTTCTATTTATGGTGAAGATGATTTTACCATCACGAAAAACCTGAATATTTCTACTGGAATAAGACTAACCGGATATGTACTATCCAACAAGTTTCAAATCATTCCAGAGCCACGTATCCGTTGTGCATTCTTTATAACTCCTTACTTGAGTGCAAAGGCATCGTACTCCAGAATGAGTCAGGCAATCCACCAACTGTCAACATCGAATATATCCGCTCCATCCGATTTATGGGTTCCATCCACAAACAACCTCCCTATTATGACATCTAATATTATATCTACAGGATTGTGGTTCGAAAAAAGATACAACAAGCTATGCATATCCTCTTCACTTGAAGGTTATTATAAAACAATGAACAACACATTAGATTACAAAGATGGCATTTCATTGATAGATCAAACCAACTGGGAAAAGTGTGTCTCTGTGGGGAAAGGAAAGAGCTATGGATTAGAATTTGCAGGAAATATAGGATATCGGACGATGGACATCTCCATTTCTTACACGTTAAGCAAATCTACCAGACAATATGATGATATAAATAATGGAGAGTGGTTCTATGCCAATAATGATAGCAGACACAATTTATTCATTGGTTTTTCATACTCACCATTTAAAAATTTTGTTGTTTCTTCATCATTCTACTATAAAACCGGGAGAAGATTTACCATTTCAGATATAGTCGTCAAAAGTGCATATCAATTTCATAGACCAGTAAATATAAATTATAGCGACTTTATGGATGTTATCTGGTATCTTCAAAACACATATAGTTACCTCAAAAAAAATGATTATAAGATGGAGGATTACCACAGGATGGATTTGGCATTCAACTACATTATACCTCATAAAAAATTTGGTAAAAGTAGTATCAGCTTATCATTCTACAATCTCTATAACCACCTTAATCCTTATAAGATTGTTATAGAGAATCAAACAACTGAGGTTGAGCCTAATGTATTCAAAGAAAATGTAGTTATAAAGAAGCTCTGCATCTTCCCGTTCATGCCCTCTATCAGCTACTCCTTTGAGTTCTAAGGACTATGGCAATCATTAAATAACATTCACTTTGAATTAATAAAATGAATCGCTATGAAGAAGTATTTAATACTAACGCAGATACTCTAACAAAAGTTGACTTATCAACTTTACAACAAGAGCTTAATTACTATTTCAATTATTTTATT
>JAFVQD010000004.1 GCA_017504965.1 Bacteroidales bacterium | reverse complement strand
GTTAAGTATATACGCTACTACAATAATGATAGAATCAAACTGAGGCTAAATGGAAAGAGCCCGGTGCAATACCGAGCTCTGTTCCAATCTAAGTCAGCCTCTTAATAATGTTAAACCGTCCAACTTTTGGGGGTCACATCAAAATCTGGCTTCTCTCTTTTTATTGATTATTCTGCAGGTTCGGGGCGTGGTGGCCTTTCGTTGCCTACAGCTACATTGATCGTTCTACCCATATGTTCTGTGCCGTTCAGCGCTTCGATGGCTTTAAGTCCATCCTCTTCTGACATCTCGACAAAGCCATAGCCTCTTGAACGTCTGGTCTCTTTGTTTACAATAATTCTGGCGGAGGTCACTTCTCCGTAGGGAGCAAAAAGATCCATAAGATCTTCTTTTCTAGCTCTAAAACTTAAGCTTGATACGAAAATATTCATAATTTGTGCAGAAATAGAAGTTAATTCATATTGTCTATGCAAATTTATAATAAATTTTCGCCAAAAGCCAAAAAATTTTAACTAACCTCCGTAGCTGCTTCCATCAAAACAGTGGGTGCATATACGCTCTTTAGGGAGTCCAATGGCTGTAACTATATCTTCTACAGTGTTGAACTTGAGTGACGCCAGATTTAGTTCCTTGCGGATGTATTCTACCATCTCGCGGTACTCCTCTGTGTCGTTTTTCACATACTTGCCGATATTTTTGTCGTGAGCCCCCTCTTTCATCAGGACAAAACGGCGGGCGATGAGTTCAAGGGGTGTTCTGGTGCTTGAGAAGTTCAGGAATTCGCAAGGGTAGAGGAGTGGTGGACAGCTGATCCTTACGTGCACCTCCTTGGCACCATAGTCATATAGGTGTTTGACGTTGTCCCTGAGCTGTGTACCTCTTACGATGGAGTCATCGCAGAAGACTATTTTCTGGTTTCTCAGGATGGAGTGGTTAGGGATGAGTTTCATCTTGGCCACAAGGTTCCTGATACTCTGGTTGGTAGGGGTAAAGCTTCTTGGCCAGGTAGGGGTGTATTTTACCACCGCCTTTCTGAATGGGATCCCTTTTCCATTTGAGAAGCCAATCGCCATGCAGGTGCCTGAGTCGGGGATAGATGAGACCACATCGAGTTCTGTGTCATCCCTCTCTCCCAGCTGTTTCCCCAGAGAGTATCTCACATCATCCACATTTATATCTTCGTAGTTGCTTACAGGGTAGCCGTAGTACACCCACAGGAATGAGCATATCTGCATCTTCTCTTTCGCTGCCACTATGGTCTGTACCGAGTCGGCTGTGATCCTGACTGCCTCTCCCGGCCCTATATTGTATTGCTGTTCGTAGCCGAGATTTGAAAAGCTGCAGGTCTCGGATGCTATGGCGTGGGCCATCACCTGATTACCTGTATCGTCCTGGGTTATTTTGCTCCCTATGATCAGAGGTGTCCTGCCATAGAGGTCCCTGCTGGCGATGATACAATCCTCTGTCAGAAGGAGAAATGAGCAGGATCCTTTGATTCTCTGCTGAACGATCTCTATACCCTCCTCGAAGCTCTTTCCGTCGGTGATGAGCTGGGCGATGAGCTCTGTCTGGTTTGTCTTTCCGGAACTCAGCTCGGTGAAATTCTTGTTCCTGGCGAGGAGGTCGTTTTCGAGTTCTTCGATATTGTTCACCTTCCCTACAGTCACTATGGCAAATCGTCCCAGATGGGAGTTGATCACGATAGGCTGAGGGTCTGTATCGCTGATTACTCCGATACCTGAATTGCCGGTATATTTCTCAAGTTCGGGTTCGAACTTGATTCTGAAGTAAGAGCTCTCCAGCGAGTGGATGTTGCGGGCGAAGTAACCGTTGCCGTTGTAGACCGCCATACCGCCCCTTTTTGTCCCCAAGTGTGAGTGATAGTCTGTGCCGTAGAAAAGGTCACCGGCACATTTCTGTGTAGAGATAACTCCGAAAATTCCTCCCATAGCTATATTTTGTAAGTATCTCACAAAGATAATCGCAGTTTGGGATTATTCCAAAATAGTTGACAGAATCTCTACCAGCAGATTCAAGATCTGGATCGAAATGTGGAGCAGGGCAGAGGCCCAATCCCCCAGTATGGGGATGTCGGCAAGGGCCACAGCTGCTGGTATAAGGGTCATCACGGCAGATATTGCAGGCATAGTGAGGATATTGGTCAGCAGAGAGACCAATGGGAAATTTCCAAAATAGTAGAGGGTCAGGGGGACCGTGAATATCTGGCAGGAGATGGAGAGGGTGGTGGCTCCCCATATTTTTCGGGCAGTTCTGCTGAAGGTTATCCTCCGGATGACCCTCTCCATCGCAGGGTGTACCAGAAATATCCCCAGCATCGCGCTGTAGGAGAGTTGGAAACTTATGGTAGAGGGTGCCTGAGGATCTGTGCAGCAAATAATCAGCGCGCTGAGGGATAGGGAGTTGAGCCCGTGCTTCTCACGCCCCAAAATGGATCCTGCCTCATAGATGGATGCCATCAGTACTGCTCTGCAGATGGAGGGGCTTGCCCCTGAAAAAATGGCGTAGAACAGGAGGAATGCGATTATCATTGCACCTCTGATTTTAAATGGGATGAATCCCAATGTGCTCCGCAATATCCCGTAGATGAACCCCACGTGCAGCCCAGAGAGGGCGAGCAGGTGCATTGCGCCGCTGAGGCGGTAGGATCTCTTCAACTCAAACGGTATATCCCCCTTCTCACCCATTGTCAGGGCCTCGAGGAGGGAGTTTTCTGCTGTGGCTGAGGGTGGGATGATCCTTGCAAGTCTGGTGGAAAAGGCTGAGCGTAGTTCCGATATGGGACCGGAGGTGGAGAGGTCCTGCAGAAAAGTGTATTCCCCCAGAAGCGTGGCCAGGCCGATATTGACCCCTCCGAGCAGGAAGAAAAGGGGGATGAACAGGGGCAGTCTCTCTCCATTGCGGAGCAATATGACGACAAGAAGGAGGGTGACGGCGATAAGGCAGAACAGGAGGGACAGGCTCTGGAACAGAGGCGAAAGACTTTTGAGGAGGGCTCCCCAAAGCAAATTTCCCCCTATGAAAAGGAGTGTCAGAATAAAAAGAAATTTCTCTCGCCACATACCATTCAAATTTTAGCCGAAGGTAGTAAATCTTTGGCGAATTATGACTATATTTGCTAAAATATACTTTTTAAAAATAAAATCATGATTGTACTTGTATTGAATTGCGGCAGCTCGTCTCTGAAATATCAGGTTCTTGATATGCAAGATGAGAACACTAATGTATTGCTTGCCAAAGGTCTTGTCGAGAGAATAGGCTTGGCAGAGGGTGATATAACCCATAAAGTGGGTGGTGAAAAACTCGAAATTCACAAACCTATCCCTACCCATACAGAAGGTATCAAATCGGTTCTGGATCTTCTTGTGGATGAAAAATGGGGTGTGGTCAAATCTCTTGATCAGATCGACGCTGTAGGACATAGAGTGGCTCACGGCGGTGAGACATTCCCTGTTTCCTGTGTTGTGGATGCTACAGTTATCGAAGGTATCGAGAAACTTTGCGAATTGGCTCCACTTCATAACCCTGCAAACCTTCTTGGTATCCGTGCCGTAGAGTCTTTGATGCCAAAGACTCCACAAGTGGCTGTGTTTGACACATCATTCCATCAGACTATGCCTGACTATGCTTATATGTACGCAATTCCATACGAGTATTATGAAAAATATAGGGCACGTCGTTATGGCTTCCACGGTACCAGCCACAAATTCGTGGCAGAGAAAGGGTGCAAGCTTGCAGGCCTCGATATCAATAACTCGAAGGTGGTTACCTGCCACTTGGGCAACGGCGGCTCTGTAACCGCAGTCCTTAACGGCAAATCTGTCGATACATCTATGGGATTTACCCCTGTTGAGGGTGTCGTTATGGGTACACGTTGTGGTAATATCGATGCAGGTCTTGTCACTTTCCTTCAGGAGAAGGAGGGTCTTGATGCAGACGGCGTAAACAAAGTGCTGAACAAGAAGAGTGGCTTCCTGGGTGTCTCAGGTGTCTCATCTGACGGAAGGGATATCACCGCTGCAGCAAACTCCGGAAATTATCGTGCTGCACTTTCGCAGCAGATGTTCGCACACAGCGTGAAAAAATATATAGGTGCATTCAGTGCAGTGATGGGTGGTCTTGACCTTATCGTCTTTACCGGCGGTATCGGTGAGAATGACAATGCAGCCCGAGAGAGGATATGCTCTACCCTCGGTTATCTCGGTGTGGATTTTGACGCAGAGGTTAATGCACGAATCCACGGTGATGACGCCATCATCACTAAAGAGGGCTCTAAAGTGAAAGCTGCTGTGATCGCTACCAACGAGGAGCTTGTAATCGCTACCGACACAATGAATTTAGTAAAATAAACATATAATATACTCAGAACTATGATTACAAATTTTGAACAAATTTTCGAACAACTCCGTTCTAAATCAAAAAAACGTCTTGTAGCTGCTTGGGCAGTGGACGATCACACTATTTCAGCTGCATATAAAGCTGTAGAACTTGGTATCGTGGATGCTACCCTTGTAGGTGACGCCGATATGATCGCAAAAGTTTGCGAAGAGGAGAAACTCGATTCTTCAGTATTCCAGATTGTGGATGTTAAAGAGGAGCTTAAAGCTATCTCTACCGCTGTAGATATGATCAACAATAAAGAGGGTGATATCCTTATGAAAGGTCTTTGCTCTACTGACAAATATATGAGAGCTATCCTTAAAAAAGAGGGTGGTCTTCTCCCTCCTAAGGCTGTCCTTTCTCACGTAGCTGTGCTTGAGAGCCCACATTATCACAAACTTATGATCATCAGTGATATGGCTGTTATCCCTGCTCCGGACTTGAAACAGAAAGAGGCTATCACCAAATATGTAGTGAATACCGCTAAGGCTCTTCAGATCGAGAAACCTAAAGTGGCTTTCATCGCTGCTACAGAGCAGATGCTTCCAGGTATGCAGGCTTGTGTGGATGCTGCTATTCTTGCCAAAATGGTGGACAGAGGTCAGATCCCAGGCTGCGTAGCTGATGGTCCTTTGGCTCTCGATGTAGCTGTGTCTAAAGAGGCTGTGGCTATCAAGAAACTTAAGAGCGAAGTGGCAGGTGATGCAGACTGCTTCGTATTCCCTAACATCGAATCTGCAAACGTATTCTATAAAGTGAATTCACAAATGTGCCAGGGTGTTAAACAGTCAGCTATGGTAGCAGGTGCCAAAGCTCCTTGCGTTCTTTCAAGCCGCGCAGACAGCATCGAGACCAAACTGAACTCTATCGCACTTGCAGCATTAACAGCAAAATAATTTACAAGTATGAGTTACATATTAGCAATCAATCCCGGTTCTACTTCTACCAAGATTTCCATCTTCGAGGGTAAGAAAGAGATTTTTACTAAGACTCTAAGACACTCTTCAGAGGAGTTGGCACCATATCCTAACGTGATCGACCAGTATCAGTTCCGTAAGGATACCATCGCTGCCGCTTTGAAAGAGAACAATATCGATGCGAACGACATCGCAGCAGTAGTGGGTCGTGGTGGTCTCCTCAGACCTATCGCTTCAGGTGTATATGAGGTTAATGAGAATATGATAGCTGACCTCAGCTCTGCAAAATATGGTGAGCACGCAAGTAACCTGGGAGGTATCATCGCCAACGCGATGGCAAAAGAGATCCCTGGGTGCCGCGCTTTCATCGCAGACCCTGTAGTAGTGGATGAACTTTGTGAAGTGGCACGTATCAGCGGTCATCCAAAATTCCCACGCAAATCGATTTTCCACGCCCTTAACCAGAAAGCTATTGCCAAACAATATGCTGCTGAGGTGGGTAAAAAATATTCAGATCTTAACCTTATCGTGGCCCATATGGGTGGCGGTACCTCTATCGGTGCACATAAAAAGGGTCAGATCGTGGATGTTAACGACGCATTGAATGGTGACGGTCCTTTCAGCCCTGAACGTTCAGGTAGCCTGACAGCTCTGGATGTGGTGAAAGCCTGCTTCTCAGGTGAGTACACTTTTGATGAGATGAAGAAACTCATCAATGGTAAAGGTGGCCTTATGGCACATCTTGGAACCAACTCATTCTATGAGGTAGAGCAGAATATGGCCAAAGGTGATGCCAAATCTATCCTTATTACCGATGCATTCCTCTTCCAGGTGGCAAAATCTATCGGAGCAGAGGCTGCAGCACTTTCAGGTGAAGTGGATGCTATCCTCCTTACCGGTGGTGTGGCATACGGTAAAGAGATGATGGCACAGTTGGCAGATATGGTCAAATTTATCGCCCCAGTTAAAGTATACCCCGGTGAAGATGAGATGGGTGCTTTGGCAGGCAACGGTTTGGCTGTGCTGGAAGGTACTGAAGAGGTGAAAGTTTATTAGTAAAAAAGGAGATTCAAATTGGCAAAAGGGATTCCTACCGAGTTGGGTACTGAGAGAGTAAGTGTTCTTCTGCGCAAGTATGCGGTACCCGCAATTATAGCGATGACAGCCTCATCGCTATACAATATTGTTGACAGTATTTTCATCGGACAAGGGGTAGGACCTTACGCCATATCGGGGTTTGCCATCACTTTCCCCTTTATGAATCTTGCAGCGGCATTCGGATCCCTCATCGGGGTGGGTGCCTCTACACTTTCATCTGTTCTTTTAGGTCAGAGAGACTACGACAATGCCAGGAAAGTTCTTGGTAATGTCGTAGTCTTGAATTTTATTATAGGTGGTCTATTCACCATCCTTTCACTCGCATTTCTCGACCCTATCCTATATTTCTTCGGGGCAAGTGACAATACCATCACTTATGCCAAGGAGTATATGGTAATTATCCTGGCGGGTAATATAGTTACCCATATGTACCTGGGACTCAATGCTCTGCTGAGATCATCCGGTCACCCCAAGCAAGCTATGTCCGCTACTATGCTCACTGTGGTACTCAACTGTATACTGGACCCTATATTCATTTTCGTGTTTGATATGGGGATCGCCGGTGCAGCTTGGGCTACAGTCTTGTCGCAGATGGTGGCGCTGATCTGGCTGTTGAGGATATTTTCGAATAAGGAGGAGCTTATACATTTCCAGAGGGGAATCTTCCGCCTTCAGAAAAAGATAGTTATGGATTCACTGGCCATCGGACTGGCTCCGTTCCTGATGAATTCAGTCTCCTGTTTTGTAGTGATATTCATAAACAGACAGCTTTTGAAATACGGTGGAGACCTCTCAGTAGGGGCATATGGTATAGTTAACCGCTATGTGTTCCTCTTTATGATGATAGTTATGGGCTTTACTCAGGGAATGCAGCCTATCGCCGGTTATAATTATGGCGCAAGACAGTATGACAGGGTGAAAGAGGTGCTTATGAGGACCATAAAGTGGGCGATGCTGATTATGACTACCAGCTTCGTAGTGGGACAGCTTATCCCCAGGACGGTCGTCTCAGCATTTACCTCTGACCCGGATCTGATAGAGAAGGCTGCACACGGTGTGAGAATAATCGTTCTGGCTTTCCCTGTCATAGGTATCAACCTCGTGACATCTAACTTTTTCCAGAGTATAGGCAAGCCGAAAAGGTCGATATTCCTCTCCCTCTCCAGACAGCTTATATTTCTGACCCCCCTTCTGTATATACTACCTACATTTATGGGTGAGAAGGGTGTCTGGTGGAGTTTTGCTATCTCTGATATAATTTCTACAGTAGTGGCTTGTCTGCTGCTTTACCAATTCTTTAAAACATTTAACCATGAACAGACCGCTTAAACATTTCTCTCTCTGCATCGGAAGGGAGCTTGGTAGTGGTGGAAAAGATGTGGCTGCTACCTTGGCCAAAAGACTTGATGCCTCATTCTATGATAGGGAACTGATCTATCACGCATCGAAAGAGAGTGGTATCGCACCGGAACTTTTCGAAAAGGCGGATGAGAAGACAAAAATTAAAATTGCCGGAGGCTTCTTCGGCCTTGGATTCTCGATTCATGGAGGCATGTTCCCTCAGGGTGGATTTCTATGCAATGAAGAGCTGTTCACCATCCAGAGTGAGGTGATAAGAAGTCTTGCATCGCTCCACTCATCTGTTTTTGTGGGAAGATGTGCGGACTATATACTCAGGGATCAGGAGAATGTTTTTACAGTCTTCATATCTGCAAATATGGAGGACAAGATAGCACGTATATCCAAGGTGCATAACCTTACAGCCAAGGAGGCTGAAGCATATATTCAGCAGAGTGAGAAACGCCGCTCCGAATATTACAATTATTACACCTATAAACAATGGGGGGCAGCCTCATCCTACGACATGTGTCTGAATACCTCGGTGCTGGGTGTGGAGAGAACTATTGATATAATAGAGGAAGTGGTAAGAGATCTGTATTCGTGTGATGAATAGGATATTGTCTTACATATTGTTGCCATTGTCTCTGCTCTTCTCCTCCTGTGCCGGCCCTGCGTCCGGGCTGGAGAGTTTCAATATAGAGATCTATTCCCCCGAGTACGCTCAGGGGTTCTCTATTTTAGGGGCTGAGGGGATGGAGAGCACCATACTGAGGGTGATAAACCCTTGGCAGGGGGCTGAAGATGTGACGTTTGATGTTTTTATTGCCCGTGATGGGGAGAAGGCCCCCAAAGGTTTTCGAGGAGAGGTGATAGACGGGGATGCGGAGAGGGTGGTATGTATGTCCTCTACATATATCGCGATGCTCGATGCCATCTCTGAAGTAGAGAGGGTCGTGGGGGCATCCGGTCTTGGCTTTGTCACAAACCGCTATGTATGCGAAAATGGCGATAAAGTGAAGGAGGTAGGGTACGATGCGAATATTAACTTCGAGGTGATGGTGGCACAGCAGACAGATTTGGTTCTCCTTTATGGAGTGAACGGAGCCTCGATGATAGAGGGGAAACTCCGCGAACTGGGGATACCGTTTGTCTATGTAGGAGAGTATATGGAGGAGGATCCTCTGGGCAAGTCGGAGTGGCTTGTGGCGATAGCTGAACTCGTCGGGAAGAGGGATAAAGGTGTGGAAGTTTTCAGCGAGATACCACGCAAGTACGAGCAGATCAAAGATGAGGTCTCCTTGTTTGGACTCCCCAAACCGAAAGTTATGATTAATACTCCGTATGGGGAAAATTGGTTTATGGCATTCACATCAAGCTATATGGCCAGACTTATTGCCGATGCCGGAGGTGATTATGTATATAAGAAAAACGATTCCAACCGCTCTCTCCCTATAGATATGGAGGAGGCTGCTCTCCTGATCGACGAGGCAGATGTGTGGATCAATGTCGATGGAGTCTCCACCCTTAACGAATTGAAGGGGAGATTTCCCAGATTTGCAGATGCCCCCTGTGTTAAAAAGGGAGAGATATATAAAAGTGACTTGAAAAGGGCCCCTGGAGGTGGAAATGATTTCTGGGAGTCCGGAGTGATATATCCCGACAAGGTACTCTCGGATATGGCTAAAATTTTCTATCCTCGGGAAATGGAGGATGTGGAGTTTACATATTACAGGAAATTGGAGTAGTGATATGAGTGTATGAAAAAGCGCAATACCATATTGTTCATAGTGCTGTCAGTCGCTGTGGTGATGCTGTTCTTCCTCGATGTGGGGACCGGATCGGTCGGCATCCCTTTGGGTGACGTGTGGAGGGCTCTTCTGGGGAGTGATGTGGATCCCACTACTGTCAAGATCGTCAGGGATATCAGACTTGTAAAAGCATTGGTAGCCATTGCGACAGGTGTGGCCCTGTCTGTGAGCGGTCTTCTGATGCAGACACTGTTCCGGAACCCATTGGCAGGGCCATATGTGCTTGGTATCAGCTCGGGAGCCAGCCTGGGTGTGGCGATCTTCATCTTGGGGGCACCCATTTTGGGCCTTGCAGCCAACTCTATGGGTACAGCGGTAGGTATTGCAGGGGCAGCGTGGATAGGATCTGCCCTGATACTCGTAGTCATTGCGGCGGTGAGCCGTAAAATCAAGGACATAATGGTGATCCTCATTCTGGGGATGATGTTCTCTTCAGGGGTGAGCGCACTCGTGCAAGTGCTCCAGTATCTAAGTAATGAGGAGGCTCTCAAGTCGTTTGTCATCTGGACGATGGGATCACTTGGTGATGTTACGGCATCTCAGCTGTGGCTCCTGATCCCGGCGGTGGTGCTGGGATTGGTAATCTCCATTGCTGTGATCAAACCGCTTAATCTTCTCCTGCTGGGTGAAAACTATGCCAGAACTATGGGGCTGAATGTGAAGCATTCCCGTCAGCTGATTTTCTTGGCTACGACACTTCTTGCAGGGACGGTGACGGCATTCTGTGGCCCTATAAGTTTTGTGGGGCTGGCAGTGCCACACGTAGCGAGGGCACTCTTCAGAGAGGCTGATCACAGAGTCCTTATGCCGGGTGCAGCACTGTGCGGAGCGGTGGTGTTGTTGTTCTGTGATCTGATATCGAAACTATTGACCTTACCTATAAATACTATAACTGCACTGCTGGGGATCCCGATAGTTGTCTGGGTAGTCATCAGAAATAAATAGAGCGTTATGATCAGACTGGAGAATATAACTATAGGCTATGGAGAGCGTATCCTTCTGAGGGATATTACTGCAGGTTTTGCAGCAGGGGCATTGACTGCTCTGGTGGGTCGTAACGGGACAGGTAAGTCTACACTTATGAGGGCCATTACGGGACTTGGCGAATATCTTTCCGGTGAGGTGATCCTGAGAGGAAAGTCTCTCAAGGAGCTGACTCCGGCACAGATGTCCCAGACCATAGCATTTGTGAATACCGAGCGTATCAGGGTGGCAAACCTCTCTTGCAGGGATGTCGTCTCATTGGGACGCTCGCCATACACGAACTGGATAGGGAAGATGCAGCCGGAGGACGAACAGATCGTTATGAGATCCCTATCACTGGTAGGTATGGAATCCTACGCCTCCCGCAGTATGGATCAAATGTCTGATGGAGAGTGTCAGAGGGTTATGATAGCCCGAGCACTCGCTCAGCAGACACCTATAATATTATTGGATGAGCCCACATCTTTCCTCGATATGCCAAACAGGTATGAACTCTGTTCACTCCTGGCCTCGCTGGCCCACGATGAAGGTAAATGTGTTCTGTTCTCTACACACGAACTCGATATAGCTATTTCACTGTGTGACACCATAGCGCTGATAGATCCCCCGACGCTACACCATCTGCCTGCAAATGAGATGGTCCACAGCGGACACATAGAGAGACTGTTCAGCAGCTCCAAAGTCTATTTCGACCCCGTCAGCGGCTCCGTCAGAGCCAAATGAAGCCCTTGACTATCTGTAGAAGTTTTTGGTGAATGCTGCCCAGTCGTGGCGGCCGCGGATGCAAATATTCCACCACCCTATGATCAGGCCACTGCCGTAGCCGGTGAGTTGCGTAAATGATGCTGCTACGGATAGAAGACCGGTTCTCAGTGATCCGGTCCTGCAGGTGGCATCTGCCAGAAGGATAAGTGCCAGCAGCAGGATGGGGGTTATGGCCCAAGGACAAATGGTAGCCGCTACCGCAATGAGAAACAGAGATCCCAGAACAAATGCAGAGGGGAGGAGGTGAACGAGTTTCAGTGTCCCCGGGTGTCTGCGTGTCAGGTGAATACGGGCAATGCCGGAGTTGAATACTTGCTTAAAAAAGGTGCGGAAAGTGTTGCGCCGTTTGTGGTAGACCCAGTTTTCGTGAAACAGACGGCTGTCGTATCCACCCTCTTTAACTTTGTAGCTGAAGTCGACATCCTCTCCGAATCGCATATTGGAGAAGCCACCTATCTGACGGAATACCTCTTTTTTTATCCCCATGTTGAATGTACGTGGATAGAATTTGTCTGCGCTCTTTTTGTTCCCCCTTATGCCGCCTGTAGTCAGGATGGAGGTCATCGAGTAGTCGATCGCTTTCTGGAGAGGTGTGAATGAGGGGTGTGAACGGTCTGCACCACCGAAGAGTTGGCACTCCTGGTTATGGAGTTCATTTGTCGCATTCTGGATATAATGTTCCGGAATGAGACAGTCTGAGTCGAAGAATATGAGCCATTCGCCTACGGCTTTGTCTGCCCCGTAATTACGTGCTGCCGCAGGTCCCCCATTCTCTTTTTCGTAGTAGGTGACAGGAAGTCTGTCGGAGTATTCGCGTACTATGGTTTCACACTTTTCTGAAGATCCATCCTCTACGATGATCACTTCAAAATCTTTTGAGGTCTGCTTCAAAAGAGTCTCCAGAAGTTCACGAACTTCCTGGGGTCTGTTATAGACCGGAATGATGATGGAGAAGAGTGCAGATGTGTCTGGTTGGTTCATATCTTCAGTATTGGTGTGACAAATTTACCAAATGTTGCCATTTGTTCCAAAGATAAAGTATATTTGTAAAGGCTATTATGGATATACTCGAGATCAGAGAATTTGTCATTTCGCTCCCTATGGTGGAGGAGTGTCAGCCTTTTGGGGATGATGTAGTGGTATATAAAGTGGGCGGAAGGATGTTCTGCTGCTGTATGCTCCCCAGAAGCGAGTATATAGCTGTGAAGTGTCATCCCGACAGGGCTATACAGTTAAGGGACGAGTTCTCTGCAGTGACTCCGGCTTATCACTTCAATAAGAAACATTGGAATGACCTTCTTGTCACCCTTCTCCCTCCCGACGTAATAAAAAGGGAGATAATACACTCTTATATCCTCGTTATCCGGAGCAATGTCACACCTAAAGCACTTCGTCAGGAACTCTTGGATATAGCCGCTGAGGCCGGTATCAGAGACACTGCCGAGTTAGTTCTGTAGTTTGGAGCTTGCGACTGAAGTCCCCCTATTCTAGGGGGATTTAGGGGGTGGTAAAAGAGAAAAAGAGGATGATTTTTCAATCATCCTCTTTTTCGAGCGGTGCGGACGGGACTCGAACCCGCGACCCCCGGCGTGACAGGCCGATATTCTAACCAGCTGAACTACCGCACCATTTTGGTCTTGTTCCCGTTTGGGATTGCAAATATAGGTGGTTTTTTTGTAACTGCAAATTTTTTTTTTCGTTTTATTCAAAAAAAGTGAAATGTACATTGCCGTACTTTTTCTCTTTCAAAAATCTTGGGTGATCTTCGAAATTGTAACTGCCTGGATGTTCTAAAATTAACCTCCCCCCTTCGCGAAGTAGCCCCTTATCGAATATTCTGTCGGGGATAGTATCCAGCCCCTCTATATCGTATGGTGGATCTGCAAATATGAGATCAAAGTCTATTTTGCATATCTCGATAAAGTCGAAAACATTATGGCGGACTACCTGCATCCCTTTGATCCCAAGTTTGGCAGCACTCTTTTTTATAAAGCTTGAGTGTAACGGATTCATCTCGATGGAGTAGATCTCCCCACATCCACGTGAGGCGAATTCGTATGAGATGCTTCCTGTACCGGCGAACAGGTCTAGCACTCTGCACTCGGAAAGGTCAAACTCATTTATGAGCATATTGAAAAGACCCTCCTTGGCAAAGTCAGTGGTGGGACGGGCCATAAACCCGTTGGGTGGAAGAATGGTCTTCCCTTTCAGTGTGCCGCCGATGATACGCATATATTTAAGATATTATTGTTACACCTTTAAAATACTTTGACAGACTTTTCAGCTGGCTCTTCTCCAGTGTGCCGAATACCTGAACTGTGGTGAATTCAGGGTTGAACATTACCTCTTTTATAACGAGGAATATATAATACTGTGCAGTTATGAAATCGTTTGCCTTATAACTGTTTGCCAACAGTAGTTTGTCCCCCTCTGCCGCTACGATGTGTATATGCCCTTTCGAAAGGTGTACAAATACTTTGTTGTGATCTGTGCAGGATGATACCGACTGGATCATCTTGTATATCATAGGTGTGTATTTGGCCTTTTTCTGAATTTTGAAAATTCTGGATGAGATGGCATTTGGTATAGTATATATCAATACGGCATCGTGCTCAGGTATCTCTATGTTCATCACTTCGTCCATATCCTCTATGTGGTGGACTTGTGACAGGATCTCTTTCTGACTCTCTTTTTGAAATAGTGGTGCAGGTACCAGCGTGAAGACCGGAGTCTGTACGACAACATCAGTCTGATCGTATTTTTTGCTGAGTATAGAGAGTGATGACAGCTCTTTTTTTAGCAGGCTCTCCAGATCAGATGCAGAAGAGACCCCTGACGGGAAACTTTTCTCTCCAGATTTGAGTATCTCGCCTGAGGGGTCTGTTATTTTAAAAGAAAAACCACTCAAATCAATTTGAATGGTTAATCTGTCAGCTATGTTAGCCATATATGTACTATTCCCAGTTACCAGCGTTGTTGTTAGGAGTAGTTACGCTACCAACTTTAAGACCTGTATATCTGCCAAGATCTTCCTGAGCAGCTTTAAGGTTGATGATAAGCTGTCTGTCAAGACCGCGAAGTAGATCGTCGTAAGAGATAGTACCCTCGAACAAAGGAACATTTACACCAGATACTGTTTTGATTACTGCATCCAAAGTGATCTCTTTGCCATTAGCATAAGGGATGTACTTGATAGAGTCGATGATGAAGTTAGGCTGATCGTTGAACAGTGTATCTTTGATAGCCACTTTCAAAGTATCACGGCGAACTCTCTTCTGTGCTACAGCCAATGAGTCGTCCATAGAACCGATCTGTCTGATCACTGTCATCTCACCATTGTTATAGAAATCTACCAATGAATCAAGAGAAGCAGTAAATCTGCCGTGTTCACCTTTGAAGGCAACTTCAAGAGTACGGATAGCTTTCAATCTCTCTACAGCTACGTCTTTTCTTCTGTCAACTTCATTTTCAAACCTTACAGGTTTCATAATACTTGCTACTAGTACGTAACCCAATGCGACGATAATCACAGGGAATACGAAGTACTTTAAGATGTTGGTTAGTGCTTTCATTTGTATTTAATGCTTTATTGTTCCTTTATATATGTAATTCGACCCACAAAAGTAAAAATAATAATTAGGACTTGCAATATATTTTTAATTTTGCAGAACTTTTAATTGAGAAAGATGGTTAGAGAATTTGCAGGAAAAATGGAGAGGGCGATCTCCGGGGCTGAAAATATCGTGATAGTGGGGCACTTCAATCCTGATGGGGATTCAGTGGGTTCAGTGACAGGGATGTATTATTATTTGAAGGAATTGGGCAAAAAGGCGGTAGTGGTACTTCCCAGTTCATACCCCGAGTATCTCTCTTTTCTGGATAAAGATAGAGATTATCTGATCTTTACCAAAAATCCCGAGAAGGTGGCACAGGCTATAGAAGAGAGTGATCTGATAATAGGTCTTGATTTTAATAATCTGGGGAGGACTGAAGGGGTGAAAAATCTTTTTGCAGCATCTTCAGCACAGAAAATTCTAATAGATCATCACCCTAATCCGGAGAGATCTTCGTTTGACCTGATCTGCTCTACAGTGGATACATCTTCGACCTGTGAGCTTCTGTTCTATGTCCTGATGGAGACAGCACTGGTAGACAATGATATAGAGAAGATGCCATATCGCTCGGCAGAGGGGCTGGCTACAGGTATGCTCACCGATACAAACAATTTCAAGAACTCTTCGATCGCTTCTACATACAATATGGCTTCGCTGCTCTTGAAGAGGGGTGTCTCTCTGGATGATCTTGGGAAAAGGGTCTTTGGTAGCTACTCGGAGAGCAGAATGAGACTGATGGGTGAGATGCTCAGAAATCAGATGGTGGTACTGGAGGATCTGAATGCAGCCTATATGGTTTTGTCAAAAAAAATTCAAGAAGAGTACAATTATTTGCAAGGAGATTCTGAAGGTTTTGTAAATTTGCCTCTTTTAATAGAAGGTGTAGAGGTGTCGGCCCTTTTCACAGAGAGCGATGAGTTTATCAGAGTATCTCTCAGATCCCAGGGTGGCGTCTCGGTAAATGCACTTTCAAACAGATTTTTCAATGGTGGCGGACACGAGAGGGCTTCAGGAGGAAGACTCTTTATCCCTGTAGATGAAGTTCCGGCATACTTTGAAAAGTCCCTGCGTGAGTTTTTGGACAAATAGAGTTATGAAGAGATTTCTGGTGATACTTTCGGTTCTGTGCTTCTTCGCTTGTTCTACCGATGTCGAGCTGGCATTGATAGGTCAGGAGGAGAAGATAGATGCGTATATCTCCAAAACAAATTTCAACGACTCATCTGTAGTGTTCAGAAACAAAGGGGTGAACAGAGTCTCTCTCGGTTTCGTGCACGATGTGGTGGAGAAGACGAAAGATACGATTATAAACGGAGTGACCACTCAGATAAAGTACTATGAAGATGTCCCTATCAAGGATACTGTATATATAGACTATGGAGATTCCGTATATATATATTATGCCGGGTATGTCTTCACTTCGTCACCTTCGACACTCTTCGCTACCAATGTGAAAGAGGTGGCCGAGGCGGCACGATGGGATATGTCGGTAGTGGATACACTTCCGAAAGGCATACTTTTTGAAGAAGGTGCATTGCTTCAGGGACTGGAGTACGGACTGCACAACGCCAGAGAGCAGGAGCACTGCCTGATCCTCTTCTCTGCAGAGTATGGCTTTGGCAATAGTAAAATGTATAATATACCCAAATTGTCTGCGCTGTCGTATGAGATCATCGTAGATAAAGTGGTAAAAAATTAGATATATAAAAAATGAGAAGAATCAAATCGTGGTTTGTGGTGGCGGCTGTTATGGTGGCCTATGTGGTAACATCCTGTGCTGTGGACGTGGATGAGAGTGCTGATGTCACCCAGAAGCGTATTTTCAATGCATTTATCAGAGCAAACGGATATGACCAATCGGAGATGATAGGTGACAGTATCTATGTAATCGAGAGATCGGGCAATCCCAGTGGCGAGTATCCACAGGACAGCACCTATGCTTTCGTGAGATATGCTGCCAGATACACTTCGGGCGAGTATGCTGCGTACAACATCGATACGATAGCTATGAAAGAGGGGACATACCATCCCTCCAATTTCTACAGCTCATTTGTATGGCCTGTAAAGATGGGATACATCAGCGATCCTCTAAGTGATATCCTTAAAAATATGAGGCCCGGTGAGAAGACCGTATCTCTGGTACCCCCTTGGATAGTCAACTACAATACCTCATACGCATTTGCATCCACTACATCTATAATGTTCTATGAGATAGAGCTCGAGAAGGTGGTTCCAAGCATCGAAGAGTATCAGGAACAGATCCTTAAAGAGTTCTCCCAGAAGTATTTCGGAGGTATGGATACCATCAGTAAAGGGTTCTACTTCCATAAATTCCACGAAGGGGCGACTGAGGATACTTTGACCGAAGGGACAGTGCTGGATGTATGGTATGTGGGAAGAATGCTTGATGGTTCGGTTTTCGATACTAACATCGAAGACAGCGCCAAGAAATATGATCTTTACAAACCGGATGGGACATATACCCCGCTATCTGTCCTATACTATAAGGATGATCCGGAGAAGATAGCAGAGGAGGAGGGTTATGTACTCGGCTTCTGCAAAGCGTTCACATCGGGAGTTACCTGGGGCGACAAATGCTTTGTATTCTTCGATTCGAGCCTGGGTTATGGCGCAGAAGGAAATCTCAATAACGGTGCAGGCATTCCACCTTTCTACCCGATATCATTCGAATTGTGGATAGAGGAAAATGACTAGCCGGAAAAAAAGGGTATTTCTGACCGGAGCCACAGGCAATATGGGGTGGGCCGGTTTTCAGGAGCTCCTAAGCAGAAGCGATAGGTTCGATATCACCCTGCTGGTCCGTCCAAGCAAGAAAAATCAGAAAAAACTCAAGAAATATATAGGTCATCCTGCGGTGAAGATCGTCTGGGGTGACCTGACTTCGTATCAGGATGTACTCACCTGTGTTCAGGGGGCAGACTTCGTCCTCCACGTGGGTGGAATGGTCTCACCAATGGCAGACCGTTACCCTGAGAAGACCATGAAGGTCAATATCGGTTCGGCGCAAAATGTGGTCAATGCGGTCAAGGCGCAGCCCCGCAGGGATGAGATAGGGGTGGTATACATCGGCTCGGTCGCCCAGACCGGTCACCACGCCCCACCATACCATTGGGGAAGATGCGGTGACCTCGTCACAGCGAGCAGACACGATTACTACTCCCTTTCCAAATGTGTTGCAGAGCGTATTTTTGCAGAATCCGGTCTTAAGAAATGGGTCTCCATCAGACAGAGCGGAATGCTCTATCCCGAGCTATTGACCAAGGCCAATGATCCTATCACCTTCCACGTCCCTTTCAATGGGGTGCTTGAATGGAGCACAGTGGAGGATTCGGGCAGGGTCCTTGCAAATGTGTGCGAGGATTGGGTTCCCGAAGAGTTCTGGAGAGGCTTCTATAATCTTAGCAGCGGCCCCTCATTCCGCCTCACCAATTACGAATTCGAGAAAATGCTCCTTGAGGCCATCTCTTGCCCCCCTGTGGAGAAGGTGTTCGAGAGGAATTGGTTTGCAACACAGAATTTCCACGGGCAATGGTACACTGATGCGGACCGACTCGAAGAGATGCTCCATTTCAGGGAGAATGTGGATGCAAAGGAGTATTTCAAGAGACTTAAAAAGAGGGTTCCCTGGTATTTTTCATTGGCTCCACTTGCCCCTGCATTTGCGATCAAGGCATTTATGAAGCATCTTGCCACTTCAGATCCCCTCGGAACGCTCTACTGGTTCAAACACGGGGTAGAGGAGAGGATTGATGCACACTTCGGCTCGGAGAGGATGTGGAGGGAGATTGGGGATTGGAGCACTTTTGATTACAGCAGACCTTCGGATGAGGCACTCCTTCCAGATTTGGGCTTCGATGAGACCAAGCCCTCCGGGCAATGGACCATCGAGGATCTCCACAAGTCGGCACTTCCAAAAGGTGGACAGTGCCTGGCAACAGAGTTTGCCCCAGGGGATATATTTACCCCAGTCCGCTGGAAATGCGCTTGTCGCAATGAGTTTGAATTGTCCCCCAATTCTGTCCTTCGCGGTGGCCACTGGTGCCCCGAGTGCCTGAACAAGAGTGTAGAATAATCACCTAATACTATAGTTATGAGAAAAATTTTTCTATTGGCGCTATTTGCCATCCTTTTCACCTCTTGTGGTGATCAGACCTGGAGAAAATACGATGACCCTGTAATGCGTGCATACTTGAAGGATAGTCTTGAAGTGATGGATGCACGCAGTGCCGATGTGCTTGCTTCTGCATATATGGCTGAGAAATATCTTGGGGAAAATACCGAGATTCCCGGTTGGGAGGGGTTTCCTGTAAAACTATATGAGTATTACACAGATGTGGATGTGAAGATCAATAAGCCTAAAAAGGGACTTGTATATATGCTGAACCCATCTCCACGTCAGCTCTCTATGTGGATCCTCAATGCTGTCCATGCTGCTACCGATACCCTCCGCTATGAAGATATCAAGAGACTATCCAACTTTATCAAGTGGCAGTCAGGAGCTCAGTTCCCTGTAAAAGGTGTAGTGTACGAAGCGATGTATGTGAAGAATCACTTCAGACCATATGTCTTTAAAGATGGTGTGACAGTTTATCTGGCCGATGCTGCCCATTTCCCAAGGGTGGACAGCACCTGTACCGAAGAGCATCTCCAGTTCTATATCAATGAGATGTCCAACGAGCACCTTAAACCAAATACAGGCCGTTATGCCCGTATCTCCAGCACTTCACGTGAGATGTACTATGAAGCCGGTGGTACTGTGGACGTAGGGTGTGACACCCTCCGCTCTCACGCCTGGCTTGACGAGGTGAAGAGACTTTATCAGAAAGCCTGGACCTCAGACGAGAACGAACTTATCAATGCCTGGGCCAAATACTGGCTGTCAGGTAAGAGAGAGTATATATACTAACAGTCTGAATAGCTATTCGGGGGCAGAAATGGCTGTTTTGCCCCCGTGGAGGCCTGAAATAGAAGTTTCGGGGGCAGAAGAGGCTTTTTTGCCCCCGATGCCCCCGAAACTATTTTGTGTGATATTGTCCTCTGGTGAGACTACTCTTCGCTCTTGAGACGTTCGGCGTTCTCGGCGATGGTAAGCTGGTCAATAACCTCCTGGATGGCACCATCCATAAAGACAGGGAGGTTATACATAGTGTAGTTGATACGGTGATCGGTCACACGTGACTGTGGATAGTTGTATGTACGGATCTTGGCCGAACGGTCACCGGTAGAGACCATAGTCTTTCTCTTGGCAGAGATCTCATTCAGGTATTTCTCATACTCCATATTGTAGAGACGGGTACGGAGCTCGGCGAGGGCCTTATCGAAGTTCTTGAGCTGCGATTTCTCATCCTGGCACTGAACTACGATACCTGAAGGGATGTGGGTAAGACGGATAGCCGAGTATGTGGTATTTACCGACTGTCCGCCAGGACCTGAAGAACAGAAAGTGTCTTTACGGATATCGTTCATATTAAGCTCGATATCGAACTCATCTGCCTCTGGAAGGACAGCGACTGAAGCTGCTGAAGTGTGGACACGGCCCTGAGTCTCGGTCTGAGGCACACGCTGTACGCGGTGAACACCACTCTCATACTTCAGAACGCCATATACACTCTCACCTGATACCTTGCAGATAAGCTCCTTGAAGCCACCTGATGTACCCTCTGACTGGCTTGTAATCTCAAGTTTCCAACCCTTCTTCTCTGCAAATTTTGCGTACATTCTGAACAGGTCACCAGCGAAAATGGCTGCCTCGTCACCACCTGTACCGCCACGGATCTCGATGATGGCATTCTTCGAGTCCTGAGGATCCTTGGGGATAAGGAGGAATTTGATCTTCTCCTCCATCTCCGGAAGAGCTGTCTCAAGGGAATTGACCTCCTCTTTGGCCATCTCACGAAGGTCCTCATCTTTTTCATTCTGGAGAATCTCCTTGGCATCATCCAGGTCCTGTACCATTTTGCAGTATACTTTGCCTGTCTCGATGATAGGGGCCAACTCTTTATACTCCTTGTTCAGCTGTACATATCTCTTCATATCCTGCATAAGCTCAGGATCTGAAATCTGTGCTGAAAGACTCTCAAACTTGCCTTGAAGGCTCTTTATTTTTTCTACTAGTGAATAATCGCTCATAATGTTCCAAAATCAGACCGCAAAGATAATGATTCTTATCGTTTTTACAATAAAGCAAAACAGGCACCTTATTTATAAGATGCCTGCCTTGAATATATTTGGGGTCAATGATTAACCTACGAAGTGGAAGTGAGGGCCGAATCTTTCGAAAGCGGCTCTGTCAAGTTCTTCTCTGTGGTCAGGGTGAGCTACGCTGATGATAAGTTTTGCCCTCTCCTGAAGTGATTTGCCGTATAGATTAACAGCACCGTGCTCAGTTACGAACCAGTGGATGTGGTTACGGGTGGTAACTACACCTGCACCAGGGGTAAGGATAGGTGAGATCTTGCTCACACCCTTGTTGGTTACTGAAGGCATAGCGATGATAGCTTTACCACCTTTAGACATAGATGCACCGTAGATGAAGTCGATCTGGCCACCTACACCTGAGTAGAATTTGGTACCAAGTGAGTCAGCACATACCTGACCGGTGATGTCTACCTGAAGAGCAGAGTTGATAGCGGTTACCTTAGGGTTCTTGGCGATGATGAATGGATCGTTGGTGTAACCTACGTCCATCATAGATACCATAGGGTTGTCGTCGATGAAGTCGTAGACTTTCTGTGAACCCATCAGGAATGTAGATACCAATTTGCCTTTGTCGATAGCTTTCTCAGCACCATTGATAACACCTTTCTCTACGAGAGGAAGGACGCCGTCAGCGAACATCTCAGTGTGGATACCGAGGTTTTTGTGGCCGCCAAGCTGAGCAAGCACTGCGTTAGGGATAGCACCGATACCCATCTGAAGGGTAGCACCGTCCTCGATAAGGGCAGCACAGTTGTTACCGATAGCTGTCTCGATAGCAGAAGGCTCAGAGAAGTGAGCAGGCTCAAGCTCTGAATCGTGCTCTACAAAGATATCAATCATAGACATAGGGATCATAGCGTCACCGAAAGCACGTGGAACGTGTTTGTTGACTACTGCGATCACATACTCGGCTGTCTCGATAGCTGCAAGGGTAGCATCTACAGAGGTACCAAGAGATACATAACCGTGTTTGTCTGGAGGAGATACCTGTACCATAGCCACATTACAAGGAACAGCACCTGATCTGTAAAGTTTCTGGGTCTCGCTCAAGAAAATAGGAATATAGTCTGCATAACCAGCCTGAACGCTCTTGCGGACATTGCCACCTACGAAAAATGCCTGGTGGAAGAATACACCTTCATATTTGGCATCAGTGTAAGGAGCTTCACCCTCAGTGTGAAGGTGGTGGATGCGAACATCTCTCAGTTCACCTGCATCGCCTCTGCGGCAAAGTGCATCGATAAGCACTTTAGGAGCACTTGCTACACTGCTGAAGTGGATGTGGTCACCAGATTTAACCACTTTCACAGCTTCGTCTGCGCTGACAAATTTAATATCTTTATACATGGTTTAATTATAAATTAATTAATGAATATTCACTAAAGGGCAAAGTTAAGAAAACAATCTTATAAATTGCTATCTTTGCCCCGAATAAAAATCTACCAAGGATGAAAAACAGGGAAAAAGAGCTGAAAGCATTCGAAAGATTGCTCGATGTAATGGACGAATTGAGGGAAAAATGCCCTTGGGACAGAAAGCAGACTATGGAGTCGCTCCGTCCCCAGACTATCGAAGAGACCTACGAACTTAGTGACGCCATACTCCATAATGACGAACACAATGTGGCCAAAGAGCTTGGAGATCTCCTTCTTCACGTGGTCTTCTACGCCAAAATAGGTTCAGAGCGGGGGACATTTGATATTGCACAGGTGATGGATCTCCTGTGCGAGAAACTCATTTTCCGCCACCCACACGTATTCGGAGAGACCGCTGTCTCAGGTGCAGAACAGGTAGTCCAGAACTGGGAGCAGCTCAAGATGAAGGAGAAAGACGGGAACAAAAGGATCCTTTCGGGTGTTCCCGAGTCACTCCCACCACTTCTGAAAGCTTACCGTATGCAGGACAAGGCCCGTGCCGTGGGCTTCGACTGGGAGGAGAGGGGGCAGGTCTGGGACAAGGTCAAAGAGGAGCTTGCTGAATTTCACGCAGAGCTCGACCAGACCTTGAGCGACCCGACAGATGCCCAGGCCAGAGCGAAGGCAGAGGGAGAATTTGGCGACGTCCTCTTCTCAATAGTCAATGCCGGCCGCCTTTACGACCTGAATCCAGATACAGCCCTCGAAAGGACCTGTGCCAAATTCCGCCGCCGCTTCACCTATCTCGAGGAGCACACCATCCGACAGGGGCGCGACCTGAAGGATATGACCCTCGCACAGATGGATGAGATCTGGGACGAGGCTAAAGCACTGGAAAAAGAGGGTAAACTATAATATTGCGGAGCGATGGTACCAGGTTGGCTTGAGAGGACTCAAATGCTTGTAGGTGAAGAAGGTATTGCGCGTCTGCGCAATGCTTCTGTGGCTGTGGTCGGACTCGGCGGAGTAGGTGCATACGCAGCAGAGATGATTGCCCGTGCCGGGGTGGGGCGGATGCTCATCCTCGACTCCGATGTGGTGAGCGACACTAACCGCAACAGGCAGCTCCTCGCCCTCACCTCCACCATTGGCAAATCCAAAGCGCAGCAGATGGCCCGGCGCTTGCTCGACATCAATCCAGAACTCGAATTGACCGTGGTCGAGGAGTATCTCACCGAAGAGAATGTAGGGCAATTGATCCCTGCCTCGGGCCTCGATTTTCTGGTAGATGCCATCGACACCCTTGCCCCCAAAATTGCCCTTATTTCACATTGTGTCGCTAACGCAATACCGCTCGTCTCATCAATGGGTTCGGGTGCCAAATATGATGCCACCAAAGTGCGCGTGGCAGACCTCTCAAAATCGTACAATTGCCCATTGGCCTACATCCTCAGAAAGAAACTCCGCAAGGTGGGGATCTCAAAAGGGTTCAAAGTGGTCTTTTCAGAAGAGCTTCCCGACCGCGACGCCATCGTGGCACAAGACCCTGAAGTAGAGCGCAATAAAAAATCTCAGGTAGGCACCATCTCTTACCTCCCTGCAGTCTTCGGCTGCGTCTGCGCCCAAGTCACCCTCACCTCGCTGCTTGAGGAGAAACCATAGCTGCCATATCGGCAACGGTGGGGTTGTGGCAAGTCATTCCTCCATCTGCAATTATTGTCTGTCCAGTGATATAGGCTGCATCAGAAGATCCGAGGAATGCGACCACTGCGGCAATGTGCTCGGCCTTCCCAAGATATGGAAGGGAGATGTGTTTGAGGAAAATCTTGTCTTGCCGCTCTGAAAGGTTCTGTTTTGCTGCAGGGGTCATGACGAGACCGGGTGCCACGGCATTGCACCTGATTCCGAATTTGCCGTATTGTGAAGCTATGTAGCGTGTCAGATTTATCACACCTGCTTTAGCTATTCCGTACAGGGTCCCGCGATAGTCAGCTGTGAGACCTCCGATAGAGGCGATGTTCACTATGGCACCATTCCTACCCCTTTTCATATAGTGAAGAGCGGATTGGCTAGAGGCCAGCATACTCTTTACATTCAGGGACATCATCTCGTCGAAGTAGTTAAGATCCAGCTCACCTGCAGCCAAATCCTTGTGAAGATCGTTCCCCCCGACGACATTGACCAAGAGGTCGATCCTGCCGTAAATGTCCACTGTCTTCTCCACTATCTCCCTGCAGCTCGCTGTATCCAGGGCATTGAAATGTATTGCCAGGGCAGAGTACCCCTCAGAATAGAGCTGCGAGGCGTATTCTTGTGCACTCTTAAGATTGTAATCTGCCATTACGACTGTCGCACCCTCTTCGCACAGTCTTCTGCAGGTAGCCTTTCCGATGCCGTTTGCACCACCGGTTACCAACGCTATTCTGTCTGTATATCTTTTCATAATATTCAATTTTATCGGATTAATGTATACCCATCCCCATACAAACAATGTTCCCTTTTTTATATCTATTGTTAAAATTATGTTAGCCCGACTTTGTTAAGACTTGTTTCATCATTTCTTTGTTATATCTTTGCCGCGGATAAAAAATATTTTATGAATAAGGTATCGGACAACCCTTTAAAAAACCGAGTTTTTTTTGATACTTCACTAATGGTGGTAACGGCTATCTTCGTTACACTCTACCTGGTATCAAATATAATGGCGGTTAAAGTTATAGGCATCTTCAATCTCTTCTATTTTGATGCCGGCACACTCACATTCCCTTTTGCCTATATGCTGGGCGACGTTCTTACGGAGATATGGGGCTTCAGGACCTCAAAGAAGATTATCCTGCTGACTGTGATGTGCAATATCATAATGGTGGTATTCACCTATCTGGCAGTGCTCCTCCCTTCTCCAGACTATATGGCCCAGACAGAGCTGGCGTATAACCATATATTCGGATATGTCCCCAGAATAGTGATAGCATCACTAGTGGGATTCCTCCTTGGAGAGCTCTCCAACGCATGGCTGATGGAGAAGATCAAGATAAGGACCAAAGGGAAATTCCTCTGGCTCCGCACCATCGGAAGTTCATCGGTAGGCTATATTTTTGACTCCATCCCATTTGTCCTTATTGCATTTGTGGGGACAGTTACCACCCGGGACCTTCTGATGATGATCCTCTTCCAGTACTGCAGCAAGCTCGTCATCGAGGCTGTATTCGGCACCCCAATGGCATACGCACTGGTGCACGGCATAAAGAAATATATCAAACGGAAATCGGAGACATCAGATGAACAGATACTCGAGAATTGATACCAAACTGCCACGTGAATTTATCCTCCTTCAGGGGACAGGGTGCCGCTGGAGGAAGTGCACCTTCTGTGATTATCACGACGATGTGAGCAGTGATCCGTTTGCCGTGAACAAGCCGGTCCTGGATCAGGTGAGCGGCATTTACGGTGTTCTTGATGTGATCAATTCGGGCTCTGCACCCGAACTTGACCCCCATACCATCGGGTATCTCAAGAGGATTGTCCTCGAAAAGGGGATTCATACCCTCTGGTTCGAGGCGCACTGGATGTACCGGCATCTTCTCGAAGATTTTGCCGCACAGTTTGCCCCGGCCAATGTCAAATTCCGCTGCGGAGTGGAGACTTTTGACACCGGGCTCAGGAAGCAATGGAAAAAGGGTGTCCAGGCCGATGTGACACCTGAAGATATTGCCCGCCATTTCAAGGGGGTGTGTCTGCTGTGCGGGACAAAAGGGGAGGAGAGGGGACATATTGTCGATGATATCGAGACTGCCCTAAGACACTTTGAGTATATGAGTGTCAATCTGTTTTGCCCCAACAACACTTCGGTAGAGCCTGATGATGAGCTGATCAAATGGTTTGAAGAGGAGGTCTATCCACGCTATAAGGATCATCCGTCTATCGAAATCCTCCTCCAGAATACATATTTGGGTGTTGGGGATTAGAGAAGGTATCCACCATGGTCTCCACCTTCAGGACCAAGTTCGATGATGTGGTCGGCAGCGGCGATGATATATGGGTTGTGCCACACCCATAGTAGTACCGCACGAAGTACAGAACTTTACACCCTCTTCAATCTGGGTTCCACATTTTCCGCAATATGCCATAGTAGTAGAATTTATTGTTTATGGAATGTTTGAACATGTATATCAAGTCCGTAAGTTCCTTCGGTCTTGCCAGAGAAACTCTTCCTGTACTTTACATTAGCTAAAACCCACTGACCATTGTAAGGGTATGCAAAGCAGAATGTAGCACCGTCTTTTCCCCACTTCTTCATTTCGCCCAATTCTGAGACTTCATCACGAACCTTATAATCAAGTGTGTTCACTTTGTACAGCTTACCATCTTCCGAAAGCAATTTCAACTTGGCAAAAAGTTTACGGCAATATTCATCATAAACCTTATCGCTGAAAGGCTCTCTATCATCGCCATATCCGAAGAATGTAGTGGCTTTTGTAACTCCATTAGCGTCGGTATCGTTTGAATCTGTAATCTCTCTTCCGAAACTTGGTACGATGTCAGCAGATGTCAACCCTGCAAAAGCGTATCTTTCTCCTACGCTAAGATTCGATGACTTGGTTGTCTTCGCTTCTTTTTTCACTTCGGCTGTTCCTTCCGAACCATCCTTTTTGGCATTACCGCCACCGCAAGCCGTCATTAACACGAGACTTGCCAAACACATAATTGTTATAAATACCTTTTTCATATTCGTAAGTTTTAAGGGTTATTATTTTTTTTTGCTCCGCCCATCATTTCGAGCAATGAATTCAAATCTTTTGCTTGATTGCCGGTATTACCTTTGCCATCACGGGCAGATTTTGCCTCCTTCATAAAGTCTCCCAATTTATTCAAAGCATCAGCATCACCTTCCATTGAGCTTTTCATC
>JAFVQD010000028.1 GCA_017504965.1 Bacteroidales bacterium | reverse complement strand
TTTAGTATAAGTTTTATATATAAATATATATAGTAATCTTATAGTATATCATATATTTATATATAAGCAAAAAGTCGTTGAAAATCAATGTTTTATATTTGATTTTTGTTTCATAGATTTGCCTCGATATCAGCTAATCCCGGGGTGAGAATTGATGGCTTGTGAAAGCCAAAAGTGTAACAAAAACAACTATTCGAATTATGATTGAATTTAAGAAGTACAGTTCTATTGAGAACCATTTTTATAAGGATTATCTGGACCAGGTAAGGGAGCAGGTTCCTGCAGATGTGCAGTGGGTGGTCCAGGAGAAGGTACACGGTACCAATACCAGCTTCCTGTGTGACGGTAACGATGTGAAGTTTGCAAAGAGGACCTCAATCCTTGAGGATGACGAGAAGTTCTACGACTATCAGGAGCTTGTCGATGAGTACAAGGAGAAGGTGATTTCTCTCTTCAACCATTTGAAGCAGGATTGCCCAGACATGCAGTCTGTCTCTGTCTTCGGTGAGTTGTTCGGCGGTTCATATCCGCATCCAGATGTGCAGAGGGTAGGCCGTCTTACTATGATACAGAAGGGTGTGTACTATGCACCTGACCACGAGTTCTACGGATTTGATATCTATGTGTTCACTAACGATGGAGGGCACTACCTGTCAGTGGATCAGGCCGAGAGACTGTTTGAGTCAGAGGGCTTCTTCTATGCCAAGCCACTCTTCAAGGGAACTCTTGACGAATGCCTTGCATATCCTAATGAGTTCCAGAGCAAGATTGCAGAGTGGCTTGGTTATCCGGCAATCGAGGACAATATCTGCGAGGGTATCGTAATCAGACCTGTAACTCCACATTATCTGCGTACCGGAAGCAGGGCTTTGATCAAGAGCAAGAATGCCCGCTTTGCGGAGAACAAGAGTGTGAAGAGAAGGAACAGGCAGCTGGAAGCTCCAGTGGAGTATAGCAAGGAACTGGCGGAACTGATTGAAAATCTCGCGTCATATGTCAATGAGAACCGCCTTGCCAATGTGGTAAGCCACATCGGAGAAGTCCATATGCCGGCTGACCTTGGTAAGCTGATCAAGGAGATGTCATATGACGTGGTAGAGGATTTCCTCAAGGAGCACTCTGCATTGTATAATGTCATCGACAAGTCTGAAATCAAGATCTTCAATAAGGAGTTGAATAAGATGGTTTCTGCGCTTGTCAAGAAGGTATATATGGCTGTAAACTAGGATGAAGGGGCGACTTTTGCAAAATCTGCAAATCTCGTTCAGAGTATGAAAGAGTCGCCATTTTTTTAAGAGAAATATTATGAAGATACAATACGCGTCTGACTTGCATTTGGAGCTGTCAGGCAATTCAAAATATGTAAAGGAAATTCCTTTTGAAGTAACTGGTGATGTTCTTGTGTTGGCAGGAGACACTGATTACTTGAGAGACAAGAATCTCCCTAACAGCAAGTTCTGGAAATGGTCTTCGGAGAATTATCGTGAGGTGTTCTTGGTGCCAGGAAATCATGAATACTACGGTTTCGGGGATGTGCTGGAGAATGGCGACAGCTGGAGCCGAGAGATTCTCCCGAACGTCCACTATCACCAGAATAAGGTGGT
>JAFVQD010000027.1 GCA_017504965.1 Bacteroidales bacterium | reverse complement strand
GACCGTTATAGTTACGGCCGACATTCACGGGGGCTTAGACCAGTAGCTCGCACCACCAGCTTTCACCTTTCCGCATTGGTCACACGTCACTCCCTATACGTCGTCTTACGACTTAGCAGAGAGCTGTGTTTTTGCTAAACAGTCGGTTGGACCTCTTCACTGCGACCTACCGAAGTAGGCACCCCTTATACCGAAGATACAGGGCCAATTTGTCGAGTTCCTTAAGAAGATTTAACTCACGCGCCTTAGAATACTCATCCCGGATACCTGTGTCGGTTTGCGGTACGGGCTTAACTTGGAGGCTTTTCCCGGAAGTTGATCCCCACACACGCCTTCGGCCGTAGCCTCAGGCTGCCAAGTCATTAAGGTCTGTGTGGCTCTCACCTTCGTCCTCTCCAATCGGGGCCGGAATATTAACCGGCTGTGCATCGACTACTCCTTACGGCCTCGCCTTAGCTCCCGCCTAACCCAGGGCAGACGAACTTTACCCTGGAAACCTTATCCTTACGGCGATGTGGATTTTAACCACATTTATCGTTACTCATGTCTGGATACTCACTTCTAACCGCTCCACCAAAACTCGCCGTCTTGACTTCACCGCTGTTAGAACGCTCTTCTACCGATCCTTACGGATCCCACAACTTCGGCTCAATGCTTGAGTCCCGATCATCTTAGGCGCAATTTCACTCGATAGGTCAGCTGTTACGCACTGTTTAAATGGTGGCTGCCTCTAAGCCAACATCCCTATTGTCTGTGTAAAATCACATCCTTGAATCCACTTAGCATTGTATTTGGGGCCTTAATTGGTGGTCTGGACTGTTTTCCTCTCGACTATGAAGCTTAGCCCCCACAGTCTGACTGCCTTGCTACACCACATGGTATTCGGAGTTTGATAAGGGTTGGTAGACGGGTGTGTCCCCTAGCCTTTTCAGTGCTCTACCCCCACGTGTCAGCACAAGACGCTATACCTAAATATATTTCGAAGAGAACCAGCTATTACGGGGTTTGATTAGCCTTTCACTCCTACCCTCAACTCATCCGGAAACTTCTCAAGGTTTATCGGTTCGGTCCTCCACCGGATGTTACTCCGGTTTCAACCTGGTCAAGGGTAGATCACCTCCGCTTCGGGTATTATGCAGGCAACTCGGCGCCCTATTCAGACTCGCTTTCGCTTCGCCTCCGGAACGTAATCCCTTAAGCTCGCTGCATACATAAACTCCCAGACTCATTATACAAAAGGTACGCCGTCACTCCATAAAGGAGCTCCGACCGCTTGTAAGCATCAAGTTTCAGGTTCTTTTTCACTCCCCTAACAGGGGTTCTTTTCACCTTTCCCTCGCGGTACTATTCTCTATCGGTTGACATCGTGTATTTAGCCTTATGCCGTGGTCGGCATAGCTTCACACCGGGTTTCACGTGTCCGGTGCTACTCAGGATACTCATAGAGCTTTTCTGGTTTTCGGATACAGGGCTCTCACCTCCTATGGCATGTCTCTCAAACATTTCTCCTAACCGTCAAAGTCTCACAGCTGAGTCCTACAACCCCGAAAGGATAAATCATTTCGGTTTGGGCTCCTCCGCTTTCGCTCGCCACTACTTACGGAATCGATTCTCTTTCTTTTCCTCCGCTTACTGAGATGTTTCACTTCAGCGGGTTCACTTCCACTCCCCTATAGATTCAGAGAGGGATGACCTTCGCAGGCCGGGTTTCCCCATTCGGAAATCCACGGATATAACGCCTATTTGCGGCTCCCCGTGGCTTATCGCAGCTTATCACGTCCTTCATCGTCAGATGTCACCAAGGCATTCACTTAATGCTTGTAACTTTTTATTACTTACAAATCGCCTTTAAAATCTGCTGTATTCTTTAGCACTTTTGAAATTACATAAGATCTCAATTAATCTTACGTATCCCACTATGCATAAAAACTGTCAAAGAACTATTAAATTCATTTCAGCATAAAACCCAATGGTGGTCCCTGAAGGACTTGAACCTTCGACCCCCGCCTTATCAAGGCGATGCTCTAACCAACTGAGCTAAGAGACCCTTTTTTGGTGGAGCCGGACGGAATCGAACCGACGACATTCTGCTTGCAAAGCAGACGCTCTACCAACTGAGCTACGACCCCTCTCGTGTCTTTCGGTTCCCTGCCGGGTTTCCGCTGATGACTATTATAAAGAACAAGCCCTTTGACTCATCATTTGATTTATACTCCCAATACTGTCTCCTATTTGTCTTAAGTATAACCCTAAGACTTTGACCAATATACGACCTCGGCTTTATGCCGACCCGTATTACTCCATATAAAGGAGGTGATCCAGCCGCAGGTTCCCCTACGG
>JAFVQD010000003.1 GCA_017504965.1 Bacteroidales bacterium | reverse complement strand
AGAAAAGAGTTATTTGAAAAGCATGAGGAATATAGTGTAATAAAACAAGTTAGCAATTTCTTATTCATTGCCCATTCTCATGCAAGTTCTTCTTAATGGTTTGATACTCAAAGAATCTTAATCAAACTTCATCAAATATAGAAAAAAACTCTCATTTGCTACACTGTCTGCTCAATATTCCAGACAAAAGCTCTTACACCTACCTCTGTGTTTCTGAGGTCCAGTTTCTTAACTGTGTCCAGCAAATCGGGAACTTGTTCGTCCTCCACTACTGTGATCACTGCCGAGTTCATCTCAGGCCAAGTATGGGTCCCGCGACGTGGCTCTCCACCATTGGTACCCCTTCCCTGGACATGCTCAAAGAAAGTGAATCCTCTGATACCCAACATATCGAGCATATACTCCACACGCTCAGTATTGGCTTGGTTAAATACTATTAGTACCGATTTCATCTCTTATTCCTCCAATTTATTTTCCTGTGCAGAGGTAGATATCTGCATAAAGATAAAGTTCTTTCTGTTCTGCTCCTCTTTATCCCTCTCTCCGTGACGTGACATAATACCATATACTACAGGTACGATGATCAGTGTAACCAGAGTAGAGACCAGAAGACCGCCGATAACCACGATACCGAGTGGCTGCCACATCTCAGCACCCTCGCCCTGACTGAGTGCCATAGGGAGCATACCCAGAAGTGTAGTAAATGCTGTCATAAGTACAGGGCGCATACGGGATGCACCTGATAGGGCGATAGCTTCATTCAGCTCATACCCTCTGTCTCGCATCAGGTTAATGTAGTCCACAAGTACGATACCGTTCTTCACTACGATACCCACCAGCATAATACAGCCCAGGGCACCGATCATATCGAGAGATGTGCTTGTAATCCACAAAGCCAGAATCACACCGGATATAGCAAATGGGACAGACATCATAATGATGGTAGGTTTTGAGAGTGACTCGAACTGCGATGCCATCACGATATAAACCAGAAGAACAATAAGCAAAGCCAAGACTCCCATATCACCGAAGGACTCCTGCTGATCCTCATAGCTACCACCCAGACGGTATACGATACCTGCAGGTGCGTGAACATCGGCAAGGGCCACATCGATCTGTGCAGCAAGTTCACCCAAAGAGACATTATAAGGGGTCACATTCACTGAGAGGAAGCGCTGACGTGATTTGCGTGTAATGGTCTGAGGTGCCCAATACTCTTCGATGTGGGCGATCTCGCTAAGTTTCACCTTGCCACCCATAGGGGTAGGGATGGTGAGATCCTGAAGTTTCGAAAGGGTATTTCTATCCTCTTCCTGAAGCCTTACTACGATATCATACTCATCTCCATCCTCTTTAAGGAAGCCACAAGCCATACCGTTTACACGGTTACGGACATATGTCGATACTGTAGCCGAAGTAAGACCAAGGTAAGCACATTTCTCTTTATCCACCACCACTTTAAGCTCAGCTCTCTCAGCGTCACGGCTGCTCACGATATCGCGGGCTCCGGGAACTTCATCTTTGATGGCCTGCATCACCTCTGCGGCAAACCGGTTAGTCTCATCGAAGTCATAACCATAGATCTCAACACTCACTTTCTGACCACTGCCACCCATACCGCCAGAGACATTACACTGGTAGTTTACGATCTCAGGATATGTACTCAGCTCATTACGGAGCACCTCAGCAATCTCGAAAATGGAACGTTCACGCTCATATTTCTTGGTACATACCACAGTCATAGAGATCTTGTAGTTGGTAGTAGAAGAGAAGATGGCACCTACACCTGCATCATCATTTGAACCTGCAGAGGTAGAAAGCATTGTCATCTCAGGAACCAACTCTCTGAATCTCTCCTCAAGGGCACGGGCAGTCTTGAGTGTATGTTCGATACGGGTGCCCGGCTGAAGCTCTACTGTCACAGAGAGACGTCCGTTGTCCGACTGCTGCATAAAGTCTGTACCCACCTTACCCATAATCATAGGGGTAAGTGATGCGAAGAAGAATATGATCGAGAACAATACGACAAGTCTCTTGTGAGTCAAGCACCAGCGGAGGATATTAGCATATACAGCGTCCACTTTGTCCAGAGCTTTTACTACATATTTGTCATACCAGTTCTGTTTAGATCTGATCTCTACGATATGACCGTGCTCATCCACTTTGATCTTCTTGGCCTGAAGAAGTTTAGAACATAGCATAGGGGTTAGCGAGATAGCCACTACAGTAGAAGTACATACCACGATAGTCACAATCCAACCAAGCTCCTTGAACATGATACCTGCCTGACCGCCAAGCATAGTAAGAGGGACGAACACCACTACGATAACGAGGGTAGTCGCGATAACCGATGTCCACACCTCATTGGTAGCATAGATGGCTGCCTCACGAGGATTTGATCCCCTCTCTATATGTTTGGTGATATTTTCCAAAACCACGATAGCATCGTCCACTACCATACCGATCGCCACAGTAAGAGAACATAGTGAGATGATATTAAGCGAACTGTCTACAAGCATCAGATAGATGAATGCCACGATAAGTGCGATAGGGATGGTGATACCGATAATAAAGGTAGCACGCCATCTCCCCAGGAATACCAACACTACCAATACCACAAAAAGCAGCGCATAGAAGATAGACTCTGCCAGTGAGTTGATAGAGTTCTGGATCTCCTCAGATGAGTCATAGATCACATCTATCTTCACATCTGAAGGGAGGGTCTTTTCTATCCTCTTAAGTTCTTTGTTCACTGCATTACATATCTGCACGGTATTGGCACCTGTCTGTTTGGTAATCATCATACGGACACCGTCACGGCTGTTGATCTTCTCATCCAGTGAGAGGTCCTTTATGGTATCCTTCACCTGTGCAATATCCCTTACGAATACCTGCTGTCCGGTAGGGGTAGTAGTGACTACGATCCCTTCAATCTCTGAACTCTCCAGGAACTCACTTCTCACCTGCATCTGATACTGCTCCTTATTCATCTTCACTGTACCTGAAGACAAGTTAAGGTTATTGGCACTGATCATATTGCCTACAGTCTCCAATGGGATACCATAAGCGTCGAGTTTGGCCTGATCAAGGTTAACATACACATACCTTTCAGGGGCACCTGAGAGGGATATGTTACCGATACCGTTTACACGGTTAAGCTGGGGAATCACCTCATCGTTAAGAAGTTTGTCAAGTCCGGCATAACTGTCACCTGCTGTGATGGCGAACTGGATGATAGGCATAGAGCTCGAACTGAACTTGAAGATGAAAGGGTTACTACAGCCGTCAGGCAGCTGGTCCTTCAACATATCCACATAAGAGCGGATATCATTCATCACCTCATCGAGGTTTGTCCCCCACTCCATCTCCAGCATAACCATAGACATATGGTCCTTTGACTGGGATGAGATCTCTTTAAGACCATCCACAGAGTTCAAGCTGTTCTCTACTATCTTGGTGACGTTGGTCTCAATTTCACTGGCACTCGCTCCAGGATATGTAGTCATCACAGTGATGTATGGTGGCTCCATCTCCGGGAACTGGTCAATCGGAAGTCTGCTCAATGAGAACAGACCGATAATAGCCACTGCGACAAAGATAAGGGCTGTCGTTACCGGCTTATTAATCGATGTTTTGTATATACTCATTGTTTAGTCTCCTTATCCTTATTTAGAAATGGTCAGCTGTACACCATCTACCAGTTTGGCCTGGCCTACAGTCACAAGCTCAACACCTTCGTTGATACCTTCACCCGAAATCTCAATCATATCGTCGAAACGCTGACCCATTTTCACAAACACTCTCTTGGCAACACCATTATTGTTGACATATACGTACCTTTCGTTAGAACCGATAAGTTTGAGTACTGACTGATAAGGAACCACGATAGTATTCTCTTTACCCATAGACATAGAGGTACGCACATACATACCGGGGCGGAGGAGATCTTTACCGTTAGGGATTCTCACTTTAGCCTGGAAAGTATGGGTAGATGCATCGATAGTAGGGTGAACTATCTCGATAGTACCCTGGAATACCTGGTCAGGATAGATATCGGATACGATATCCACCTTCATCCCTGCTTTTACTTTAGGGAAGAACTGCTCTGGGATATTGATATAGGCCTTCAATGTCTCCACCTGAGTGAGGACAAGAATTGGCTGCCCTGCATAAAGTTCACCATCCTCATAGTTCTTGGCAGAGATCACACCATTGAAGCGTGCCTTTACAAAGGTATTCTCCTCGAGGAATTCAAGATTCTCTTTGGTCTGCTCGAAGCTAAGTTTTGCCTGATCATAGTTCTGCTGTGAGATAGAACCCGCTGCATATAGTGACTCCATCCTCTCCATATTGGTGGTGAGGTTTGCAAAAGTAAGCTTTGTGGTATTAAGCTGCATCTGGTCCATACGGACAAGCATCTGGTCCTTCTTCACCTTATCACCCACCTCTACGAAGATCTCCTCGATCTTTCCTGTTACAGATGGAGCGATGCTCATAGTTTCATAACCTTGAAGATTGGTCGAGAACTCCACTACTCTGGAGATCTCTGATTTCTGAAGAGGCTCTACTTTTACCACCTCATTACGCACTGTCTCCCCCTGTACTTCTTCTTGTTTGGGACCGCAGCTCACAAGTGCCAAAGCTGCTGCTGACAAAAGGGTAAATCTGATTAGTTTCATATCTGTTTTTTCTATTTATTACTTATTAAGGAGTTTTTCAAGTTCGATCTGAGCATTCACAAACTCAAGAAGGGCCTGTACATAGCTGCTCTGGGCTGCGATAAGGTTTGTACCTGAAGTGGTGACATCCATACTTGAAGAGTAGCCGTGCTCATATTTGAGGCTGATATTGTCAAATACCCTCTGGGACACCTCCACATTCTTCTTCTGTGTCTCCAGTCTCTCCAGTGCAGAGGTGAGGTTATATTTCAGCTGTCTGTGCTGGATTTTAAGCGACATCTCTGTATCGGCCAACAGGTTCTGCTGCTTCTGATACTCAAACTTGGCACCCTGAAGAGCTTTATATCTCTGTGCTGAAGAGAAAATAGGGATAGAGAGAGTAGCACCTATCATATTGGGAGGGGTAGATCTCATACCTCCATCACCAAAATAATGGGTCTTGGTAAACTTATAAAAAGCAGACAATGTGGGGGCATATGCCCAGCCTGCCAAGTCCACTTGCTTTTTAGAGAGTTTGGTACTCTGATTTACCAATTGGTAATTGTAGTTGTTCTCCAAGACCAGATCTTCGCTGATCAGCGCCATAGCGTTAGGGATGGAGAGAAGGTCATCGATACCCTGAGTCAGGGATATCTCGGTATCCACATCTATATTCAGGAAAAGCCTCATAGAGTTGTAGACCATCTCCATAGAGCGTTTTGAGGTATTGAGGGTGGTCTCCATAGTGGCCACCTGTACCATAATCTGGTCTGCATCCACCTGTTCGGCAGCACCTACATCTACAGCTTTCTGAGAGTAATCATAAAGTTTTTTCAGACTCTCAAGGTTCTTGGTAAGGAGCTCCTGTGTCTGTTCTGAAACCAGAGCTGAGTAATATAGGATTCTAACCTGATTGGTAATCTCCTGCTCAGACTGGCTTTTGGCTACATTGGCCATATCGATGGATATCTTACCTATCTGGGTAGAGATAATCTGAGCTGCGCTTACCGCCACAGATGCTTGAAGGCCTAGGGTCCCGGTTGATGGCATATTCATAGTAAATTTACCCATTACGCCGGCATCCATAACCATCTCATATCCAAGATTGCTTGAATAACCAAGCGACCCGCTAACCTGTGGAAGCATAGTCGCTATCGCCTCCCATTTGGCTGCCTCAGCCTTCTTCACATCCAGGGAAGCATTCTGTAAAGTACGGTTTCTCTCGAGGGCCATATTCACAGCATCCTCAAAAGAGAGATTAAGTGTAGAACTGTCTGTGTTCACATCTTGTCCCTTAGCAGAGAACAAAACAGCAAACACCATACAACACACTAAAATGGAACGTTTAATCATACTGTTTTTAATTTAATGTATATTTCTTGTTTCAAAATAATTATCTATCGCTTCTCTCCCCTTGTCTGTAGCCAGCCCCCTCAGGTAGACCACCACAGAACTCATAAATATCTCTTTTCTATTTGACTCCCTTTTGATCGAATCGCATACAGCAAAAGAGTTCAGTCCCACCAAAAGTGTCAGAATTTTGCTCACAACATCTAACGACACTATATCCGATTCAAAAAGACCCTCTTCTATCCCCTCTTCAATAAGCGACTTGGTGTACTCAAGCTGCTGGTTCTTCACACTCTCAATAGCCCTTTGGTATACTTCAGGGTAGAACTTTTTCAGCTCCTCGCCCAAAACTCTGGAAGTCCTTGCAGCCTCCCTCGACTCATAGTCCTGAAAAGAGAGGATATACTCCAGAATGTTTGAAGACTCCTCCCTTAGTTTCATAGAGACCTCCTTGGTCTTCTTGGCTATAGAGGAGAGACAAGCCTCCAGTAGCGCCGATTTATCTGCAAATATCTCATACAGAGTTCTTTTGGAGATACCATTAACTGCTGAAATCTCATCCATAGTGATAGATTTGCACCCCTTCATACTGAAGAGTTCTGTAGATGTCTCGATTATTCTTTCTCGTGTAGTCATTTCAGATATCCAAAAACGGGCGCAAAACTAAAAAAACTTTCAAAGTTTTCAAATTTCTGACTACAATTCTAAAGCAATTTCTATGCCGTAGAGGAACTTTTTATTATCTTTGTTAGATAAGAAAACTCATAAAACAGATATAATATGTATCAGGATTTTCAAGCATACCTCCAGAATGAGCTCAAAAACATCGAAGATGCAGGGCTCTACAAACACGAAAGAATCATCACCTCTCCCCAGGGTGCACAGATTAAAGTGAGCACCGGCGAGAGTGTACTTAACTTCTGTGCGAACAACTACCTCGGTCAGGCAGACTCACAGGAGCTTGTAAACGCAGCCAAAGAGGCACTCGATACCCACGGCTACGGTATGTCCAGCGTCCGCTTCATCTGCGGTACAGGGGACCTTCACAAGAAACTTGAAGCCAAGATTGCAGAGTTCTTCGGCACCGAGGACACCATCCTCTACGCAGCCTGCTTCGACGCAAACGGCGGCGTTTTCGAACCTCTGCTGGACGAAAAAGATGCCATCATCTCCGATGCATTGAACCACGCTTCCATTATCGACGGCGTCCGTCTGTGCAAGGCCCAGAGATACCGCTACGCCAATGCCAATATGGAAGAACTCGAGAACTGCCTCAAACTGGCTCAGGCACAGCGCCACCGCCTCATCGTCACAGACGGCGTCTTCTCTATGGATGGAAATGTCTGCCCTCTGGACAAGATCTACGAACTTGCAAACAAATACAATGCAATGGTGATGGTGGACGAATCCCACTCGGCAGGTGTGGTAGGAAAGACCGGCCGAGGTGTAACAGAGCAATATAACCTCAAAGGTAAAATCGAGATCCTCACCGGCACCCTCGGAAAAGCATTTGGTGGTGCCATCGGAGGCTTCACTACAGGTAAGAAAGAGATTATCGCTATGCTCCGCCAGCGCTCGCGTCCATACCTTTTCTCTAACTCCATCCCCCCTATGGTAGCGGCTGCCGGGATCAGGATGTTCGATATGATGTCTGAGACCAACAGACTGCAGGATAAGCTTCACAGCAATACAGACTACTTCGTAGCCAAGATGAAAGAGGCGGGCTTCGATATCAAACCTACCCAGTCTGCCATCTGTGCAGTTATGCTATACGACGCCAAACTTTCACAGGTGATGGCTGCCAAACTTCTTGACGAGGGTATCTATGTGACAGGATTCTACTACCCTGTAGTGCCTAAGAACGAGGCCCGTATCAGAGTTCAGGTCTCTGCAGGTCACGAAGTGGAACACCTGGACAAATGTATCGCTGCATTTACCAAGGTCGGTAAAGAGTTAGGGGTTATCCAGTAAGAATGTCGTGCCCGACTCCGTTCGGGCATCTCCAAATAAAAAGGGACGACTTTTTTAAGTCATCCCTTTCTGTATTTGGTATAGACGGAAGTCTTAGTCAGCAAGAGACACTCTCTTGAATGAAAGAACTTTAGCCTCAGCATCAGCGGCTTTGACAACATCTTTAACAGCCTGTTTGCCGTCACCCATCTGGTAGCCTTGCTCCTCAAGAGTCTGCTCTTTGAAGAATTTCTGAAGACGACCTTTAGCGATGTTCTCTACCATCTGAGCTGGAAGATTAGCTGCTTTCTCCTCTGAAACAGTCTTGATGATCTCACGAGCCTGAGCTGCTTGTTCAGCAGTGATCCAGCCTTTAGTCTGGTTAGACTCGATATGGTCTTCGCTGTCTACGTGAGCAGGATTGATACCCGCTTTCTGAAGAGCTGCATCCACAGCTTTTCTTACAAGTTCTTCTTTGGTTTTTTCGGTAGCTGTCTTAAGCTCTTCATCGATAACACTCTGAGGAACCTGATCAGCTGAAACTGCTACAGGGTTCATAGAAGCCACCTGCATAGCTACACCTTTAGCTACAGTCTCATCAAACTCTTTGTTAAAACCTACTACGGTAGCAAGCTTACCTGTAATTTTGTGCATATAAGCTACAACATAAGGAGCCTCTACTGTCTCGTAAGCTACAAGCTGATGTTTCTCACCAGTCTTACCTGTCTGCTCAGTGATAGCAGCCTCTACAGTTCTTCCGTCAGCGATAGTGCAAGCCATAAGGGCCTCTTTATCTGCAGGGAAGTTAGCGATAGCAGCCTCAGCAATAGCATCAGCAAGAGCCTGGAACTCAGCGTTTTTAGCCACGAAGTCAGTCTCACAGCCAAGAGCTACGATGATAGCTTTATTACCATTGATCTTAGCGATGGCAGCACCTTCTGAGGTCTCACGGTCTGCACGTTTGGCAGCTACAAGTTTACCTTTTTCTTTGATGATTTCTTTTGCTCTCTCGAAATCGCCTTCAGCGTCTACAAGAGCTTTTTTGCAGTCCATCATACCTGCACCGGTCATTTTGCGAAGTTTCGCAACATCTACTGCTTTAATTTCCATAATCTGCAAATTTTAAAAATTACTCAGCTTTTGCTTCTACTTCTTTTTTAGCAGCACCTTTGCGAGGACGGATTTTTTTACCTTGAGCTGCGTCTTCTTTGTTCTCTTGAGCTTTGTTAGCTTCTTCTTTGTCTTTCTCGATTCTTCTCTCTTCAAGACCCTCTTTGATAGCATCACAAAGCGCACCCATTACCACTGCAATAGATTTAGCGGCGTCATCATTAGCCGGGATCACGTAATCAATTGGGGTAGGATCGCAACAAGTATCAACCATAGCGATTACCGGAATATTGAGACGGTTAGCCTCTTTTACAGCGTTCATCTCTTTCTGCACGTCCACTACGAAGAGTGCTGAAGGAAGACGGTTAAGGTCAGCGATTGAACCCAAGTTCTTCTCAAGTTTTGCTCTTTGACGGGTAATCTGAAGACGCTCACGTTTTGCAAGAGTCTCAAAAGTACCATCAGAAATCATCTTGTCGATGGTGTTCATCTTTTTGACAGCTTTACGGATGGTAGGGAAGTTGGTAAGCATACCACCTGGCCATCTCTCTGTCACGTAAGGCATATTTACAGATTTAGCGTACTCTGCAACGATATCCTTAGCTTGTTTTTTGGTGGCTACGAAAAGTACTCTACGACCAGCGCGGGCAAGTTGTTTCATAACATTTGCAGCCTCATCTATTTTTACAACAGTCTTATGCAAGTCAATGATATGGATTCCGTTTTTCTCCATAAAGATATAAGGAGCCATTTTAGGATTCCATTTTCTCTTCAAGTGACCGAAGTGTGTACCTGCATCTAGTAAATCTTGGAAATTTGTTCTAGGCATTTTTGTTTTGTTTAATTTGTTTGTCTCCTCTAAGGAGTTCTCTTTTTTAATTTCGGAGTAGCGACTGGGTCGGTCTCCTAAATTTTTCGCAGACAGACAAACTGCCGGTAGCCATAACGGATCCTGCCGTTTTATTCGTGTCTGTGCAATTCGTGTAAATCAGTAGTAAAATACTAACGTTTGCTGAATTGGAAGCGTCTGCGAGCACCAGGCTGACCAGGTTTCTTTCTCTCTACCTCGCGAGCGTCACGAGTTAGGAAACCATTGGTTTTAAGCACTGAACGGTAAGCCTCTTTGTCCACTTCACACAAAGCACGTGCGATAGCAAGACGAAGAGCCTCTGCCTGACCTTTGATTCCACCGCCATCAAGATTAACTTTGATGTCGAATTTCTCAAGGGTGCCTGTAACATTTAAAGGCTGTTTTACGATATAACGAAGAGCCTCTTCTTTGAAATATTCGTCAAGAGGACGATCGTTGATAGTAATGTTACCTTTACCTGTTGTGTTCACATAAACGCGAGCAACAGCTGATTTACGTCTTCCAAGGGCGTTAATTACTTCCATCTGTTTACTTTAGTTCGTTTAAGTTAATAATTTTTGGATTTTGTGCTTGGTGAGGATGTTCTGAACCTGCATAAACGTGTAGGTTACGGAATAGATCTGCGCCAAGAATGGTTTTAGGAAGCATACCTCTTACAGCCTCCTCTACTACGAAAGTCGGTTTTGAAGCCAATCTCTCTTTAGGGGTAGCAAAGCGCTGACCACCAGGATAACCTGTGTGGTGTACATACACCTTGTCAGTTAATTTTTTACCAGTCAAGCGAACCTTTTCAGCGTTGATAACGATCACGTTATCACCACAGTCCACGTGAGGAGTATAATTAACTTTGTGCTTACCGCGTAGCATCACTGCTACTTTTGAAGCTAGCCTACCCAATGCTTGATCGGTGGCATCAACTACAACCCATTCCTTGTTTACGGTCTTAGGGTTTGCCGACACTGTTTTGTAACTAAGTGTGTCCACGATGTTGATTTTTAAGTTAATACATTAATTTTTGTTGCGTCCCCGCACTTTTTCGGGGGTGCAAAGATAAGAATATTTTTGTAAACGACAAAACATCTAAAAAAAGAGCGCCCCGAAGAGCGCTCTAAATTCATAGTTAAGTTATGTGACTACCAACCTGGGTTCTGACCAAGATTTTCGTTCAGGTCAATCTGTCCTGAAGGGATAGGTTGTAGATAATATTTGTTGTCAAATGTACGTTTCATATCAAATGAACCGTCAATATAGCCATTTTCATCTACTTTTACTTGGGTTGCTTTAGTATTGCCAATCCATGCACCTTTTGTCTGGTCAGGATATTTACCATTGTCTAGTTTATCGAGTTGTTTCCAACGGATAAGTGACCAATAGCGGTCTTCAAGGTCGAACATAAGTTCAACACGACGCTCACGACGGATTTCCCAGATAAGGTTGCTAACTCCCATATTGTTTGCTGGGTCAGCAGCAGGTGTTGCGCTCAAATTTGGCATACCGGCACGTGCACGAAGAAGATTAATAGATTTGTTAAGTTCAGTTTCGCCACATGAACCAAGTTCTGCGCATGCTTCCGCATAGTTAAGATAGATTTCAGCTAGCCAGAAGATAGGGGCATCAGTGTGGTTGCTGTTACCTGATGAATTTCTTTCAGCAGCAGGGAATTCTGGATTATCAAACTTCAGCACACCATAGCCGGATGAAGAGGTTGAAGCCATACCTTCATCATATCTAATATAGCTATTGCCATTGTATAGCAGAACGCTGTCAATGCTTGCAGCAAGACGAGGATCACGAACATCAAGAAGGTTCTGGATGTCAATTCTACCATCAGCACCAACTACACCATGATCTGTATTATTAAGGGTAGTAGTAGCCTTTGGAAGACCATCAGTGAATAGATAAGCATCAAATGCAGATTTTGAAAGGCCATGAATCTGAGTTGATGAGCATATATAAGAGATAAGACTGTGTCCCAGCAAGCTCTTAATATATTTCTTATACATAATCATCTCTTGGTTTCCGGCAAGATCTGCAGAGTTGTAGTTAGCTCTGTATGATTTGTTAAGGACATACATAGAGTTACCCATGATGGCCTCACTTGCAGTTTTAGACTCTGTTAAATACTTCTTAGCCCTTTCATTGTCATTCTGATGATATTTGGCATAAGTGCCTTCAAATAGACAAATTCTTGATTTGATAGCCTGAGCCACAGCTGCGTTGTATGCAACACGTGAATTTGCATTTTTATTGATGTTAGCAACAGCAAAATTCAAATCTTCGAGGATAAAGTCCATGACATCATTACGGTTATTACGAGGAGCGTAAAGATATGCCTCTTTATCTTCGTCTGTAACGTTCAAGTTTTTGTCTACGATAATGCAGTCGCCGAATTTGCGAACTAGACAGAAGTGCTGCCATGCTCTGTATAGACGAGCCACGCCAATCCAGTGTGCTTTAGCCTTATCATTCATAGATTCAATAGTTGGAACTTTTTCAATCATAATGTTCGCACGACGAATCTCAGTGTAGCAAGAAGACCATGTGCCATCAGTAGCAGGTACGTTCACAGTAAAGGTAGCAAATTCTCTACCTACTTGGTTGTCGTTAAGAGTCTGGTAGTAGAAGACACCTTGACCATTGCCATTTCCATAGCCAGTCCACTCATTGTAGAAGTAGTTGGCATACATCTCAACATTCGCTTCACTTGACCAGAAGTTGTCATTTGTGAATTGAGTAAGAGGTTTTTTGTCTAATACCTTTTCGCAGCTTGTTGCGCATAGCAGCAGCGAGAATATCAAACATATATAACTAATTCTTTTCATAATCATATTCCGTTTTTAATTAAAAAGTAATCTGCAAACCGCAAGAGATGGTACGGGCATAAGGTTCTGCGCGACCAAACTGCTCATTACTACCAGTCATCATTTCTGGGTCAATACCTGCTTCTTTGGTGTGATTAATGATATCAAGTGCATTGTAAACAGTTACATAGAGTCTCACTTTCTCAATTCCGGCTTTCTGTACAAGATTCTGAGGAAGAGAGTAACCTAGAGTTACATCTTTCAAACGTAGATATGCAAGATTTAGCATATATTTAGTTTGAGGATAGAAGTTGTTTCTACCACCACTGATAACTGAGATAGTTCCTTGACCAGAGTTACCTGGATACATGCGTGGATATCTAGCTGATTGGTCAATATTCTTTGATTGGTATTGCTCTTCAGTTACATAGCTTGTCTGGTTGGCGTAGATTGCGTCAGCACCACGAGAGAAAGGAACCACAAATGCTGAGGTTGACCAGTAATCTCTCTTACCAACACCCTGGAAGAATAAATCAAGGTCAAATCCATAGAATGCAGCACCCAATCTAAATGAATATTGGTAGCGAGGTGTAGAGTTACCAATAACAACAAGGTCACCATGGTCGTCGATAGTACCTTTACCACCATCGATTACACCGTCACCGTTCTGATCTTTAAATTTGATATCACCAGGACCGAATTCGAAAGTGCCTTTGTTCAAGCCAGCTTGTGAAGCAACGCCATCTTTATAAATCCATTTACCTTTCGCATCTTTACCTGTGAAATCATCCCATGTAAAGTATCTTTCAGTCTCAAAGCCGTAGATATCACCATAGATTTTGCCAGAATAGTTGGAATTCAATAGAGGGCTGTCGTTATCCCATTTTGTTACAACAGTTCTGTAGTCTGATACATTTGCATTTGCATAAATATATAGACCATTGTCAAATGTGTGGTTATAATCAACAGTTAACTCCCACCCGCGAGTTCTCATATCACCAGCATTCTCTTTTGGTGCAGAAGCACCAAGAACCTGAGGAAGTGTCTGACCAGGAGCTAGCATACCGAGAGTCTCTCTCTGGAATAAGTCTAGAGTTACATTCAAGTCTCCTTTGAAGAAACCTAAATCCAAACCAAGGTTGGCTGTTCTCATTGTCTCCCAAGTCAAAAGTGAAGATACTAGCGAAGGAGATGTGAAATAGTCATATTTATTGGAACCAGTTCCAAGCCAGTTTACAGATGTACCTTGCTTAGAGATAGTTTCAAGGAACATATTGCTACCAATCTCCTGGTTACCTACCATACCGTAAGATGCACGGATTTTGGCATTATTGACAACATCTTTAATAGGCATCCAGAAATCCTCTTCAGAGATACGGTATCCGATAGAACCTGAAGGGAAGAATGCCCAACGGCTACTTGCAGGGAATTTGGAAGAACCATCATATCGTCCATTCAACTCAAGAAGAAGTTTGTCGGCCCAGTTATAATTGATGCGGGCGAAGAAACCTGCAGATCCCTGGTGTGTGTGGCTATGTGAGTAGCTGTAGAAAGTTGGAGTCAATGCTAGCTCAGGAAGAGATGGGTCAAGCATATCGTGATTTTCATAGTACAAGTATTCGTACTCTTGCTCATCCACGTTGAAACCTGCCATGAAATTCAGATTATGACTATCAGCGAAGGTCACTTCATAGTTACCATAGATATTGGCAACGTAGTTGGATGTATTTGAGCGGTCAGTCTCAATGAATGTGGTGCTGATTGATGATTGGTCAGGAGCAAAACTCTTTTCACTTAGACCCCATGTATTCCACAATGTAGCTCTCTTACCTATACCTTTATAGTTGGTATTTTTGAATGTATAAGTATAGTCTGCATTGATGGTAAGACCTTTCACGATGTCAGCTTTCAGGAAAGCGCCCACACGTGTGTTGTGGTATTTTTGATAAGCGTCTCCAGCCTGGTTACGGAAACCGATCAACTGACGGCAGTCGTATGCTTCACCATTCGCATCGTTGATGTAACCCCAAGGACCGAAGTAAGAACCCCATCTCCAAGCGTAAACATAAGAACCTTGACCGCGAACATATGGATAATCATATCTGTTTTCAGCATAGTTGACTCTTGCTCCAACTTGCAGCCATTTTGTTACCTGAGATGAAACGTTAAGAGTAGCGGTGTATTTATTGATCTTCTCTGGGTTGAAGTTCAAAAGTCCCTGATCATAGTTGTAACCCACTGACATGTAGTAGTTGGTTTTGCCAGATGTACCTTGAATAGATATAGTGTGGTTTTGAGAAGGGGCAGGTTTGCCGAATAGGATACCGGCCACATCCCAGTCTGCCACGTAATTAGCAACACCATTTGAATCGAAGTAGTAGTCATCATTCAATACCATCTCACGATAGCCAGCCTTTTCACCATGCTTTTGCTGCCATTTCTTAACATTTTCAAGGAAAGTAGGATCATCGTGATACATACCGAACAATTCGCAAGCAAGTCCTGCACGATTATTGGCTTCGTTGAAGGGAAGAACCTGTTCCATAACTGTTGGATATTCTGGGAGGTTCACTGCTGATCTCCATCCGAAGTTGTTAGTGTAGCTAACTTGGATATTTTCCTTAGTTTGAGCAGATTTGGTTTTAACCATTACTACACCAAACGCAGCACGGGTACCATAGATAGATGCAGATGACGCATCTTTCAAGACAGAGATACTCTCAATATCTTGAGTGTTAAGATAAGTCAAATTGTCAATTGGAACACCATCTACAATATAAAGAGGTTTTGAGGTACCACCGTTAGAAAGGGTACCGATACCACGGATAGTGATTGTAGGCTCAGCATTGATGCTACCTGAGGTAGTTGTGATGGTCAGACCAGGAACAGCTCCTTGAAGAGCTTTGCCAAGGTTTGCTACTGGTTTTGCCTCAAGTGTCTGAGAAACATCCACAGATGCTACGGCACCGGTAAGGTTGGCTTTCTTCTGGGTGCCATAACCTACAACAATAGTTTCTTCAAGCATTAGAGCGTCATCAGCAAGAGATACGTCGATAACTGATCTGCTGTTTACTGGAACAGCTACAGTCTCATAACCCAGAGATGAAAACTCCAAAACGCCGTTAGCTGGTGCATTAAGGGTATAAGCACCGTCAATATCTGTCGAAGCACCTGTAGAGGTACCCTGTACGATAACATAAGCACCTACGATAGGCTCGCCAGACTTGTCTGTCACCTTACCGGTAACAGTAATGTCCTGTGCAAAAGCATTTCCTAATGAAAGGAAAAGTGCACACATAGTAAGAGCTGCAAAACGCAACGCTTTACTTAGTTTTTTTGAAACGAACATAAATGAAATTTTAGGTTAATAATTAAATTATGGTTTAGTTTAATAGTGATTTAGTTACTTACCTTTTCTTCCGTCTCTGATTAAGAGACCGAATACCATATTAAATACAAAAGTAAACAATTTTTTCAAAGTTCATAAAAAATCATCACAAAATCATCTCTGATTAAGAGAAGGAAAACTTGTAAATTCTCTTAAATTATTATTACTCAGCTAATTAACATGTTTTCAACAATGCAATTTTGGCTTTTACACGTTTAATACGTCTCGCAAAGTTATCATATTTCCTTAAATTAAGCAAAAATTTAAAAGAAATTGCACCCCAGAGTTGCATATGACTTACATTTTTATCAATTTTGAGGCGAATAAATTAAAATGTATCAATATGTTCGCAAAAGAAGTATATATTCAGAGAAGGAATGCCTTGAAATCAAAACTTCAGGCATCAAAAGGGATTCTCCTCTTTCTGGGAAACAGCGAGGCGGCTGTAAACTATCCGGGCAATCAGTACAGATTCCGTCAGGACAGTAATTTCAACTACTTTTTCGGTCTGACAGATCCTGATCTGGCAGCAGTTATAGATCTCGAGTCAGGTGAAGAGGTAGTCTTTGGCAACGATGTGGATATAGACGATATCATCTGGATGGGCCCACAGCCACTTTTGAGTGATAAAGCGAAGAATACAGGTGTGGACAGGACTGCTCCCCTCGCTTCACTTGACGATTATATATCGAAATGTGTGATTGCCGGCAGGAAGGTCCATTTCCTCCCCCCTTACAGATATCACAATATGATTCAGCTGAACAGGATTCTGGGGATCCCGTTCGATCAGATGAAGAGCAGTGCATCTGTAGATTTCATAAAAGGGGTGGTCTCACTCAGACTTATCAAGCAGGAGTGCGAAGTGGCAGAGATCGAGAAGGCTTGTAACATTGGTTATGCTATGCACTATACCGCTATGAAAATGATGCAGTTGGGTATGGTGGAGCAGGAGCTTGTAGGTGTGATGGAGGGTATAGCCATATCCGAAGGTCTGATGCCTTCATTCCCTATTATCCTCTCCCAGAACGGTGAAACACTCCATAACCACTCCCATCATCAGATATTGACCGAAGGTCGTATGGTGGTGATAGATGCAGGTGCCGAGACCAATTCCAACTACACCTCCGATTTTACCAGAACCCTCCCAGCTTCAGGCAGGTTCACCCAGCAGCAGAAGGAGATATACAGCATCGTGGCAGCAGCCAACAATCTGGCCATCTCGATTGCCCGTCCCGGGATCACATATACCGAGGTACATCAAGCGGCATCCCGCCTTATGGCACAAGGGCTGGTAGACCTCGGACTTCTGAAAGGTGATGCAGATGAGATAGTGGCAGCAGGTGCCCACTCCCTCTTTATGCCTCACGGCCTGGGTCACAATATGGGTATGGATGTGCACGACATGGAGGATCTCGGGGAGAATTATGTAGGCTACGACGATACTTACAAACGTTCTGCACAGTTCGGACTCGGCTCCCTGAGGATGGGAAAAATGCTGGAGAAGGGGCACGTGGTCACTGTAGAACCCGGAATCTATTTTATCCCTGCCCTTATCGAGCAATGGAAGGGCAATGGGACAAATGCCCGGTTCATAAACTTCAGTAAATTGGAGGCTTACTATACATTTGGTGGAATCCGTCTCGAAGATGATATCTTGATTACCGACGCAGGATGCCGTCTGCTGGGTGCCAAGAGACTCCCCATTACAGTAGAGGATGTGGAGAGAGAGATGATGAAATAGAGAATTTGTGACTACATTGTGATAACCAATAAACAATGTAGTTATGTATAATTCAAAACAATTAGCAGATCAATTATTGTCATTTTTACAGGCTTCGCTAATGCCTGAAAAAGGAAAGTCAGATGCCCGGGGAGATTCGGGCATCTCTTTTATTGGATACCTGGAACAAAACATTGAGGCGTGTAAGGCTGCAGGCAAAGAGAGTGCAGCGACAAAACTGAGGGTTACACTCAGAAATTTTACCAAATTTCTCAAGAGCGGCCATCACCTGAAGAGAGGGGACTTGCTTTTTGAGGAGCTGACAGGAGAACTTGTCTCCTCCTTTGAGACCTATATGAAGGAGAGGTTTCTCTCTCCCAATACCACATCCTTCTATCTGAGAATTCTCAGATCGTACTACCATAAAGGGATAGATGAGGGGCTATATTTCACATTTACAGATCCTTTCAAACATGTATTTACAGGGGTCAGCAGGACCAAGAAGAGGGCGATAACCCACGACGAGATTCTCAGGCTTATAGAGTATGATCTCCCCCTGGAACTCCATTTTGCCAGAGATATATTTCTGTTCAGCTTCTATACCAGAGGGATGTCATTTGTCGATATTGCGAGTCTGAAAAGGGATAACATATCCAGGGGTGAGATCAGATACTGCAGGGCCAAGACGGGACAGTTGATCAGGATAAGTATAGAGCCTTGTATTCAGCAGATTATAGATAAATACAAGCATTTCAGCGGCACTAATCACATATTTCCGATTCTGGTCCGTAACGGGAAAAAACTCAAATACAACACATCCCTTAAAAATCTCAATAACCACCTCAGGAGAATATCCAAGCTGGTGGGATTTGAACATCAGATAACCACCTATGTAGCACGCCACTCCTGGGCTTCAATAGCCAAAAGGGGTGGCGTCCCCATCTCCACCATAAGCGAATGTATGGGACATACATCTGAGAAAACGACCCTAATATATCTTTCCTCCATAGAGCAAAAGACCATAGACGATGCAAACAGGTTAGTAATTCAGTCTCTTAATCAGAGAAAAACGACTAAAGACTAAACTCCAAAATAACTTAATTATTAACCAAAAAATTCATTTATGTTCGTTTCAAAAAGACTAAGTAAAGTGTTGCGTAATGCAGCTCTTGCTATGTGTGCTCTTTTCTTCTCTTTGGGAAGCGCTTGGGCACAGGACATTACAGTTACCGGTAAGGTAACCGACAAGTCTGGTGAACCTATCGTAGGTGTTTACGTTCTTGTAGAGAACACCACTATCGGTACATCGACTGATATCGACGGCGCATACACACTTACTGCTCCATCAGCAGCTAAGTTGGTATTTACCTCTATGGGGTACAAGGACAACGTTGTCGAAATTGCTGGTAGAGCAGTTATTGATGTTGTAATGGAAGACGACGCTCTTTTGCTTGATGACGTAGTTGTTACAGCATTGGGTGTTAAGAAAGAGAGAAAAGCTCTCGGTTATTCTGTTACAGAGATGAAATCAACTGAGCTATTGAGAAACAAACAAACCAACGTGGTTAACTCGTTGGCCGGTAAAGTTGCCGGTGTTAACGTTACTCAGTCAGGTGGTGCTGCAGGTGCCGGTTCTTCTATCGTTATCCGTGGTGGTAACTCAGCATCTGAGTCTCGTGACAACCAGCCTTTGTTCGTTGTCGACGGTATCATCTACGATAACTCGACTGTAAACGGTGGTAACTCAGGTACAGACGGTGTGACCAATTCAGCTACTACTTTCTCTAACCGTGTTATGGACATCAACCCTGAAGACGTTGAGAGTATGTCAGTACTTAAAGGTGCTGCTGCTGCCGCTCTTTATGGTTCACGTGCAGCCGACGGTGTTATCGTGATCACCACTAAAAAAGGTTCAAGCGATGGTTCTGTAAAAGTAAACTTCTCATCTAAGTATACCTATTCAGTAGCTAACTCAGTTCCTGAAATCCAGAGCAAATATGGTAGAGGTTCTTATGATATGAACGGTACTCTTCAGACTGACCTTATCACTTCATCTTGGGGTGCTGTAAACAATGGTCCTGTTTACGACAACGTTAAAGACTTCTTCCAGGCTTCTAACGTATTCGATAACAGCTTCAGTGTAGCAGGTGGTCATAAGAATGGTAACTTCTACTTGTCAGCTTCACGTTTTGACCAGCAAGGTAACATCCAGGGTACAGGTTATGACAAAACTACTTTCCGTTTCAACGGTGAGCAGAAAGTCGGTAACTGGCTGACTGTAGGTGCCAACGTATCTTACTCTGTAGCAAATACCCAGAAGACTTTGACTTCATCAGGTCTTTATTCAGGTGGTGGTAACGGTACTATGACTGCTCTTTATGGATGGTCACGTAGCGAGAATATGTCACACTGGATCAACGAAGACGGTACCAAATACCGTATGTTCCCTAACCACGTTCTTGAGGACGAAGTTGAGAACCCTTACTGGATCATCAACAAGAACAAAATGACTGACGAGAACGAGCGTATCACTGGTGCTGTTAACGCAGGTATCAAATTTACCGACTGGTTGGATCTTAACTATCGTATGGGTGTTGACTCATATACCAACGATTCATATACTTACATCGCTCCAGGTGGTAACGTAAACGAGAGATATCAAGGTGGTCGTCTAAGTACTTCTAAAGTAAGCTACAACTACTTCAACACTAACTTGATGCTTAACTTCCACAAAACTTGGGGAGATTTCGATGTTAACGCTCTTGTAGGTACAGCTACTGAATCTACTGAAAGAGTACGCGACGGTCAATGGGGTTGGGAATTCGCAGTTCCAGGTACCATCTCATTCGAGAATATCCTTGCCCAGAACAAGTTCTTCAACCAGTCACACTCACTCAAACGTCTTGTAGGTGTATACGGTGAGCTTCGTGCATCTTGGAAAAACTTGATCTATTTGACAGTAACCGGACGTAATGACTGGTCATCTACTCTTCCTGTAGAGAACCGCTCTTACTTCTATCCATCAGTATCTGGTTCAGTAGTATTCACTGAGCTTCTTCCTAAGAATGATGTTCTTACATTTGGTAAACTTCGTGGTTCTTGGGCAAAAGTAGGTAAAGATGCTTCTCCTTACTCAACCAACACTTACCTATGGGGTATCGAAGTGGTTAATGGTGAGTTCCAGGGTGTAGGTAACAGCTGGACCGGTGGTTCACCTTACCTTCTTCCTGAGATCCAGACCTCTTGGGAGATCGGTACAGAGTTGAAATTCTTCAACGGCAGATTCGGTATCGACTATACATATTATAATTCAGTAACAGGTAACCAGATCGCTGCTCCTCGTCTTTGCCAGTCAACAGGTTATATCTTCTTGACCATCAACTCAGGTTCTGTTAAGAACGAAGGTATGGAGCTTATGATTACCGGTACACCTGTAGATACTAAGGACTTTACTTGGGATCTTGTATTGAATATGTCAGGTAACCGTGGTACTCTTGGTGATTTCGTAGAGGGTGTTGACTATTTCTATGTAACTGATGCTCAGATTGGTGGTGTAAAAGCTGCTTCTATCCCTAACGGTGGTGCATTCCTTGGTTTGACAGGTAACTACTGGCTAAGAGAGACTGAAGAGGTTCAGGATGTAGATAAGGAAACAGGCGAACTTCTATTCAATGATAAAGGTGAGCCTATTATGGTAGACAAAGAGGTCGAAGGTGGCCGTTATCAGATCGACCCTAACACAGGTCTTTACAAGCTTCAGGGTAACACTACCAACGTCGTTGGTAACCGTGAGCCTACATTCATCGGTGGTTTGACCTCTAACTTCCGTTGGAAAGATCTATCATTCTCATTCTTGTTTGACTTCCGTATGGGTGGTGATATCTACAACGGTACTCAGTACTACTTGACATCACTTGGTCAGTCAATGAGAACTCTTGACCGTACTCAGGTAACCCTTGACGGTGTTAACTCTAACACTGGCGAGCCTATGACTATTACCTACAAAGCCGGTGAAACTTATGAGATCAACGGTTCTGTACGTTCAGGTGAATATATGATCCAGAGCTACTGGAGCAACTACTGCTCAAATGCTTACAACTTCCTACAGAAAGTAAACTGGTTGAGACTACGTAACATCAACCTTTCTTACGACTTCTCTAACCTTATCAAAGGACAAGACGTTCTTAAAGGTCTAGTAGCTACTTTCACCGCTAACAACTTGTTCTATGTAACTAACTATGTTGGTGGTATGGACCCTGAGGTTTCTATGGGTTCTGGTACAGGTGGATCTGGTTCAGTAGGTATTGACTACTGCGGTGTTCCTAGCCTAAGATCATTCTCATTCGGTCTCAATCTAACTTTCTAAAAATTTAATGGATATCAATATGAAAAAAGTATTATACATTGTAATGGCATTTGCTCTACTGCTTGGAGTATCTTCTTGTGGTGAGTGGTTGAATGTAAATACCGACCCTGATAGTCCAAGTAACCAGAGTGCTACCGAAGAGGTAAGACTTCCTTGGATTCAATACTATTATGGCTACGCTTGGGGTACTGCAAACACCCGTGCATCTGCTATCGCTCAAGTAGTTATGGGTACTTCAAGAACTGCTACCGTAGGTGAGCAGGCTCTTTGGAATCCTGACACAGGAGTTTCTACTACAGTTTACCAGAACTGGTTCTTGGGTGCTGCTTGTAACATCCCTGACCTTATCACCAAAGCTGAAGAGCACGGTGCATATCACTATATCGCAGCTGCACTTGTAGTTAAATCTATGGGTTCTATTATGATGGCTGACCTTTATGGTGAGATGCCTTATACTCACGCTGTAGGTGAAGACTTTACCCCTTCTTATGACAATGGCGATGTAATATACAAAGCTTGTCTTGCTGACCTTGAAACCGCAATCGAATATTTCCAGAAACCACAGGAAAATGGTGCTCCTGCACTTTCTGCAGGTGACATCTGGAATGGTGGTGATGTTAACAAATGGATCAAACTTTGCTACGGTCTTAAAGCTCGTTGGCTGAACAATATGTCAAAAGTTACCACCGAAGTAAACGGTCTTAAATATGATCCACAGGCTATCCTGACTGCATTGCAGAATGCTCCTCAGACTACATCTGAAAACATCACTATGAAACACTACAACGTAGAGACTGCTTCTTACAACTTCACAGTAGGTGATGCTTATGGTCCTAACGTTACTTATGACTCATCAGCTTGGGGTACAGGCCAGAGACTTAACAGATGGTTTGTTAAACTTCTTACTGACTTCCAGGGTTCTGGCGTAGAAGACCCTCGCGCTGACAAGATCCTCCCTTCAGCAATGTACAAAGCTGTTGTGAACGAGGAAGGTGATAGAATTGTTGACCACAAATGGCTAAGAGACGAAGGTGTAAACCTCTATGATGCAGATGAAAACTGGCTTGACAACCGTATGGTTAACGGCAACCTGAACGGTTATCTTACTCTTGCTATGGCTAATGTAAGAAAAGCTTATGCCAAATCTCTCATCACCAAATACTATAAAGATGTAGACTCTTTCGTAGCTGTATTTGACAAATACTACACTACAGATAACTGTGCAGTAGATGTTCAGGCTGACTCTGTAGTAGTTACCTACAAACCAGGTGCTATGTATGTAAATGACAATAACCCTCTATATGTAGAAGATATCAAATTCGTTCAGCTCCGCTCTGACGGTGTGTTAGAGACTGACGGTCTTGCTGCTAACGATATGAACTGCTACTATTCAGGTGTATCTGCAAATACACGTCGCCTTGGTTTCGTTCAGGGTACCGGTTCATTCTACGTAAGAATTGACTCTGACTCATATATCTGTACTGCTGCTGAGATGAACTTCATCAAAGCTGAGGTATTGTTCCGCCAGGGTGATAAAGGTGGTGCTTATGAGGCATACAAAACTGCTATCCGCGAACACTTCGCTCAGATGAATGCCAAACTTAACACTTGGACAGGTATCGGCTGCGGCAAGACTGCACGTGGATATGATGTATCATTTGCATATAGTCCTATTCCACAGGCTGACATCGACGCTTATATGGCAAGTGCAGCTGTGGCTCAGTCATCAGGCGAACTTACTCTATCAGACATTATGATGCAGAAAGTTATCGCTATGGGTATTGACTACCAGAACTGGAACGACGTTCGCCGTTACAACTATGGTGCAGGTACTGTAGGTGATTATGGTGTAGTTTATGAAGGTATGAAAACCCCTAAATACAGACCAATGGGTTCTTCTACTTTCGATCCTAATCCACAGAACTCACGTCACTATCCAAGACGTTGGATGCATTGCTCACACGAAACAGGTTACAACGCAACAGAGTGTAATGCATCTGTAGAGCAGTATAAGAGCTACGGTGTAGACAACGCTTCTGACTTCGATGTATGGAATATTCCTGTATGGTGGGACTGGGATGAATCAAGCAAATAATCCTGTCTATACCTTATAAATATTAAGAGCGCTCTTCGGGGCGCTCTTTTTTTTGGGTTAATAATCGTCAACTCTCTTAATCAGAGACGGAAAGAGCGTTTAGAAATACACAACTAAATACTAAACTATAACTTAATTATTAACCTAAAATTTCATTTATGTTCGTTTCAAAAAGACTAAGTAAAGCGTTGCGTTTTGCAGCTCTTACTATGTGTGCTCTTTTCCTTACAGTAGGAAATGCATTCGCACAGAACATTACTGTTACCGGTAAGGTGACAGACAAGTCTGGCGAGCCTATCGTAGGTGCTTATGTTATCGTACAGGGTACCTCTACAGGTGCTTCGACAGATCTTGACGGTGCTTATACCCTTAATGCACCAGCTAACGGCGTTTTGGAGTTTTCATCTCTGGGTTATGAGACTGTAGCTGTTCCCGTAAACAGCAGATCAGTTATCGACGTATCTCTTGCAGATGACGCTCTAATGCTTCAGGAAACTGTAGTTGTCGGTTACGGCACACAGAAGAAAGAGAACTTGACCGGTGCTGTAGCCAGCATCAACACTTCAAAACAGCTCGAGAGCCGTCCTATCGCCGACATCGGTCGCGGTCTTCAGGGTGCTACTCCTGGTTTGAACGTTCGTATCGGTAATGCCGAGGTAGGTTCTGACCCTATCATGAGAATTCGTGGTCAGGTAGGTTCTTCTGAAGGTGGTTCATCACCTCTTATCCTTATGGACAACGTGGAGATCCCCTCTATCAACCTTATCAACCCTGACGATATCGAGTCTATCTCTATCTTGAAAGATGCCGCTTCTGCTTCTATCTATGGTGCAAAAGCTGCATTCGGTGTTATCTTGATCACTACTAAAAAAGGTAACAAAGAGTCTGAGAAAATCAACGTTACTTACTCTGGCAACATGGCGTTCCAGAATATGGCTCAGAAATATGAAGTAGCAGGTTCAGAAGGTCTTCACTATACTGTAGAGGCTGCTGAGCGTGTTGGCACTTACACCCCTACCGGTGCTTTCTGGCTAATCGACCGTGCAGGTTACAACGCTTCTAAAGCTTGGGAAGAGAAATATGCTGACCTTGATCCAGATTCTCCTTTCACATATGGTCGTGACTGGTATGTTGACGCTTCTAACAGAAAAATCGGTGTTCGTACATTTAACCCATACCACTACCTTGTTAGAAACAATGCCCCTACCCAGACTCACAACTTGAACATTGCAGGTAGCAAAGGTAATACTAACTTCAACATCTCTCTTGGTTATCTTGACCAGACCGGTATGATGAAGACTACCGATTATGACAAATACTCTCGTTACAATGCTAACGTTCGCGTAAGCACCAAAATCAACAACTGGTTGACAGTTCGCTCTGGTTTGATGTACTCAAAAACTGAGAAAAACTGGTCATACGCTACCAACTCTACTACAGCTGATATCTGGTACTACGTATATCGTTGGGGACCTACCTATCCACTTGTTAAACAGGATGAGTATGGTAACAATTTGAGAAATGCCACTTACGAAACTTCTGTTGGTAACAAAGCATCTAAAACCAATGCTTATACCAGCGCTAACGTAGGTACTACCATCACCCCTGTGAAGAACTGGAACATCGATTTTGATTATACTTACGCTAACAGCACAGTAGGTTACTTCTATCCAGGTACTCGTCTTACCGCAGGTGACACCTGGTCAGCAGCACTTGACTATAAAGATGAGAATGGTGTTCAGCCTAATGTAAACAACGAGTGGGCACAGTATAACCTTTTGGGTTCAAGCCTTCCTGCTAAAATGCTTAACTGCTACACCTATACATCTGCAACTGCTACACTTAACAGTGTATACCAGGACTCTTACACAGGCGAAAGAAATACCTATAATGCTACTACCACTTACGACTTGAATATCAAAGATGCTCATAAGATGAGATTTATGCTTGGTATGAACGCCGTTCAGTACACAGAAACTGGTGTATGGGGTAGAAAAATCGGCCTTTTGGATGTAACCAACCCTCAGTTCGACCTTGCTACAGGCACTCAGACTTCAGGTGGTGGACACTCTTGGAACTCACAGCTTGGTTTCTTCGGCCGTATCAACTATAACTTCAAAGAGAGATATCTTCTTGAGGCTAACCTTCGTTACGACGGTTCATCTAAATTCCCTACTGAGCTTCAGTGGAGATGGTTCCCTTCATTCTCTGCAGGTTGGAGAGTTTCAGAGGAGCCTTGGATGGCTGGTATCAAACACGTTATCAGCGGTTTGAAACTTCGTGGTTCTTGGGGTTCTGTAGGTGACCAATCAGTAGGTAGTTCACTTTATATCCCTACTATGGGTCTTAACAACTCAACCTGGATCCACAACGGTGCAAAAGATATTTACTACTCTACTCCAGCAGCTGTATCTTCAAGCATCACTTGGCAGGACATCCAGACCCTTGACCTTGGTCTTGATTTGACTTTGTTCAACGAACTTAACATCACCTTCGACTGGTATCGTCGTGACACTAAGAACATGATCGTACCTGCAGAGGGTCTTGGTATCGGCTTTGGTACTACAGCTCCTAAAGGAAACTACGGTTCATTGAGAACTCACGGTTGGGAGGTAGCTGTTAACTACGGTCATATGTTTGACAACGGTTTCAGCCTATCTGCTACTGCTACCCTTGCTGACGCTGTTTCTACTATCACTGAATATGGACAGGCAACAGATATCAACGGATGGTACAATGGTAAAACATACGGTGAAATCTGGGGTTTCGAAGTGGACAGACTATATCAGAACGAAGACTTCGCACGCGATGCTAATGGTAAGCTAATAGAGATCAAAACTGAAGATGGTTACAAAGCTTATCAGCAAGTAGATCCTAACGCTCCTACACAGGGTTATCTTAACAACGGTTCACTTATCTTCGGCCCTGGTGACGTTAAATATAAAGACCTTAATGGTGACGGTGTTATTAACAAAGGTACCAGCAGTATCAGAGATGCAGAAGGTAACCCTGATCACGGTGACTTGACAGTTATCGGTAACACCACTCCTCGTTATGAGTACTCATTCAGAGTAGATATGGAATGGCACGGTGTAGACCTTGGTATCTTCTTCCAGGGCGTAGGCAAACGTGATATGTGGGGTTCTTCTTCACTTACCCTTCCTGGCTTCAACTCTTCAGATGGATCTATGGCAGCAGCATTTGCCAACGACTTCTGGTATGAGACTATCGAAAACGGACAGGTAGTTGACTCTAACTACGATGCATTCTACCCTCGTGCTGCAAACTGCTCAGGCGGTAGCACATTCAATATGCAGGTTAACGACAGATATCTTCTTAACATGGCATACTTGAGACTTAAAAACGTAACTCTTGGTTATACCTTCCCTGCAAAATGGATGAACAAGGCTAATATCCAGAAACTACGTCTATATATCTCTCTTGAGAACTTCCTGACTTTCGACAAACTTAACGGTCTTCCAGTTGATCCTGAGGTAATGCCTGGTGTATCATTCTACAACTCTTCTAACTACAACAGTGGTAGAGCTGCCCTTGGTACCCCTGCATTCAAAACTGCATCATTTGGTCTTCAAATTACATTCTAATCAGTAAATGTATATTATCATGAAAAAACTATTTAATATTTTGATGTCGCTTACACTCGTTGTAGCTCTAACAGGGTGTAATTTCTTGGACAGAAAATCAAAGACTCAAATGAACGACGACAACTATTGGGTTAGCGAGGAAAACGTTCGTTTGTTTGTCAATGGTGCGTATGATAACTACTTCGCTGGTTACGACACCAGCTGGGGTCAAGTATTTGCTCCAGGTGTATACTCATCTGGTGAATTTAGTGACGATGCTTCATCTACAGGTCAGCAGACTAACCCTCGTACCAGCATTCCAGATGACAACTGGTATCGCAATGAAGGTTCAAACTGGTTGTTCAGAACCGGTGGTGGTCCTTGGAACTTTGGTTGGGTTCGCAAGTGGAATACACTTATGGACAGACTTGATATGATGAAAGAAGAGGGTGTGATCGATGAGGAGCCTTACAATCACTGGTATGGTGTAGCCCGTTTCTTCAGAGGTTACGAATACTACCGTCTTGTTTGTTCATTCGGTGACGTTCCTTGGTTCGAAGATGTAGTAGGTTCAGAGGACTTGGCTATGCAGTTCAAACCAAGAGACTCTCGTGTTACTGTTATGACCAACGCCAAAGCTGACTTCGAGTTCGCACTTCAGAACGTAAGAACTAACGATGGTGAAAACTTCGTTAACAAATACGTAGTGGCAACTGTAGCTTCTCGTGCTATGCTTTTCGAAGGTACTTGGGAGAAATACCACGATGTAGCCGGTGCTACCCCTAATACTTTCCTTGATGCAGCTGTAACTTTTGCTGACTTCGTAATGAGCTCTGGCAAATTCACTTTCGATACAGACTTCCGTACCCTATTCGGTTCAGAAACCAAAAAAGGCAACGAGACTATTCTTTATCGTCAGTACAGCGCTGAACTTGGTATCACCCACTGTATCGCTTCTTACGCAAACCTTGATGAGAACCAGACTTCATCAGCTAACTTGGCTTTCTTGAAATCAGTTATCTGTAATGACGGTCTTCCTTATCAGGTGTCAGCTGCTGCAAATGCAGAAAGCTTTGATCTAAAAGATATGGTAGTATCTCGTGACCCTCGTTTCGAGGCTACTTTCTGGCATCAGCCAACTCAGAACCAAACTTCTGTATACTGTGTTAAGTTCATCGACAGAGAAGGTCCTACATACGGTTACAATGGCCAGACCCGTCCTGCAAAATATGGTTCTATGACCAATACCAATGGTTTCCCTGTTCTTCGTTATGCTGAGGTAGTTCTTAACTGGATCGAGGCTAAAGCTGAGAGAGGTGACGCGATTACCGATGCTGACCTTAACAAATCTATCAACGCTATCCGTCAGAGACCTCTTGACGCTGAGGCTGAGGCTAAAGGTGTTCAGAAGACTGCTCCTCTAACTATGGCTATGGTTAACGCTGACTCTGACCCTCTTCGTCAGTCTGCAGCTATCCAGGCTACTCACGCTGGTGTTTGCTCTCCTATCCTTTGGGAGATCCGTCGTGAGCGTCGTATGGAGTTCTTTATGGAGCAAGTTCGCGTAGTGGATATCCGTCGTTGGGGATGGTTGGAGCTTATGAACGCTTCAGTTAACCCTGATATCCAATATGGTTGCTGGATGGACTTCAACGATACTAAGAACAACCTTAAATCATACGATCTTCTTAAAGCTGCTAACTTCGGTGTAGTAGGTGTAATGAAAGCTGATGGTTCAGTGGTTATGTTCGACGGTACAGCTGATGCTGATGGTAACATCCTTTCATCTAATGCAGCTGATATGGTAGGTTTCAGAGTAGTTCAGAACTTCAAAGACAGAGTTCCTATGGAGTACAAACACTATCTTGAGCCTATCTGTAACGATATCGTTAACGAATACAAACAGAAAAACACTGAGTTCCCTGAGATTCAGCCAATCGCTCAGAATCCAGGTTGGTAGTCACATAACTTAACTATGAATTTAGAGCGCTCTTCGGGGCGCTCTTTTTTTTGGAGTTTTTAAAGAGGAAGTATCTCCACTCTGATCTGAAGAAAGAGAAGACGCCTTTTCATATCGTCACTCAGATAGGGAAGATGACGAAGACGCTGGGTATCCTTTTCGGTAGTGATAATGGCCGCAGTGGGATACTGCTGACCCAGTGACTCTATCTTGGAGATCTCCCCGGGTGTGTAATTCTTATGATCCATAAATTTCAACACCCCCATAATCTGATATTTCCCCACAAGATAGTCAATAAATGGCCGGTTATTGGCGATACCGGAGAAGAGGAGAGCCTTAGGAGAGTATATGTACCTGCTATCTCCCGATTCAGGGAAAACAGGGTGGAGGTCACAATACTCTATTCTGGAGAAGTAGAGTTTCTGCTCCTCTCTCAGTTGGAGTTTTTTTCTCCACAAATCTTTATCAGGATTCTCATCCCACCAGGGGACTTTTGTGACTATGACTATATCTGCTTTTGTAATTCTGGATGGAAGATCCCTCAACCTCCCAAAGGGGAGAAGTCTGTCCTGAAAGATAGGCCTGCTATAATCCACCAGGACTATAGACGTAGATGGGATGATCTCTCTGTGCTGGAAAGCGTCATCAAGGACAAAAATCGTGGGTCTCACACTATCTTCGAGAGAGAGAAGGTGATCTATGGCCCTCTTACGGGAAGAGTCTACAGCGACTATAATGGATGGAAATTTCCTTTTTATCTGAAGCGGCTCATCCCCCACATCCTCATATCTGTCATCTATCTGTACTTCCCGGTATCCCTTACCCTTCCTGCCATAGCCTCTCGATATGAGTGCTACACGATGCCCCATCTTCATAAGTTCCTCTATCACCAGCTCAGCGTGTGGAGTCTTGCCTGTGCCTCCGACAGTGATATTGCCTATAGATATGACAGGGACATCATATCTGTAAGACTTCAGCTTCGAGCTATCGTAAAGCCAGTGTCTGATCTTGAGAGTCAGATAGTATGGGGATAGGAGTATTTTATCAATCATCACTGCAAATTTATGGTTTTCTGTAATTATTTCTACTTTTGCAGAGAGAATTTTATTCAGATAGATGAACATAGGTAATATATCATTCAGAGAGAAGCCCCTTTTTCTCGCTCCGATGGAGGATGTCACAGATGCCTCCTTCAGATATGTGTGCAAAAAATACGGGGCAGATATGCTCTACACAGAGTTTGTCTCCTCAGACGGACTCATCAGAGATGTGGCAGGCTCTCTCAAAAAGCTGGAGATTTTTGACTATGAAAGGCCCATCGGAATACAGATATATGGCCATATCCCCGAAGCTATGGTAGAGGCAGCTGTCCGCTCTGAAAAGGCAAACCCCGATCTTATCGATATTAACTTCGGATGCCCTGTGAACAAAATAGCCAAGCGAGGTGCCGGCTCAGGGATGATGCGCGAACCGGACAAGCTGGTTCAGATCACCAAAAGTGTGGTAGATGCGGTCAAATGCCCCGTCACAGTAAAGACCAGACTTGGGTGGGACGAGGACTCCAAAATAATAGTGGAGCTCGCAGAGAGACTTCAGGATGTGGGCATAGCAGCCCTCACCATACACGGCAGAACCCGCTGCCAGATGTACAAGGGGGAGGCCGACTGGACCCTTATAGGGGAGGTCAAGAACAATCCCAGAATGAAGATCCCTATCATCGGCAACGGGGATATCACCACACCACAGAAGGCGGCAGAGGCGTTCGACAGATATGGTGTGGATGCCATAATGATAGGGCGTGCCACTTATGGGCACCCCTGGATATTCCAGGAGATAAGACACTACCTCGACACAGGGGAGCTCCTACCCGAGATGTCTGTAAATGACAGGGTGACCCTCGCCAAAGAGCACTTCAACAAGTCTGTCGAGGTCAAAGGGGACAAAGTGGGTGTGCTGGAGATGAGAAGACACCTCTCCTGCTACTTCAAAGGGCTCCCAAACTTTAAGGAGACAAGACTTAAACTGGTAACAGAGAACGACCCACAGGAGGTTCTCCGCCTGCTCGACTTCGTAGGTGAGACCTGGGGTGAAAAATAGACAACAATATGGAATTTTACGAGATCGCACTTGAAATTTTCTGCGCCCTTCTGGGTGTGATAGGTATACTTGGTTCTGTACTTCCTATCCTTCCGGGACCACCTATCAGCTATGTCGGTATGCTTATACTCTACATTTGGGGTATCGATACACAGGATGATCTGACACGCACAGTGATGATCACCTGGCTGATAGTAGCCATTGCGGTAGTGGTGCTGGATTATATAGTCCCCTCCTACTTCACTAAAGTGACAGGGGGCTCCAAAACAGCGGCCAAAGCCTCCACTGTGGGGATGATCATAGGTATACTCTTCTTCCCACCGGCAGGTATGATTATCGGAGCCTTCCTGGGTGCGCTTGTGGCAGAGATGTTTATAGAAGGAAAAGAGCTCAAGCACTCACTCAAAGCGGCACTTGGCTCTTTTCTTGGTTTTCTTTTCGGCACCGGTCTGAAACTTATCGCTTCAGGGGTGATGATGTATTATATCATTGCGGCAGCCATCTAAAGGCTATTTGCACCATTGGTCAAGCCAGTCGAAGAAGACTCTGTTCCAGTGGATAGAGTTCTGAGGTTTCAGAATCCAGTGGTTCTCATCAGGGAAGAGGAGCATCTTCGAAGGTACACCCATCATCTGGGCGGCATTGAACGCAGCCATACCTTGCTCTACAGGGACACGGTAGTCCATCTCACCGTGGGTGATAAGTATTGGGGTATCCCACTCCTTGATAAGCTTGTGAGGTGAATTTGAGTAGTGTCTCTTCGCCACAGGGTTATTGTCCCAGGGGGCACCGCCATTGTCCCAGTGAGGGAACCACATCTCCTCTGTCATCATATACATCTGCTCCTGATTGAAGATACCGGCGTGAGCGATGAATGCTGAGAAGGTATTCTTATGTATACCAGCCAGATAATATACCGAATATCCGCCATAACTTGCACCTACTGCTGCCACTTTACCTACATAAGGTTCTTTTTTCATCTCCTTTACAGAGACCAGATAATCCTGCATATTCTTTCCGATATAGTCACCAGAGATCTGATCACACCACTCCTGTCCGAAAGCGGTAGTACCTCTACGGTTAGGGAGGATCACGATATAGCCCTGAGCGGCCATAAGTTTATAGTTCCAGCGGGTAGAGAAGCCCTGGCTGATGGTACCTTGCGGGCCTCCCAGACAGAACAACACTGCAGGATATTTCTTCGCAGGGTCGAAATCGGGTGGATATACTACCCAAGTGTGCATCTTCTTATTGTCCACAGTGGTGATCCACCTCTGCTCGATCTTCCCTGTCTTCACCTGTGAAAGGATCTCATCGTTTTCGTGTGTCAGCTGAATGAAAGAGCCGTCAGCGACAGATACAGAGACTATCTCGTTAGGGCGGTTCATACAGCGGTTGGTGGTGATGAGTCTGTCACCCACTTTGGTAACACCGTCAAAATCGTACCACGCATCCTCCGGGGTGATTCTCCTCACATTGCCGTCAAGGTCCATTTCGAAGATACCCTGAAGAGCGTTTACCAGCGATGTGAAATAGAAACCGCTGCCGTCCTCTTTCCATACAGGAGAAGAGACATTGTACTTGAACTCGGTGGTCAGCTCCTCTCTCTTGCCGGTAGCCAGATCCACTACGAAGAGCCTTTGCTTGTCGGCCTCAAATCCCCCTCTGCGCATACTGATCCAAGCCACTTTCTTCCCGTCAGGGGAGAAAAGGGGATCGGTGTCGTAGCCGGGCATACCTTCAGTCAGGTTTTTGCAGGATTTGGCAGCTATGTCATAGAGATAGATATCGGTATTTGTAGAGTACGCATACTCCTTGCCTGTCAATTTGCGGCAAGAGTAGGCGATATATTTTCCGTCAGGACTCCAGCTGAGCTGCTCCAGACCTCCGAAAGGGAGTGTAGGGAGTTCGTATGGTGCACCGTCGAGGATATCCACACCCTCCCCTACTCCATTCAGAGAGAAAGAGGCGATATAGGTGTGAGGGATGGTCTCTACAAACTGATCCCAGTGACGGTACATAAGACCGGTAATGGTACGGCCTGTAGATTTGTCCATATCGGGGTAGTCGTCGGTAGGTTTGATAGCCGACTTCACCTGTGACACATACATCACCTGTGTGCCGTCGGGTGAGAGTTCGAAACCCTCAACGCCTGCAGCCACATCCGACACCTTAACAGGTTCACCACCATTAACAATATTCCATACATAGATCTGTCCACCCATAATGAATGCGATGTTCGAGTCATCTATCCAGCGTGCATTGTTCACACTCTTGGCAAAATGGGTGAGCTGACAGTTCTCACTCCCATCCACATTCATAAGATAGAGGTGTCTCTGACCTTTATTAAGGGCAATATCGGTATAAGTTACCCCATAAAGGATCTTATCCCCGGCAGGTGAGACCTGCACATCCGACACTTTACCCAACTGGTGCATAACTTCAGGGGTGAATTTGCCATCCACCACCTCCACTTTATGCTTTTCGATCACAGGAGCCTGCTCAGGCTCTTGATTACAGCTTGTCATCACTAAAAATGCTGCTAATAACAATAAACTTTTCTTCATATAATTTTTATTTTGCTTTCATCCATTCCGGCTCCGGAGCCCCTTTCAGGAAGTGGTCAAAGAACTCTGCCAGTTTTTCACTCAGGTCTTTACAGTTATGTCTCTCCCTCAGGTTATGGTCTTCACCTTTATACTGGAGCATCCAGGCCTGCTTGCCGCAGCGGCGCAGCGATGCGAAGAACTCGATACCCTGATACCAGGGAACTGCAGTATCCTTATCGTTGTGCATAATGAGGACAGGGGTGGTCACATTAGGGACAAAGAACAATGGAGAGTTCTCCACATAAAGATCAAATCCGTCCCAGAGGTTCTGTCCGATACGGCTCTGCCCCCTCTCATACTGCATCTGACGGGTGACACCCGAACCCCAGCGGATACCTCCGTATGCACTGGTCATATTGGAAACAGGTGCACCTGCCCCTGCTGCCTTGAATCTGTCGGTCTGGGTGATCATATAGGCCACCTGATATCCGCCCCAGCTCTGACCCTGGATAGCCATATTCTCACTGTCAATCCAAGGATATTCGCAAAGCATATCCACTGCAGGCATAATAGAGCGCATAGCTGACTGCCCAGGATGACCTGTAGTGTAATAGATATCGGGATCAAACACGATATAGCCGTTACTTACGAAATAAGGTATATTCACGATAGAGCGGCTTGGTGCAGGTGAGCGGTAGTTATACAACTCATCCGAATCCTTCTCATAGAAATAGATAATGACAGGGTATTTCTTCGTAGGGTCGAAATTCTCAGGTTTGAAGAGGAGACCCTCCGCTTTGATGGAGTCGGCAGTCATCCACGACACCATCTCCACTGTACCCCAGTTATAATCCTTCTGTTGAGGATTTGTCTCGCTGATTTTCACCTCACTACGGAACATATCCTTGGTAATGTACACATTGGTCGAGTTCTCGAAATTACCTTTGGTATAGACAAACACCGGAATAGAGAGTCTGCGTGGAGGCTTCTGGCTCTTGCCCACCTGGGCAATGCCGGGGTACTCATTTGACAATGAGAGGCCGCTGACTGCCATAGTATATGGACCCTCTGCCAGCTTAACCATCTTGGCCTTCTTCCTGGTAATGTCCTTCATATAGAAACCGTGTTCACGGCTCACCCTGTTGAAAGATGAGAAGTAAAGTGGCTCATCTGCTTTCAGCGGACCTGTAGGCATACCGAATCTGTTCACTTTCCCTTTAGGGTCGAGGATCAGACGGGCTATTTTGAACTGGTTGTCGGTCTGGCGGCCAAGTCCTTCGGTAATCATAAACGGAGCCTTCACCCCTTTAGGGTCGATCTGCCACAAATCGTATCTGTCACCCAACAGGAAGTAGCTCTCATTCTCCTCCCAGGTAGGGGTAGAATATGGACGGGGAAGACCCGGGGTATCGGTATCTTCGTTCCAGAAAGTAACCCCCAGATCCTTGGTGATATTTTTCCCTTCTCCGGTAGTTATATCATACAGGTACCAGTCTCTCCCCACCGATGCATAGACCGAATAATAGGTACCTTTAGGGGAAGCCAACGCCATATCTGCGGTAGCATTCTCATACAGAAGGACCTTCTCACCTGTCCTCAGGTTCACTTTATAGAAGTCGCTGTAAGGATTGGTCTCCCACTGTCTCATCACCCTGTAGGGCTTGTCCGAAGTGGTCAGAACCCAATCTCCCTGCAGACCGTCAGGGATATTCACAGATGGCACCTGCTCACTCTCTATCTGAACTATTGCCTGAGGCTTTGCAAAATAGAGGGCAGAGAGGTATGCCTGGTTTTCAAATTGCGCTTTGCGTACATTTTCCACTGTGGGGAGATAGTCTGCATTCCACCTCCAGATATCGAGTTTTACCCTCTCAAACTCTGCAATGGTGGTATCCTGCTCCTCCGGGATAGGTTTGATCCCGAAGAAAAGGGCTCCGCCATCGCCGCTCAGGGAGCTCTCAGCTGACGGGAATGAGAGTGCGTGCTTGCCACCGATCATCCACCCATCAGGGATCCCTTCGTAGTCCTTGTCTACAAGTTTTGCGGCCCTCTGGTCACCTATATTATATAAGTATATATTTGAGAACTTCTGCTCACTCTTGAGAGTATCCTCCTGCGCATAGAATGCAAAACGTTTGTAGACCTCATCATACACGGGGAGCTCCACTTTCATCTTCTTGTCACCCTCGAGAACCGGCATATCCTCACCTGATGCCAGATCCTTAATATGGAGCGCCCTCACCCCGACAGAGTCCTTCTTGCCGGGCTTGGTGATATAAGAGAGATACTCACCTTCATCTGTGAAGGTGTATTTCTCCACGATATCGATAGTGTCGATCTGAGAGGTCCTGATGTCCATCAGATAGAGAGGTGTGCCGGCAGATTTGTCCGGCTTGGGCCCCTTCTTGTCTTCTGAAGGCTCCGGAAGTGTCTGGAAAGCGACATATCTCTGGAGCTGTTGACCATATTTGACACCTTTCAGACGTGGATATATCTGCTTCTGGCCACTTTTGAGATTCATAATCACCAAAGTGTCTTTTGGGAGATCATCACCCTTTTTCTTCTTTATCTTAGCCTCGCGGGTCTGACTGTGGAGAGGCGACACCCTGTAAAGGAGGGTATTGCCATCGGCACTGATCACCGCGTTTTTACCGCGGGGGATCTCCAACTTGTCGCTTGTGGCCATATTGTAGACAAACAGAGTTCCGTCACCCTCCTGTTTGTTTACCGAATATATAAGATATTTGCCATTGTAGGGGACACTCACACCTGAAAGCGACTCCCAGGAGTCGTATACCGAGTGATCCAATGGCTTTTTGTCCTGTGCAGATGCAAAAGTGGAGCTGAGCCACACGATTGCCAAAAATAAAATAGCTCTTGTTTTCACTGTCTTAAGGATTTATTATTTGTGCAAATATAAATAAATTAGTTCTATATTTGCGGGTTCAAAATAAATAACCCTATGAAAGAAACACCCCAACATATCCCATTTGCAGAGGTTGAGAGGATTATCAGGGAGGAGAACAGACCTGTCAAAGTGATGGTCCAGAGTGGAAGCATGTCCCCCTATTTCCAAGCAGGCAAGGACTATGTAATCGTCTCTCCCCCACCTGAGGATATACTCGGAAAGATAAGCCGCGGAGACATCGTACTCTTCAATGTAGGGGACGATATTCACCTTCACCGCATTATCCACTACTTCGGCACTCTGCTGGAGATCAGAGGTGACGGTATGTATGGAAAGAAAAACCTCTCCAAGGTGACAGGATCGGATATAATAGGTATAGTCACAGAGGGGACATACAGGGGTGGAAAACCTTTCAGGACAGACACTTTCTCCTGGAAGTTCAGTGCCTGGTTCTGGGTACACTCTTACTTCATACGACATCAGCTGGTCAGGGTCAAAAGGCTCCTGAAGAAAGTTTTTTGTCGTAAGTCCTTGTAAATTAATAATTAATTCTTATATTTGCACCCCGCAAAAAATATGCGGATTGATTTAATTCATTGATTAACACTAATTTAAGTTAAACAAATGCCTGGATTAATTGGTAAAAAAGTCGGAATGACTTCCGTTTTCGATGCCGACGGTAAAAATGTACCGTGCACCGTTATTGAAGCTGGGCCGTGTGTTGTTACGCAGATTCGTACAGTAGAAAAAGATGGTTATGCCGCTGTACAGCTTGCCTATGACGAGAAATCAGAAAAGCACACCAGCAAACCCGAAATGGGACACTTCAAAAAGGCAGGAACCACACCTAAACGCAAACTGGTAGAGTTCAAAAACTTTGATTTCTCTGCTATCAATTTGGGTGACACTATCACCGTTAGCGACCTCGAGCAAGCAGGCGCTGAATGGTTAGACGTTACAGGTATCTCTAAAGGTAAAGGCTTCCAAGGTGTTGTAAAACGCCACGGTTTTGCCGGTGTTGGTGGACAGACCCACGGTCAGCACAACAGACTACGCCACCCTGGTTCTATGGGTGCATCTTCATGGCCTTCAAGAGTATTCCCTGGTATGAGAATGGCTGGACGTATGGGCGGTGACCGCGTAAAGGTTCAGAACCTTAAAGTGATTAAATTTATTCCTGAAAACAACTTGATCCTTGTTAAAGGTTCTATCCCTGGAGCAAAAGGATCTTACGTAATCGTGGAGGACTAAGGTATGGAGTTATCAGTTTACAAAATCGATGGTACAGAGTCTGGTAAAAAGGTGACTCTTGATGCTGAAATCTTCGGTATCGAACCTAACAATCATGCGATCTATCTTGATGTTAAGCAGTATCTTGCTAACCAGCGTCAAGGAACTCACAAAACTAAAGAGAAATGGGAAGTAGCACGCTCGACCAAGAAGATCATCCGTCAGAAAGGTTCAGGTGGTGCTCGTCACGGTAGCACAAAATCTCCTACAATGGTAGGTGGTGGTAGAGCATTCGGTCCTCAGCCACGCGACTATCGTTTCAAACTCAATAAGAAGCTTAAACAACTTGCTCGTTTCTCAGCATTGAGTTATAAAGCACAGGAAAACGCTATTACACTTGTTGAGCCTTTTGCTATGGAAGCTCCTAAGACTAAAGAATTCATCAAGATTCTTGAGAACTTGAAAGCTAACAGCAGAAGAACTCTATTCGTTCTTCCTGAAAATTCAGATAATATTTACATCTCGTCTAGAAACCTTCAGAATGTTAACGTTATCACTGTAGACGAAATCAACACTTACGCTATTATGAATTCTTATCATATGGTAATGGTTGACGGTGTTCAGGACATTCTAGCTGAAAGACGCAAATAACCATAAAGAGAAATGGGAATTTTAATTAAGCCTCTAGTAACAGAAAAGATGACGATTCAGGGCGAAAAGTTGAATCGTTACGGTTTCATTGTTGACCGCGAAGCTAACAAAGTAGAGATTAAAAATGCGGTTGAACAGATGTATGGTGTTACAGTGAAAGATGTTAACACTGTAAACTACCATGGTAAACGTAAAAGCCGCTACACTAAAGCGGGTATTTTGACAGGCCGTGCAAATCACTTCAAAAAAGCATTTGTAACATTGGCCGGAGAAGATAAGATTGATTTCTACAGCAACATTTAAGGAGATGGCAGTACGTAAATTTAAACCAGTAACACCTGGTCAAAGAAATAAAGTTATCAGTGCATTTGATGAGATCACTTGCACAACTCCCGAGAAGTCGTTGTTGGAACCACTAAGAAAATCAGGTGGTCGTAACAACCAGGGTAAAATGACAATGCGCTATATCGGTGGTGGTCATAAAAGAATGTATCGTGTCATCGACTTTCTTCGTAACAAAGATGAATACACCGCTGTAGTTAAAACTATAGAATACGATCCAAACCGCAGTGCTCGCATTGCATTGGTAGTATACGCAGATGGAGAGAAACGCTACATCATCGCTCCTAACGGAATCAAAGTGGGTCAGACCATCGCTTCCGGTAAAGGTGTAGCTCCAGAAATTGGTAACTCACTCCCTTTAGCTGAAATTCCTCTTGGTACTCTAGTTCACAACATTGAGCTTCGTCCTGGTCAAGGTGCTGCTATGGCACGTTCAGCAGGTACATACGCTCAGCTAACTGCTCGTGAAGGTAACCACGCTATCCTTCGTCTCCCTTCAGGTGAGACCAGAATGGTTCTTGTTACTTGCCGTGCAACTGTGGGTACAGTATCTAATCCTGACCACAACCTTGAATCAGATGGTAAAGCTGGTCGCAGACGTTGGCTAGGTCGCAGACCTCGCAACCGTGGTGTGGTTATGAACCCTGTTGATCACCCTATGGGTGGTGGTGAAGGTCGCGCTTCAGGAGGTCACCCTCGTTCACGTAAGGGTCTTCCTGCAAAAGGTTACAAAACTCGTAATCCTAAAGCCACTTCTAATAAGTTTATCATAGAAAGAAGGAAAAAATAAAGGAATAAACTAAAGTAATATGAGTCGTTCACTTAGAAAAGGTCCTTATATTCAGGCTGCTCTTGAGAAAAGAGTTATCGCTATGAATGAAGGAACAATGAAAAAAGAAGTAATCAAAACCTGGTCTCGCGCCAGTATGATCTCTCCCGACTTTGTCGGTCACACTATCGCTGTTCATAACGGGAACAAGTTTATTCCTGTATATGTTACTGAGAATATGGTGGGTCACAAACTCGGCGAATTTGCACCGACAAGAACCTTCAAAGGTCACTCGGGTAATCGTTAATCATTTAAGTAAAGAGTTACAATAATGGGATCTCGTAAAAAAGAAATGGCCGATAGGCTTAAAGAAATAAAAAAGGTAACAGCTATCGCAAAGCTTAACGATGTACCTACATCTCCTCGCAAAATGCGCCTTGTGGCTGACATGGTTAGAGGTATGGAAGTTAACCGTGCTTTGGATATCTTGAAATACACTAAGAAAGAGGCAGCTTCACGCGTAGCAGTTCTCCTTCGTTCAGCTATCGCTAACTGGGAGGCTAAAAACGAAGCTGACCGCAAAGAACTTGAAAACGGCAACGTTATCGTGAAAACTATCATGGTAGGTCAGGGCCGCTCTCTAAAACGTATTCGTACAGCTCCACAAGGTCGTGCTGCACGTATCCGCAAACGTTCAAACCACGTGACTGTGGTACTTGGAGTTAAAAATCAAACCGTAGCAAAGGAGGAACTATAGTATGGGACAAAAAACTAATCCTATAAGCAACAGAATTGGTATTATCCGCGGCTGGGACTCTAACTGGTACGGTGGAACCGATTACGCAAGCAGAATCTTGGAAGACGCTAAGATCCGTGAATATCTTAACGCTCGTATCTCTAAGGTTAACCTTTCAAAAATCGTAATTGAAAGAACTCTTAAACTTATCACTGTTACTATCCACACTGCCCGTCCAGGTGTTATCATCGGTAAAGGTGGTCAGGAAGTTGACAAACTGAAAGAAGAGTTGAAGAAAATCTCTAACAAAGAGGTTCAGATCAACATCTTCGAGGTTAAGAGACCTGAAGTAGATGCAAATATCGTTGCTAACAACATCGCTCGTCAGGTAGAGGGCCGTGTATCTTACCGTAGAGCTATCAAAATGGCTATCGCGTCTACAATGCGCGTAGGTGCTGAAGGTATCAAAGTACTTATCAGCGGTCGTCTTGGTGGTGCTGAAATGGCAAGAAGCGAGCTTTACAAAGAGGGTCGTACTCCTCTTCACACTTTCCGTGCTGACATCGACTATGCTTTGGCTGAAGCACACACTAAAGTGGGTGTACTTGGTATCAAAGTATGGATCTGCAACGGTGAAGTTTATGGCAAACGTGACCTCTCTCCTAACGCAGGTGTATCAGCAAACGCTACAGCTGCTCAGGGTAACAACCAGCGTGGCGAACGCCGTGGTGGTCGTGGTCGCAAAGGCGGTGACAGAAAGAACAACAAATAATCTTACAAGATATGTTCTAAACCAAAAGGTGACTCAAACGGGTCACCTTTTTTTTGGCTTATTCTGGTAAATCAAGGTTACTCATCTGTATCTGCTTCTTGCACTCGACACCCATCTTGATAAGTTTGTTCTGAGTGGTGGCGATGGATTGGCGTCCATAGAGTTTTGATTTGGCACTGTCAAAGGTGTCACTCATCTTCTTGATGTTGGCACCTATACCTTCGAAAACCTCTACAAAAGAGCCCACCCTGTTTACAAGCTCCGCAGCAGTCTCAAGTATCTTCTCTGAGTTTTGTCTGCGTGTGTTCTCATCCCAGGTAAGGCGGATTATCTTCAGCATAGTGATAAGGTACAGGTCTCCTGTGACGATGACACCTTTCTCGAATGCATCTCTCCACTCATCCTGATGATCCTTGAAGAAGAGCTGGAATGCTGTCTCATTAGGGACATACATTATCACATACTTGAGGCTCTCCTTGTCAGACTTTGACAGTCCGCGGGAATAATCCTTGCGGGAAAGCTCCTTTATGTGTGCCCGGACACTCTCTATGTGACGGGAGAGGGCACTATTTCGGGAGAGCTCATCTTCAGCATTGCAGTAGTCGAGGTATGCGGTGAAGCTCACCTTGGAGTCGATTACCACCACTTTCCTGTCAGGGAAGGTGAGGGTGAAGTCGGGGATCATCTTGCGGCCGGTCTCCTCATTGCGTACAGCCTGATTTGCGGCATCACGGACAAGCTCCTGCTTATTGTAGTCCACCCCTTCGGTGAAGCCATAATCCTGCAGGAGCTTTTCAAGATGGGTCTCTCCCCAATTGCCCTGCACTTTGTTATTGCCCTTAAGGGCGGTGGCGAGATTGCTTGCCTCCTGGCCGAGGGTAGCGGCCCTCTCCATCATCATCCTAATCTGCTCCTGGATGCTCGCACTGTTTTGGATAGATTTCTCTTTGGAGTCCTTGACCTCTTTCTTGAACTCCTCCATCTTCTCCTTCAAGGGGTCAAGGATGGTCTTGATGTCCTTTTCATTGGCCTGTGCCAGCCCCTTGGCTTTCTCTTCGAATATTTTGTTTGCAGACTCCCCGAAAGCGAGTTTGAGGGCCTCCATCTGCTCCTGTAACTGCACCTTATTGCGTTTGTCATTCTCTATGGCGCTTTCACGCAGAAGCTCCACCTCTTTGCGTAGATTGGCCTCTGAAATGCGGAGCTCCACGAGGTCATTGCGTAGCGATACAGCCTCACTCTCCTTGGCAGAGAGCTCTGCATCCTTCATCGCAAGGGCCGCCTCACCTTTGCCCTTCAAAATCCTGTTTGCCACCAGGGCTGCCACTATGCCGCCCACTACAAAAGCTAAAAGCGCTACTAATATTGTATTCATCTCCAAGTCCTCATTATTGAGGGTAAAATTAACGAATTTTATTATTTTTGTAACATTATGAGGAAACATTTATTACTAATCGCATTTGGCGCTATCCTCGCTGTTCTCGGGGGATGCCAGCAGAATAATAACGATATGTCCAACATTTCAGAAACTACTGTCCAGCAAGCCATCCGGGGGATTGAGACCCGGCTTTCAGACAAGTCTCTTGTAGAGAAAGGTGTACGTCAGGCTGCCTCTCTCTGGAGAGCCGAAGATGGTACAGAGGGAGAATTCATAGAGTTCGTGAAAGGGAACATTATGGCTGATGATGCAGCCAAAGAGGTTCTCTTCCAGAAGCTTTCCACCGCCTTTGAGGTACTTTTCGGGACTTCAAACCAGATCTCGGTAAGGCTCCAGATGCCGGTACATCTCACAGGCTCAGAACTTACCGACATCGACTATGTGTTTGCCGGATACAGCCCGTCATCACATTTTTCAGACGATATGTTTGCCAATAAAGTGGCATTTATCACAGCACTGAATTTCCCCAACTTCACACTGGAGGAGAAAAACACCCTCGGCCGCGAGTGGTCACGCCTGGAGTGGGCCTACTCACGTATGGGTGACATCTTCACCAACAGAGTCCCTGCATCCATCAACCAGAGGGCTTCACAAGTTTACAGCAATTCCGAGAATTATATTGCCGGGTACAATATTATGATGGGGCACCTCCTCACTGAGGATGGCCGCAAGCTCTTCCCGGAAGATATGGTCCTCCTCTCTCACTGGAATCTCCGTGATGAGATCAAGTCAAACTATGCCGATGTCCCTAATGCCTTCGAGAAGCAGCAGATGATCTATAAGGTGATGGAGCACATCGCCTGCCAGAGTATTCCGGCAGATGTGGTAAACAACCCTGCCTATGACTGGGCACCATATTCAAATAAGGCTTACGCCAATGGTAAAGAGGTCTCGCTCTCTGCAGAGGGTGCTGCCCGTTACTCGCATATTCTCGAGACGTTCAAGGTAGAACAGGCTCTCGACCCATACAATCCTCAGCTCCCTACGGGAATAAAGAGAAATTTTGAAGGTGGTATGGAGATCTCTGCTGAAGATATAGAAGAGATGTTCATTAACCTTATCTCCTCCCCTGAGGTGGCTAAAGTGGCTGAGCTGATCAAAGCCCGCCTTGGCCGCGACCTTCAGCCATACGACATCTGGTACGACGGCTTCAAATCGCGCTCTACCATCTCTGAGGATGTCCTCACAGCACAGACCCGCAAACTCTATCCCGATGCCAAAGCTTTTGAGAAGGATATGCCCCGTCTGCTCCGCAATCTCGGATTTACCCGTGCTGACGCCGACTATCTCGCAAGCAAGATCGTGGTAGAGGGTGCCCGCGGCTCAGGTCACGCCTGGGGTGCTTCAGGACGCTGGGAACCTGCAAGGCTTCGCACACGTGTGGGTGAGAAAGGGATGGATTACAAAGGGTACAATATCGCAGTGCACGAGTTTGGGCACAATGTGGAGCAGACCCTGAGTCTCTACGATGTGGATCACTATATGCTTAACGGCGTTCCAAATACAGCATTCACCGAGGCCTTGGCCTTCATCTTCCAGAAGAGAGACCTCAAACTCCTCGGCTATCCACAGCAGGTGGATGACAATACCACTCTCGATATCTTCTGGGGTGCGTACGAGATTATGGGTGTGTCACTTGTGGATATGTATACCTGGAGATGGCTTTATGAAAACCCTACAGCAACAGCGGAACAGCTTAGAGATGCTGTGATAGGTATCGCCCGTGATGTGTGGAACAAATATTACGAACCGATACTCGGAACACACGACTCGCCGATTCTCGCTATCTACTCACATATGGTGAACAGTCCGATGTATCTTCCTAACTATCCATTCGGACACATCATAGAGTTCCAGCTGGAAGAGCACCTTGCAGGTATGAGCGACAGAGAGTTCGCATCAGAGATCAAGAGGATCTTCACCATCGGCACCCTCACCCCACACTTCTGGATGGAGGAGGCTGTCGGTTCAAAAGTGAGCACAGATCCCCTTATCAAAGCTGTCGGGAGGATCCTTTCGAAATAGGGGCCGGTTCCGGGGAAATTGGTACACTATTTGTCTCTTGTCAAGTTGTATTAACAATTAAAGAAAAAGGAGACAAATTATGGTACCTTCAGTAAGGAAAAACCAAAACTGGTTACCCAGTATTTTCAATGACCTCTTTGACTATGATGGCTTCAATATAAACAGACTAGTTCATACACATACACCTGCGATCAACGTTATCGAGACAGAGAGCGACTACAAGGTAGAGCTTGCTGCCCCCGGAATGTCGAAAGAGGACTTCAAGATATCGGTAGATGACAATCATCTGGTAGTATCCATGGAGAAAAAGGAAGAGAAGAACGATGGCGGAAAGGATGCCAAATACCTTCGCAGAGAGTTCTCTTACTCCAAATATGAACAAAAGCTTTTATTGCCGGAAAACGTCAAAGAAGACAAGATCGAAGCTAAGATGAGACACGGAGTTCTTCACATCGTTATCCCTAAGGATCACAAAGAACCCGTACCGACCAAGCAAAGGGTAATTGAGATAAAATAGATTATCAATATTAACAAACAACAGACCCCGCTCAATTTAATGGGCGGGGTCTTATTGTATATTCAATGGGCAGTTATTTTATCCTCTTCAGAGCCTCTTCGATAGCCCTTTCAAGCTGAGGGTCGCGACCTTTAAGCCTGTCTTCAAATGTATTCTTCACATAGATATCGGGCTTGACACCTGTAGACTCGAGATCTTTACCGTCAAGAGAGTAACAGCCCCACGCAGGGAGTCGGAGATATGACCCATCCAGGAGTGTGGTGCCGGAGGTAAAGATGATCCATCTGTAGGTCTCTGTACCGACGATAGTGGCCAAGCCCAAAGTCTGGATACCGTTCGATGTAACCTCTGCATCTGAAAGGCTCCTCTCATTCACAAGGGCAATGATAGGGATGTCGCCAGGGGTCACGTTCGGATGAGAGTTGGAAGGGAAGTCTCTGTAGGCCCATTGGTAATGTGCTTTCTGAGACAAGAACTCAAGTACCTCGTTGTGGACATTACCGCCATTGTTATAACGCAAGTCTATTATTATAGCTTTCTTCCCAAGTGTACGGGTATGCATATCCTTCAAGAACTCATTCAGCTCTTCTGACCCCATATCCCTCATATGGGTATAGGCTATCTGACCGTCTCCAAGCCTGTCTACCAATGCTCGGTTTGTATCTTCCCATTCATTGTATAGCCAGTTCTTTACCTGGGCATAAGTGACGGTATGGAGTTTTACCTCCACCTCCTTTCCTGCACGGCTGAATGTCATCTTCACTTCAGGATTCTTGATGGCTGAAGCGAGGTACTTCTCCCTATTCACTTCAGAGTCCACCTTCTCACCATTTACAGCCACCAGCACATCACCTTTCTGGAGATTTGCCTCAACAGTGTTGGCAGGAGAGTCTGTAAGGATTCTGTCGATGGCATAAGGATTCCTATTGTCCCATATGATACCTGTCTCCATAGTGTAGGTCCTGGTAAGAGGTGCCTCCACATCACTACCTGAAGAGCGGAAACCCAGGTGTGAAGAGTTAAGTTCGCCAAGCATATCTGTCATCAAAGTGATAAGGTTAGCCCTACTGCGGACCTGAGGAAGGAATGATGCATAATAGTCCCTTTTGGCTGCCCAATCCACTCCGTGGAAATTCACATCATAGAAGTTCTGGTCCATTGATGCCCACGCTTCGTAGAACATCTGTTCAAATTCCTTATTCACATCCTTCTCTACAGGCACCTTGATCTCCACCTTGGTAGCCTTGCCTCCGTTCAGATCTACCTTTGAGATACCATCCCTTCCCACGAAATAGAGATCAGTAGAGGATGAGATGAAATAGCCCCATGACAGACCTTTGATCTCCTTTGGTTTGGCTTCAGGATCAGAGATTTCCAGGCTGTATGTATTCCTTCTGGAAGTATACAGGAGGTATGACTTGTCTTTTGATTTGAAAACATCCACAGAACGTGCGCTGATATCCATAGGGATGGCGCGACGAAGAATGTCGTTGAAATCAATTTTCACCTCAACACCTTTTGGCGCCTCTTTTTTAGGCTCTGGAGCATCTTTTTTTGCCACCTTCTTGGAAGGTTTTGCAGAAGCCGGTTCCTCTTTCTTCTCCTCTTCAAAGAGCTTGTCATAAACATCAGACTTGAATGGAGTGGTATTGTATCTGTCCAATGGGAGCTTGTAGATCTTGGCATCGCCACCTCCACGAGGATATGTGGTGCCGTAGAAATCTGCCGCCATAAAGAGGTACTTCCCGTCAGGAGAAAATACCGGGCTCCCCTCGCTGCAGGCAGAATTGGTGAGGTTACGGAGCACCTTGTCGCGGAATGAGTAGATATAGATCTCACCTTCGAACAGGTTCATAGCCTCAAAGGCAAGATACTGGTCATCCGGAGAGAAGTTCAGGGTGTAGGTAGCGTAAGACCAGAATTGGGCGTCTGCCACCTTCTCCACTGCATCATTTGAGGTGTTTAGGGTCATCACCTGATGGTTGCCGCGTACAAATGCGATCTTGTCCCTTTTGTTCGAAGGGGTAAGGTTCTTTATATTGCAGTCGGCTGCATATACCAATTGCTCAGGTGCAGAACCGTCAGCCTTGATTTTGAAAATATTGGTGTACCCTTTGTTTGTACGGGTATAGTAAAGTGTCCTGTTGTCCTTAGCCCAGACGATCTGGTCTACCCTCTCATTATCCGGAGTCTGGAGGCGCATCTGATATTTCCCTTTCACGTCGCTTACATAGAGCATACCTCTTATTGACATCGCGAACTTCTTGCCGTCGGGAGAGACTGCCACTGCGCGGGGAGTCTCCTTCTCAAAACTGCGGGTCACTTCTATATTGTTGTCCGCTATCGCTATTTGTGGCTGGGTCACCTTGCCACTCTTCAGATCGAGGTGATGAATCTGGTACTCAAGGATAAATACCATTGCGGAGCCGTCGTGGCTGATGGCAGGATACTGGAGCGAGTGGTCGAAAGAGGTAAGCTGCTTGGGAGCTGCTCCGGCAGAGTGCTTCGCAATATTGGACTCCTGATTGAACTGGTCTGTCACATAATAGAGATTGCCCTCCCTGTCCACCATCGGCCAGGTGTCCTTCCCCTGGTAAGAGGTGAGCTCCTTGTATTCACCGGTGGCAGGGTTCCAGGATTTAACATTGATATTGTGATCACCCACATATCTCTTGCGGGTGGGGAAATTGAATGCCTCGCCCGATTCATTGAAATAAATCTCACCGGTGGCAGGATTCTCCACCACATTGGTGATGGTATTGAAATAGTTTTCGAAAAGTCTTTTTGGGGTACCACCACTGATGGCCACTTTATAGGTAGTGCGGGTATTTGCCCTGTTGGTCTCAAAATAGATATTGCGGGAATCTGCACTCCAGCCGCTCGGATAGTCATTGGCCTCGTGCCAGGTAAGACGCTGCACCTGACCACCCTTGACAGGGACCACATAGATATCATAATTGCCCTGGATATTGGAAGCAAATGCCACCCATTTGCCGTCAGGCGACACCTTCGGATGGTTCTCAATGGCTCCGAGAGAGACAAATCTCATCGCCATCCCCCCCTCTGCAGGGACGGTAAAGATGTCCCCGTCGTAGGAGAAATATATGGTCTTCCCGTCTGGCGAAAGGGCCGGGTTATATGGAAAATGGAGCGATTCGGCCTGCGCCACAAATGGCAGCAAGAAAAGTAGAAATGGAAGTAATCTTTTCATATTTGTCTGGTTTTAGATGGTATTTTGGGCTTCTATTACGTGCTTCATAGTCTTGAAGGTATACCCCTTCTCTTTCAATCGGTCGATAATCTCGCCGAGATGGGTGTACGGACGGTCCTCATCGGTGCGATCCGGATAGTTCATAGCGTGAATCAGAAGCACCACTCCATTGAGGGTATTCTCCTGCTCATATTTCCAGAGATGTTCCAGAATCTCCTCTGTAGAGCGATAATTGGATGCCCCCGGACTGGTCCAGTCCATACCTGTGATAAAACCTCCTGTAGGATTTACCAGTCTGTAGCCCATATCGGTCATCACATCTACAGCTTTCTGGTCGTAAGTCTCGTATGGGGGGATAAGCCAGCAGTACTGCTCGTGAGTGAGTCCATATTTTTCGAGACGGCTCTCCATAATGGCAAAATCTGCCCTCAAAGAGTCTTCGCTCACCAGAGAGACACCATTTTCACATAGCAGAAGATGTGCGTATGAGTGGGATGAGAGGTAGTGCCCCTCGGCGATAATCCTTTTGACAGGCTCCTGATATCTCTCCACGTCGAAGCACACCCCTGTGGGGAAGAATGAACCCTTCACCCCCTTCTCCTTCAAAATATCCAGAACAGGGACCACCCCGTCAAAATTTTCAAAATATCCCGAATCTGATTGGCTGTAGTGTCCGGTAAAGACGAGATAGATCTCCTTTTTGTGGGGATTGATCTTCTCCACTACACCATATTCGTCTTTAACAAAAACAGTGGTATCCCTCTTACTGACCCCACAAGAACAAAGTAGTACAGCAGCGGAAAGTACCCAACCCAATAATCTATACAGACTTCTCATATTTGACTGAATTTTAATTTCTTCAAATATAACGAATTTTCACCGACTGGGCGAAAAAAAAGCCGGCTGTTGCATCTCCGGCGTCTGGACTTGAGAGGTTGGGAACGCCATCATCCATCTCAGGCCCACCTGAATGGAGCACCCGTGCCCAAACCCTCCTGACTTTCCAGGGTCAGGCCATGAATAATGCCACAGAACGCCATACGGAGAACATCGCCGTGCCCAACCTCTCTCCAAAGAAATCACCATCTCATACATCACCTACTGATGCAAAATAAAATAACACACCCAAAGAAGAATCTGGTGGGGATATTTGAAAACTTTTTATAACTTTGTACAAAACGGAGAGATATATGGAAGAGTATTTAGAGCTTTTAAAACATTTGCTTTCTAATAATTCTAATGCGTTGGAACTAATGAAGGCTCCAGATAATTTCTCAGGGCCATCTATTTATTTTCACCAGAAGGCAATAGAATATGCAAGAAATAGGATTGAATTTCTTAGTGAAAAACATTTGGAATACATTTATGCGACATTGGCATCTTGGGGTATGCACAGAATGGGAGATGCTGGTGCAAAGATGCCAGATTTTAAAGATTTCAAGGAAAGTATTTTAACTAAGAATAATAGGGAAATCTATAAGAAGTGGAGAGGAAAAACTGTAGATGATATTTCAGATAGCAACTTTACGGATCTTATAAAGGACATGACTCACGTTTGCTTTAGTATTAAGGCAACAGAAGGCAAATCAAAATTAGTATCCAGCTCAAAGACTCTTGCTCACATTTTGCCAGATCTTGTTCCTCCTATTGACAGGCAATACACTTTGCAATTCTTTTATGGTACTAAGAATCACCCGATCAATACTAATGATGATGGCCAGAAAGTATTTGAATATGTAATGAGATATATGTATGATCTTTATAGAAAAAATGAGGATTTTAAGGATCTGGCTTTAAACACATTAACCGAGGGCGGTGATTTCTGCAGTTCCTTGCCTAAAATTTTTGACAATCTGGTTATCAACTGTGTAAGAAAAGGTATCACCTTAAAAAAGATCGTCTAGTACTTCCATGTAATATTCACTCAAACTTGGAAACTTATTACTAAATGCATCAAAATCGTGTTCAGCCATGAATTCAATTTCCTCGTCAGTATATTTTACATTGTCATAAAAGTCATCAATAATTTCTGCATTACGAATATCGAATTCCCCAGTTTCTGTTTTAGGAAATTTATGTTCAGGTTCTGCTGGATATCTATTCAATAATTCTTCAAATCTTTTCTTATTTTCTGGCTTTCTTCTTTTTGTTAAGTCCATAATAAAAGTTATTTATTTTCATAGTTGCTACACCTCTTATCTCTCTCTTCCAAAATACTAATTAAGGTTTGGAACAGCTCATCTGTACTAAGATTCTTCCATGAAGCATTATAGAAATCTCTGAATTTTTCAAAAGCATCAAGAGTTATTTCAATATACTTGTCTGGGTATTTTCTAACCAATCTATCTAAATAAAATTTGATATTCTCCGGAGTCTGCTCAATTTCGTAATCTATGAGCGACCTCGTTAAATACATCTGTGTTTGATGCATAGCTAAAATCTGCTCGTCTGATTTACACTTTTTATCCATAAACAAACATACACTCATCTCTTTATTAAGATCATCTTTGTGTAGATACAAAACGCTGTGATTATCTCTAGGTAATACACAATAAGGAATTAAATCTGTAATTTTCATATTATTTCAATGTTATTGATTAAAATAGCCAACAACGTTCATCGTGAGATTCCGCTTCCGCTACACATTTGGAGGCTAGGCGTTGCAGTTCGATTCGACCCCGCAAGAGCATAGCACAGCAGCGGAAAGTACCCAACCCAATAATCTATACAGACTTCTCATATTTGACTGAATTTTAATTTCTTCAAATATAACAAATTTTCACCGACTGGGCGAAAAAAAAAGCGACTCCAATAAAATTGAAGTCGCATTTCTGGTGCCCAGAACCGGAGTCGAACCGACACGGGTGTTACCCCACTAGCTCCTGAAGCTAGCGCGTCTACCTATTTCGCCATCTGGGCGCGGTAAACTTATTTCGGTACAAATGTAAGACATTTACCGGCATTATTCAAAATTAAATTTTAAGTTTTGCAGTCACCGTCGTCGCACCATACTCGTTCGGGTGTCTGTATCACGAAGGGATTAGGCACGAAAATGGGGCTCCACAGGGCAAAAGTGTGCCTAATCTCTTCGTGATAACATCGCCAAAACCCTACCAGGGAATGAAAAATACTCTCCCATTCCCTACTACACCACAAAATACCCCAAATCGCCCCAAAAACAGCCCTACCAGGGAATGAACACTATGGTTTCATTCCCTACTAGGTAAACGTAATTAACGGAAGAGTCGAGTATATTCCACGCAAAACAAAGGACGGTCGTCCGGTGACAGTGCGTGTGCCATTGAACTCTATTGCAAAGGAAATACTCGAGAGATATAAGGACATTCCATTTGATGAACTCCTCCCTTTGATCTCTCAACATAAATACAATGTCGCCATCAAGAAGATGTTCCTCGCTGCAGGTCTTATCAGTCCGGTTGTAGTATATAATCCAACCACCAGCGAGCAGGAAATCCGCCCTCTCAACGAAGTGGCTTCCTCCCACTTGGCCCGCCGCTGTTTTGTTGGCAACCTCTACAAACAGGTCAAGGACCCGAACCTGGTCGGAGCCCTCAGTGGCCACAAAGAAGGCAGTCGCGCCTTCGCCCACTACTCCGAAATCGACGAGGATATGAAGCGGGATCTGGTGAGTATGTTGGAATAGGATTTGATAATTTGCCAAATCTCTGTAAAAATATGAGATTTGGCAAAAAATGTTGTATATTTGTGTCAAAGCTAGTTTATTATGATAGTAGGTCGTAAAATAGAACAGGAAAAGTTGCTTGAAGCTAAGCATTCTGAATACTCACAGTTTATTGCAGTCTATGGCCGACGTAGGGTTGGAAAGACATTTCTAATTCGTGAGACATTTGATTATACTTTTACATTTCAACATACAGGACTGGCAAAAGGTAAAACAAGTGTTCAGTTGGAAAACTTTAGACAATCATTGATAGAGGCAGGATATGATAATTGTCCACATCCAAATACTTGGTTGGATGCTTTCAATCTTTTGAAGATAGTTATAAAAGAATCAAAAGATGTAAAGAAGGTAATTTTTATCGATGAGTTACCTTGGCTGGATACGCCTAAGTCGGATTTTATGATGGCATTAGAGCATTTCTGGAATGGATGGGCTACTGCGCGTAAGGATATACTTCTCATTGTATGTGGTTCTGCAACCTCGTGGATTATCAGTAAGATTATCCATAATCATGGAGGACTTCATAATAGACTCACAGGAAGGATACTTTTGCAACCATTTAGCTTAAGTGAATGTGAAGAATATGCTGAATCTTTGGGTCTGACTATGTCGCGTGAACAGATACTTGAGAATTATATGATCATGGGCGGTATTCCATACTATTGGAGTTTTATGTCCAGAAGTTTAAGTCAGATTCAGAATATTGATGCGATATTTTTTGCAAAGGATGGACAGCTTCGCAATGAGTTTTCGCAATTATATGCTTCCTTGTTCAAAAAGGAAGAACCTTATATTGCTATTGTAACAGCCTTGGCACAGAAAAAGGTGGGCCTGACACGTTCAGAAATAATAGAATCTACTGGATTGAGAGGGAATGGCGGCTTAACTCGAAAACTTTCTGAACTTGAAGAGTGTGGTTTTATCCGCAAGTATAGCACACCCGGGAAGAAAGCAAAAGATGCATTATATCAGTTAATTGATAATTATACCATCTTTTATTTCCGTTTTATCCAGAGTAATGTCGAAGGAGATGAACATTTTTGGCAAGCTTCTCTTGATGCACAATTTCATCGTGTATGGGAAGGATTGGCATTCGAAAGAGTTGTTCTTCAACATATCCCCCAAGTAAAGAAAGCTTTAGGTATAAGTGGTATGTTGAGTAATGCATATTCGTGGCGTTATCAACCGGATAGTAATGATGCAAAGGGAGCCCAGATAGACTTGGTGATAGATCGTAGAGATAAGGTTATAAATCTTTGTGAGATGAAGTATACGTCTGATACGGAGTATGTAATTACAAAAGATGAAGATGCGAAGTTGCGAAACAAAAGAGCCGCATATAGAGAGCAAACCAAGACAAAAAAAGCAATCCATCTTACAATGATAACTCCTAATGGCGTTAAAAGAAATTCATACTGGAACGATATACAGTCTGAGGTTACGCTTGATGATTTATTTCAATGATGTAGAATATAGTTTCCGAAATTTATCTTAGATATGAGAAAATGGAATAATATTGTATTTGATAGGTGGACTCCTATATATCCTCACTCTTTACCATATAGAATTTACAAGAGCTACGATAATGATTTGATGAGCATGATTACATCTTTTGAAAGTGCGAAGGGATATACATACTCACATCTAAAAGAAGCTGGCGCTCTATGGGATTCTAAGGCATTTGATTTTGGCTTAATGAAGGATAACAGAACCAGGACAATAAAGGATTGGTCAAATAACTATAATGAGTTTGCAAATTGGGTTAGATTAAGCTTATTGTTATCTTCGTGTTCATATTTGGAGAATTATATTGCTACTATTGTAAGTGAGAGCATTGATTCTGATCCAGGCATTATGATTGGAGCACCTCATGTTATTGATGGTATAATGTATAAGAAACATGGATTGTTTTTAAGGAAGGATGAGATTGATGAAAAAATCGTATCATGTACGAAAGGCACTTGGCAGTCGAGGATTGAAAATCTAAAACGACTTTTCGGTAGTTTGCCAAATTCCATGACTGATTCCATATCTGACTTAGAAACAATAAGAACAATTAGAAATGATTTGGCCCATGCTTTTGGACGTGAAATAAAGGAGTCGCAGGACTATTTTAAATCAACAAAGAGTCCAATAAGAAGGTTATCTGTACAAAGGTTTAATAAGTTTCATATTTTGTTAAATCAAATTGTTCAAGAGTTTGATTTAATGGTTAATAAGGCCCATATTGGTAACTACGAGCAGATTTTACAATATCACTATATATATGATTCGATAAAGGACTTGGAGAAAGGTTATAAGGTAGAAGAGTTGAAGAAATCATTGTTGCTTGATAAAAATACAGGGTGTAGTAAAAGTTTCTGTCGTGGCATAATAGTTTATTATGAAAGTTTGTAGTATAAATGGTTTATTCAGCGTTCTATAATGAAATACCTATTTCTTGATACTAACATATATTTGCATTATCAGGACTTTCAACAAATTCCGTGGAATAAACTACTCGGAATAGAGGCTCAATATACGATTGTTGTTGTGCCTAAAGTACATGCAGAACTTGATGAGAAGAAGGATTCGGCAAAAGGGAAAATTCAGAAGAGAGCCAAAAAGATATCGAGTAAATTGTACGAGATATTAATTAATCATGAGAAAGTTAAAATTCCAGTGCTTCGTTGTAAAGCTCCAAATCCTACAGAAGAGGATAGGAGATTGTTCGACTTGAGCAGAAGTGACAATATGATTATTCTAACTGCTTTAAAGTCAGGATGGAAAAAGGATGATATAATTATTGTTAGTGCAGATAAGAATATACAATTTACTGCCGAGGACTTTGGATTAGACCATTATTTGATGGAAGATGAGTATTTACTTCCTCCAGAACAAGATGAAAAAGATATTGAAATTCAGAGGTTAAGACAGGAATTGGAACAATTAAAGACTCGACATTCATCACCTGCTGTTTTGTTCGATAGTGGTGATAGTGAGAAGATTTTAAATCGTCCTTTGTTAAGAAACGTAGACGAGGAATTAAAATGTGCTATGGATGAAGTGATATTCAACTTCCCTGAGGCGACAACTGACAATTATTCAAAAGTTATTGCAGATCCAAGTTATTTGTTTACTCAAGAGATTGACGCTGCAAAGATAGAGGCATATAATAAAGAGAGAGAGGAGTATATCAAAGAGGAATATGAGTATAAAAGATTAATGCTAACAAAAGAAATTACGGATGCATCTTTTCAAAAATTATCTTTTAAAGTGATCAATAATGGCACAGCTCCTACTGGAGATATGATGATTTTTCTGAGATTCCCCGATAATGTAAAATTATATTTATATAATAAAAGTCGTGTCTCCACTGCATGTTTGATACCTTTAAAACCGGAGATTGGTTGGATTGCCATGCCGCGAGAAACAAGGAGAGCAATGATAAGGCCTCTTGCTGACGTGAAAGAGAATGTATGGCTATGGAATAAGGATCGATCAATAAAAAATAGGGAGTTCCAAGAAGCCGGATATGGGCTATTACAAGGATTACAGATGGAACTGGATATAACACCATATGTAAATGTCTCTGATACGAATTCATTTACGATACAGTGGGCTATTGTTGATGCTAACCTGTCAGAAACGAAGAGAGGGTCATTGGATGTCGTAATTAAGTAGCCTAACTTCCGAATCGTTGTATAAATTGCCAAATCTTATGTTTTTTATAGGATTTGGCAATTTATGTAATGGTTTTTTAAGATGCGGATAGTGTAAAATGAATATGTGTTGCTTATTTTTCCTTCGTAAGTAATAGGTAAATAATGTTTTATGTAGTAAATTCCAAATAAGCACGGTCGACCGTGCTTATTTGGAATCGACTGTATGGTATTCCGGTGGTTGGCGAAGGCTATATAACAAAATCTAACTCTTTCGTTTATCACATCTTTATACTTCTCACACCAAACATTGAACGCCCCAATAAAGCTTTTCTTATCAGTCTTTGTAATGACATTTACAAGGTCAAGTAGCTTCTTAGATACTTGTATATCAAGGTCTTGAATCATATATCTGCGCACTATCAGCATCTGATGGAACTGACACATCTGAATACGTATCGGTCGCAATCCTTGCATTTATTCCGTTAAGTGCTGTCTCGCAAGCCATTCTTGACCACATTTTTAGACCCACAGAAAGAGCATTTTTTAAGCACATCAACGACAATCTTCACAAAGATGTGAAAATCAATTTATTGCAAGGATTTCATCCTACTAAATGTCCAACCCCGCACAAATCACTTTAATATAAAAGGACAAAACTCTTAGGTATGGTAGGATTTTTTCATTCTAATGTCAATAGTTCTGGCTGGGAGAATAATGGCCATAACCGAAAAAAAGCAAGATGTGTTTTTAGCTGCAAAACCGGAGGTTTTGAATCCCTTGCTCCCGCAACTCGGAGGGGTATTATTTACTTAAGTAATCGTATAATATGTTCTTTAGAATTTGCCCATTTTCATTAATCCATGGGTATAGTTTACCTACATTCAAACTCGCCCCCATTAGTTCAGGTCTTACTTTTCTAATTGTACATGTATCGTGAATGGTGACAACTCCCATATTTACAAATGGTGAGTAGTCTATATGTTCCAAGCACTCATTTGTTATATTCCGAATAAAAAACAGAATCTCAGAGATGTCATTATTATTGATAATTTGAGCTATCTTCATAAACTTCTCAGGAGGAATATTCCCTTTAACATATTGTGCAAAGATTATCCCTTGTAAATCTGCTTTTGTTAAAGAGTCACACTTGTCCAAAATAAAAAGTATTTGCTCCCCAACACTTTCGCGATAACTCCGTTTAGAATTGAGCTTGAAAATCATATCTTGCCTCATCTCCGTTGAAGTACCGCTTAAGTTTCTCATGAATGCTATTATTTTCTTCAGAAGCAATACATTTGAGATGGATTTTGTAGTTTTTATAATTCCTACCAGACTACGTATGACAGGTATGTCTCTAAAAAGGCCATCATTCAGAATACTATCAATGCAATTCTCTGACATATCTATAGCTACATCTGATAAATCAGATGAAACAAGAGTACTATCAATTGATTCAACAATATCACTTTCTTTAATCATAGCACACTCAAGGAAAATACTTAGTAAGCAAAAATACAAACTTTCTAATAAATAACATTAAAGTGTTTTACTATGTAGAATTTAAGATTTATTTATGAAATTTGAACACTAGTGATGCGTTAAATTTGCATTATTTACATCTAACTTGTTAATATTTAACACTTTATACTGGTTTACTTGTTTGCGATTTGAATCGCTTTCCGATGCGATAATTCGGTTCAACGTCGTTTCAAGTCATTAACTATAAATTATTTAAATAGCTCTTTGACTTTTTACGATTTGAAATGAGTGTTTGGCTAAATTTGTGGCTATTTAAAGCCGCAAATCATGAACAAAGACAAATATGTCTTCTCTCAGATCATGACCTACTTTCCCAGATAGGTCTTTAAAGACTCCGTCAAGAAGTATAAAGGAGACTTTCATGCGAAGAACCTCAATAGCTACAGCCATTGTCTTCATCTGATGTTTGGTCAGTTGGCCGGATATAAGTCACTGAAGGATATCATATTGGTTCTCAGGTCTGTTAATAATACCGCTTATCATCTTGGTATTCCTGTCGTTGTAGATTCATCCTCCCTATCCAAAGCAAACGAATCCAGAGATTACAGAATCTTCGAAGAACTTGGTTTGTGGCTCATCTGAAAGGTTCGTACGATGTACACCAAGGAAAACATTCCTGATGTATATCTTCCCGGATGGGAGATCTTTGCAATTAACTCTACAACAATCCCTCGCAGCATCAAATTATCTAAATGGGCTTTGGGCAAGTTCTCCAAGGGAGGAGTCAAGATGCACACGGTCTTGGACTTAAGTGGAAGCATACCAGATAGTATCTATATCACGGACAGCAGATGGCACGACAGAAACTTCCTAGATGTATATGAGTCCTACAAATGGGCTATCTATACGATGGATAAGGCCTATGCTGACTATGAAGCTCTGTACAGGATGCATCTAAACGGAACCTATTTCGTTACAAGAACAAAGGCGACTATAAAGTATGATGTAGTTGACAATACCATTCATCTTAGTGGTTATATCAGCTAAAAAAGTATCCCAAAGACTTGCGCCTTATAGAGTTCTATGATGCTGAAAAGAATGAGGTTACCACCTTTATAACCAACAACTTTGAACTTGGGTCACTTGTAATTGCCAACATATATCGTAACCGGTGACAGATTGAAACGTTCTTCAAATGGACCAAGAAAAACCTGACTATCAAAGTCCCATTGGGATGCTCATAAAATGATGTAAAGACCCACCATTGGATTCAATCAGCACCTACCTATTACTGGTATGGGTGAAAGCTGCACTACAATTACAAAGATCTTTAAAGTACTTGGAACATCGCTACTCACCAGGAGAGATGTCAAGGAACTCTTAAATGTTCCTTAACCGCTCATTCAAAATCAGAATGTCAATGAACTGAAGTTGGTTTTTTAAACAAAATTTATCGCATCAGTAGTAGCTATAAAAGTAGAATTATTTGTAACTTCGTACGGATTTAAAAATATCTGGAAATGAAAAAATTTATTATCTCAATTACCCTATGCTTGCTATGTATTATATCTTATTCTCAAGAGTTTAACTTGGATTTGAGCGCTAAAATAATTAGGAATAATGGAGTACTAAAAAAAGGAGAACAAGTAACTTTGGTAAAGTTTACACACGAAAGTCATACCGATCCAACTAAAACATATTCAGATAAATTAATTGAGAAATTTTTTATTACTACAAAAGATGGTAGAAGGGTTGAGATAACATCAAGGATAGATGATTGTTTTGAATTTGAGTACAAGAACGTTCAGGATTTTTGGGATGCTCAGATTATTACAAATGTGCTTTATATGCTGAAGGATAAGGGCTTTCAATATAAACTAAGGAGAGAGATGGAAGAGGATGCATTAGAGTATATAAGTAGAGTTGAAAGTTATGATTTAGCTTTAAATGACCCTTATTTGGAAAATTATATTTATAGTATTATTGCAAAAATAGCTCCTATTCAGTTAATTGATGGAAGGCCAGGGAGTATAAATGTTCTTATTCAGCAGAATCCAATTATTAATGCATGTTGCTACCCTAATGGTACAATAGTATTAAATACAGGCTTGTTATCAGTTTTGCATTCAGAGGATGAATTGGTGGCAGTTTTGGCACATGAAATCGCACACTTTATTTTAGATCATTCAATACAGAATATCAATAAGGCTGCGCAACGCCAAAATCGTGCAGAATTCTGGGCTGCATTGGCAACAGGATTAACAGCCGTGGCTGAGGGTGTGGCTGTTGCGAATAATAGTTATTATGTCCCTGGAGCTGCTACATTCAATATGGCAGTATTATCAACAAGTATTGGTATGCAAGTACTTGAAAGGTTAGGAATGGAGTATAACCATGAACAGGAAAAAGAAGCAGATAAATTAGCAGTAAAAGTTCTTGAAATACTTGGTTATGACAAGAACGCTCTTTCAACTGCTTTAAGCAGAATGGAGAAGGAATACATAATAGAAAGAAATAATGTGATGTATGTAAATTCTTATACTCATCCTGCACTTGTCTCTAGAATTAATGATTCAGGGAAACCATCTACTGAAAAGTCTAAGGATTTTGAGAAAATTATTTCTTTTGCTGTTACTGATGTGGCTACAATGAAGTATCAGGATCGTCGATTTAGGCAATGTCTGACTTTAGTTAATCAAAATATAGAAAATGGAGTGGCTCAATCGGATGACTATATACTAAAGGCAAATTGTATAATGGCAACAAAGAACACAACTGATAGTAATCTTGAAGCCCTCACGCTCATAACCAAGGCGAAATCTATCAATCCTGAAAATATTAACATTTACAAGAGTGAGATAATTGCTCTATTGAGATTGAATAGAGTTCACGATGCGATATCTCATTTAGAGAGTTATAAAACATATATTGATAATTCTAGAGAAGATATGAAGTCTATTGAGAGTGATGATACATGGGATTTCTATAATGGATATTTAGCAGAAGAAAAAGAGTGGGTTTCTAGGATGTTGGTAAAACTGAAGGGAATGAATTGAGGTGAAGTAGGGGCAATACAGAGGCTAATGAACATATGAAGAAGAATCTCATAAAAGTGCTGAAGTAATAGTATTAATGTGTTGTTATTTAATTATAAAAAAACAAAATTCAGATGGAGTGAGCGTTTTATATTAATAGTTATTGCTCTCGTAGGTGCCATTTTCTGTGTAAAAAGTATATTGGTAATTCAGAGAATGATAATTCTGACACTGAGGATGAAGATCTTAGTATTATCTCAGATTCCGGAATTAGAGAAATAGTTAGATAACTGAAGGAAGAAGCAAAATCTATGACCATTTTTGTTTTTATTAAGGGTGCAGATTTTAAAGCTATTCCTGACAATACTTTTACTGAGACTATTGGTAAAAATATAAAAGGGGAAGAGGTAAAAGAGTATTCAAAAAAAATGGATCAGAAAATACTGGAACCAATGAGTTACGTGGAAAAAATAAAAAAAGCGAGGAAAGTTTTTCAACTTTCCCCGCTTCCGTACCCAGAGCCGGGGTCGAACCGGCACAGGTGTTACCCCACTGGTGTTTGAGACCAGCGCGTCTACCGATTCCGCCATCTGGGCATTAGCAGAGGTAAACTTTGCGGTGCAAAGGTATTAAAAATTTATAAATATCAAAACCATATTTTATTACCTTTGTGAAATATGTCAAAAACTTTCTTCATACACGATAATTTTGAGGCGCTCTCCCCTCTTCTTGAAGGGAAAAAAGAGGTCGTAGTCCTTATTGACAAGGGGATCAGTCACCTTTATGGCCGCTATTTCCCTTTTCCACAAATCGAAGTGGAGATCTCAGAGGGACAAAAGACCCTCGCCACAGTGGAGACTATTGCCAAGAGACTTGTCGCGATGGAGTGCAGCCGCAGCACATTTCTATTGTGCGTCGGCGGTGGGATTTTGACAGATATCGGTGGTTTTGTAGCATCCATTTTTAAAAGAGGGATCAAGTGCGGTTATCTCCCCACTACCCTTCTGGCTCAAGTCGATGCCTCCACCGGTGGCAAGACCGGGGTCAATCTTGACGGTCTCAAAAATATCCTCGGCACTTTCTCCCTTCCGGAGTTTACATACATCAACACCTCCACCCTCAGGACCCTTCCGCGCAGGGAACTTCTCGCCGGAGCGGCTGAGATGATAAAGGCTTTTGCCATTAAAGATGCCGAGAGCTTCGCCAAAGCAAAAAATTATCTGACCCAAGGCTTTGACACCGGCACCCCGGAATTCAGGGAACTTCTCGCTACCGCAATACAGATCAAGGCAGATGTAGTGGAGAGGGATTTCCGTGAAAGCGGCGAGAGGAAGCTTCTCAACTTCGGCCACACTTTCGGTCACGCTATCGAGAAGTGCGCAGCCGCTGCCAGAGAACCGCTCCTCCACGGCGAGGCTGTAGCCAAAGGGATGAAGATCGCTGCACAGATATCTGCCCTCAAAGGGTACCTTCCAGAAGAGTCTCTGAAGGAGTTCTGCAGTACCCTCGATATGATGGGTTTTGACCTTCAGGTCCCATACGGAGTGGAAAATCTTATGGATGCAGTAAAAAATGATAAAAAAAGGGGAGAAAACGGGGTAGATTTTGTACTTTTACAAGAAATTGGGAAATCGTGCATCGAGACCATTAGTTTTGAAGATTTAGCAAAAGCTGCTGCAGATGTATTGCATTAGTATTACTGACTATAAATATGAGGACTGCGTCAAGTCTGTAAAGAAGTGCGAGAAGCTCCTGAAGAAGTTTCCCGATCTTATCGGAGAGGTGCGTCTGGATCTTTGCAATCTCTCTGAAAATCAGACCAGACAATTGTTCCTGGAGGCCAAGGTGCCCCTTATTGCGGTGTGCCGCAAGAGCACCAGACACCTCGCGGAGGCAGCTGTGCAGTCGGGAGCCAGGTACATAGATGTGGATGTATTGTCCTCGGACTCATTTTTCCAGTCATTGGCCCCCACCCTCAAAAAAAGGAATCTCAAGAAAATTTTCTCTTTCCACAATTATAACTCCACCCCACAGACAGCAGAGCTGATGGATGTTTGCCGCAGAGCTGCCAAAAGGGGGGCAGATATCATTAAGATTTGCACCCAGGCAAACTCTATCCAGGATGCAGAGAGGGTGATGCAGCTGTATGAACAGCACCGCCTCGGCGCCTTCGGCAAAGGGACTCAGCTCATCGCTTTTACTATGGGCTCAGTAGGGCGCTACACCCGTCTGGAGGCATTGAATATCGGAGCACCGTTTATGTATTGCACCCTGAGTGCAGGGGACAAGTGGAATATCGGGCAGTTCTCATACCAGCAGATGGAGAAATTTGCCCCTGGGCACAAAATCGAGGGGGAGATTACCATCCCTGCTTCCAAGAGTGTGGCCCAAAGGGCAATCATCGCGGCATCGCTCGCCAAGGGTGAGAGTGAGTTCCAGAATCTCAGCCGCTGCGACGACATAGACTATGCACTCGGAGTGGTGAAGCAGATCGGAGCAGGGGTAGATGTCCTGGGGGACAATGTCACTATCCATAGTAAAGGTTTCAAGGAGATCACCAAACAGAACGCCGTGATGCCCCACGTGATGACCTCATCATTTATCACCCCCAATACACTGAACCTCTTCGTAGGTGAGTCAGGGCTCCTTTCCCGCCTGTGCATCCCCATCGCAGCCCAGCTGGGAGAAGGGGTGACCATCACCGGCTCAGGGACACTCCTGAACAGAGAGATGTACGGGTGCAAAGAGTCCCTCGAGGAGTTTGACGCCAAATGTATCCTCTCTGCAGAGAGCACCCTCCCTGCAGTGGTAAGCGGTCCATTGGCCGGTGGGAAAGTGACCATTTCCGGCAAAAAGGGATCGCAGCTTATATCGGGGCTCCTGATGGCTCTCCCTCTGAGCAAGAAAAACAGTGTCCTGACTGTGACCAATGCCACCAGTCTGCCATACATAAGACTGACCCTCGATGTAGTCAGCAAATTCGGAATAACCATCCAAAGTGCAGAGGTGGATGGGAATCTGGTATTCACCATCCCCGGCAAGCAGAAATACAGCCCTGCATCGTTCGCGATAGAGGGGGACTGGAGTTCAGCATCGAACTTCATTGTGGCGGGTGCCCTGTTTGGGGATATCCTCCTTAAAGGTCTGGACCTCGACAGTTTCCAAGCTGACAGAGCTATAGTGGATATCATCCGTAACTGTGGAGGGTATATCTGTCAGGAGGATGACGGGATCAGGGTAAAGATGTCCCATCTGAGGGCATTCGAATATGATGCCACCAACTCACCCGACCTCTTCCCCGTCCTGGCTGTACTTGCAGCCTTCTGTGAAGGTGAAAGCTCCATCAAAGGGGTAGACCGCCTCCGCACCAAGGAGTCGAACAGAAAAGAGTCCATTATGGAGAGCCTTCAGAAGATGGGGGTAAAAGTGGAGGTAGAAGAGGGAACTATGTATATCGATGGGATCTCTTACGCACGAAGATTGGTGGAGGGGAATAATATTGCCAAAGGGACCTACAATTCATTCAACGACCACCGCATCGCGATGGCGGTATATCTCGCCTCTCTGGGGACACCTGAAAAGATGGGGGTAGACAGAGTCGAATGCATCAACAAATCGTTCCCACAGTTTCTCCCTCTGTTCGAATCGTTAAAAGTGAAATAAGCATAAAACATATAACCTTATGAAAAAAGTACTATTTATTCTCCTGTCAGCAGTTATGATTTCAAGCTGCTGTACTTCCAATTCGGGTAATATCAAACTTCAGAAAGTATCCCCTGAGTCTGTTGGTATGTGCTCTGAGAGACTTCAGCTTGCCGACAGTGTCATCAATCAGGCTATAGCCAAATCAGAGATCCCCGGTGCAGTCCTTGCAGTGGTAAGGGGCGACAAGATCGCTTATCTCAAAGCCTACGGCAATAAGCAAGTCTACCCCGACACAGTGAAGATGACCGAGAACACCATCTTCGACTTGGCCTCAGTAAGTAAATGTGTAGGTACTACCCTCTCATTCCTCCAATTGGTGGAGAATGGCAAAGTTCGTCTTACCGACCCTGTAGAGATGTATATCCCTGGATTCCAGCAGTGGGTAGATCCTGAGACCGGTCGCAAAACCTCTATCCGCGTACAGGACCTTCTGTCTCACTCATCAGGTATCCTCCCTTATATCAACACAGCATCTTACCTTAAAAAATACGGCCCTGCCACACCCGATTCACTTATCAAACACATCGCGCAGGAGCTCCCTCTGAAGTACAAACCTACCACAGGTTATACATACAGCTGTCTTAACTTCATCACCCTACAGAACATCCTTCAGAATGTCACAGGGATGAAACTTTATCAATATGCACAGCAGAATGTATTCGGAGCTCTCGGTCTGAAACACACCTCATACCTCCCTCTTGACGCTGCTGACCGTCAGGAAGCCCTCTCTACTGTAACCCCTGACTTCCTTTCACTGGTAGCACCTACCGAAGTGGAGAACGGCAAAGTTATCCTCGGTGAAGTTCACGACCCTACAGCCCGCCTTGTAAATATGGGTAACTCCGGTAACGCCGGTGTGTTCTCAAATGCAGAGGACCTCGCAGTTATCGCTGCAGCTATCCTTAACAAAGGTGAAGTCAAAGGGCGCAGAGTACTCAGCCCTCTTATGGTGGAGACTATGATGACCAACCCCAAGACCAACGATCCATCTATCGAAAGAAATCTTGGCTGGGATACATACACTACAGGTGCAGGTACTAAAGGTGACATCTTCCTCACCCAGCCAAACACCTTCGTTCACACCGGCTACACCGGCACATCTATGCTGTTTGACATCGACAACAACTGCTGCGTGATCCTCCTTACAAACAGAGTTCACCCATCAGACGCTGCAGGTGTCGTAGCCAGAACCCGTGGTGTAGTGGCCAACATCGTTGCCGCTTCCATTATGGAGTAACCTCCGCTACAAGTTCCGGATGTTCTTCCAGATACTTCTTCATCGTCTCATAACCGTAGTTATGGATCTCTTCGAATTTATCGAAGTCGAAGGCACTATAGAAGTTTATGGCCGATGATTCTACCATATAGTCACAAAGATCTCTTCCCTCTTCTCCGCTCACTATAGCCAGTGAGTGGATAAAACTGGTGAGGAGATCTTTTGTGTTACTTATCGTCACATCACCCTTTCTGGGCATCACATCTATCCCTATCAGGATATCCACCTTCTCCCTTATACTCTTGGTAGGGAAATGGTTCAGCGATCCGCCATCCACATATATATCCCCATCGATAACGACAGGCTCAAAAACTCCCGGTATCGCCATCGATGCCAGCAGATAGTCTATAAGACCATCGCCCGAATCGATCACCTCGGTCTGCGATTCTGTAAGGTTCGATACCGCCACCATAAAATGCTTCTCGAGATCATCAAACTGATCTGTCCCGATGTGTCTGCTCAGGATGTTCCTCACTTTCCTATTGGCCGAGAGGCTCACCCCTTTCACCTTTGCACCCGAAAGTGCGAAGAGATTCTCCCTCTTGTAGAGTTTCTCTTTCATAACTATCTCCTTTATCTGCTGAGGGTCATTCCCTGCACTGTAGAAAGCCCCTACAAGCGCCCCCATACTGGCTCCGGAGACATATTCCGGGGATATCCCGGCCTCTTCCAGAGCCTGAAGCATACCTATATGGGCAAAGCCCAATGCCCCTCCACCACTGAGGAATACACCCACTTTGGGCCCACACTCCTGAGCCTCGGCATTTTCTTTTGGAAATAGTATTGTCATTATGAGTATTAAAGTTAAAATTTTCATATATTTGTATGTATGACCAAAGTGCTTCTACACTCCTGCTGTGCCCCTTGCTCTGCAGCCATACTCGAATGGTTGCAGGACAATAATTATGCCACTACCATTTTCTTCTATAACCCGAACATCTTCCCAGAGGATGAGTACCTCCGCAGAAAAGAGGAGATAGTGCGGTATGCTGCGCAGATCGGAGTCCCCATAGTGGACTTGGACGACAGCCACTGGGATGACGACCACGCGCAGTGGAGAGAGGGGCTTTGCCATCTGGCCTCTGAGCCTGAGAGAGGAGCCAGGTGCCTCGAATGCTTCAGGTACCGCCTTCTGCGCGCTGCGCAATACGCCTCGCAGAACGGGTTCGACTGCTTCACCACCACCCTCGCCTCCTCCCGATGGAAGGACCTTAACCAGATCATTGCCGCAGGCAATTGGGCAGCTTCGCAGCACCCCGATGGGGCCACATTCTGGGACAGGAACTGGCGCAAAGGAGGCCTCTATGAGAGGCGCAATGAGCTTGCCAAGCAGTTCTACAATCAGCAGTACTGCGGATGTGAATTTTCAATCAGAAACAACAAACAAATTTAAAAAACCATAAAAATATGAACAACGCTATTTATTCTTTCCCCCTTCCGGCAAACGAGCCGGTAAAATCTTATCTTAAAGGTAGCCCGGAGAGAGAAGCTCTCGAGGCTGAACTTAAAAGACAAAATAAAACAGTCATTGAGATCCCTCTGATTATCGATGGTAAAGAGGTGCGTACAGGAGATATGGGCGAAGTGGTGATGCCACACGACCACGGCCACGTCCTCGCAAGATACCACAAGGCAGGTGAAAAAGAGGTGAAAATGGCGATTGATGCGGCTCTTCGCGCACGCAAGGAGTGGTCAGAACTTGACTGGACAGTAAGAGCTACCATAATGCTTAAAATCGCCGACCTTATCGCCGGCAAATACCGCGCACTGATCAATGCATCGTGTATGCTCGGTCAGAGCAAGAATATATATCAGGCAGAGATCGACGCAGCTTGCGAGACTGTAGACTTCTTCAGATACAATGTAGCTTTTGCTTCCAAAATATACAGCACCCAGCCAAAGAGTGCCCCAGGTCAGATCAACAGTGTAGAGTACAGAGGACTTGAAGGTTTCGTATTGGCAGTGAGCCCTTTCAACTTCACCTCTATCGCATCGAACCTGAATATGTCACCTGTACTTATGGGTAACACCACAGTATGGAAGACCTCTACCACAGCCATACTTTCGAACTACTACCTTATGAAGATTTACGAAGAGGCAGGTCTCCCTGCAGGTGTGGTGAACTTCCTCTGCGGAAGCGGTGCCCTTATCGGCAAATACACCCTCGAATCACCAGATTTGGCAGGTATCCACTTCACAGGATCAAGCGCTACCTTCAACACCCTTTGGAGACAGGTGGGTGAGAGGATCGGCCAATACAAATCATACCCCCGTCTGGTAGGTGAGACCGGTGGCAAGGACTTCATCTTCGTACACCCTTCTGCAAATGCCGAGGAGGTTGCCAATGCAGCATTCTGCGGAGCATTTGAGTTCCAGGGGCAGAAATGCTCGGCCGCATCCCGTATGTATGCACCAAAATCGCTGTGGAACGATATTCTGGAGGGTATCAGAAGACGTGCTGACGAGGTAAGTATGGGTGATGTATGTGACTTCGACAACTTCATCAATGCCGTTATCGACGAGACATCATTTGACAACATCTCTTCATATATCGAGTATGCAAAAGCTGCCCCTGATGCTGAAATCGTAGTGGGTGGCAAGTGCGACAAATCCAAAGGCTACTTCGTGGAGCCTACAGTTATCCAGACATCAAACCCTCACTTCAAATCTATCGAAGAGGAGATCTTCGGACCTGTACTTACAGTATATGTATATGAAGATGCTGACCTTGAAGAGGCTATCAAACTTTGTGACACCACTTCACCTTATGGCTTGACAGGTGCAGTCTTCGGAAGGGACCGTGTGGCAGTCCAGAAGGTGGCAGACGCCCTCCGATACACTGCCGGCAACTTCTACATCAACGACAAACCTACCGGAGCGGTAGTGGGTATGCAGCCATTCGGCGGCTCACGCGCATCGGGTACCAACGATAAGGCCGGCGGCGAATTCAACCTCATCCGCTGGGTAATCCCAAGAGCCATCAAGGAGACCCTTGTCAGCCCCACCGACTACAGATATACATATATGAAGTAATCCGCACACCGCCATATACATCTGCTATCCTTAAGGGTAGCAGATGGTATTAATATGAAAGAGTATAAAACATCTAAAAGATTTATGTCATTTCATATGCCATTAGCCATAATGGTGTTGTCTTTGATTTTATGTATATTGGATGGTGAGATTGATATTATATCGTTAGTTCTATTGTTTATTATTTTTACTTCTCTCTTCTATGTTACTATTGTGGACAAAAACTATTATATAACAATAGAAGATGAGTATATAATTATCAATAACGGAGTTCTTTCTTTTTTGTCAAGGAAATATAAGTATAACGACATAGAGTCATTTACTTTTGAGAGACGTCACCCGGCTGGCAACTGTATTGTGATAAACAAAAAGTCCGGTAAAGGGTGTAGGTATTCTTTAGGAATGGTCAACGAGGCTCAAATAAAGATGATAGTCGCTGATTTAAAAGCTTTAAATAGAGTAGAGGTTAAATACTAATGAGGAAATATACAAATAATAAAGGCTATAGGATAGTATTAGAGTCTATGGCAATAGCAGTGTTATCTATATATTTTAGTATAATGTTTGTAATACGTATCTTATGTTTGGATGGTCTTGCTAAAGAGTCTTTTAAAGCAACTTTAATTGTTATTAGTGTAGCATTTATTGTCTTTATTTGTTTATTTTATGTGATGGTAATAAAAAGGAATTACTACATAGTGACTCATCAAGAGCGACTTGTTATTGCAAATGCCGTTTCTTCCATGTTTTCAAAGTCATTTCCATATAGTGATATTAAATCTATTACATTGCAAGACGGATTGAATTCTGAATGTAGCATATTGGTCGAAAAGAATGATAATGGGACTGCATTTTTTAAACTGGAAATGGTGAATAAGGATCAAATTTGGTTAATTGTTGATGATTTAAAATCAAAAGGTGTCCAAGTGAACTAAATCCAAAAGCTCAATACTATACTAAACTATATGCCATTAGCCATAATTGTGTAACAGATCCCATAGTTTGGAGACAATTTCAATCGCTTAAAGAAATGCAGGATGCTTGTCAAATGCCAGAAATATGGTTAAAAAATTTTATATTATCCTTTTTTGTTTATCGCATCTATCTGTGTCATATGCTCAAAAACAAATAGATACGACTACTAACTTTCAATCAATACCCGATTTGTATATATACGGAGATTTTGATGTCTACGATATAAAAAGTTCACAGATAAGTACAGTCAAATTGCCGATAGACCAGGTCCGGACAATCCCTTTTTTATTAGGAGAGATTGACATAATGAAGTCTCTTCAAAAGATTCCGGGTGTACAATCATCAGGAGATGGAATGTCTGGTATTTATGTAAGAGGTGGAGAATATGACCAGAATCATATAACACTGGATGGTGTCACTCTATATAATGTAGAGCATATGAATGGATTTGTTTCTGCAATAAATCCTGATATAACTGATTATGTCACTCTATATAAGGGTGGCTTTCCTGCACGATATGGTGAAAGGCTCTCCAGTACAATAAATGTACATCTTAAAGATGGGGACTTTAAAAAGATTCACGGAAATGTTAACATTGGCCTCCTCTCCTCTAAGATACAAATAGATGGACCAATATATAAAAACAAGACATCCTTTAATATTGCTGGTAGAATTTCGTATTTCAATGCAATTTTAGCACCTGTATTAAAAAACATCTATGACGACTCAGAAAACCTCAGACCATATGCAAATATGAATTATTATGATATAAATGCCAAGATTGTCCATAGATTCTCAAAGAAAGGGAGCCTTTCCGCAATTTTTTATATGGGTCGGGACAAAAATAACACTTCTCCATCAGAAAGTAACCAGTACACTGTAAACAATGGCATTAGTCATAACAATAAAATTTATAACGGATCAGAGAGCAAATGGAGCAATATGGTTACAGGACTATCGTACACATACAATAACGGAAACAACTTGTACCATAATTCAAGAATCAGTTTCAGCAGATATGACCATAAATTAATAAATACAAACTCTAAAGAGGAAATAAATACCAATTTACTGTCTTCTGACATTATATACTTTTTACAGGAAAAATCAATTCTGGATCAAACTTCCAAAATAAAAGATTTATCATTCTCATCAGACTTTCATAAAAATCTTAATAGGCATAATATCAGATGGGGAGCAAAAATTTCCTTGCAAAATGTTAAACCTGCTGTTGACATTTACAAAGAAAGGCATAGGTGCTCTTTTTTTGATGAAGAAAAGGTAGAATCATCCACACGTGTTGATACTTTAATATCTAATATTTATAATTTACTGACACTATCTCTTTATGTGGAGGACGACTTGATCTTGAATGAATATTTAAAGATGAATTTGGGGTTAAGATATTCCTTTTACAATATTAAAAAGAAGTCATACCACTCAATCGAGCCTCGTGCATCAATAAGATACTTGATTTACGAAAAAATGTCAATCAAGACATCTTATTCCAGAATATCGCAAGGCATTCATCTGTTAAGTTCCAACAATCTTGTTATGCCATCTTGCATCTGGGTACCTATTACAGAAAATCTACCATTGATGTTCTCTGATCAGTTTGCAATCGGCTATAACTTTGAAATTAAGGACAACATTAACCTAACATTGGAGGGGTATTATAAGAAACAAGAAAATTTAATTGAATATCTGGAAGGAGCCTCCTTTACCAATTCATATGGAAATTGGGAAGACCTTATAGCAATTGGTGATGGCAAAGCTTATGGTATTGAGTTTTTATTAGAGAAGACTAAAGGAAAAACTACTGGCTTGATTGGATATACCCTATCAAAATCACTAAGAAAATTTGACTCTCCTGATGGCGTAATAAATGGTGGAGATGAATTTTATGCAGATAATGACCAACGACATAATCTTAATATAACTGTATCCCAAAATATAAATGAACACTGGAATATATCAGGCACCTGGACTTTTCAGACTGGTAGAAGGGGCACTGTAACTACAACAAGTATCTATGGAGGTAATTTGGATGAATACGATGCCTATGGAGACCCTTTCTCCTCTGAAGGATATAAACAAGGGGAAATATCTTCTCCTACCCCAGAAAGGGGGACTTTTTTTGATAAATATTTGATGTATTACACCCACAACCAACGTAACGGCTTCATTTTACCGAATATCCACAGATTGGACATAAGTGTATCTTACAACACAAAAATACTTACAGGCGACTTGCGTATATCTTTAGCTATAATTAATCTTTACAATAGAATGAATATATCAAGCGTATACATAGGATATCATAATAATGAGACTGTCTTAAAGGGGATATGTATGATTCCATTTATGCCCTCTATGAATATTGCTTATTCTTTTTAATCATACGAAAAAATGAGGAATGCTATATTAATATTTATCTTGCTATTATTAAGCAGTTGTGAAAAAATAGTAAAATTTAATGAAGACGACGTTAAATTTGATGGATTGGTGGTAAATGCTCTAGCTTCTACTGACTCAGTTTTTTCAGTATCAGTAACCAAAGCATATCCATTCTACAACAAGCAAGCAATACTTGGGGGTAATGATCATTGGGTATATCAAGCATTGCAAGAAGAAATGTATGAACAATTTTATAGGGACTCAGCTACTGTTGCTGATGCTAACGTATCATTATCTATCAATCATAATAAAACAGTAACAATGTCATATGACCAGGAAAAATATTGTTACGTATCGTCCTATATACCACAATCCGGTGATTGTATAAAGATTACTATAGAAAACAGAGGGATCTCCTCAACCTCTAATGAAATTGAAATACCTAATTACCCACATCTGGAAATTATGTCATACACGAAGATGTACTCACCAAAAAACAGTACCATTACAGATGATGGTTTATATGATAGTATGGGTAAAGATACTATAGCCAGAGTAACATTAAAAATATGCGATCCTTCCTATGAAAATAATTTTTACAGGTTAAAGGTAAGAAGCTACGCTTTATCCTCATATGAAAATGGAGAAATAGCATATATACATAACGATATTTTCACATCGGATAACGAAATTTTTTTTGACAATCAACTATTCAGAAGCTATAGAGGGTGGCCAGCATTTTTTTCAAATGTATTCTCGGACCAACATTTTAATGGAGAAAATTATGAATTTACGGTAGAGAGTCGATTAAGAAGAGGTGATCCGTACACTAATCATCTAATAATTGAACTTCAATCCATTACAAAAGATTTGTATTATTATTTAAAATCAACGATGCTATACCGTATCACACAGCAGGATGCATTTACAGAGCCAATCCATATTCACAGCAATATTAAAAATGGATGGGGAATATTGGGTGGACTAAGTTCTGACAAACATATTATTTATTTGTAAATTCTATTATTGCTTGGCACATTTTTTGCTTACAAAGAGCCGACTTAAAGTCGGCTTTTTTTATCTTTGCAAATCATTATACGACAAAATCTATGAGCGAAATTTATAATAAAGGTCTTTCAGATCAGGAAGTACTACAGAGCAGAGAGAAACATGGTCCAAACCTTTTGACCCCTCCACCTGACACACCTTGGTGGAAACTTTATTTTGAAAAATTCAAGGATCCTATCATCATCATACTTCTGGTAGCTACCGCTGTGACCCTCGCTATCGGCATCAAGGAGGGGGATTTCACCGAGTCTATCGGTATTATCATCGCCATCCTTCTGGCCACAGGCGTAGGCTTCTGGCAGGAGTACAGCGCGAAAAAGAAGTTCGATGCGATGAAAAACGACAAGGACTTCGAACCTGTGAAGGTACGCCGCAACGGAGTGGTGATCGAGATTACCAAAGACCAATTGGTCGTGGGCGACCTCGTAATCCTCTCTGCAGGTGATGAGATCCCGGCAGACATTGAGCTTATCGGAGCGGTGGATATGAAGGTTTCCGAGGCTGCGATGACAGGTGAATCTGTTGCGGTAGCGAAATATGCGATGACCGAGCCATACGAAGGGTCGGGATTTGCACCTAACCAGCTTCTCCGCGGCACCACTATCGAGCAGGGTATGGGAGAAGGTATTGTAGTGAAAGTGGGTGACGAGACCGAGATAGGAAAGACCACCCGTCAGGCATCGGAGGAGACCAATGCGCAGACCCCTCTGCAGATCAAGCTTGAAGAGCTGGCAGGGAAGATCAGTATCGCAGCTTTCGTGATAGCGATCACTATGTTTGTGGTGCTGAACCTTATGCACTGGGATTTCGCATTCGGAAGTCACCATTTTGAGTGGACTATCGCCACACTTACCAAAGAACTTGCATTCCTGATGAGCGCCATCGTGGTGATCATCGTAGCTGTTCCCGAGGGTCTTCCACTATCTGTAACATTGGCCCTTGCCTTCTCGATGAAAACTATGGCGAAGGAGAACAACCTCGTGAAGAAGATGCACGCCTGCGAGACAGTAGGTGCTGTAAATGTGATATTTACCGACAAGACCGGCACACTCACACAGAACAGTATGACAGTAGTGGAGAGAGACGTAAGGGGAGAATCACAGGAACTTATGGATGTGATCGGCTCTATCAACTCTACCGCCAACTGGTCAAACAATGGTCTCCCTCTGGGTAACCCTACAGAGTGCGCTATCCTCAAGTCAATAGGTGAAGAGAAGTCTGAAAGGATCCGCAGCGAATATGAGGTGCTTTCGAGAATCCCATTCTCAAGTGCCTGGAAATATATGGTGACATCTGCCCGTAAAAAAGATAGCGGCGAAGAGATTATCGTGATCAAAGGTGCCCCTGAAGTGGTATCCAAGATCATCAAGGATGACACATATATGAAAGGTGTCTCAAAACAGCAGGACAGAGGTAGAAGAGCTATCTCTGCAGCTATGATATCGGGGTCAGATTTTGATTCTATCAAAGAGAGACTTGATGCAAAAGAGGCATTGTCCCACTGTACTTATGTCGGCACCTGGTTTATCGAGGACCCTGTACGCTCAGATGTACCGTCTGCTATAGAGAAGTGCTATGAAGCGGGGATAGATGTAGTTATGATGACCGGTGACAACTTCAAGACCGGTGGAGAGATCGCTCGCCAGGCAGGGTTCCAGAATATATGGGCCATCGAGGCAAAAGACTTCTGGACAGCTATAGAGAATCCCAAAAACGGTCGTGAATTTCCTAATGTCATCGCCAGATGTACCCCATCGAATAAACTTGATATCCTCAAATGGGCACAAGCCAAAGGTCTTGTCTGTGCTATGACAGGTGACGGTGTCAACGACTCACCATCCCTCAACTACGCAGATGTGGGTATCGCTATGGGTACAGGTACCTCTGTAGCCAAAGAGGCTGCTGATATCGTCCTACTCGATGATGCATTCCCATCTATCGTGACCGGAGTGAAATGGGGCCGTTCTCTATACAAGAACATCAAGAATTTCTTCTTCCTCCAGCTCTCCATCAATGTCTCTGCGTGTCTTATCGTCCTCTTCGGGCCACTTGTAGGTGTGGAGATGCCCTTCACTGTGACCCAGTTCCTGTGGATTAACCTCGTTATGGATTCTCTTGCCGCCATCGCACTGGCTTCGGAGCCTGCAGATGAGAGGGTACTTAAAGACAAACCAAGAGATCACAATGAGTTCATTATCGACAAGTCTCTGGCTAAAGCGATCTTCGGATTCGGCGGCTTCGTATGGGTGCTGTGTACATTCATCCTATGGGGAATGAATAATATGGAGGCCCTGTCACGCGTCACTCCGAGTATGTTCTTCGCTTTCTATATGATGATCAACTGGTGGAATATGTTCAATGCCCGTGTTATCGGCAAGAACAAATCTGTCTTCGACGGCCTCACCAAAAATGGTAAATTTACAGGTATCATCGCCTTCGTTCTGGTCGCCACTATCCTGATCGTACAGTTCGGCGGCAAAGTTTTCCAGACCGAGCCACTAAGCTTCTCCACCTGGATCTCCATCATCCTGATAACAGCCCCGGTAATGGTCTTCAAAGAGATTTACTTCCAGCTCTTCGGAAAGAAGAAAGTGAAATAAACGGCTTCAGAGGTGCGTCTGACGGGGGTAGATGTGCACAAGCCCCCATTGGAGTCGGGGCTTGGACCACTACCCCCCTCTCAGAGTACCCTATAGGGCACATCGCCGGTCTGCTCAGTTTGCGAATATATTTTTGTATCTTTACTGAAAATATATCTTTTACCATGAAAGATAAAACATACCAGTACGATGATACTTTTAAGGCAATGGCCCGAGCTCATCAGTTTTCCTATAGAGAGAACATCCTCGGAATTACCAATGATGAACGCAATCCACAGGTAATCCTGACAGCGGAAGCATCAAAAGCTGGATTGAATTTTTGTGAAGAGTATAGAGAGCTCATCAGACAGAATATGCCGTCAAAAAAATATACGGCTGCAGCATTATGCTCCAATATGCTCAGGAGTGAGCACATCCCCTACAATATCTTTACACCTATGTTGCTCGATAAAGAAGCTACGAGAATGCTGTTCTGCAAACTTGTGGATAAAGATATTGCAGAGATAACCGACATAAAGATAGAATATGCGGGAGAGCCCGATAAGAGACCTGAATATCTTAATGATAGAACATCTTTTGATGCCTACGTGCAGTATAAAATGGCAGATGGCACCGAAGGAGGAATAGGCATAGAGGTAAAATATACAGAAAAAGAGTATCCATTAGGTGGAGAAGAAAAGAATAAGATTGAGAATACCAGCCGTTACCATATGATGACATCCAATTCCCATTATTATACTAATGATTTGGATATAAAACGCTTCATTAAAGATCACCATTTGAGACAAATCTGGAGAAATCACATACTCGGATACTCAATGATGCAGAAAGGTGACATTCAAAAGTTTCATCATATTCATCTTTACCCGGCCGGCAACATCCATTTCCAGAAGAAAGCCATACCAGAATACAAAACACTTCTGACAGAAAAAGGTAAAAACTCCTTTATCGACCTGACGTATGAAGAATTATTCGCCAAGATGAGAAAACACTTCAAAACTGCCCAACAGCAGAAATGGATAGATTATCTGTATGATAGATATTTATGGTAAAATCTAAACGAACCCTTTGAGCAGGTCGTGGGGGATGTTGACAATTCTGGAGATTTGTTTGTGGGTGGCGGCGTAATCATACCTGAGTTTTTTGGCTATGATCAGTCTGCTGTTTACATCCAACAGCATCAGAGATTTGTCTTTATAGAGTTTCTGACATATATCCTCAGCGATAAGTCGAAGTTCTTTATCTGGTATGAAGCTTTTGCGGCCTTGAGTCAAGCCGATATCAATCCGTCCCTCCACTTTTTTGGATAAGAAGTAGATATACCTTAATGGTGTCTTGAAGATTTGTTCTCCGTTTTTGGGATTAAAAAAGCAGAGTGGATTAATCATATTGTGCGAATCAAACTCCCAATGATCAGGGATACTATGCCGTGTGGAAAATAGTTTTCTTCTCTGCCTGTCTGTAAATTTGGAAATTGGGAAAAAATCACCTTGATGCCTCTTATGATCATCAAACATATATTTGGCCGATCCCCAGGGATAGTTAGATGGTAGATGTGCATACCCGGCCATCACACTATTTCTGTCCACATAGGCTATAGTCTCCATAAGGTCTTCCTCTGATTTTATCTCTATAATACTGAAAGTAAGATCTTTTAAGTGGGATGGCAGACCGTGCTTCTCACTAATCCACTTGCCAGTCAACATTTTATATTTGTTTATGAAGGATTTGCAGTCGGGCATCGTTCCATAAAATATAAAATGGACGTGTGTATCCATTAGAATATAAGCGATAGCAACGATATCTGACGAAAGCAAGCAAAATGCTATCCTATTTATGCCACCAATAAAATCGGAATCCGTTTTAAACATCCAAGGGATCTCATCACCCTTGGTACACACATGATAGTATCCTTTAAAGGAATCTTTCCTGTCCACCATTTTAAGAAAATTTTGGCCTACCATCAAATCCTCCCAACTCCTCCACCCAGGCCATATTGGTGGTCCACGGATTATATATGGCAAATATGGTGTTTTTTTTTGAAAAGGCCAACGGGGACAATAAATAGCTTCGATCACACTTTCCAACTCTCCAGACCGCTAAACGGCTTCAGAGGTGCGTCTGACGGGGGTAGATGTGCACAAGCCCCCATTGGAGTCGGGGCTTGGACCACTACCCCCCTCTCAGAGTACCCTGTAGGGCACATCGCTGGTCTGCTCGGCTGGAAAATCGGGGTTTGGGTCAGGTTCCGAGTGCGGGATTATTTATTCCTCGGGATAACCTATCGTCTGGGCGAGGGTGATCACCTGCTCGGGACGGAGTGAGAGTTTGGCGGCGAGTGCAGGCTTGTCGATCATCGCACGGGTGACGGTGACAAGTCCGGCTGAGGCGCAGAAAAGATATGCATTTTGTGAGATGAATCCTGTGTCCACATATGCTGTCTCTATGGTGCCACGCTCGTCCTTCCCTGTAATTTTCGATGTGTCCGCCACGAAAATGATGTTAAGTGGTGCCACCGACACGAAATCCTGCATACCGGTAAGTGTCCTGATATCCTCTTCCAGGACCATCCTCAACTCATTCAGCACAGGATCATACACATATGTCCCAGAGGACAGTGCCACATACAGTTCGGTCTCCTGACGGTTGTGCGACGAAGGGGCTGTCCTCCTCTTGCCGCCGCCACCAAATCCGAAAGTGGCCCACAGAAGATCAGAAAGTGTCTGCAGATCGATGTCACGGGTAGAAAAATTGCGCGAAGAGCGCCTTTTCATCAGAGTTTCCATTAAAGGAAGTCCCCCCTCTCTTCTGGGAGGAGGGAGGACAATATTCACAAGTGTCATAATTATTCAGCTTTCAGTATTTCTCCGGCATCCTTAACGACTGCCTCTTTCCATTTCTGGCTATAACCAGGCTGTACAGGTGATGCAGGGATGGCTGGCGAATGGCCATTGTCCTTGAAAGAGCCGTCAGGATTCTGGACTTTGACATTGCCATCCATATATTTTACCAGGAAGTATGTGTCCAGCCCCTGCCAGGTGTTGAAAAGGTGCTGAGCCTTAGCGTGAGAGTATGCAGTAAGGTATCTTCTAACCTCTGCAGATGCTGTTTCCTTGTCTGCAGCTTTCTCCATAATCTCAAGAGCTGCAGCATCTATCTGAGCCTGCTCTGCGATGCAGTCATTTTCGAATTTATCAGCTACTGCCTGAATGTCGGGTGCTACTCTGTCATACATCAGATAGGCCATATGGGCCACTCTGTTTGTGAGCCAGAAGAGTGATGTAGGTGAATAGGTGATAAGGTTACCATTGCCCACCTTTACACACTCAGGGGCATCTGTAACAGATGTATATATAGGGGTAAGGCAAGAGGTGGCAGCATCATCTACACCGAACCAAAGGACTCCACCCACCTCATCAGGGAGCCAGCTGCGGGACTGGCACAAGTACCAGAATCCTGTCTGCTGGGTAGCGATAGCCCTCTCATTAAGGTATTTCTGTCCGTCCACTTCGAAATACATAGGTCTCCATCTGTATGGATTGTGATGTCCACCGGCACCTATGTCTGTAGTCATATCCATAGGGGTACCCTCGTAATGGTCTCTCATCACATCCGCCAACTCCTTTACAGAGACTTTCTCAGCTGGTTTGATGAATAGAGGCATCTTGTTGGTAGAGTTGTGACCCATAGCGAAGTCGAGATACTCCTCCGCTTTTTTGTCATTGAACATACCTTTGCCGAGAATATTGAAGGCTGCCCATACCCTCGCCTCGCATCCGCGAAGGGCGCCGAAGTCTGCAGGGCAATATGCGTCACAGAAACTGAAATCCTCGTCAGATCCCTGATAGTATCCCATAGAGCGTGCGAAGTCGACTACATCTTTAGAGTAGAGCCAGTTCTCAGGGTCATTGAAATTGATTTTGTGGATACGGGACTGATTGGCGTGTGCGCAGATATATCCGTCAGGGACTCTGGCAGCCACCCATACAGCTCCAAGCTCTTTCGAACCCTTGCCGACGATCTCCATAATCCAGATCTCATTCTTGTCTGCGATAGAGAAAGACTCTCCACCTGATGCGTATCCATATTTCTGCATTAGTTCATCTATGATGGAGATGGCCTCACGTGCAGAGGTGGCTCTCTGAAGTGTGGTGTATATAAGTGAACCGTAGTCCATAATACCGGTGGGGTTAGGGAGCTCTTCACGTCCGCCGAATGTGCTCTCTACGATAGACACCTGGTGCTCGTTCATATTTCCCACAGTCTGGTATGTCCTCACCAGCTGAGGGATTTTGCCCATAAACTTACCTGTATCCCACTCCACTATATCGAGGAATGTGCCTTTTGCAAACACACCTGCAGGTTTGAAATATAACTCACCATACAGCTGATGGGAGTCAGCCGAATAGGTCACCATCACAGAACCGTCTTTGGAAGCACCTTTCGATACAAGAACATTTGTACAGGCGTCCGACTGCTGGGCGATCATTAGTGCAGCTGATACACAGAGCACTGTCTTAACAATTCTTCTTATCATAAATCTATATATTATTTATATTTTTTCTACTTTTGCAAAGATAAAAAAATGGACCATGATAAAAAGACTTTTTACCCTATTTAACATCATATTTCTCTCTTCTTCGGTAATTTTTGGACAAAATCAGGAAAAACCCAAAACCATCGAGGAGTTGGCTATCGAAGAGGCGGTGAGACTTGAAAAGGAGCTTAAGCTGGAGCCTCATCAGGCTTTCTATATAGATTCGATCCTCCAGCACGATATGAAGGCGATGGACGATGAGATGCAGGCGATGAGAGCATCAGGTATGCAGGACTTCAGACACTATGAAGATGTCCGCAAACGATGGATCGAGAAGATGAAGACCAGCTTCCAGAAAGTCCTCACCGAAGAGCAGTACATCCACTACCTTAAAGATGTAGGACTCTATAAAAAGGAGAAAAAGGCCAAAGAGCCCAAGAAGAAGAAAAAATAGCCATCACCCAGTGACAGCTATAGCAATTCCGGTTTTGCTACCCTCTGCTCGTATCTGACACAGTATTTTATTCCACACCCCTTGACTATCGGGACAAATCTCTCGAAGTTCGCACCTACACGTCCCAGATCGTGGGCGTCCGAGCCGAAACTTACGAATTCCCCCCCAAGCTCTTTGAATCTGGTGAGGATCATCGTGTCGAGCTGAGGTTCTCTCTCTCCGAACGGCATATATGTCTTGGTATTGATCTCAAATGTCTTTCCGTTCTGGGCCAGCTTCTTCAGGATGGTATCCAGGATATCACCAAACTCTGAGTAGTAGATGGATGTCTGGGGATATGGTGCATATCGGGCTATGTAGTCATAGTGGCCGAGGATATCCATATCATCGAATTTCTCTATGCATTTCCAGATGGTCTCCAGATAGTGGCCGTAGGCCTCTTTGTATTCGTATGGGATGTAATAATTTCCGTGGAACGGGTCAGTCCCGTCGATAAAATGAAGTGAACCTATCACGGTATCGAAGTTATTTTCAGATACCAGTCTGTTCATATCATCGATACATTGTGGCTGCATACCCACCTCCACACCTCTGAGAATCTTGAATGATGATGCCACCTCCACAGGGAGCTCCAGGATGGTCTTTTCGATCTCACGAGCTTGCTCCTGAGGATCAAATGTAAAGCTTTTCACCCCTTCGGGTATCTCGAAATCGTAGTGGTCTGTAAGGGCCACACCAGAGAGCCCCTTTGCCACAGCAGCATCTACGATATCCCTTATAGGCATATCGCTGTCAGCCGACAATAACGAATGTATATGATTATCGTATAGTTTCATAATTATAACCTTAAAACTCTGCCACTCTCCATTTGCCATCCACTGAAGTGATGGTAAGTGTGCTGTGAAGTGTGGGCTCAGGCTCAGGCATATCGATATCATATTTCACGATGACAGAGTCCTTGGCCACAGCCTCCACAGATGTGATGGTAGTCACCACCTGAGATGAGATATCCACTACATCTTTCTGAATATTCTCCTCCATCTGGTAATACTCCTGAACGGCAGTCATAAGGGCCTCGCCAAGCTCCTCTGTACAGCATCCCGCTGCTGTCTGATAATCTGTCGCGAAATAAGATGCCAGAAAGTCGTTTGCCACCGATTCAGCCTCTTTGGTCCCGTTTGAGCAGGCAGATGCAAAACCCATCACCGCCGCCATAAGGAGAATAATTCTAAAATTTGTCTTCATATTCTGTTTTTGTTATTTGTCAAGTTCCACTATAGTTATCCCTGTGCCACCCCTCTCAATATGCTCATCACGGAAAGATTTCACCCCGGGGGTGATCTTAAGGTATTTACGGATCTCCTCCCTGAGGACACCATTTCCCTTTCCGTGAAGGATGCTCACCTGACCCATATCGACCATTATGGCATCATCAATAAAGCGGGTGACTATCTCTATAGCCTCATCCAGCCTCTTGCCGCGGATGTCGATATTGGGATTGAAATTGAGCCTCCTCTCAGAGATGGAAGAGCCGCTGTAGACACTCTTTCTCTGGGCAGGCTTGAAATGATCTTTGTATTGGTTCCCGGAGATGGCCTCTACCTTATCTGCTGCCATCTTGGTGATGATCTCACCTATGGCCACACTTATATTCTTGCCCGACATCTTCACGATCTCACCCACCAGGTCTGACCCTTTCACCTTCACTTTGACACCGACTGCCAGCTCTGCAGGGGTCTTCTCTTTCTCCACCTGCCTTATCACCTGAGCGGCCTCCACAGCACCCTCATCCTGAGCGGCACCCCTCTTCTTCTCCCTCTGCTCCTTCCGCTCCAGCTGTCTCCTCTTCCTCTCCACTATCTGGGCCATCTTCCTGTCTATATCCTCATCGGTCTTGGTCTTGGCTCCTGAGGCCAGCTCCTCCTGAAACAGGGTAAGGCTCTTTCTGGCCACCTTGGTCTTCTCCTTCTCCGCCTGGGACTCCTTGATCTCCTTGATAGTAGCCTCGATCTTCTTATTGGCCTGGGCCAATATCTCCTGAGCCTCCCTCTTGGCCTCCTCTATGATCCCTTTGCGGACAGATTTGATATCCCCAAGCTCCTTCTCATATTTCTCTGTAATATTTTCGAGGGTCTTATCGGTAGACTTGATCCTGGCAAGCCTCTCCTCAAGCTGCTTCTTATTGCGGGCTATCTTACGGAGATTCCTCTCTATGGTGACGAAGTCGCTCCCTGCCCTCTCCTCTGCACCGTGGACAATCCCCTCCGGAAGCCCCATCTTGCGGGCAAGCTCGAAAGCAAAAGAGTTGCCCGGAAGGCCGATCTCCAGTTTGAACAGAGGTTCGATCTTCTGCACATCGAAAAGCATTGCCCCATTTATCACCCCGGTAGAGTTCCCTGCATAAAATTTAAGATTGGTGTAGTGGGTGGTAATCACCCCATAGCACCCCCTCCTCTCGAGCTCGCTGAGGATCTCCTCTGCGATGGCACCACCGGCAGCAGGCTCAGTACCCGAGCCGAACTCATCTATAAGGACCAGCGATTTGTCCCCGGCCTCATCGAGAATATTTTTCATATTCAGAAGGTGGGAACTATATGTACTCAAGTCGTTCTCGATGGACTGATTGTCCCCGATATCGATAAATATATCTTTGAAAATGCGGAGCTCCGAAGACTCTGCGGTAGAGACCAGCATCCCCCATTGGAACATATACTGGAGCAGCCCCACCGTCTTCAGGCAGACAGACTTGCCTCCGGCATTGGGCCCCGAAATCAGGAGAATCCTCTTATCGGGATTGAGCTGCAGATCGAGAGGGACAATCTTCTTCCCCTCCCTCTTCAGGTTCTCTTCGAGCAATGGGTGTCTGGCCCTCTGCAGACGCACCTCTCCGGAGGTCGAGACCACAGGCTTGCCAGCGGCAAAACGGGAGGCGACCAGCGCCTTGGCCGATATGAAATCGAGCTCACCCATATACTCTGCAGAGGCAATGATCTCGGGAAGATATGGCCTCAAAAACTCTGTAAACTCGGTAAGGATCCGGACAATCTCCCTCTGCTGCGCAAAATGGAGCTCCCTCACCTGATTGTTCAGCTCCACTATCTCCATCGGCTCGACAAACGCAGTCTTGCCCGAGGCAGACTCGTCATACACGAAGCCCGGAATCTTCTTTTTATTCCCCACTGCCACAGGGATAAGCATCCTTCCGTCCCTGATGGAGACAGAAGCATCCTCCTCGGCCAGACCATCCTCCTGCGCACGGCGCAATATGGCCTGTATCCTTCGTGAGATGGTCCCCTCCTTCTCTCTGATCGAGCGACGTATCTCGAAAAGGGCATCACTGGCATTGTCCCTGATCTCTCCGAAACGGTCCAGGATCGTATCTATCCGGCGCGACACCTCGGGAAAGGTGAAAATCGGCTCCGACATCTTCTTGAGGCAAGGGTACTCCCCTTCGCTTGTATTCTTGAAAAAATTCAGAATCTTTCTGAGGGTCTCCAGCGTCTCCCTCAACTTACCCAGAGAGACTATGTCGATATGGGAATATCCCGCCTGAAGGGGGAGGAGAAATGGGATACAGTCGATAAACCCCGAATCCGGAAATGAGGACTCGAATATCTGGATAAGTCTCATCTCGTCGGTAAGGCTAAGCCTCAACTCGATCTCCTTCCTGTTTGTAGAGAAAGCCTCCTCATCCACACGATGACGGCCGTACTCGGTACCGCACTTGGCCGAGATCATATCACGTATCTTGTCAAAACCTATCTTGGGCTCTATCTTTTCAGGGTGTATCATAGCGCAAAGATAAAAAGATTTATATCTTTGTGGGTAAGAATTTGGCTATAAAATATATCTACCTTGGCACTACAAGTCATTCTCATATCACTCGTAGCGTATGTGCTTGGCTCCATATCAAGCGCCATCATACTGTGCAAACTCATCTATGGAGTGGATATCAGGGAAGTAGGGAGCAGAAATCCAGGTGCCAACAATGTCCAGCGGGTGTTCGGGATAAGAGCCGGTATCACCGTATTCCTCTTTGACTTCTTCAAAGGGTGGGCCGCAGTCAAACTGATAGGATTCACCACCATCGGCACAGGATCCGAACTTTACTCCCAGATACAGATACTGCTGACACTATGTGCATTTATGGGACATTGCTTCCCGATATTTTTCAATTTCAAAGGGGGTAAAGGGGTCGCTGTACTGGCAGGGGCGATGTACGCCATCCACCCATATGCAGCCCTCTCATCCATAGTGGTATTCTGCATCATACTGGCCATCACACACTACACATCGCTAAGTGTGCTGATCACCGCCATCTCCTATCCCCTGTTCACAAACCTCCTGTTCGCCAGAGTGCTTGATCAGGAGATGACCACCACCGTGAGGATATTCAGCATATTGGTAGCCATCCTCCTGCCGCTCACACACCTGAGCAATATAAAAAGATTACTTACCGGGAAAGAGGAGAGATTCAAGCTTCGTTATAAGCGCTCTCGATAGAGAGCTTGAGTTCGCTGAGGCTGGTTACAGTCCTGATGGTCCCGTCCACCACGAAAGAGATATTGCCGGTCTCCTCCGAGACTACGATAGCGAAAGCATCGGTCTCTGAAGTGACACTTGCAGCAGCCCTGTGGCGCAGACCATACTGGGGGGGGAGTTCCAGATTCTGAGAGATCGGGAGGGTACACCTCGCTGCCACAATACGATTATTGTCCACAATCATCGCACCATCGTGCAATGGGGTATTTTTCCAGAAAATATTCTCTATCAGACGGCGGTTGATTATAGAATCCACCTTGTCTCCGGTCTCGATAATATTCTCCATAGAGGAGATCCTCCTGAACACCATCAGTGCACCTGTTCTGGTCTCTGACATCCTCCTGCAAGCCTGGGTTATCTCTTCGATACTCCCGGCATCCACCTCGTTGTTTGAGTTGAGGAATCTGCGGCTAAGCTTTCCAAGTCTCGAGTTTATCGAACGCTTGCCTATCTGGAAAAGGAATTTTCTGATCTCCTGCTGGAAGAGGATAATAAGGGCTATCACACCGACACCCAGCACCTGCTCCATAATGGATGAGAGGAGATCCATATTCAGCGCACTCACTACGAACCAGAAGACATAAAGAGTGACGATGCCTATGGCAATACCTATCACAGATGTCCCCTTCAGCAGCCTGAAACACTGGTAGATCAGAAATGCCACCAGGATAATGTCGATAACATCGATAATCGTAATATTCAGAAAACCTAACATAGTGCAAACTTAATATATTGTATTGCTATTTCAAATGCTGGATCTGAACTTTTTTCTTTTTCGATTTCACAATAAGTTTCTTGCCATTGTAATTCTTGGGGTAGACAACACAAACATCTTCGGTGCACTCCCAGACATCAGCATTGCCCTGGGAACCCACCTTCTTCAGTGTTCCGTTATAATAGAAAATTACATTACCGGTAGACTTGCTCTTCTTTGGCTTGTTGCCTTTGAATTTGGCTGTTCCATGGGACCAGTCAGCATATGCGACGGTAGGGCATACTGTAAATGACAATGTGAATATTGCCAACATTGCTATAATTAACTTTTTCATAGTGTATGATTTTAATGTTCTCCCAAATTTAGCAATTTTTACTTTTAACAACAAATCATTTGCAGGACTGCCGGTGGTAAGATTCATATTCGGGCTGGAAAAGTGCGAAAAGCGAAACCAATACAATGCTTTGGTTTATCGCATAGGTTTTATTCCTTTACCAAATCCGCAGTTATTGTGTACACAAATCCCGCCTGCATATTTTTTTGTCCTGGATTATAGATTGTTTTGACATAATCGCCATTCTGCCCATATACTGTTATCTTCAGATTTCCTTCAGGAATCTTTCCAAGGGCATCTGGAATATAGACTACCAGCTGCTTGTTGCCCGGTGTATCCATCCCTCCCGCGCTGCCAAGACCAAGGTGCAAATCGTTGGTCCCGCTGCCCTTCCACATAAAGGGTGTTTCCATCTGATTATACTCTATCAAATTGCCTGTAGTAATGTTTCCTCCCTGGGAAAGAACTTCAACCCTGTACAACTTATCTCCAACCGCCACATCAGGGAGATTAAGTACAAGTTTCAATACTGATATTGTCTTCCTCAATGTGGTGGTGGCAACACCTTCATTAATCTCCACATCTCCTACCATAACATCTCCAACTTTCAAGATGTCCAAAGAGCCATTTTCGGATTGGTAATTTTGGGTGTTCGTAGAGAACCATGTCAAATATTTAAAGCCCTTATCGATGAGAAGACCCCAGTCCCGGCCAGACTCCACCTCTGTATTCCAATATGTACCTCTATCTGCAAGAGGGGGATAACATGCAATATATGTTGCTCCATCTGTTGGGGTAAAGCTTCCTGAGAATGTCGCGGTTTTTCTACCAGCCTCCCCGGTTGAAGAGAGGTTCTGGGCGCTCACAGCCTTGTCGTCCTTAAAGGTGACGATGGTTATACTCTCCTCTGCTTCCCAGGCCATTTTAATCCCCTCATCATAGGTATATGTGGCTTTGGTAGCAGGTGTAGCAATTTCTGCTGTCAATGTCAATTGGATTGGGTCCTGCTGTGGTTGTTTTTCATCCTTTTTGCATGATGAGAAACCCAATACTGCAATAGCAGCCAGTAAAAATATTCTTCTCATTGTCTTGAATTTTTTGTTGCACATTTAGATAAGTCTTACAGCTTCCACCCCTCTTCATAATCAACGGTTGATGTTGCGAAGCCTTGCTCCACTGCAATCTCCAGAACCTCCAGCTGAGGTGTTTCATAGTAATTATTTCTCATAATTGTATCGGTTTGAATATTGTTCTGGCGAAAATAATATTTTTTGACAAAAATACCAATACAGACACATAAAGAAGAGTGCCCAATCGTGCATTGACTCTGCACATCACCTCTTCTGCCCCTTTGACAGCAAACCATGAAGGTGTGAATTGAATGACTGGTATATATCTGCAGGTGGTGAGAACATAACATTAGAGTAATATAAGTATATCGAATTGTGTATGTTATTCCGTTGAAAGAATATCCATAAGTTCTGTATTGAACCAGACAAATTCTTTACCTATTTTCTCCTTGGACAATAACCCTAACCCCTCCAATTCTGCAAGATATTTCTTAGCTGTGTTAATACTCTTTATTTTCTCAGACAAAAGGTTCTTTGGCCGTATATATGGCTGTTCAAACAGCTTTGACACATTCATCTTTGCAAGCAATGATTTTGGAATTATACCTTCAGTCTTGGATATGAGCGATCGCATCCTGTTTATCTTATAAATAGTATATTCCGATGTCTGAATAACCGCATCCAGCATAAAAAGTATCCACGAATTCCAGTTATGCAGGCCTGTAACATTACCCAAATTAAAATAATAACTGTCTTTGTTCTGAAGAATGTATGAACTTATATACAGAATAGGCATATCCAGCAACCTCTTTTGAATAAGGTAAAGAATACATAAGATTCTTCCCGTTCTACCATTTCCATCTCGGAAAGGGTGAATTGCCTCAAACTGATAGTGTGCCATAATCATCTTTAGTAGAGGATCAATTGGGAATTTTATATCATCATTCAAGAATTCCACCAGATCTGCCAACATTTTTTCAACTACACCCTTTCCTCTGGGTGGAGTATATACAGTTTCCCCTACAAGTGACCCCCAGCCCCTTTTCTTTATGACAATTTCAGCCTGATACGGACGAATCCCGTCATGCGTCTGATTAACTTTTCTATAAATGTCTATTATAGACTGCTGAGTTATCTTGCCTGTTACAGCCAGATTGTTATAGCCTTCCCATAGAGCTTCCCTGTAGTGTAGAATCTCCTTTGCCGGCCCTTGCACATATTCCTCATCCTGAAAAGTCAGTGCACGATACAGCTCGTCATCAGTAGTAAAGATATTTTCAATAGCACTACTGGCTTTTGCCTCACGCAGCGATATTGTATTTACAAAGATTGACTGATTTGGAAGCATTAATGCCAGACCTTTGAGCTCTGCCAATTTTCTGCTGGCATCTGTAAGTTTGCGCATAAGTTCAGGAGTATTATAGCACTCCATTGCCGGTGGTAAAGGCGGCAAATTGTTATGTGGAACGTTTCTATCGTATGGCACCATAATTTTGACAGATTTTAACTCTTCTGTCAAAATTATGCATTTTTTGACAGATTGCAAAATTTCTGTCAAAAATTCAAATGTGAATAAACTTACTTCCTGCCATAGCTCATAGAAGGCTCTGAAAGCAAGCCGTGATTAGGCGGATAATCTGAAGCATCTCCGCAGGAGATACCACAAATGGTTTTTTGGGGAAATGTTTTAATTACTCTCCCCTTCTCGCCAATCTTATCTCCTCATTAATCTCATCAAGGCTCATACCTGCAGTTCCATTTTCTGCGGCAATTTTGCGCATTTCATAGAATGCTCTTCTTCCTCTCTCCATCACATCATCAATAGGATCAGCCTCTATTGTAAAAGGAATCCTTCTCTGACGTATAACTGTCTTAACATATATATTGAATGCTGTATTGGCACTCATGCCAAATTCTTCGCACAGTTTATCAAACTCTGCCTTCAATTTTGCATCCATTCTAATGGTTGTTGCTATCTGTCTCATAGTCATGTCATTTTTACAAAGATATATAAATGATGTCATATTGCAATACATATGCCATCAAATATGCTTGAACTATTGGGAAAAAGCGCCTATTTCACTCCACATACCCCAGCGTGGCAAAGCTGATTTTGCAGTCTTTTGTATGGAGCTTCTGGTGCAGCAGCCTTTGGTTTATACTATTCCCGATGATTTTACGTGTTGGAAGAACTGTTTGTATCCTTTACAAAGATAGTTCTTGCGTTCCACTCCGTAAATGGTCATCTGCTCAAGAATGCGGTCTTTGGGACACCCTCCAAAACAAAGGTTGGCAACACTGCAATGCAAACATTCAGTAGGAAGACTTTCCAATTTGTACTCGCCAAATGCGCGGTTGCTCTCCATCATTTGCTCAAGATTATTGTGCATAATGTTTCCAATTCTGTACTGGTCAAATACAAAGCGGTCACAACGGTAAACATCGCCACTTTTTTCCACTACAGCGCAGTGGCCGCAAACAGATTCGTGCACACACAATCCGGCAGGGCGTCTTGTAAGGTTTCCAACAGTTGATTCTATTATTTGCACAAATCTTTTCCCAAGATCTTTTTTAAGCCACAAGTCAAACACCTCACATAGGAATTTTCCATACCCCTCAGCCGATACATTGAATGGAGCAAACTCCCTTGCTTTAACAATAGGAGGTGTATCTATACCTGGCGGAATGGTTAGCTTGTTCTCTGCATTAATACATTCAACTACAGGAAGGAATTGCATAAAAACTGAGATTGTGCGGAGAAATTCATAAATATCTTTACCGTAATTGGAATTTGCCGCATTAACAGTAGTTAAGGTGTTGTATTGTACGCTATGCTTTTGGAACAGGTTTACTGCCTCCATAACCTTAGAGAATGTGCCTTTGCCAAATGAATCTTTTCTGTAGACATTATGAATATGCTCTGGCCCATCTATGCTAATTCCAATTCTAAAATTGTTTTCTGCAAAGAAACGGCACCACTCATCATTAATAAGAGTGCCGTTAGTTTGTAATGTATTCAGGATTTTTCTGTTATGCCCATATTTTTTCTGCAGTTCCAAAGCTTTTTGGTAAAAAGGAATACCTGCTATTGTGGGCTCTCCTCCATGCCAGGCAAACTCTATTTCAGCCATTTTTCCGTGAATGGAAATAATTTGCCTAATATAGTTTTCCAGCACATCGTAACTCATTATACCGCTACTGTTCCCCGATTCTTTGTTCAGGTAATAGCAGTAATCACAACAAAGGTTACAAGAAGAGCCTACCGGCTTTACCACAACTGCATAGTGCCTATGGCTGTTATTTGGCATATGACTTTAAACCTCCAATAAAATTATCAGTCTCTCTTCCGTCGTCTGTCCCAATTTCTTTCTCTATAAGGGCATTCAGTTTGCTGTTGTAAGACTCTACAAGCTCCTTGTTGTTCCCTTTTGGCCATGCAAGGTTCTCTGTCTCATCTGTATCTGTTTTGTACAGCTCAACCTCGTTTTGTGAATACAGAGATTCAATATTGGTTGGAGTATTAAAATTAAGTGGAGAGAAATATCTTGCAAATTTGTAATCTTCTGTAATAATACCTCTCAAGTAACCTTTTTTGCTTAGGTCAACTTTAATGCTAACCTTGTCTTGAGAGACCGGTATTACAATTGCATCTTTATCCATCATAGAAATCATATCGTACACAAACAAAGCTCCGCTTCCGTTGCGCACATCAGTTGCCGGATTATTAACTGCAGGCATAAGGCTACATCCTTTAATTCCGTCTGTAATTTCTGTCTCTTCTGTACTAGTCTCTGTTCCCATATCTACAAATGTAGGAGCAAGATCAAGATGAGATGTTACGTGATTGCAAGAGCGTCCGCCAGGATACTCAGGATGGTAAATTACAAGTGGAACATGAATATTGTTTTCATATATGTTGCCGTTCTTGCCTTTCATTCCGTGACTGCCCAGCATCTCACCGTGGTCAGATGTATAAACAATAATTGTATTCTTTAGCAAGTCATTCTCTTTAAGGTAATCAAGCACCTCTAGCATATAATTGTCACAATCCTGGATGCAATTGAAATAATAATCCTGGAATGTTTTCCATCCTGTCTCCGATGATGGGTTTTTGCCGGTGGCAATTTCCCATTGAAGTGTATACTCTCTATGTGAGCTTGGACGGCCCTCTTTATCCAATGGCTCGTTCCAAGTAGGGGAGACTGGCGTCTGGTAAGATGTTTTGTATACAGGAACATCTGGTGCAGCTGTTGCCTGTCCAAAAGCTCCACCACCACTTTCATTAAAGTACATAATGTCGTGAGGGTTTATAAAGTTGATTGCAAGGAAAAAGGATTTGCCCTCTTTATTCAGATTTTTTCCTTTCTCTTCCAGCCATTTTATGGAGTTTTCTGCAATAGTTGCATCGTGGTTGAATCCTTCAAGTGGAGCACCATACATATCTCCTTCTGTCCAGTCTGCAAAACCGTACTCTTCCAAAGAAGTATCGCCTTCAGAAATATGCCATTTTCCTTTATATGCAGTATAATATCCTGCCTCGCGCATCATATCTCCCACAGTTTTAAGATCTTTGCTCATATTTGGCTGGCAAGTGATATTGGTGTTGTCTAGCATAAGGGTTTCGGTAACGTGTCTTCCAGTGTAGATTACAGATCGGGAAGATGTTGAAACATTTGAGCAAGCATAGTGCTTCTCAAAGGAAGTTCCTATTTTTCTTAGCATCTCTCTCGCCTGATAGTTACTTCCCTGAGGATATGTTCTCATATAGTTTTCCTGGTCTGTAGTAAGGAATATGATGTTGTATTTGCCGTCTTTGTTTTTTACAGGATCTGCCAGCAGATTACTTTTGTTTTCTGCACAACCGTTGTATAATGCCATTGCAGGAACAAGTACAGATGCAGCTCTAAGTGTATTAAACTTCCTGTTTCTCATATTGTTAATTTTAATTTTTTCAAATATAATTTATTTTTTTGACAAACCTGTATAAGATTAGGTGCAAAGTTTTTACTCCACATACCCCAGCGTGGCAATACTCACCCTGCACCCCAGTTGCTCCACAAGAATGGTTGCGCAGGCCTCCAGTGTTGCGCCGGTGGTAAGAACATAACATAATAGTAATATTAGTATAGTGTAACCCTTATATACTTATATAACTGTTGTATTATGTTAACAGAAAAGGATGGAAAATACACCATAGAAGTTCCTAAAAACTCTGTACTGACCTTTGCCTGTGTGGGATACTACGCCAAACAGGCAACAGTAACCGAAACAACAACACTGGATATACTTCTGGTGCAGAATCCCGACGAACTCAATACAATAATGACAATAGCGGACTAGCAAAAAGGGCTGCCAAATGTGACATGAACCCCGAAAGTTTTTTGTCTAACTTTCGGGGTTCATGTCAGTAGCCGAGGCTGTATTTTTACTTTTTCATCCGAAAAAGGTTGCACTTCGAGAGGTGCAACCTTTAGAGATTATTTTAAGGGATGGGGTTAATTCCAACCTTCAGCACCTGATGTAGTAGGACCATTCATAATGACGGCATCGCCAATCTCGACTGCTTTATAATCAAACTCTCTTTCAAACCAATTAGCGTCTTCATCATGAACTGTAAAAACATAAAGCAGCTTATACAAATCTTCAGTAATTGGCATACCAGGTGGCAATTCCTCCCACATAAAATTCGGAATGTCCGCATTGCTTTGCCAAGGCGCAGCAAAGATAGAAATATCGTTACCATTTTGATGGGGATAACCATAAAGAGCACGCTCTATTGGAGTTAAAACAATCCCTCCTTCAGTAAAACAAGCACCGGCATAGAAATTTAAAGGTCCTTGTATTGAAATATTCCAACCATCCTCTACATTTAAATCGCGGATAGTATATTGGGCTACTCGCGGTTTCATGGTGATATTCAAAGTTAATACGCCTTCGCTCACGCTATAAGTACCATTATCACCATTATCGCAAGTCATGATACATTCGCCAATTCCGTCTTCACTGGCAATAGATAGATATTGTGTTCCTACAAGTACGCCATCTTCAAAAATTGGGTCAAAATAACTAAGTCCTGATGAACAATATATGGCTTTTAGGTTGCCTGATGCACTTATATTTGAAAAATAATTGGCTTTTTGGGCCTCATGTGCTGGAGTAGGATTTCCATCAGCATCTTCATCATAAGTATAGACCTTCATACCTGGCCTTACTTCCGTTAAGAAAAACGATTCAGACTCCCATGCAGTTCCTGAATAAGTAAGGTATAATACATGCTCAAAATCATTATTTAATATTATACCCACCAAATCTCCATCTTCCCAACCTTGGCGAGGAGCGCGAGTATCTTCGCCAAAGCCCGGCTTATCCATATTTACCACCACCTTAACGGCTTTCTTTTCGCTCACTTGGATGGCATCCTCTTCCTTGCTGCATCCGGTAAAGGCAAGCACGAGTGCTGCCAATGCAAAAAATATCTTTTTCATTTTCGTTTTTGTTTTTCAGTTGTTAGACACACTTAGTCATTAGTTCCAATCATCTTCAGGGCCAAATGGTGTAAATTCCGGGCCACCCGATGTGGCAAATCCCTGTTCTACCTCAATTTCTACAACATCCACCAGTGGAGTTTCGTAGTCTAATAGTCCCATTGTTTTCATCTACTTTTTAATTTATTGATAATTATTAATTTGATTGCCTGACGCATTACGCCTCATGGGGTAATCCAACACTTCTCATATGTGTGTTTTTGTATCGGCAAAGTTACTTTTCCACCCAATCTGTGATTAATGATTTCTTAGTAATTTGACCCCAGAACGCTACTGAATAGTTATATTTTAGTGAATTATCCATAATTCTATCTAATTTTGCTCGAAACGACCAATGGATGATTATGGCCAAAACATTACATCTTTTAACTGTTTCTTTTGTCATTCTGTTATATATGGCGGGATGTAGCTATGAAGGGAATAATTCCGGACAATCTGACATGTCGGCAGAAGTATCATCCCTTGTCGGAGAGGCTACGCGGGATCTGGGTAATCAGGACTTCGATGCAGCAATGGAAAAGGCTCTGCATGCACTCGAAATTTCCAGAACCAGCAAGGGTTTCCCTTTGGGCGAGGTACAGGCTTTATACACGATAATAGGGATTGACATAATGTCAAGCAGAGATGCTGATGCCTGGGAAAAGGCCATAGAGGCTGAAACCATTGCGCGTAAGCACGGGTTCAGCAAGGAACTCTCTCAAATCATGATAGCGAAAGCCAAATTGTGTTCCTATGCTGAAATTTCGCCGGAGACAGGACGGAATGATGAAGGCCTGGAGTATGCGTATGAAGCTCTGTCCATAGCAGAACGTGTTGAGGCTGTAGAGCAGGAGGCGGAAGCCTGCTATGTCATCGGCTCATTATACATAAACAAGAACAGATGGAACAAGACTATCGATCAGGAAATTTACGATCTTGCAGGTCAATGGCTTGGTAGAGGACAGGAGATAGCAGATGCCCATGACCTTACTAACTTGAAACGCAACGGAATAATGTTTATGGCCCGCTGGTTCCAGCAGGGAGACCGAGACAAAGAGGCAATAGAGTATTTTGAAAAGGTGAAAGAGGGACTCAAAGAGACTGATTATATGACTGCAGCAGCTTTGGAAGACCGCCTTGTGCGTCTGTATACCCGTATCGGCGAAGCACAGAAAGCACAGGAAATACATGATGATTATGTTTTACATATGCAGAAGTACCTTCAGCAGAAGGAGAGTGAAACCCTTCAGCAGATGGAGACCATATATGAAGTGAATGAGAAGGAAAAGCTGATAGAACGTAACCGCTATAGGATGATCATACTTATAGCAGCCATTATTGTTTCAGTAATTGTGCTCTCATTTATTGCCGTACATTTTAAGAAGGAGAGACGCAGGTCGGCTAATCTACAACGTCTGAGCAACAGTAAGGAACAGATTATTGATCTTCTGTCCAAGAATCTTAAGAATCCGCATGCCACTTTGAACGATGAGATAGAGAAGTTTGCTACAGAAGCCACTTCACTCTCTTCGGATGAGATTAGAGAGAAGTGTTTGGAGCTTACATCAAAGACAGAAACAGCCGGCACTGATGTGGCTGACTATATAGGAGATATACTTATAAAACGTAATCAGCAGATAGCTGATATAGGTCTTTCGCAGCGCGAGCTTCAGATAATCCGTCTCAGTGCGGAGGGGCTTAAGGCTTCAGAGATTGCTGAACGTCTTTTTCTTTCAGTCCATACTGTCAATACGCATCGTCAACGCATCTATGCCAAAATGAATGTGAAGAGCATTTCGGACATGCTCAGAAAATCCCGGGAGCTTGGTATTATCTGATAAATAGTGCTTTCTTTCGGAGCCTCTTCAAGTTCTTTTTAAATTGGCCTGTCAGATTTATAGTTTTCACTCCACATACGCCAACGTAGCGATACTAACCCTGCACCCCAGTTCCTTCACCAGAATAGTAGCACAGGCCTCCAGGGTTGCGCCGGTGGTAAGGACATCATCGATGATCAGGATGTGCTTGCCGGAAAGATTGTCTGTATTGCGAACGCGGAAAGCATTGGCCACATTGGACCATTTGTCATCCATCTTCCTTTTGGTCTGGGTGCGGGTGTACCTTGTCCGCTTAAGAACATCCGTAAGCACCTTGTCTGAAGCCTCAGAAGGGCCAAACATAGCCTCCGCCACACCCCTGGCAATAACCTCGGCCTGATTATATCCTCTGCGCCATTTTCGCAAGGGATGAAGTGGGACGGGGACAATGTAATCAACATCTGGAAGAGCCCTCTTAATTTTTTCGCCAAGAAGACTCCCCATATAGTGACCAAGTCTGATGTTTCCCCGATATTTGATTTTATGGATAAGGGTAATATACTGACTCTCCCTCGTGTAGAAAAAGAGTGGAATCACCCTATGAAGATGGGTTCTCACCCAAAGCTTTTTCTCAGCCGGATTCTCCGGCCAATCCCAATAATATGTCAGTGGCATATCCTCCATACAATCTTCACAGATATACCTCTCATCCCCGGTCAACAACCGTCCGCATATCTCACACTTTCGCGGAAAAATCAGATCCGCCAGACACTTCAGCCACATATCGACTACACAATATTAATCAGACAAACATTAGTCACATACCCTATCACACAAACCCGACTTATGACATTCAGAAGCCACGTCAGCTCCCGCAGATAGGCCTCTCGGGGACATCTGTGTGGCTTCTGCAGGGGAAAAGGCTGCACAAGCCACATTACCCCTTCTGAACGGCACTCTGACACGCTTCTATGTGGCTTTCAAAAATCACGACTCACAGCCATAACACATAACTACCCGGCTAAGTCATAACTCATAATCACGACTCACAGCCATAGCACATAATCACAAAAACAATATCATAACAGGGAGTCACAAGGAACTATCACAATAAGCAGCCAAAGAACACACTCATAACACACTCTCACAAGACATAGTCACAACACAGACTGCACTAAAACAGCCGGGCTCGACCACACATTACATAATCCCTTTCACCTCATCGTAAAGCAGACCACACACCCTTGCAACCTGCTTGACCGAACAGCGATATCTCACTTTCAGAATCTGAGCCACCTTAATGCGCTGAGGGATATCCAACATTCTAAGCCCCCTGGTATGGAATAACTCATCACACACATCCTCCCGATATTTACGCAATTCACTGATAGGTATCGACAATCTGGACAAAAACTCACCACGCGACTCAACATCCTCCTCTTTTGATATACACATAAAAAAGTGAAAACTTTTATATGTCCTGAATATTCTCTCGACCAGCTCGTAAGCCACATACTCACCTGGGAAAATCAATCCGCCATCCATCCGGAGATTCTCATCAATATTCAAACTGTTTTTTATTTTGAGAATTTGTCTTTTGGTCCTGAGGCCAAAGTCACCCAATCTTTCGAAAATGGTGTTATCTGTCCACCTGGGTGCGGTCCAATAAGATCCATTTCTGAAATATAATGCACCACTTGACCAAGGGTAGTCATAAAAAGTAAAATGAAGTCCACCTACAGAAGGATTCTTAAGAACATAACAGATAGCTGTCTTCAAGTAGAAATCGGTGTCTATCTTTTGATGATGAATAGGAAGATTAAGCAACTTTTTCCTTAATCGGTATTTTAGTGATATATATCTTGATGATTGTCGTATATAATCGTGAATAAATCTGTTACACGGTTCGAATTCTCCATAAAGGATAAAATGGATATGTGTATCCATCAGACAAAAAGCAAGAATTATCACATCCTCATAACTCCTCCCCACGACATATATCCTGTTCATACCTGACACAAAATCGTCAGTATCACAATAGATAGCATCCACTGATGATCCATCTGTAGTAAAATGCCAACAATTTGTTATCTGGATTTGCTGTCCTCTTGAATATGGGACATTAAGACCTAATTCTTCTTCTATCTGCCTGAGCAGAACATCATCTATCTTCATCTCCGTCTCTCGCGCCTCTTATGGCTGCTCGCAGACAAAAATAGTGCAAGGATTATAAAGGTCCAAATGATTTCAAATATTTTCGTGACATTCAGAAGCCACACAAAACCTCATGTAACACACCCCTAACAGCGATCAGTGTGGCCTCTACAGCCATAATAACGACACAAGCCACACGAAATGTCTGCAAAGTGCTTCCTTGAAGACATTGTGTGGCTTGCGAAAATCACAAAAATGTGTGACTAATCACAAATTATAAATTACAATCCCCACTCTCCCGGGGCAAGTTCTTTCTTCACGCTCGATTTTATGCTGTCAGGGAGATTGTCGAAGAAGGTAAGGCCTGTCTGCTGCTCTACCCACTCTACCGACTTGGCATCAGCAGCGATGGGCTCTGCCTGATCGTATTTTCTGTTCTCATACCAGAATGCTATCGATTTGTATGAGTCGGCTTCGACATCATACTTCAGAAGCACTTTATAATAGGCCTGAGGCTTGGCCACCTCCTTACCTTCATTGTCCTTAACGAAAGATATCTCCGTAGCCGAAGAGGTCTTGAGTACCGAACCTGTAACCACATAAAGGGTATCACAAGTCGAAGCATAATCCCTAACCTTCTCTTCCAGTTTTCCCCATACACCCTGATTCAGATCCGAGCTCTGTGCTGTCATATTGGTGTAGAAGAATGTCGCCGCATTCTGCACAAAATTGGCTGTACGTGATCCTGATGGGACGATATGGCCACGGTCGACACCGGATTCACCCCAACCTTTCTCAAGCTTTGGCTGGAGATCGACAGGAACTTTAGGATCATAGCTCCAATTATCGGTACGGGTAGTAGGGCCAAATGATGCAGCACTGATATGGTATGCTGTCCATAGAGCTATTTTGTACTCTGTGTCATAGAGCATAGAGTAGTTCCTCACACTCTCTCCCATCACATCAGAGTGGTGTGATATGTATGCTCTGCTGTCTGTGGTGGTCACTACAGGTAGCTCCATCCATTTGTTCACCTGGTCAGACGAGATGGTCGAAACAGGTGTACCAGGATTATAACTTGTAGCCTCAGGCTCTACACCGAAGCTCACATTGTCCAGACGGTAAGTGTTCGATTTGCCGGTATATCTGAGAGCCACTGCAAGTGATGTTTCAGAAGCATAGTCAGAAAGATCCACACTGTGGGTTACCCATGAATTCATATCTGCCCCCTGGCCAAATGTCAGATCATCCGCCACTGCCCAGTCAGCTGCTTCAAAATCACCCTCAAAGTTCTCAGACACCACCACTTCAAACTCCGACTGGTCCTCATTCTGGTAGTAAAGGGCCAGCTTCAGATTGAGTTTGGCCACCTCTGCTCCACTCACATTTACAGGTGGAAGAAGGGCATATGAAACCACCTCATCAAGAACTGAATTGTATGGGGCTACATCCATATATTTGTTCCAGCTGTAATATGCTGTTTTCCATCCGCTGTTTACACTTGACCCGTCTGAAGTATAGAACATCCACTCATCTGTCTCATACTCCTTGCCTTTGTCGGGCGCATTGGAGAAGTCCTCATAAAATTTTGTCACAGGGGTGATGGCACTCCATTTCGAGTAGTCTCCCACTGTCTTGGAATCGACATCCGCACTCACTGAGAATCTCTCTCCTGTAAGACCGGCATAGTCCTCCTTAGATGTGAGGCTGATCTGGATGGCTGTGTCAAATATTACCACAATACCCTTAAGGACACCACTTCCTGTGGGGACCTTTTCAGATTTATATGAAGAGTAGCTTGAAGAGAAGACTACAAATGTCTCCCCTGTCTTCGACACGAAATTTATGGAAGTGTGGCTGCTGCCATTGACCCAAGTATAGTCCCCGGTCTTGGCACTCTGCACATCACTCACCGCTACATATCTTGACTCATATTCACCTGACACAAGCTGCGCTGCAGTAATGGAGATCGGCTCTACAACATTGCCTGAGCTCACTTTTGTGATGCACCCCTTGGGTACATTGTTGAACTGGAGTGTACCGCGGTAGCTCTGAAGGGAGGTCCCTTTCAGTGATATTATCACCTCGTCACCCTTGGCCAGATCCACATTGTCCTCTGTCAGTCTCACTGCAATACCAGCACTCTCATCCTGCAGAACAAGGTTTTTGGCTGAGGTGGCATTTCCAAGTCCGCCGTTTTTCGAGTCCCTGTAGTCACTGGTGATGATACCTCTTATGGCAATATTATCCCCAATGGTGGTATTTGCACCTGTGTACAGTGCACGCACTTCAGAGATAGGGGTAGCGTCAGGGATAGCCACACCTTTCTGGGTAACAGATATGGGGAATGTACTCTCCGATGCGATGATGATGGCTGCACCTCTGGTGCTGTGACCATCGTAAGGTTTGGCCTGAATGGTCAATCTTACAGAATCAAAGGAGGCTACACCCGATGCCGGAGCCACGGTAAGCCAGTCTTTATCTTCACCTTCATACTCCACAGTAGCAGTCCAGTCCCTGTTTGCATAGAGACTCACAGTAGCACTCCCCCCCTCTTCTGTAAACTCTACGCTTCTGACGCTCGAATCTACATCGAGTGGCTGAGAATTGGGATCAGGTTTACACCCCTCAACAAGAAGGGCTGCGACACACAACAGTGCCAGCGATAAAAACTTAAGATTCTTCATATCTGTAGATATTTTATTGTTCCATTCCCTCTTGGGAAACTTTTATTCTCAAGGCTTTATAACCTGTAGAGATCACCACCTCTGCATTTCTGGTCTCACCCTCATTGGCATCTGCAGAAATGGTCACCGGGGTAGTCTCAAGTGTGGCAGGACCCATAGTGGGGCTAAGGATCAGCCACCCTCTACCGCCAGACTTGTACTCTATTTTGGAAGCCCAGTCCCTGTTCACGTCGAGGATGACAGATACCGAACCACCTTCGGGGGCGATAACGACACTGGTAGTGTTCGCTTCAAGCTTTTCGGGATAATCGTATGGATAAGTCGACACTTTATCGCAGCTGACAGCCATAAGCATAGCCACCATCGCTCCCAATACGACACTAAAGATTTTACAAATTTTCATATCGTTACTGTTTCTTCAGTGTAAAAATAGAATATTTACAAAAAAACTCCAAGACTACAAACCGAAAGTTTCCTTGATTTTCTCTACAGAATCAAGCAGTTCCCAACCGAAGAACTGGATTCCGTCCTTCACATATGGGGTACGCCCGAAGTGTCCGTAAGATGCTGTAGGCTGGTAGATAGGGTTCTTCAGCTGGAATTTCTCGGTAATTTTCGCAGGTCTGAGGTCGAACAGTTCAGAGATGATCTGGGCGATCTGACCGTCAGTTTTATCCACCTGTGCTGTGCCGTGGGTATTTACGAAGATACTTACAGGTCTGGCCACACCGATAGCGTATGAGAGCTGGATAAGCATCTCTTTGGCTACACCTGCTGCCACCATATTTTTGGCGATATAACGGGCTGCGTATGCTGCAGAGCGGTCCACCTTGCTTGGATCCTTTCCAGAGAAAGCTCCACCACCGTGCGATGCTTTGCCACCGTATGTATCCACGATGATCTTTCTGCCGGTAAGACCTGTATCACCGTGAGGACCACCTATCACAAATTTGCCGGTAGGATTTACGTGCAGGATAATATCATCACCGAAAAGCTTCTGAGTCCTCTCGGGAAGCTGCGCCAACACACGAGGGAGGAGGATATTTTTAACATCCTCTTTGATCTTGTTCTGCATCACTGCATCGTCAGAGTCAAACTCATCGTGCTGGGTAGAGATCACTATGGTATGAACCTTGATGGGCTGATGATTGTCATCATACTCGATAGTGAACTGACTCTTGGAGTCGGGACGGAGATAAGGCATAAGATGAAGCTCCTCTTTTCTGATTTTCGCCAGCTCCTGCAGTGTAATGTGCGAAAGTGTGACAGGGAGGGGCATATAGTTGTCTGTGTCATCACAGGCATAACCGAACATCATACCCTGGTCACCGGCACCCTGCTCATCCTCCTCCTCTACCACTACTCCGCGGTTGATGTCGGGAGACTGCTCGTGCAGAGCAGAGAGGATACCGCACGATTTGCCGTCAAACATATATTCAGCCTTCGTATAACCGATTTTTTCGATCACTCCGCGAGCCACTTTCTGGATATCCACATATGCGTGGTCGGTGCGTACCTCACCGCCGATAACTACCAGGCCTGTGCTCACAAATGTCTCACAAGCCACTTTTGCCTCAGGATCCTGACGCAGGAAGTCGTCCAGGATAGCATCTGAGATCTGGTCGGCCACCTTATCAGGATGCCCTTCCGATACTGATTCTGATGTAAATAAATAAGCCATAACAAATAAAAAAATCTCTTCTTGGAGTGAAGAGATTTGACATGACAAGACCATAGTCTAAATATGCGATTTTAGCATTTTTGGTGTGGTTGCAAGCAGTCAAATCTATCCACATTGTTTTTAACGGGGGCAAAGGTATGTAACATTTTTTAAATTAAAACATCTTTTATTAAATTTGTAAGGATATATACAGAGAAAATGGAGAGAATAAAGGGTAAGGTGGGGGAGGATATAGCTTTGGAATACCTTTTGGAGAGGGGTCTGAAGATGCGGGAGAGAAACTGGAGATGCGGTCATCTGGAGATAGACCTCATTATGGAAGATGAGAGGTTCATCCATATTGTGGAGGTGAAGTCAAGGAGCTACCCCTATCTGGTATCACCGGCAGATTCTGTGGACAAGACCAAGCAGAGACACCTTTTCAGGGCAGCATCTGCATATGCGAAGAGATACAGGATCAAAAAGGAGATTATTTTCGACATAGTATCTGTCACATATATAGAGCACGAGTATAATATTGAGTATTTGGAGGGGGCTATCATCCCCCTATACATATAGAGATATGATAGACAAAAATTATTATTGTGTGATTATGGCCGGCGGAATAGGGAGCCGCTTCTGGCCCATTAGCAGAAATTCACTTCCCAAGCAGTTCCTCGACATACTCGGGACAGGAAGGAGTTTCATACAGCAGACATACGACCGTATGGTCCAGATTGTCAAACCTGAAAACATACTTGTAGTCACATCTCACCAATACGGTGATCTGGTGATGGAGCACCTTCCCGATATACCTCCCGAAAATATCCTTCTGGAGCCTTATCGCAGGAATACAGCCCCTTGTATCGCCTATGCTGCCTCCAAACTTTACCATAAGAACCCTGATGCCACTATGGTCATCACACCCTCGGACCATTTCATATCGAACGAGAGTCTCTACCTGAGTACCATATCCTCGGCACTGGATTATGCCAAGACCCACGATGATCTGCTTACTATAGGCATCGAGCCCACCCGACCGGAGACCGCCTACGGATATATCCAGAAGGAGGTGAGCGAATATCAGAATATCGACGGGCACATCGCCTATAGGGTTAAGACTTTCACAGAGAAGCCATCTTACGATATGGCCAAAGTCCTCGTAGACAGCGGTGAATTCCTATGGAACTCCGGCATCTTCGTCTGGAATGTGAAGAGCATCAAAAGGGAGATGGAGGGGTGTCTGCCCGAAGTGGCAAATCTCTTCTCCCAGGGGGACAAGTATTACTACACCGACAAAGAGCAGGCATACATAGATACCATATACAACGACTGCCCCAGCATCTCTATCGACTATGGTGTTATGGAGCGGACCTCCAAAGCGTGTGTATTCAAAGCCTCTTTCGGCTGGTCTGATCTCGGCACTTGGGAGTCACTGTATATGCACGCCGACAAAGACCCTGCCCAGAACTACATCAAGTGTGACGAACTGATGATGGACAAGATGAATGGATGTATAATTATGAACACAGAAAAAGACAAACTTCTGGCTATCAAAGGTCTCGACGACTTTATGATAGTCAACACCCCTGATGTCCTGATGATATGCCCCCGCGATCCTGTCCGCTTCAAGAATATGATGACCGATCTCACCGTTCACGATAAGACAAAATACCAGTAAAATGAACCATTCAGCCACTAAAATACAGATCAATTCCGAAATCGGAACCCTCCGCAAAGTGCTCCTCCACAGCCCGGGTGCAGAGGTGGAAAATATGACCCCAAAAAATGCCCAAAGGGCCCTTTACAGCGATATTTTGAACCTTTCCATCGCACAGAACGAGTACAGGCAGCTCAGTGGTGTGCTGAGCAAAGTAGCAGAGGTGGTTTACGTAAAGGACCTCCTGACCAAAGTTCTGGACAATATCCTCGAAAGGCAGTCTCTGATAGGCAAGATCTGCATCTCGGAGGGGGTTACCAACTATTTTGATATGCTGATGCAGATGCCCTCCGCAGAATTGGCACGCGTCCTGATCGAGGGGCTTCCATCACGGATGGACACCCTCACTGCATTTCTGAACGAGGACCACTACGCACTCTTCCCTCTGTACAACTTCTACTTCACCAGGGATGCTTCGGTCACCATCGGGAACCACGCACTGATCTGCCGTATGGCAAACAAAGTAAGGATGAGGGAATCCCTCATAATGGAGGCTATCTACAAAGGGAGTGGTGAGTTCCAATGCGGAATCATCAATGCCCACAACTTCCAGCCGGGCAATAAAGATATATATATGGAAGGTGGTGATATCCTCATCGCCAGAGAGGACATCCTGCTGATAGGGAACGGCGTCCGCACCAGCACCCAGGGTATAGATATGCTGGTGTCGCAGCTCTGCCACATTGCCCCCCAAGGGCAAAAGCACATCATAGTGCAGCAGCTCCCATCCACCCCCGAATCATTTATCCACCTCGATATGGTATTCACCCTTCTGGACCACGACAAATGTATGGTCTTCGAACCTCTGATCCTCAGGGACAACCAGTACCAGACTGTCCATATCACCATAGACAATGGCAAAGTATCCAGAATCAGCCACGCCCATAACCTACCCAGGGTGCTAAAGAGTCTGGGGATGGACCTCGAACCTGTCATCTGCGGAGGCCGTGACGACGAATGGAACCAAGAGAGAGAGCAGTGGCACAGCGGTGCCAATTTCTTCGCCTTTGCCCCCGGCAAAGTCCTCTCCTACGCCAGAAATACCAACACCCTCAACGAACTTGCCAACCACGGATTTGAGATTATCCCGGCCTGGGATGTTATCAATGGGAAAGCCTCCGTGGAAGGGGACAAGAGGTGCGTGGTCACTATAGAGGGATCAGAACTTCCTCGAGGCGGCGGAGGTGCACGATGTATGACAATGCCTCTGGTCAGAGAGTAGCATAGCCCCCATATAAAAACATAACCCGTCCAAATCCTCTGCACAAGACTTGGACGGGGTATCGGGTTTCCGTATTACGGAAGACCTATTTATTTGACTATGGTACTGTCCTAAGGTTTAATCCAATATATATTTTTTTACAAATTTTATATCGGAGTACTCCACCGATTTGGTAAAATCGTGATACACCGGGTTCTCCACTATCACTTTCACGTGGTCAGGCACATATAGAACCACCTCTCTATCAAACACTTTCATATGATGGGCCTTATCGTACACCAAAGGGTACAGTGTCAGGACATTCTCTTTAAAGTCATAGAGATTTTTTATCGAATCACTCTGCCACTCCTCGAAAGAGAGAGTCTTGGGGAAGATCTCATAGTATGACTTTACCATCCCGGCCTGGTCAGCATCTCTGCGCAAGTCAAGTTCCGGATATGATGTCACCGACAGCGACTTGTCTGATCTGTCAAGATAGAAAAGATCATACTCAGAGCGGGATGCGTTTATATATACCTCCTGATCACGATACAGCTCCACATCTGCATATCTTATATATAAGGTATCCGATGTGATGGCTATATTCTCCACATCCCTTCTCGAATCACAGTCCCAGTAGTCTGAAGAGACCTTGACCAGAGAGGCACCAAGTGCAATACAAGCCAGAAACCACACTATAAAATTGATCAGCCCCGGTCTCCATCTGGGGGATTTCAGATGGAACAGAAGCATAATCCCACCATAGAGCATACCCACGAACGGAAGGAGTACCACCAGAGCGAAGAGGATATTTATGGCTATCGACATACCGGCAGAGACACCGGAGAGGATAGAGAGTCCAAGCAATGATATCCCTGCACCAAACACCACAAATGCCGCTACACCCAAGCCGGAAACACCTATCATTACCAGTAGCAGTCCCAACAGGATATTTACCACCTTCACCAGACCCTTCCCGAAACTGCTGTTCACTATCTCGTCCACACCCTCTTTTACATTTTTCTCAATGGTGTTGACAGTGGTATCCTCACCTCTCATTCTGCACCTCTGCTCGACAGTCTTCGCTCCGGGGATAATTGCCCATAGTGCAAAATATAGGAGAATAAAAAATCCAAGCCCGGCACCGTCACTCGATATGGCTGAGACCAATCCCAATACTACAGTGATGATCCTTATGACAGAAGCGTCGATGGCAAAATAGCTCGCTATACCTGAGCATACACCCCCCAGCTTCTGATCCTGAAGATTTCTGTAAAGTTTCTTTTTGAGAGGCTCCTTTGGCTCCTGGCTTTCAGACTCAGCCTCTATCTCCTCGGGAAGACCCAGAATGGACATCACCTCCCTGACAGCATCCACTGTCACCACATTTTGAGAGTAGCCCCTCTCGATCAAAAGCTCTGCTATACGCTCCTCTATCCCTTCGACGATCTCACTTCCCCCCTCCTTCGATGCATAGTGCTGCTCCAAGGAGTCCAGATACCCTTTCAGTTCGGAATGGGCAGCCTCCTCCAGAGTGAACGCTATATTACCTATACTTACTTTTACCACTTTCTTCATTTTCTGATAAGATTAATTGTTTCTACCATCTCATTCCATACAATATCCATCTCGGCCAGCTGTGCTCTCCCCTTCTCCGTGATGGAGTAGTATTTTCTCGGGGGCCCCTGAGTAGACTCCTCCCATCTGTATGTGAGCAGCCCCTGATTCTTCTGGCGGATGAGCAGCGGATAGAGGGTACCCTCGACCACTATCATCTTGGCCTCCTTCAGTTCGGCAATAATGGAGGATGCATAGGAATCCTTCTTATTCAGAATCCCCAGGATGCAATACTCCAGTATCCCCTTCCTCATCTGAGACTTCACATTATCTGAATTATTGATCACTTCCATAACAATGACTGTTTATTTCTTTGATGAACTTGAAAATCTTTTCAGGTTTTCTGCTGTAATGGGGAGACCCCTCATCTCACATTTGTCAGAGGCACTCTTGGCTATAGGTGCCACGATCCAGAAGATGACATACACCCAAAAGCCCAATGATCCGCAGATCAAGGCGACCAGAAAGATAATTCTGATGAGAGTAACATCTATATCGAGATAAGCGGCAAGTCCGCTGCACACACCTCCGATAGTCTTGTTGTCGGGATCTCTGTAAAATTTCTTGGTAGTATTCATATTTGTATCATTTTTATTGTTAGACATAAAATCTTTATCTGCATCTGTCCCGTCAGGGAGACCCAACTGGGAGATCACTTTATTCACAATAGAGATATTCACCACCTCCTGTCTGGGACCAAGGTACTCTGTAAACAGCTCCGCAATCCTCATCTCCACCTCCTCTATCACCTCCTGGGTCTGCAGCCCCATCTGTACTTTTTCTTTAAAACGCTCTATATAGGCGTCCAGTCTCTGATAGGCATCTTCATCTATAACAAAAGACCTTCCGCCGATACCTACATTAATCACTTTTTTCATCGTTTATATAGTATTAGTTATTTTGTACTGCAAATATATATAAAAAATATAGTACCTTGTATCACAAAGTACTAAAAATTTTAAAATATTTTTACAATAAAAAAACCCGCTACTTAGTAACGGGCTCATATTCACTGTATTACCTTATATTAGTTAGCAGGGGTCTCTGTGTTGCCTTGAGGAAGAACAGGGAACTCTGGAGCTCCTTCAGCAGGAATTGTCTGCTCAAGTCTCTCCTGGATAGTATCTTTATCTTCACCTTTGTCGGTAGAGATAAATGCAGTCACCAAAATACAAAGACCGATAAGAACTGCAGCAAGTGTCCAGGTAGCTTTCTCCAAAAAGTCAGCTGTCTGACGGACACCGAAGGTCTGGTTACCAGATGCGAAGTTTGCAGCCAATCCACCACCTTTTGAGTTTTGAACCAAAACCACGATGGTCAACAAAATGCTTACGATTATAATAAGGATTGAAATTACTGTGTACATATCTATAACTGTTTCTTTATTTCTTCTTTAAGGGTTGCAAAGTAAGTACTTTTTTCCGGATATAACAAAATAAGTTTATCATAAACTTCTATAGCCCTCTTTAAACAACCTTGTGAGAGGTAGATTTTGGCCAGTGTCTCTGTACAATATTCATCGTCAGAGAAGTGATCATTGCTCTTGTCTACCTTTGCTTTCACATCTGCAGAGGAGGAGAGTGCCTCCTTGTACGAATCGAAGTAATTATCCCCGGACCCCTTCACCATCTGATAATCCTCTTTTCCGAAGTAGTCTCCCCCCACAACGAAAATTTCCCTCTCTTTGACCGATTCCACAACTGAAGGTGCGGTCTGGGCTTCTGCCACCTCCTCCTGCACAGGAGAGTCTGCGCGACGGCGTACCTCCTTTACAACATCCTCACAGCTATAGAGATAGGGGGCCACCTTCCTGATAAGTTCAGATGAGTAGTCCGCACCTTTCTCAGACATCAGCAGAAACATCTGCCTGTGGCCTACAGAGAACCAGGGATACCTCCTCAAGATATCCTCCAACTCCACCACAGATGGGGTATTTTTACCAATTTGCCACTGTCGCATTGAAAATATCCTCCACTAATATCTCTATAATATCATCACACAGCTGCGCCTCTACTGCATCAAAAGACTGCATCGAATCGTAGTCTGCAAAAGCACTGAAACTCTTCTCAAAATCCTCTTCCGGATGGAGCTTGTTGGTATAGGTGAGCTTGATCGATATGGTGAGCCTGTTCTGCGAGGCCACCTCGTCAGCTGTCACTGCTATCGGCTTGGTATCATACCCTGTAATGGTCCCAACTACCAGCAAGTCTCCTCCCTCCTCCAACATCTCCAGTGGGGTGAGCTTCCTGTACTTGTCTATCAGCGCCTCTGAGAGGGCATTGGCAAGGGAAGGGTTGATCCTGGGGGCCTTGTTTTCGAAGTATTCCACAGTAAAACTCTTCACATCCGGCTGGATCGAAGTACCCGAAAAGCTGTACTGAATCCTGCAGCCGGTAACCATAGGGAGCATAATTGCCACCATAAGGCAAGCCAAAATATATCTCGAACTTAATCTCATATTATTTCCCCTTCTTATTTAGATCGTTCAACCTTCTGTAGAGCGTCCTCTCCGAAATTCCAAGCTCCTCAGCTGCCGCTTTCCTGTTATTGTGGTGCTTCTCCAAAGCCTTGATAATTAGCTCAGTGTTGGCATCCTGAATAGAGAGTGACCTGGGGGCTGACTGCTTCTCCTCCACCTCCTCGGAGATGGCATCGGTGATGCTGTCGTCAAACTGCTTCCCTATATGGACAGGGAGCGCCTGCATAGGGACAGGGAGGGTCTGCTGCTCAGTAGGGGTGACATTGCCGGAGGCAATTGAGGCCTTGAGCTCATCTATCTCCTGCCTCATCTTGTTCATCTGGAGGAGGATTTTGAAAATCAGATCCCTGTCGGTATAACTCTCCCCACCTATATTATGACTCTCTCCGGCCACCACAGGGAGGATATCGGGGCCCTCAGCTGGTAGGTATTTTTTGAGGGTCTGGGCTGTAATGTGCCTGTCATTCTCCAGCACGGAGATCTGCTCAGCCACATTCTTGAGCTGACGGACATTGCCCGTCCATCTGTAAGACTCCAAAAGGGCCTGTGCCTCAGGCTCCAGCTTTACTGCAGGCATCATATATTTGTCAGCAAAATCGAGGGCGAACTTCTTGAATAGGAGATGGATATCCCCTTTCCTCTCCCTCAATGGCGGGATGTAGATAGGGACAGCATTAAGCCTGTAATAGAGATCTTCCCTGAATTTGCCTGTATTGATGGCGTGCATAAAATTTATATTCGATGCCGCTATCACACGCACATCTGTCTTCTGCGCTTTTGAAGAACCGACTCTGAGAAACTCTCCTGTCTCAAGTACCCTCAAAAGTCTCACTTGTGTAGAGAGGGGCAGTTCACCCACCTCATCCAGAAATATGGTACCTCCGTTTGCCTCTTCAAAATACCCTTTACGGGCCTCATTGGCACCTGTAAACGAACCTTTTTCGTGACCGAAAAGCTCCGATTCTATGGTCCCTTCTGGGATAGCACCACAGTTTATGGCCACATAGTTCTTGTGTTTTCTCGGACTTAAAGAATGGATAATCTTAGGTATAACCTCCTTTCCCACTCCACTCTCTCCGGTGATAAGGACAGAGAGATCCGTACCGGCTATCTGACGTGCAGTATTGATAGCGGCCTCCAGACGGGGATCGTGTCCTATAATCCCGAACCTATTTTTAATATCATTAATATCCATAATCTGCAAAGTTAAAAAAATTTAAACAGCTAGTGCATTTTTAACTAATTTTGTAATATGAGAACACTTGCAATAATACCCTCGCGCTACGGCTCATCCCGCTTCCCGGGAAAGCCACTTGCAGATATAGCCGGAAAGAGTATGGTCAGACGTGTCTACGAACAGGCCCTCAAGGCATTTGACGATGTATGCGTGGCGACCGACGACCAGAGGATTACAGATGAGGTAGAGAGCTTCGGGGGGATCGCCATAATGACCTCATCATCTCACAGAAGCGGCACCGACAGATGCTATGAGGCATACAGGAAATATGTGGAGAGATTCCCCGACAGGGAGATAGACCTCATAATGAATATCCAGGGGGACGAACCACTTATCGACCCCGAACAGTTAAAGGCTCTGGCAGCGGCATTTGAACAGGACAGCACCGTCTATCTGGGCACTATGGCCAAAAGGATCACCTCGACCGAGGAGCTGTTCAGCCCCAACACCCCGAAAGTGATAATGGACACATCAGGTTTTGCCATATATTTCAGCAGAAATACCATCCCCTACATCAGGGATACCCAAGTGGAAGAGTGGCTAAATAAACACACTTTCTTCAAGCATATAGGCCTTTACGCGTACAAACCTGATACACTGAAGCTTATATGCTCCCTTCCCCAGTCTTCACTGGAGTGTGCCGAGAGTCTCGAACAGCTAAGATGGGTGGAAAATGGTCTTAAAATTAAGGTCGTGGAGACAGATAGCACGACTTTTGCAGTAGATACACCTGAAGATTTAACAAAAATTATTAGATACATCGAAAAAGATTTATATCTTTGCGGTTAGTCTACATACGTAGGCAAAAATGTGAATTAATTAAGTATTAATACAATAAATTGAATTCAAAATGAAAATTTTCCAAAAACTATCAACTCTAGCTTTCGCTGCTATGGTTATCACATCTTGCGGTAACCCTGCGAAAATGGCTGAAAAAGCAGAGCTTATCTCTGTTAACTGCGATCCTCAGGTTCTTGAGGTTGTTGCTGACAAAGTGGATGCAAAAGTATCAGTTGTTATCCCTGCTGACTACTTCCATCCAAAAGCAGTGGTAGAAGTTACCCCTGTAATGGTTTATGAAGGTGGCGAAACAGCTCTTGAGCCTGTAATGCTTCAGGGTGAAGATGTGACTATGAACTACACTGTAGTTCCTGAGGCTGGTGCTACTGTTACTAAAGATCTTTCATTCGACTACAAACCAGGTATGGAGAAATCACACCTTGAGTTGAGAATGAACATCATCTACAAAGATCAGACTACCCCTTATCCATCTCCTTACAAAGTAGCTGACGGTGCTAACACCACTTACAAACTTGTGAAGAGAGACGGCGCTCTTGCTTATGCACCAGATGCATATCAGGCTATCATCCCTGAGACTGGCGAGGCTCAGATCCTTTACCTTATCAACAGCTCAACTGTTCGTCCTGCTCAGCTTAAATCTGACGAAATCAAAGCTTTCCAGGAGTTCCTTAAAAATGTGAAAGCTGACGAGAGAAGAGAGATCGTAGGTACTGACATTATCGCTTACGCTTCTCCTGATGGAAAAGAAGACCTTAACACCAAACTTTCAGGCAAACGTGCTGAGTCTGCTACCAAAGCATTCAACACTAAGATCAACAATAAGAAAGTAGGCGTTGAGACTTCTATCAACAGCGTATCTATCTCTGAGGACTGGGATGGTTTCAAAGACCTTGTTAGAAACTCAGACATCGCTGACAAAGACCTTATCCTTCGTGTTCTTGAGATGTACAGCGATCCTATCGTTCGCGAGAGAGAGATCAAAAACATGTCTCAGGTATTCACTATCCTTGCTAAAGAGATCCTTCCTCAGCTACGTCGCGCAAGATTCATCGCTAACATCGAGTTCACTAACTACTCTGACGAAGAACTTGTAGCTCTTGTTAACGACAACATCGAAATTCTTGATGAAGAGGCTCTTCTACACGCTGCTACCCTTATCAAAGATAACGACACTAAAGTTAAAGTTTACTCTCAGGCTGCTAATAAATTCAACAGCGACCGCGCTAACGTTAACCTAGCTGTTACCCTTCTTAAACAAGGTAAAGATGCTGAAGCTTCTAACGCTCTTGCTAAAGTTTCAAACAAAGATGCTTACTACTACAATACTCTTGGTGTAGTTGCTCTTCGTAAAGGTGACGATGCTGCTGCTGTAGCTGCATTCAAACAGTCAAGCCTTAAAGAGGCTCAGTACAACCTTGCAGTTGTAGACGTAGTTAACGGCAAATATGCTGAGGCTAAAGCTAAACTTGCTGGTGAAGGCTGCTACAATGAGGCTCTTGTAAACATCCTTACCGGAGATCTTGCTGCTGCTAACGCTATCGTTAAAGATGCTAAATGCCCTTGCAAATCATATCTTAAAGCTATCGTAGCTGCTCGTCAGGGTAAAGTTGACGATGCTAAAGCTGCTCTTGAAGTTGCTAAGAAAGATGAGAAACTTGCTAAACGTGCTGAGAAAGATATCGAGTTTGCAAAAGTTAAATAAGACAGTTTGGCGGCTTGACCGCTGAAACTCATAAATCCGAATGAGGGGGTGACTAAAAAGTCTTATGACTGATTAGTCATCCCCTTATTGTTTTACAAATCCCTTAGATATGATAAGTAAGTTATTGGAATTCCCTCCCCGATTTCTTAACTTTGTTCCTGACCGTGCGATTTACAAACATCTAAAACACATAGTACTATGAACAAAGAAAAACAACTTGACTACACATCTCCGCAGGCGGAGGTGGTAGAGTTTGTCGTTGAGCAGGCGATCCTACAGGCATCAGGTGGCGGTATTGACGACATGGGTTATGGTGGAAACAATTGGTAGTAACGATTAAAAATCTAAAATCATGAAAAAAGTTATGTTTTTCCTTGCTGCCACATTGGTTTTCATGGCAACAGGATGTAATAAAGAGAATACGGTTACAGATGATGTGCAGTATGTATCTGAACTTAAAGTCAACTTCGAGGGTGACACAAAGGTAAGTGCAGCACACAGCGCAGCAGGACTGAAATTTAATTGGGAGAATGGCGATGTCATAAGGATTTTGGAGGATGGCAATGTTGGCAGCCCAAGATACAACTATGTATATGATGCATCTTCTGAGTCTTTTAAACCAGAAGACGAAGGACAGAAAATGGTTGTAGGTACAAAGTATTTTGCATTAAAAGCGGAGAACACCGATTACAACTTCATAACAGTTGAGGAAGGAAAGTCAATCGTAAAACTGGATTTGAAAACTGGCGCATATGATGAGAGAGGCCTTCCTGCAATACCGCTGATTTCAGATGTGTTTACAGCAGATGCTTCAGGAACTGTCGCTACAATGCACCATCTATGTGGCGTAGTAGAGGTTCCTGTGAATTTATCTGAAGAGAATGCTGCCACAAAAGTTACTTTATTCTCGATTAATAGTAGTGACGGAAAATTAGCTGGGGGCTATACAGCAACCCCTTATCCGCGCCTTATTTTCTTGACACATCAACACCATACAATACGGCATATTCAGAGGAAAAAACAACACCATATGAAGCCGGTGACATAACTGTATTCATTCCAGTATTGCCTGGAACATGTACAGGTGTATTCTTAAATGTTCATTTTGATGGCGGTGCAGGTGGAACATATATTGATAAAGAAAGACAATTGGTGGTTGAACGCGGCAAGATCACCAAAGTCACACAGGTGAACTATTAGGCTGTATATGGTTGCACCGGGAGGATGATAGTGATTGCGGAGGACTCCGTTCGCTTCGCTCACTCCGGCCCCTCCCACAATCTACTTCGTCCTGCTATCGCTGAACTCGTATCTTGCGGGCCCCTCCCCCTGCCCGTGTCCGGGGGTGGACACGCCTCCGCAATCACTATCATCCTCCCTCCTGAAAATACAATATAACGGGACCTGGATAGCTGTCAGAAACAATACATAATCCAGGTCGAGCCACTTTAACTGCGTCACAGTATTTTATGCATTTGAGGGGATAAAAAAAGGGCGATCTGGATAGACCGCCCAATTTAAATATAACTGTTAGTATAAATCTACACTAATTACTCAGCTGAAGGAGCTGTATAGAACTGACATACACCACCCTGCGCCATCTGAGGAGTACCTTTATAAGAACTTCTCATACCTGCTGCGGTGATAGTACCACCAACTTCAAGACCAAGAGTGCTGACTTTAGCGCCGTCAACTGTAGTCATACGATAAAGTTCTACAGTGTTAGTTCCATCTGTAATGGTAACTCTTACATTGTTGTAGTTGTCGTCAAGACTTGCAATCTTAGTAATCTCACCTGATACTGAATACATAGTTTTATCTTCAGCTGCAGCCAAGAACTCAGCGATGGTTACAGTCTTGAATTGTACGAACTCTTCAACAACTCCACCGGCTGCCATCTGTGGTTTGCCCTTGTATGAAGATCTTGTACCTACTACAGTGATCTGGTCACCTACATTAAGACCAAGGTCCTCAATATTCTTGTCTTTACCTACAGCACGATACAACTGCACCTCATCTACACCATTAGTGATGTAAACCTCAGCATTGTGGTAGTCTGGAGACAATTTGATGCTCTTGATAATACCATTTATTCTATACATAGTAGGACCCTCTTCAGCAGCAAGAAAATCTGCGATAGAAGCCTCAAGGATAGAACCTTTCTGTGAAACAGCAAATTCTACAGTAGAACCTTTAGATCCGCTCTTAGATTCGAATACTACAGAACCTGAACGGTCACCGAGAACGTTGGCATCTGCGCGGAATTTAACGATCACAGTGTCAGAAGGGGTAGGGTTAATCTTGGTAGGGGTACCTGCTTTGTAGTCCATAGAAACAAGGCTGATCCAATTAGACTCTTCAGGAATGCTTACAAGAACACCTTCACCTTTGTAGGTAAGTTTTACACTGAACTCACCACCCTCTTTAGCGATAGCATCTTTAGGGCCCTCTTCTACTTTAACAAGAGATTTGGTGATGCTTAGTACAGTTACGTCTACAAGCTCAACTGTAGTACCGTAAGTGGTCTTAGGACCCTGTACTTCCACTACGTCACCTACCTCCAAGCCAAGGCTAAGGAAGTTTTTGGTAGCACCTTTTTTATCAAGTGTACCATAGATGTAGATCTCACCAGTATCATCTTTAAGATACCAGTTACCATACTGGGTATTGACAATGTTTGTACATACACCTTTAACTTTGTATGATTTGCCATCAGGACCTGCGTTAACCTCAGCACAAGTAGCTGGAGATACCTCTTTGGTACCCTGCAGAACTTTTACGAACTGAGTGTTTTTACCGGCAGTGATGGTCAACTCTACATCGCGACCATCTTGAGCAGCTGTAGCTGAGAATGAAACAGAAGTCTCACCAGCGTTACCGCTCTTAGGATTTACATCAAGCCACTCAGGAATTTTGGCCTCATCAAAAGCCCAAGCCTCAGTAGCAGTGATTTTAATGGTAGTAGCAGTACCGGCCATGTCGATAGCTACATAAGATTTGTCAAGTTTAATGTTATCAAACGACTCTTTAATACTTGAAGGCTCACAAGAGGTGAAAGCAAGTACAGCAGAGAGTATGATACCAAATATATATCTTAATTTCATAATTGTCTACGTTTTATTAGTTAAACATATACTTAATACCTACAGAAGCGTACCAGCATTGACCCACTGAGTGAGAAGGTACGAATGTTTGAGTACCACCATGAACAGCAGAAGGTGTAGAGAATGTAGGGTAACCATCTTTATCTACCTTTTCAAATTTAAGGATACGACCTTCAACCATATTAGGATCCATATATTTGCTTACGCCCCAGCTTGAGTTGAACAGGTTAAGAACGTTCTTAAGGTCTACACTTAGCTGAAGAGTGTTGGTAGAGTTACCTGATTTCACCTTGAAGTCGTGTTTGTAACCGAAGTCTACTCTGTGTACCCAAGGAGAGTATACGCTATAAGCCTCAGCATACTGACCCTGATGTTTGCTCAGGTATTTGTCATTCTTAACGAATGCCATGAAGTTCTCTTTATCTTTCTCAGATACGAAACGGAACTCACCGTTTGCCACCTCAGAATCGGTAGGGATGTAAAGTGCATCGTAGTTGTAACCGTCACCGTTCATATCGTTAGCCAACATATATGAGTAGTTGTATCCACCTCTCCAAGCCTCGTAAACAAGGTTGAAGTGATTACCACATTTGTCATCGTGGCTAAGTGATGCAATTACACGGTCAGGAGTAACATACTGTGAGTTGTGAAGCTCGATGTTGTTAGGACCTTTAGATGTAGGTACGTATGTGAATGCTGACTCAGCAGCTGAACCAGGCATACCTGTAATCTCTTTAGATACAGTGTGGGTATATGCAGCCATAAAGTTAAGACCCTCTACAGGACGCATATTGAAGCTTACGTTAGCAGAGTAACCGTAACCCTGGTGAGTATTCTCAAGAACGAATGCTTTAGTGCTTGTTCTGAAGTTAGAAGGGTACATAGGACGGTTGTCAGCACCGTTAAGTCTTGCAAAGCCCTCAACAGGAAGCATACTCCAGTCAGAGATGGTCACACCGTTGATAGTTTTGTTGAAGATACCCTCAGCAGAGAATGACATAGGGAATGAAGTAGGGAAAGCGTAGTCGATAGCAACTGAAGTTTTCCATACCTGAGGCATCTTGAAGTTAGGATCCACTGCAGAGATTGATGAAGGAACTGCACCATCTTCAGGGTTAATAGTTGAAGGATAACCCATAGCGTGAAGCTTCTTCAATAGTGCATCGATGGTAGCTTTACCGTTCTCATCCACTACAAGACCACCTTTGAAGTTGTCCATACCACCTGCGATACCAAGCTTCTTAAGGTTAGAAGCGTTGATCTGAGCCTGGTACTGAACCATACCTGAGTTGGTAGGCATATTGGTGAAGAATACGAGAGGAAGACGGCCTGAGAAGAGACCTGTACCACCACGTACTTTAAGGCTGTTGTCACCCATTACGTCCCAAGAGAAACCTACTCTTGGAGAGATGGTCAAGTTAGCTGTAGGCCATTTGCCTGTATCGATGTTACGCTCGTTGCCGTTTTTGTCGTAGTATTTGAGGGCAAGGATAGCGTTGTTGGTCATAAGGTCTGAGTTATCGAAGAACAGACCGTCGAAACGGATACCTGCTGTAAGTTTGAATTTCTCAGTAGCATTCCACTCATCCTGTAGGTAAAGACCTGCTTTGTGGAACTGAACACGAGCTGCAGGGTTCTGCTCACCATCGTAACCATAAGTCAAACATACTACCTCAGGAGCAGCACCGTTGATGAAGTCATCTACACTTGCATAACGGTAGTAACCAGTACCGTTTCTCATATATGCATTGTCAGCCATCTGATACTCATAAGTAAGACCTGCAGTAAGTTTGTGGTTACCTGCGTAAAGGGTCATATCATCTTTGACGCTGATGTGGGTGTTGTGAACAGCATTGTTCCAAGTAAACAGCTCATAACCAAGTGACATATAGTTAGTGGTAGTACCTGTACCGTCAAGGATGTCGATATGAGGGAACATATCAGAGTTTGTACCACGAACGTCATCAAGTTTTGAGAAAGTAGCAAGGAACTGGTTAGATAGGTTGTCGCTCAAACGGCTGTTCAAATCAAGAGATACAGAGTGAACAAGGTTGTTCATTGAGTACATATTGTTAGCGAAAGCCATTGAGTAAAGTGATGTACGTGCATAAGCAGAACGTGTACCACCGTCCATAGAAGAGGCGTTAGGACCATTCCAGCCGGTGTTGTTGGTATAGTTGTAACGAAGAGCAAGTTTGTGGTCATTGCTTATGTTCCAGTCAAGTCTTGCCAAAAGTTTTACGTTAGACTCATCAGCAGGGAACTCAGTGAATGAACCTGTATCGTAACCATATTTCTCTTTTACGAATGCAGATACCCTCTCCATATCAGCAACAGTAGTGTATGACAGGTATTTGTTGGCATCACCTTTACCATCTACAGAAGCTCTCCAAGGAACTGCTACAGAAGGTGCGCTTGAATACTCAGCATTCACGAAGAAGAAGAGTTTGTTTTTGATGATAGGACCACCAAGAGTCATACCGTAAGTGGTATTTCTGTCAGTGTCACGTGCACCAGGGATCTGTTCGCCATCTACTGTATCACCACGCATATTTTCATTTCTGTGATATACGTAAGCTGACCCTTTGAAGGTGTTTGTACCAGATTTGGTAATAGCGTTCACACCACCACCGATGAAGTTGGTCTGACGTACGTCATAAGGTGAGATCACTACCTGTAGCTCTTCGATAGCATCGATAGAGATAGGGTTACCACCACCAGGAAGACCGTCGTTAAGACCGAAGTTGTTGTTGAAGTTTGCACCATCGACAGTGAAGTTAGCTGTACGACCGTCAGAACCGGCGAAGCTCATACCATTACCGCCATAAGGAGAAAGTCTGGTAACATCGGTAATACTTCTGCTTACTGTAGGAAGTGCTGTAATCTGTTTGCTTGAGATGTTTACAGAAGAACCTGTCTTCTCTGCTGCAAATTTAGAGGTAGCAGTAGTAATGACAGATGCTGCGCTCAGCATCTCAGCATCATCCTTTAGTTCAGCATTGATACTGGTAACCTCAGCAAGCTGAAGGGTTACTTCAGTGTAAGTAATAGTTTGATAACCCATACAAGAGATTTCCACCTTGTAAGGACCACCGGCACGCATACCTTGGATAGCATAACGACCATCAGCGTTAGCGCTGACACCGTAAACTGTACCTGATGGCTCGTGAGTAGCTACTACTGTAGCACCGATCACAGCTTCACCATTGGCATCTACGATGCGACCACTAAGAGCTGATGTAGTCACCTGCGCAAAGGTCACTGCGCTTACGAACATTGTCGCAAAAGCGATCAAAAGACACTTAATAGATTGTTTCATAGTGTGTTAAAAAATATTGTTAAAAAAATATTGGAACCAAAATTGTGTGGATAGTTTTCCACGGCGCGAAAATAGTAAAATTCTCCCAAAATCCTATTACAAAGTGATTAAATAATCGCGCAGCAAATCCGCATACCTATCATCCCCATTCATAGAGAGATACTCCTCTTCCACTTCATCAAGTACAGCACTCTTGGTGACAAGTACAAACTCCATAATATATCTTTTAGGAGGCTTTCGCTCCACTGTCCTCACCTTACATATACGGCGCAGTGCAAGCCTTCTGTGATCAGATATACCTATATTATATAGCTCTGCACTCCGGATAAAAGCCTCACCCTCCTCATTAGGGAGAATTACCACCAGACGCCCTCCACTTTTCAGCAGAGAAAATGCAGAGGCAATGAGATCCTCGTGGGGCAATGAGTCTGTGTGGCGGGTCCTGCTCCTCCGCTCGGATGGAGCTTTGAGGGAGTTTACGAAAAATGGGGGGTTGGAGACCATCAGATCATACTTTTCCACCTCCGGTACTCCGGAGAACCTCTCTACATATTCCTGCAGGGAGGTGTGCATTGCCCGAAGGGCTCCACTCCAGGGGGAGATTTCAAAATTGTGGGAGGCCTCCCCGACAGATGGAAGGTCAATATCTATCGCATCGATCCGGGCTTCGCCCAATGGAGACATACGCTGCGCAATCATCAGAGCTATCACTCCGGTGCCGGTCCCTACATCCAATATGCGCCGGTCAGAAGTTTCCAAAGGGGCCCAAGCACCTATGAGGACGCTGTCTGTCCCCAATTTCATCGCAGAGGCGATGTTCTTGACTTTAAACTGTTTAAACTGAAAGTACTCCATCGACTATTCTACCGTCGGACATCTCTATCATACGGTCCGACATTTTTGCCAAATCCTTGTCGTGGGTCACTATTATCACGGTAAGTCCATATCTGTCACGAAGGTCGAAAAAGAGTTTATGGATCTCACGCTTGGTATTGCTGTCCAGATTGCCCGAGGGCTCGTCTGCGAAGAGGACTGCAGGTCTGTTTATGATGGCTCTGGCTATAGCCACCCTCTGCTGCTCTCCACCCGAGAGCTCTGATGGTTTGTGGCCGAACCTCTCACCCAGCCCCATATCAGAGAGGAGCTGCTTGGCCTCTTTTTTGGCAGCAGAAGCCGGGGTACCTGCGATAAGTGCAGGTATCATCACATTTTCCAGAGCGGTAAACTCAGGGAGAAGGTGGTGAAATTGAAAAACGAAACCTATCTTTTTATTTCTGAAGTCTGCCAGTTCATCTGAACTCAGGGAGAAGAGATCCACCCCATCGATGGTTACCTTCCCTGCACTGGGTGTGGAGAGGGAGCCCAATATCTGAAGCAGTGTCGACTTGCCGGCACCGCTGGCCCCTACAATAGAGACGACCTCCGCACCATCTGCACGGAAGTCTACCCCTTTGAGCACCTTCAGAATCCCGTAGGATTTCTCTATACCTTGTGCCAATATCATTTCACTTCAGGTTTTTTGTCCTCTTTTTGATGGTGCTTCTTTTCTCTCCACATCTTGGTCAGGATATCCCTGAAGCCCTTCTCTGCCACAAAGATTTTGGCCACTTTCTCTGTAGGGAGAATTTTGTAGAACTCATCTACATACATATCGAAGATCTCAGCTTCCAGCGCCAAGTTCTGTGCATACTGATTTATGAGCTTTTTCATCTGGGGATCAGAGTATCCACCTTTCTCCTCCAGCTTGACGATGGCATCCACAGATTCGTGGACTTTTTTATATGCCTCCTGTCTCTCTCCCCACCACTTATTGTATACGGGCCAGAAAACCTGGGCCTCCTGAGGGGTAAGATTCAGTTTCTCGGTAAAGTATGCCACCTTGGTAGCCTCTACCTTCTCACGGAAAGACTTCTCTTCCTGCTTCTTGTTCTGCTGACCCAAAAGTGGGAAAGCGATCAGGAGAGAGAGCAGTACTGCGACAAATCTATTCATATTGATAATTTTCTATGTGATCAATTAACTCCATTTCAGACATCTCTCTCTCAATTCTCTGATACAGTTCATCGTCCATATCCAAATTGTCCAGATGCGGGATATCCTCCATATCTATTTCATCGTAAAGATAGTCAATAAAATCGTGTTTGATGTAACCTTGCTCGATTAAAGTGGCCAGTTCATCCTGCTCTACCGGGAAGTTACCGGCATCCATAGTGCCGGTAAGTGCCATAACACCATATCCCATACCAAATATCATAAGGAACGTGCAGGTCATCGCAAGTGTCGTCCTTAATGCTGACATCAGGGTACCAGGGGCCTTCTCAGGTTTCGCTATCCTCTCCCTCACTTGATCTTCTACGGTAGAGAAGTAACCTGCAGGCACCTCAAATGGTCTGGTTCTATTTTTCAATTCTTCCAACATAATCTTCCCTTTAGACTATAAATATAAACAAAAGTTAAAACTTATCCAGCAAGTTTTTCTTTATTTTACTGTAAGCGTGATGATAAGAGGCTTTGAGAGAGCCCTCTGTCCCACCCAAAATCTCTGCGATCTCCTCATACTTGAGGTCATCAAAATATCTCATCGTGAAGACCGTCCTCTGCTTGGGCGGAAGTTTTCTGATCTCCTGATGAAGCGCTATCTGGAGTTTGTCTCCCGAGAAAAACTCATCGGCGGCAAGCTGCCTCTCCAGCGCCCCGTCACTGTCCGAGAACGAGAGGAAATTTCTCATACGCTCCCTCTTGAGATATGTCAGTGTCTCATTGGTGGCTATCTTGTAGAGCCAAGTAAAAAGCTTGGAATCCCCCCTGAAATCGGGAAGGTATTTCCAAGCTTTGACAAGTGTATTCTGAAGCAGATCATTAGTCTGCTCGTGGTCCAAAACCAATTGTCTGATGTGCCAGTATAGACGTTCTGAATACTTTCTGACCAGAAGGTTAAAGGCATACTCCTCTTTCCCCCCCTCGCGATAGATATCTAGAATGTCCTGATCATCAAACATTATTTCCTACTCAAAACCTTTTTAACTGATTTGACGATGCTTTCTGAGTCAAGACCATAAAGTTTCATAAGCTCTGCAGGTGTTCCGCTCTGACCAAACTGGTCATCTACAGATACAAACTCTACCGGAGCCGGGCAGTTCCTGGCGAGGACACCCGCTACCAGTTCGCCCAATCCACCTGCTATCAGGTGCTCTTCAGCACATACGACAGCACCGGTCTTGGCTACAGATTCTATGACTGCTTTTTCGTCCAAAGGTTTAATGGTGTGGATATTTATCAGCTCTACAGAGATCCCCTCCTGCTGAAGGGTCTGTGCAGCCTGAATAGCCTCCCATACCAAGTGGCCTGTAGCGAAAATTGTCACATCGGTACCCTCAATAAGTTTTAGAGCTTTACCTATTTCAAATTTTTGATCCACAGGGGTAAAATTGGGAACTGAAGGGCGTCCGAAACGGAGATATACAGGCCCCTGGTGCTCAGCCACTGCTATAGTGGCAGCCTTAGTCTGATTATAGTCGCAAGGGTTGATCACTGTCATCCCGGGCAACATCCTCATAAGCCCTATATCTTCCATAGTCTGGTGGGTAGCACCATCCTCACCGAGGGTAATACCTGCGTGGGATGCGCATATCTTCACGTTAGTATTGCCGTAGGCTACAGACTGACGGATCTGGTCATATACTCTGGCGGTGATAAAGTTGGCGAATGAGCCGATGAATGGGATCTTTCCACTCAAAGCCAAGCCGGCACCCACACCCACCATATTTGCCTCAGCGATACCTGCCTGATAGAATCTTTCAGGATTCTCTTTGGCAAACTGATCCATCTTCAATGAACCGGTCAAGTCAGCACATAGTGCCACTACATCTGGATTTGTCCTTCCAAGTTCGGCAAGACCTGCTCCAAATCCTGAGCGAGTATCTTTATTGCCACTGTTTTCAAATTTCATATAGGTCAAGTTCTTTAAAATACTGAGAAAAATAAACCAACGTTAAAATACAGGTTCTGAGCTTTGTTGGTAGCCCAATTGTATCCAGCTGCTACATTTGCACCCCAGTGTGAGTGTTTGCCGAATGGGACATATATCCCCACCTCAGGGCTCATAAGGAAGCCCCAGGATGAATCGGAAAACTGGTACTCCTGAATCTGGATATACTCTGTATAGCTGGTAGCACCCAACCCGGCAGCAGCATATACCTTTACAAACCCTGTGGGGTTAAAAAGATATTTGAACTGAGCCTTCATAGGGATATTCTGGGTGGTTTTGTAGAGTGCAGCATATACAGCGCAGTTATCCCCGATATTGTATACCTCGGGATCCACTGTCTGCTGGTTATAACCCCAGGAGAAGTCTGCCCCTATGGCAATATTGTCAGTCACGAAGAAGCCAAAATTGAAATTGGCCCCATTGAACCCCATACTCGGGATAAACTCTGCAGGCTTTCCAAGGGGAAGTGACGACTGCCAGTTGAACGAGTATACCTGAGAATACCGGTGGCCTGACTGGGCAAAAGATGTAGCCGCCACCAAAAGAGCTATTGCTATGGTATATATCTTTTTCATATCTCTCACTGTTTATTTGGTGTTAGCGGGTGGCATCATTTCAAAACACTGCTTGATAGCAGCAGCCCTCTCTTCTGAAGAGTGGGTAGAGATCAATATACTCCTTACCAGACCGTGCCATACAATAGCAGGATTGGTATCTTTCTTATAATTCTTGAAATCCACTATATCGATGGTAAGGCTTCCGGTAGAATAAGAAGATGCTACAGGGTACATAGGGTAAGGGTAGTAAGGGTAGAATCCGCCGGGATAATAGGGGTAGTATGGGTCGTATGGATAATATGGGTAAAACCAGTCATAGTAATACCAATAGTCCCATCCCCACCAATAACCGGGGTAAATGGTAGTAGTGGTGGTCACGATATATGACAAATCCACGATAAGATCAGGTCTGGAGGTAGGATCATTAGGAATGAAAGGTGAGTACCCGAGGGTATTCATCTGATCTGCTACCACAGATTTAACCTCGTTAGTAAGATCGTTTTTCTTACGGACGTTTTTGTCGCCATCTACATAGAGGATGGAGTCTGCTATCACATAAGTCTTATACTGAGAGAAATCGGTCTCATCAGCTCTGTATGCCACAGAGACAAACTGGTCCAATGTCTCCTGATAATCATCATTGAAGAAAGAACAACTCCCCACCAACAGCGACGTTACCAAAAAAAATAAAAATGTTTTCTTCATTTGTTTAAAAATTAAAAATCTCCCAAAGTCTCCTCCAGCTGCGCCAAACCTTTTTCACAGAGCTCTGCAGATGGTGCCTTACCGTGCCATTCGCAAGTGCCGGCCATAAAGTCCACTCCGTGACCCATTTCGGTCTTGAAGAGAATCATTACAGGCTTGCCTTTGCCGGATTCACACTGGGCAGATTTGAATGCATCTTCTATACAGCCAAAATCGTGCCCGTCTGCCACGATACAGTGCCAGCCGAACTTTTCCCACTTGCCCTGAAGGTCACCAAGAGACATTACAGAGTCCACTGTACCGTCGATCTGCTGACCATTCCAGTCGGTCATAGCGATAACATTGTCCACTTTATGCTGTGCACCGAACATAGCTGCCTCCCATACCTGACCCTCCTGAGACTCGCCGTCACCAAGAAGCACATATACGAAGTTAGGATCGTTGTTGGCTTTTTTGGCAAGAGCTGCACCAAGGGCTACAGAGAGACCCTGACCCAAAGAGCCGGCAGCTTCATAGATACCGGGAACCCCCTTTCTTATCGAAGGGTGCCCCTGAAGGCGAGTACCGCATTTTCTGAAAGAGGCCAACTCACTTACAGGGAAATATCCCGATCTGGCCATAACGCTATAAAGAACCGGAGTCATATGACCTGCTGAGAGGAAGAACATATCGTGACCTTTCCCATCTCTGGTCCAATTCTCCGGAGAGTGTTTCATCACTTTAAAGAAAAGTGCTGTGAGTATATCTGTACTGCTCATCGAACCACCTGGGTGACCCGATTTGGCAAGTGTAACCATTCTTAGGATGTCTCTTCTGACCTGTGTAGAGATCTTTGATAGTTGATTAGTGTCGCACATAATTCTATTTCTTTATTGAATATTATGCTAAGTTAGCACGAATTTGAGAAAAAACAAATTAGAATGTATATTTGCGCCTACAAATATTCGAGAATGAAGCATATAAGGAACTTTTGCATTATAGCCCATATCGACCATGGGAAAAGCACACTGGCGGACCGCCTTCTGGAGGCCACAAATACCCTGAACGCCAGAGAGATGGAGAACCAAGTACTTGACTCCATGGATCTTGAGAAAGAGAAAGGCATCACCATCAAGAGTCACGCCATCCAGATGCAGTACAAGTATCAGGGGGCAGACTACACCCTTAACCTTCTGGATACTCCGGGCCACGTCGACTTCTCATACGAAGTGTCACGTGCGATAGCATCCTGCGAAGGGGCTCTGCTGGTAGTGGACGCCACCCAAGGTATTCAGGCTCAGACCATATCAAACCTATACCTGGCCATCGAACAAGATCTGGAGATTATCCCCGTCCTGAACAAGATCGATATGGATGCCGCTATGGTGGATGTGGTGAAGGACCAGATTATCGACCTTATCGGATGTAAAGAGGAAGATATCCTTCTGTGTAGCGCCAAGACAGGTGTGGGTGTTCCCGAGATTCTCAATGCCATCGTGGAGAGGATTCCTGCACCGAAAGGTGACCCTGAGGCCCCTCTGCAGGCACTTATTTTCGACTCTGTATTCAACTCTTTCAGAGGTATCATCGCATATTTCAAAGTGGAGAACGGCTCGATCAAAAGGGGCGACAAAGTCAAATTCTTCAACACCGGCAAGGAGTATATCGCCGACGAAGTGGGATACCTGAGGATGAAACTCTGCCCCACAGAGGAGGTGACCACCGGAAATGTAGGTTACATCATCTCCGGAATCAAGACCGCAGTAGAGGTGAAAGTGGGTGACACCATTACCCACGTGGAGAACCCCTGCCAGGAGTCGATCGCCGGATTCGAAGAGGTGAAACCGATGCTTTTCGCCGGAGTCTACCCTGTGGATACAGATGAATATGAGGATCTGAGAGCTTCGCTTGAGAAGCTTCAGCTCAATGACGCTTCGCTCGTTTTCGAACCTGAGTCATCACTGGCACTCGGCTTTGGTTTCCGCTGCGGATTCCTCGGCCTGCTCCACCTGGAGATTATGCAGGAGAGGCTCTACAGAGAGTTCGATATGGATGTCATCACCACCGTACCGAACGTATCATACAAAGTATACACTACACAGGGGGAAGTGGTGGATGTCCACAACCCGTCAGGCCTCCCTGCACCTACACTCATCAAACAGATCGATGAGCCATATATCAAAGCACAGATCATCTCCAAGAGCGACTTCTTCGGCCCCATTATGAAACTTTGTCTGGACAAGAGGGGTATCCTCATCAACCAGCACTTCATCACAGCCGACCGTGTGGAGCTTACATATGAGATGCCCCTCGCAGAGATCGTATTTGACTTCTACGACAAGCTGAAATCGATCTCCAAAGGGTATGCTTCCTTTGACTACCACATCTGCGGATACAAAAAATCGGACCTGGTCAAACTCGACCTCCTTCTGAACTCCGAGCCTGTCGACGCACTGTCATCCCTTATCCACAGGGACAGAGCCTACGACTTCGGCCGGAGAATGTGCGAAAAGCTTAAAGAGCTCATCCCACGCCAGCAGTTCGACATCGCGATCCAGGCCGCCATCGGTGCCAAGATCATCGCCCGTGAGACTGTAAAAGCTGTCCGCAAAGACGTTACAGCCAAGTGCTACGGTGGTGACATCACCCGTAAACGCAAACTTCTCGAGAAGCAGAAGAAAGGTAAGAAACGTATGCGCCAGATCGGTAATGTCGAAGTGCCACAGTCAGCCTTTATGGCGGTGCTGAAGCTGGATTAGCAGTATTAAAAAAGGTGACCAATTGTTTTGGTCACCTTTTCTTCTATCAAGTATCGGACGACAATTATTCGTCTCCCTCTTCTTCCTGGTAAGCTTTGAGGAGCTTGTCCTGAACATCTGCAGGAACCTGTGAGTACTCTGCATACTCCATAGTGAAGGTAGCGCGACCTGAAGTAAGAGAGCTGAGGGTAGTCGAGTATTTGTAAAGCTCTGCAAGTGGAACTCTGGCTTTAAGAACTTCGAAACCTTTAACACTGCTCATACCTTCGATCATAGCTCTACGGTTCTGAAGGTCTGACATCACATCACCCATACAGTCACTTGGCACGAGGATCTCTACATTATAGATAGGCTCCATAATCTTAGGACCTGCGTTGCGGAATGCCTCTTTGAATGCATTTCTTGAAGCAAGTTTGAAAGAGATTTCATTTGAGTCTACGGGGTGCATCTTACCATCGTATACATATACTCTGATATCACGTGCGTAAGAACCTGTAAGAGGACCCTCTTCCATCTTCTCCATAATACCTTTAAGGATAGCAGGCATAAAGCGTGCATCGATAGCACCACCTACGATACAGTTGTAGTATTCAAGTTTACCACCCCAGTCCATAGTGTACTCTTCTTTACCTTTGATGTTAAGAACCATCTCTTTACCGTCGATTTTGAAACGATTGTTCTGAGGAGCGCCCTCCACGAAAGGCTCGATAAGAAGGTGAACTTCACCGAACTGACCTGCACCACCCGACTGTTTTTTGTGACGGTAAGAGGCAGTAGCCACTTTAGTGATAGTCTCTCTGTATGAAATTCTCGGAGCGAAAAGATCCACTTCAAGTTTGTAGACATTGTTAAGGTGCCACTTCAATATATTGATATGGTGCTCACCCTGACCGCTGATGATGGTCTGTTTGAGCTCTTTAGCGTAAAGTACCTCGATAGTAGGATCCTCAGCAGAGTATTTGTTGAGTGCTTCACCCAATTTCTCCTCATCTTTCTCATCTTTAGCCTTGATGGCTGTGCGGAATTTAGACTGAGGGAACTCGATAGCTTTGAATGCCCAATCTAAAGATGGTGCACATAGGGTCTGGTTAGTTTTTACAGTTTTAAGTTTAACTGTACATCCAAGATCACCGGCTACCATTTCAGATACTTTCTCTTTCTTCTTACCTGCTACAGCGTAGATCTGGGTAATTCTCTCTTTAGCTCCGGTAACAGGGTTAACAAGGTCCATACCTTCGGTAAGTTTACCTGACATCACCTTGAAGTAAGATACCTCACCAAGGTGCTGCTCTACTGAAGTTCTGTAGAAGAAAAGTGCAGTCTCCTTAGAAGCGTCACAAGGAACCTGTACCCCATCAACGGTCTCCTCCACATCCTTTACAGGAGATGGGGTAGCATTGATAACGAACTCCATAAGACGTTTTACACCGATATCTTTTTTAGCTGAAAGACAGAATACAGGCATTACGCTACCTGAAAGGATACCAAGGTTCAAACCTTTGATCATCTCAGGGAAAGTAAGGTCATTGGTCTCAAAATATTTCTCCATCAGTTCCTCATCATTCTGGGCAGCAGCCTCCATCAAAGCGAGTCTGTACTCCTCAGCCTGATCAGCGAACTCTGCAGGGATCTCAAGATCCTCACGGGTACCGTTTTCGTCTTTGAATCTGTAAAGTTTCTGTTTAAGAACATCTACAAAACCATCGAAACCGGGGCCAACAGCTACAGGGAACTGCACAGGAACCACTTTATTTCCAAAGGTCTGCTTCAATGAGTCGATAGTGGTCTCCCAGCTTGCTTTCTCAGAATCGAGCTGGTTAACACCGATAATAAGAGGCATTTTGTACTGGTCTGCATATCTTGCGAAGATCTCGGTACCCACCTCTACACCCTGGGTAGCATTTACGATCATCACACCAGCATCGGCAACTTTAAAACCTGAGATCACTCCACCCACGAAGTCATCCTGACCCGGAGTATCGATAATATTGAGTTTATTGTCCATAAACTCGGTATAAAGTGGAGTCGAGTAGATAGAGCGTTGGTAGATCTGTTCTACTTCAGTATTGTCACTGACAGTGTTTTTGGCTTCGATTGTCCCTCTACGGTCGATAACTTTACCTTCAAACATCATGGCCTCAGCCAAGGTGGTTTTACCGGATTTTGAGCTACCCAATAGGACAACGTTTCTAATGTTGCCGGTTTGGTATGTTTTCATCTTTGTTTGTTTTAATATTTATAATAAATTTACGTTTTTTCTGCTAAGTAGCCTACAAAATTAAATACAATAAGTTAGAAAAGCAATAATTTTGCAACCATGTTATCGCCCTTTTTTTCAGAATTTATAGAAGCCGGCTGCGACGAAGCGGGACGCGGCCCTCTGGCAGGCCCGGTATTCGCCGCTGCAGTGATCCTCCCGAAGGACTTTTATCACCCTCTGCTGAACGATTCGAAGAAACTTTCACAGAAGGTGAGGATGGAGCTTCGCCCCATAATCGAGCGGGAGGCTATAGCCTGGGCTGTAACTGCAGTGGATGCTCAGGAGATAGACAAAATTAACATTCTCAAGGCCTCAATAGCGGGGATGCAGCGCTCCCTGGACAAACTCACCGTCAGACCGGAGTTTATCATAGTGGATGGGAACAAATTCTCCCCTTACGTGGACCGGAGCGGCGGTCCTGCCGCCTCAGACTGGAGGATAATCCCACACAAATGCATCGTCAAGGGTGACGCGAAATATGCCTCGATCGCAGCAGCCTCAATCCTCGCCAAGACCTATCGGGACGAATTTATGATAGAGGCTGCCAAACAATACCCGCAGTACGGGTGGGAAAAGAATTTCGGGTACCCCACAAAACAACACAGAGAGGCCATCATCCGCTATGGAGAGACCCCTCTGCACCGTAAAAGTTTCCATTGTCACAACAGCGACCTGTCGCTGGAGCTGGAATTCTGACCCTATTTGAGCTGGAATTTCACGTGGACGGTAGTTTCGATCTTGATCTTCTCAAACTCGATCTCCGGAACCCTGAAAATCTCAGTTTCAGCCACATTGCCTTTAACCATCATCATATCAGGGGCACCATAAGTTCTGAAATTGTGCTCATTTTCAGAGATATGCAGTGCTTTTCCCACCGAGTGCCCTATCGCCTCTGCCAGAAGTTCCGCGCGGGCTTTGGCATTTTTCACAGCCTTCACCCTCACCTCATCCTTATACTGCTCGAGTTTCGAGCACTCTACCTTATCGATATTGATCTGCGAGACACCGATCTGCCCAAGGGCAATGATAACCTCTCCGGCCTGTTTGGCAGAGTGGACAGTCAGCTGGTACTGCTTGGACATCTTCACATCGCTCTTGGCGAGGAAGTAGTGTTTGAAATTGCTGGTCATATCCTTCACCACCAGGTTCTTTTTGGTATCAATTCCCATACTCTGGAGCTGGTTTATCATCCTCCCCTCCACAGAAGAGAGGGTGGTGTTCTTGTAGTCCTTTTCATTTATGGTGATAGTCATATGGATCCTATCGGGTGCCACTTCCATATTGGCCTTGCCCGACACCTCTATATAATTCATAGTGATAAAATCCTGTCCCTTAACAGAATAGGCTGCAGCCCCGAAAATCATTAACGAGGAGACTGCAATCATCAAAAATTTTTTCATATCTGTCTTTATTTAATCGTTACAAAACAACAGGGACAAATAGGGTGCCAAAAAATTGGAGCTACCAAAATTTTATCTACTTTTGTAGTAGGAAAAATTTTTTTTGACGACAATGGAATACGTTTATTTAGGCATTCTTATCTTCATTTTTTGCCTAGCAATCTTTGACCTTATCATAGGTGTAAGCAACGACGCTGTCAATTTCCTCAACTCCGCTGTAGGTGCTAAAACCGCATCTTTCAAAGTAATTCTGCTGCTCGCTGCCATAGGTGTCTTCTTCGGAGCTGCCACTTCCAATGGTATGATGGACGTGGCCCGTCACGGCATCTTCCAGCCGCAGTACTTTACATTTGTGGAGATTATGTGTATCCTGATGGCCGTTATGGTGACAGATGTGATCCTGCTCGACACATTCAACTCTCTGGGTATGCCCACCTCTACCACAGTATCCCTCGTATTTGAGCTTTTGGGTGGTACAGTGGCTCTGGCTATGCTCAAGAGTATCGCCACAGAAGGGGAACTCACCTTCGCACAGATGATCAATACCGACAAAGTATTCACTGTAGTACTGGGTATATTCCTCTCCATCGCCATAGCATTCTTCTTCGGTATGCTCATCCAGTGGCTTACACGTGTACTTTTCACATTCAACTATAAGAAGAACCTCAAGTGGTTCGCCGGTCTTTTCGGCGGTATCGCCACCACTGCGATCATATACTTTATGCTCTTCAAAGGCTTGAAAGACAGCTCTTTTATGACGCCTGAGAATAAGGCGTGGATCTCTGAACACACCTCAGAACTGCTTGCCTATGTGTTTGTAGGATCAGCCCTTCTGATGCAGGTTCTGCACTGGTGCAAAGTGAATATCCTGAAAGTGATCGTACTGATGGGAACATTCGCACTTGCGATGGCATTTGCAGGAAACGACCTTGTGAACTTCATCGGTATCCCACTCACAAGTTTGGCCACATATCAGGACTATATGGCCAATGGTCAGGCTGTAGGTATGGATGCATTCACACTTGAAAGCCTCAACGAGCCTGCCAATACCCCTATCGTATTCCTCCTTGCAGCCGGAGCCATAATGGTATTCGCACTTGTCACCTCGAAGAAAGCCCGCAATGTGATCAACACCTCTATCAACCTCTCCAAACAGGATGACGGTGACGAGATGTTCGGCACATCGAGGGTAGCCAGAAGACTTGTCCTCACATTCAACTCCATCGCCAACTGGTTCATCAAAATAACCCCGGAGCCTGTAGCCCTCTGGATCGACAAACGCTTCAACAAAGACGAGATGATAATGGAGAAAGGGGCCGCATTCGATCAGCTCAGAGCAGCTATCAACCTGGTAGTGGCAGCACTGCTTGTGGCACTGGGAACATCCCTCAAGCTCCCTCTATCTACCACATTCGTCACCTTTATGGTCGCTATGGGTACCTCACTTGCAGACCGTGCCTGGAACAGGGAGAGTGCCGTATACAGAGTTACCGGTGTAGTATCGGTTATAGGCGGATGGTTCATCACTGCAGGTGCAGCATTTATCATCTGCTTCGTAGTGGCACTCCTTATGCACTGGGGAGGCATCTTCGCTATGGTGGTCCTGAGTATCGTGGCTATCTTGATTCTGATCAACAGCAACAGACGATACAACAAAAAAGCAAAAGAGGAGAAGAAAGATGACAAGATATTCTCTGAAATCGTCACCACCGACGATAAAGAGAGGGCTTGGGCACTCCTTAAAGGGCACGTCGAAGGTAACATCTTCACTGAGCTTGAGTTTGTAGAGGGGGCATATACTGACTTCCTGGAGGGCTTCATCAATGAGGACCGCCGCACACTCACCAAGCTCTACCGCACTATCAGAAACGAGAAAGAGTTCTTCAAGACCAAACGCCGCAAGGAGATCACAGGTCTCAAGAAAGTGGATACAGTGGTAGCTGTTCAGGCCGGGACCTGGTTCCACATCGCCACTAACAACACTTCTCAGCTTATCTACAGTTTGCGCCGTGTATTGGAGCCTTGTAAAGACCACATCGACAATAACTTCAATCCTCTTCCCCAGGACTGTATAGAGGAGATCAGACCATTGGCTGCCAAACTCACAGACCTTATCGAAAAAGAGATGAATCTGGTCAAGACATCTGTAGATCTCTCTGCACACCTTAAGGAGATATCGGCATACAAGAAAGAGGTATCTGCAGCTATGGAGAGACACATAAACAGAATGAGGAGTGAACAGGACTCATCGAACCTGAACATCTACATCATCTACCAGAGCATCCTTCAGGAGACCTGGCAGATGGCCGACACCCTCAAGCACCTGGCCAGAGCGGTCGACAAGCTTAAATCTTTGTAAAAATACCAAACGCTGCTGCAGACAACTTCTCGGCAGCGTTTTTCATTGGATTCTTAGGGTAAAGGGAGACGATTTGGCATAATCTGCAGATACCGTAGCTGCGATATATATTTTCAGGGACGGCATTTCTCCCACACAGCAGCCACAGAGGCTTTCTATATTGGGCACAGAGCTGCGCAATACCCAATGGCAATTTCCCCTCAAGCGACTGCTTGTCAAACTTCCCCTCACCTGTAAACACCAGATCTGCATCTGCTATCTCCTGCTCCAAATTCATCATATCGGAGAAGACCCTCCACCCCTGAAGCATATTGGCACGGAGCACTCCGTGCAATGCAAACCCCACTCCGCCGGCAGCCCCTGCACCCGGATATTGCGCCAGCTCATCTGCCGGGAGACCACGCCAGAGGGAAACAGCCTCAGCCCAGCGGGAGAGCCTCTCCTCAAGCACCGGTATAGTCTGGGCTGTAGCCCCTTTCTGGGGCCCGTATATTGCGGTAGCGCCATTTGGTCCGAGAAGGGGATTCTCCACATCACAGGCCACCTCTATCTCTGTCTCCCACAGGTGGGGGGTCACCCGGGGAACAGCTGAATCATCGAAGATATTGCCCGAAGGGTCATACTTGAACCCGAGAGCCTCCAACATACCGATGCCGCCGTCATTCGTAGCGCTGCCACCTATGGCCACCACCACCTTCTTCGCCCTCACCGACTCTATGGCGAAGCGGATAACCTCACCCAGCCCATAGGTCGAAGAGCGGAGGATATCTCTCTGATGCACAGGGATGAGATTGAGCCCTGAGACCTTGGCCATCTCGACAAATGCAGTCTGCCCCAGGACCAGAATCGGCACATCCACCCTCCTCCCAAGGGGATCTGTGGCCGGCACCAGGACCCTCTCTCCACCTACAGCAGACTCTACCACCTCCAGACTCCCATCTCCACCATCTGCCATAGGGAAAAGTCTGATGTCAGCATCGGGGAGGGCTCTGCGAACACCCTCCTCTATGGCAGCAGCAGCCTGGGGTGCTGTAAGGGTCCCCTTAAACTTGTCTACAGCCACTACTACACGGCGGTATCTTCCATTTGGATTTGGTGCAATTTCTCCCATTTTATTATCTTTGTCTCTTAAAGGAAAACAAATTTAATCTTAAATAATTATAGTATGAAAAAAATCAATTTATTGGTGATCGCGATGTTCATCCTTTCTCTGTTCCCGGCGAAGGGTGATGAGGGTATGTGGCTGCTGCCCCTTCTCGAAAAGATGAACGGCAAGAAAATGGCGGAGATGGGATTTACCTTGACCCCTGAAGATATCTACTCGATCAATCACTCGTCACTTAAAGACGCTATAGTACAGTTCGGTGGCGGATGTACCGGAGAGATCGTATCCAAAAACGGACTCCTGTTCACAAACCACCACTGCGGATATGGGAGCATCCAGAAACTCAGCTCTGTAGAGCACAACTACCTTAAAGATGGCTTCTGGGCTATGAGTCTGGAGGAGGAGCTGCCAGCCGAAGGGCTTACCGTGACATTCCTGGAGAGCTTCACCGATGTGACCAAAGATATCGAGAAAGCTCTGAAGAAAGGGAAAACCACAGCTGAGAAAGACTCATTGTTCGCTGCTGTCTCTGAGAAACTCCAGAAAAAAGCTGTAGGCGACAACAAATTCATCACAGCACACGTACAGTCATTCTATGGCGGAAATACCTACTACCTGATCGTCTACAAGACATACAGGGATGTACGTTTCGTAGGGGCTCCACCTTCATCTATCGGCAAATTCGGAGCCGACACCGATAACTGGATGTGGCCACGCCACACCGGTGACTTCTCTGTATTCAGAGTATACGCCGACAAGGACAATAACCCTGCACCATACTCTCCGGAAAATGTCCCATACACCCCTAAGAACTTCCTTAAAGTCTCTCTTAAAGGTGTAGAGGAGGGGGACCCTACTATCATTATGGGATACCCTGGCCGCACTAACCGCTTTATGACCAGATCAGAGCTTGTGGAGCAGAGAGACCTCTCAAATGCTATCGCCATCAAACTACGCGGCATCCGTCAGGAGGTACTGATGGCAGATATGGAAGCTGACCCCAAAATCATGATCCAATATGCAAGCAAATATTCCGGTTCATCTAACGGTTGGAAAAAATGGATCGGTATGAACGAGACCTTTGCAAAACTTGATGTGGAGGAGCGTCGCGCTGAGGAAGAGGCCAAATTTACAGAGTGGGTAAATCAGAACCCTAAGAGGATAGAGAAATATGGCCAGGCACTTCAGAAAATAAATGAAGCAGTGGCTGATCGCGCTGATGCATACGCACTTCTGCTCCGCACATCAGAATCGGTGGGTAGAATAGAGCTTACATCTGTAGCATCCAGAGTATTGAGAGTCCTCGCCTCCGGTGACCAATCAAGACTTGAAGGTGTTCTCGATGCATTCTATAAAGACTACTCTGTATCTACCGACAGAAAAGTGGCGAAGGCTATGATCAAAGTCTACCTTGAAGAGGTATGTGCAGAGAAGAGGGCAGATTTCGTGAAAGTTATCGAATCTGAATTCGGCGGCGATGTGGACGCATACGTGGACCATATGTTTGACAATTCGGTATTTGTATGCAAAGAGAAAGTGATGGAGGCTGTAAAAGGGGAAGCTGACCTGAAAGCAGATCCCGCTGTAGCACTTCTGGCTTCTATCCAGAAAGTTCAGCCAGAACTTATCCAGGCCTACACTAAAGATGCAGAAAAATTTGCAGAGGGTAAGAAAGAGTATATCGCAGGTACCCTTGAAATGCGTAAAGGTGAAGCGATCTACCCAGATGCAAACTTCACTATGCGTCTGACATACGGAACAGTACTCCCTTACTCACCACGTGACGCTGTACAATACCTTCACTACACCACCCTGGACGGTGTTATGGAGAAAGAAGATCCTACCAACTGGGAATTCGAGGTACCGGCCCGTCTAAAAGAGCTCTGGAAAAATCAGGACTTCGGCCAATACGCACTCCCTAACGGCAAAATGCCTGTCTGCTTCCTCTCTAACAACGACATCACAGGTGGTAACTCAGGCTCTCCAATACTCAATGGTCGCGGCGAACTTATCGGCCTTGCCTTTGACGGAAACTGGGAATCTATGAGTAGTGATATCATCTTCGAACCCGACCTTCAGAGATGTATCAATGTCGATGCACGCTATGTCCTCTTCATCATCGACAAATTCGGCGGTGCAGGCTATCTGCTCGATGAGATGGAGATCGTGAGATAAAACACAAAAAATAATGGAACAAGAAGTATTAGCAATATTATCACAAGTCATTCACCCTGCCAAGGATGCGGACATCCTCAACCTTGGTATGGTGGAAGATGTGAGAGTGGAGGATGGAAAGATCAAATTCCGACTTGTATCCTCATCTCCGGACCCACTTATGGGATCCATCAAAAAACAGTGTGAAGCACTCCTTAAAGAGACCTTCCCAGAGTATAAAGTATCTATCATAGAGCTTGTACGTGAGAAAAAAACCAAAAAACCTCTTCAACTGGGACAGGAACAGCTCGCTAATGTAGGCAAAATCATCGCTGTCGCATCCGGTAAAGGTGGTGTGGGAAAATCTACCGTAGCTACAAACCTCGCCATAGCTCTGGCTAAAGCGGGATATAAGGTGGGTCTGACCGATGCAGATGTATATGGCCCATCAGTACCCAAAATGACCGGTACAGAGGGAGAGATACCCGATGTAGAGCAGAACGAAAGCGGAGAACTTATCCTCCCTATCGAGCGATTCGGTGTGAAATGGATGTCCATCGGATACTTCGCCACACCCGAACAGGCTCTGATCTGGAGAGGACCTATGGCTTGTAACGCACTCAAACAGATGGTGCTTCAAGTCAAATGGGGAGAACTTGACTATCTCCTTATAGACCTCCCTCCGGGAACAGGAGACATCCACATCTCTATGGTACACGACATACCTCTATCAGGAGCAGTAATCGTGAGTACACCACAGGACGTAGCTCTGGCAGATGTCCTCAAAGGTGTCAATATGTTCCGTAACAAAGACATCAATGTCCCTATCCTCGGACTCGTAGAGAATATGGCCTGGTTTACCCCTGCAGAACTCCCACAGAACAAATACTACATCTTCGGAAAAGAGGGTGGAGTGAAAATGGCCCGTCAGCTGGGCATCGACCTCCTCGGACAGATACCTATCTATATGTCCATCCGTGAAAACGGAGACCTCGGCACCCCGGACACTATCCCCGAATGGGCCGACCTCGCCGCAGAAGTGGTTAAAAGAAGCTAAAGATTCCCCCGAGAGAACTCCTCTCGGGGTTTTTTAGTCCTTCTGACCACAGCTACCCCGATAACACCCAGAAGTGCAAGCCATAGGATAGCCGATGTCACTCTCGATATAGTGGCTCCTGTATGGAATGACTGTGGATCGAAGCGGAACACGATCTCGTGCTCACCGGCCGGGACAGCCAATGCTCTGAACGCATAGTCGGCACGAAGGATATCTGCCTGAACACCATCGATCGTGGCTCTCCATCCCGCAGGGTAGTAGATCTCACTGAAGAATGCTAACTGGTCCTCCTTGGAAGAGAACTTGTACCTCAATTCGTTAGGGGCATAGTGTGTAAGTGCGATAGTACCCTCACCAGAGTATTTCGCAGAAGAGGTGATACCGGCCTTCACGACAGTCTCATCTTTCTGGGCCAGGATAACCTGCTTGGCCGGATCGATCAGGGCGATAGTCTCGATCTCCTCGTCAGCCGATGATGCCATATATACATCCTGAACCAGCCAGCAATTGCCCATAGGGTAAGGATATACCACCGGTGCTGTATTGCCGTCAAAGATGATATACTTGGTATTGAGCATCGATAGAAGTTTGTGGTACCCAATACCCCTCTCCAGATCCTCCACTGTAGTCGCAGTGGCCATAGCGGCATTGAGCTGATCCACTACTGATCCCAATTCAGGGGTAATATAGTACTGGATAAGGTCCTGATATCTCTGAAGTTTGGCAGGACTGTAACCGCCTATGGTCTTATGGTGATAACTTACATACGAATCGTTGAATGTATTTACACTCAGGTCGAGCACCCTGTAATAAGGATCCTTGTCCTGATGTATCATCTCATCCACAGGTCTCTTGGCGAAGATGTTCTTGTACTCCTGTCTTCTGATATAGTGAGAATCGTTAAGATACCTCTTGTCGACACTCCAAAGATCCACCAGAATCAGAACTCCCAGCAGAGCAAATGCTACTGTATGTTTCAATTTCTTAAGGTAGGCGAACCACAATGTGGCGGCACCCAAAAGGATAAACACCATACTCCTGATGGCATCTCCTCTGAGTAATCCTTTCCTGTCATCCACCAGAGCAGATGCTATATCTCCGGGGAACTGATCATCGGCCCTCCCTACAAAATCACCGGCCAAACCTGGGAAAAGTGCAAAGAGCAGACACACACCTGCTGTACACCCAAGTGCTATATAGAAGCTCCTCTTCACTTTGTGACGGTCTGCGGTATCGGTATCCAGAAGCTCTTTCACCGCCAGGATCCCGAGTACAGGGACAGTTATCTGGAGTACCACCAGCGCCATCGAAACGGTTCTGAATTTATTGTACAGTGGTGCATATTTGAAGAATATCTCCGAGAACCACATAAAGTGCGACCCCCAGCTGAGGAAGAGTGCCAGCAGAGAGACTCCCGCTATCCACCATTTGTATCTACCTTTGATCAGGGCCAAGCCCAATACAAACAGAAATATAGAGAGGGCACCCAGATACATCGGACCCGCAGTAAATGGCTGAGGTCCCCAATAGAGAGGCATCTGCTTGATCAGCTGGTTCGCCCCCTGGTATTTGCCGCTCAGCACCTTATAGGTCTCCGAGTCACGGCCGAGTTCACCCTGGGAAGCACCGCCGTTGAAATTGGGGATCATCAGGTTAGGGGTCTCCTCTATTCCATAGGACCAGGCTGTGGCATAATCTATCTTCAGACCGTCACCTGTCTGCACATCTTTATCTCTGGTCAGCTCCGATCCGCCCCTCATCGTATATTTGGCATACTCGTATGTAGGGATGAGTCTGGTCGCATTTGTCGCAATACCGAGTAGTCCTGCCACGAGAACAATCAGCGAGGTGCGGAAAAATTTGGGGAAGGTCTTCCCTTTTATCGCTCCGCAAAGCTCCGCAATGGCATATCCAAGAACAATAAATGCGAGATAGTAGGTTATCTGCGGATGATTGGTCTTGATCTGGAAACTGAGGGCAAAGCCAAAAAGGATGGCCCCCCATAGGGCATTGCGTCTGTACGCATAGACAAATGCACCCAGCACCCAAGGCATAAATGCTATGGCAGCCATCTTCGCATTGTGCCCCACCTGGATAATCTGCATATTGTATGAGCAGAAGGTGATGGCAATGGCACCTATGGCAGCAAGCCAGACATTGGTCCCGAACGCGAGGAACAGGAGGAGACCTCCGACAAGTGAGATGAGGAGGTGGCTTGCAGGGCGGGCCCCTGTAAACAGGAGATTATACACAGGCTCTGTGAAATCCCCTTTATGCTCTGCAGATATGGATGTGGCAGGCATTCCCCCAAACATTGAGTTGGTCCATAGGGTCTTGTCGTCCGGATGGGCCTCGTTATGCTCGATGATCTCGTGAGCCATACCCTCCCAAGAGGATATGTCAGACTGATTTACGATTTTACCCTTCAGAAGCTCAGGGTTATAACCATACGAAATAAGGATAAATCCAAATAGAATTATAAGATATGGGTAGATACCTGCTAATTTTTTCATACTAAAATACTTTGTCGCAAAAGTACACTATTTTTTCAATACCTCCACCATTTCGGAGGTAAGAGTGCGACGTGAGTATTTGGTAATGGCGGTGCGGTCAGCATCTGTGGCCCATATTCCGCTACAGTAGATCCGGTACAGATCCAGAATATGCTTTTTAAGGGAGTCTGCCTCTTCCCATTCGAAAATCTCCCCGGAGTGGGTCTCTTTAAGGACTCGGGCCATCTCCCCATCCTGCGGGCCAAATGCCACTATTGGACGTCCGGCAGCGAGGTATTCGAAAAATTTGCCAGTGAGGATAGCCTTTGACTCGGGCTCATTGCGGAGCGGAAGGAGAAGTCCCCAGGCACTCTGCTGGATGTTCGGGATCTGTGAATGTGGCAGGTACCCCATATTTTCCAGAGAGGGAGTTAGCCCGTTTCGGTCGATGGCATCGAACACCTCCCTATCCACCTTCCCTATAAGGCGGATTTTCAAAGCTTTGGAGAAGGAATCATCCTCCCGGCAGAGCTGTGCCAGAGTCTCCCAGAGCTTCAGAGGATTGCCGTCGGCAGAGAAGAGCCCTGTATGGGTGAGTGTAAATTTCTCTTCCGGGGCCACAGGCTCAGCAGTGATGAAGTCTGCCTCATCGTACCCGTTGCAGATAGTGTGAAGCTTCCCTTTCCGGGTCCCATTCTCCAGAAGAGAGGCAAAATCTTCGGTCATCTGACGGGTCACTGAGACCACTGCATCTGCCTCCTGCACCACAGACCTCTCAAGTGATTTGTGCCTCCTTTTGGCCCAGCGGGTCATAGGGAGGTGTTTGAAATAGAATATCTCTGTCCAGGGGTCCCTGAAGTCAGCCACCCACCTGATCCCTGTGCGGCGATGGAGTTCCCTGGCTATAAGGTGCATAGAGTGTGGAGGTCCTGTACTGACTATAGCATCTACAGGGTTATCCTCCAGATATTTGGTAAGGTAAGAGACCGACGGGCCCACCCAGAAGATCCGAGGATCAGGGATAAAAAGATTTGCCCTGACCCACAGACTCACTTTCTGGATAAAACTTTTCTTTCCCGACTGGTTGATAGGGTTCACCACTGCGGCACCCCCTTTGTCACCACCCTTTCCGAAAAGTCTCTTATACGCCTGATACGGCTCCGAAATAGGTCTCTTTATCACCACAGCCTCTTGGGGTACCTCCCTCTCCAGAGATGGGTCTGTGGCCGGGATCTCCGGATTTGATGGGGTATATACTACAGGCTGCCAACCAAAAGTGGGGAGGTATTTCACAAATTTCAGCCATCGCTGAACACCCGATCCCCCTGATGGTGGCCAATAATATGTGATGATAAGGACCCTCTTCATATTATCTTATTAGCTACACTTCTTATTTAAAATAAGCGTTATAGATGGCGTTGGTAAGGGTTTTAAGGAAGCCTTTACCCTCAACAGGTGCATAACCGTTGGTCATCGCTACGATACCCCAACCGTCTGCAGGACTCCAGAGCATAATGCTGTTGAGACCGTATGCACCACCGGTGTGGCCGATAGGGTATGAACCTGGCTGGTTGTACTTTGGATCATCAAGATAGTCGATGAACTCCTTCAAGCATAGTGCATACTGGTCTTCCCAGTCCTGTTTTACAATCCAAACAGGTGTCTGCATAGCCTTGGCTGACTCCTCTGAGATGATACGGACACCGTTAAGTTCTCCATAGTTCATATGCATCATCATATATGTAGCCAAGTCTTTAGCTGAGATCTTGACACCACCTGTAGGTGAGAAAATAGGTGACGAGTAGCCGAATACATAACCTGGCATATCTTCAGATCTGCTTCTGTATGCACCTTTTGATTCTACGAATTTGCCATCCTCATAAGAGTAGATAAGTGCAAATTTGGACGCATCGAGAGAGTCGATGTTGTGACCACCGTATAGGCCGAGTTTGTGGATCACATTTGTCCTTACATAGTCGTCAAAGCGGACACCCGACACCTTCTCAAGGATAGTACCTGCAAGATTGAGACCCATATTTGAGTAGTTGTAGCCTTCTCCGGGGGCATATTCGAAATAAGACTCCTCACAGTCACCGTAGACTGCAGGATTAAGGTGGTCAAGGGTGAAATAGTCCTCTTTATCTTTGATACTTGCTGTATGGGAAAGGACCATTCTGAGGGTGATAGGGGTGTCAGGATGGTGAGGATTTCTGATTTTGAAACCGATAAGGTCACTTACATCGTCATCCAGGGAGATGATCCCCTGATCCACCAGCTGAAGGAGGGAAGTGGCGGTAAATGATTTTGAGATGGATGCGATTCTCATCACATCACTATTAGCAAGGGGAGCTTTGGTCTCGAGATTTTTGTAACCGAAAGACTCATTGTAGACGATCTGACCATCTTTTACGATAGCGGCAGAGATACCCACAGCCTGGAATTCATTAAGGACTTCGCGGATAGCTTTATCGGTTCTCTGTTCCGGTGTAGTGGCACAAGCCGAAACCAGCATAAGGGAAGCGGCGATGGCCAAGAAAAATTTAGAAATACGCATAGCAGTAATTATTAATGTTTTACAAATCATTTATCGCCTTTACAGGATCCATCTTGGATGCCGAATATGCGGGGATAAAACCTGCTGTACCACCTGTGGCCAGTGCTATCACCAGCCCCCGGACCACATTCCACACAGACAAATCAAAAGGGATCGCTGAATTCTCTCCCAAAAATAACGATATAATCAGAACAATCAAAATTCCAATCCCCCCTCCTGCCAGAGAGAGGACGGCGGATTCCGACAAAAACTGGATAAGAATCATATAATCCGGACCTCCCAGAGCCTTCTGGATACCTATCTGCGGAACCCTCTCCTTCACAGATACAAACATTATGTTCGCTATCCCGACCCCCCCGATAAGGAGTGCAAATCCTCCGATGATCCACCCTACCAGATTCACACTTGCAAACAACTCATCCACCGCCGAAGTGAGATATGAGATTCTGTTTATGGAGAAGTCATCCTCCTGCTCAGGGGTGAGCCTACGGCAATTTCTCATCAGCACCCTCACCCTGTCTGCAAGCTCCCCCTGCCCGACGCCGTCCCGGGGAACAAGGGCAATCGCCCCCCCGCTTCCCCCTCCATATATAGTCTCCCCGAAGCCATAAGGGACGAATATGGAGTTGTCGATATCGAATATCTCTGCAAGACTCTCACCGCGAGGGGCCGCAACACCTATTACCTGACCATAAAAATCCCTGATTTTTATCTTGGTACCGACCGGGGAGCCCCCACCGGGGAGATTTTTGGCCACTTGAGCCCCTACATAACAGATGCTCTGCCTTCCAGCTGTCTCGGAGGGGGTAAACCACCTCCCCTGAGCTGTGCCGAAAGAGAATATCCTGTCAAAATCCCCCTTTACACATACCACATCGATACCGTCGTATGTCGAAAAGGAGGTAAAGAAGGCCACACCCTCTGCCCCCTCCAGATTCTCCGCCAAAAAGTCGTATTCACCGACATCTATAGGTGCCCTTTTCATATACTTGCGGATATCCCACCCCTGCTCATCAGAGAGATCCCACGGCTCCCTCTGCACTGTAATGGTGTTCCCGCCGAGGGAATCCATCCCCCGGCGGATGTTGTTTTTTAATCCGTCCACTATGGATAGTACCAGAACTATAGAGAAAATCCCGACAGTTACCCCAAACAGAGAAAGGGTAGTCCTGAACTTGTCTGTCCTTAATGATGAAACTGCGAATCGAACACTCTCCCACACCAGTCCGAGCACCACACCTGCCCTTTTCACACCTTTTGTCATAAGCCTATTTTCCGTCTCAGATCACGTAATAAATCGAAAGCATCCAGAGGGGACATCGTATTGAGATCCATCTCCCTGAGGGTATCCCTCACATTCACCAGCACAGGGTCATCGAGCTGGAAAATGGAGAGCTGGACAGGCTCCTCCACCGGGGCTATCTTACCTTTGGCAGCACCGCCCCCCTCCTCCAGTTTTTTTAGGAGCTTCTGAGCAGAATCGACCACCTCTCTCGGCATACCTGCCAGTCTGGCGACGTGGATACCGAAACTATGTGCGACACCTCCCGGAGTAAGTTTCCTCAAAAAGAGGACCTTACCGTCGGCCTCCTTGACCGAGATATGGTAATTCCTCACCCTGTCAAACTTCTCTTCCAGTTCGTTCAGTTCGTGGTAGTGGGTGGCGAAGAGTGTCTTGGCACCTCCCCCCCTCTGATGTATATACTCTACGATAGCCCAAGCGATGGACATACCGTCAAATGTACTGGTTCCTCTCCCGATCTCATCCAGCAGGACAAGTGAACGGGGTGACAGATTATGAAGGATGGTCGCAGTCTCGAGCATCTCGACCATAAATGTGGACTCCCCTCGTGAGATATTGTCTGAAGCACCCACACGGGTAAATATCTTGTCCACATATCCTATTCTGGCACCTGATGCAGGGACAAATGAGCCTATCTGTGCCATAAGTACGATCAGAGCGGTCTGTCGGAGCAGTGCCGACTTACCTGCCATATTGGGTCCGGTGAGGATGATGATCTGCTGCTTGACCTTATCGAGGTAGAGGTCATTGGCCACATATTTCTCCCCTTCGGGCATAAGTCTCTCGATCACAGGGTGCCTTCCCTGTGTTATGGATATGGTGTCGGAGTCGTCCATCTGAGGCTTGCAGTAGCCATAATCGAGTGCCATCGATGCAAACGAAGCGAGGCAGTCCACCTTCGCTATCACAGCGCTGTCCCTCTGGATCAGCGGGATATTGCGCTGAATCTCTGTGACAAGTTCTGAAAAAATATTGCTCTCGAGCAGATATATCCTCTCCTCGGCACCCAAAATCTTCTCCTCATACTCTTTCAGTTCCGGGGTGATGTACCTCTCAGCCGAGACAAGTGTCTGCTTTCTGATCCAGTCAGAGGGGACTTTGTCCTTATGTGTATTGCGCACCTCGAGATAGTAGCCGAAGACATTGTTATAACTGATTTTCAGCGAACTGATGCCGGTCCTCTCCTGCTCCCTCTCCTGGATCCCGGCGAGGATATCCTTACTGTTCTGGGCGATGTCCCTGAGCTGGTCGAGTTCCTCGCTCACACCTCTGGCTATCACCTCTCCCTTCCCGATCTGCCCCGCAGGGGACTCGGCAAGCTTCGTGTTGAGGGTCCTGAGGATCTCATTACACTCCTCCAGACTATCCCTCAGGGCAATGCTCTCCCCTTTTGGGAGTTTTGAAAGCTCCAGTTTCAGCGGCAGTATCTGCGAAAGGCCCCTTCTGAGCTGCGCCACCTCCCTCGGGGTAATTCTCCCCCCCGCTGCACGGGAAATGATCCTCTCCATATCGCCCATCTGGGATATCTTCTCCCTCACCGCCTCCATCACCTCTGTATGGAGGGTAAAATCCTCCACCACCTCGTGACGCATCCTGATCTGCTCCAAATGCTTAGACGGCATACATATCCACTGCCTCAGGAGTCGGCCTCCCATAGGGGAGGTGCACCTGTCCACCACATCGAGCAGCGAGACACCATCTTTGGTAGCCGGATAGACCAGTTCCAGATTTCTGACTGTAAATCTGTCGAGCCAAACAAAATCGTCGCTGTCTATCCTCGAGATAGAGCAGAGATGGCTCAACCCCCTGTTCGGGAAATACTCACAGAAAGCCTGCTGATTATTTTCGAGGTAGTACAATATCGCCCCTGCCGCTGTGAGACTGAGGTTCATCCCCTCCACACCGAACCCTTTCAGGGAGTCGAGGGCAAAATGCTTTTTCAGCTTCTCATAAGATGTCTCGTAGACAAATGCCCACTCGTCGAGGGTCGAGATATATGCATCCGAATGGAACTTCTCTCGGAATCCTTTGGCATACCCCTTCTCTACCAGAATCTCCTTAGGTGCCATATTCTCCAAAAGGAGCTCTATATAGTTCATACTCCCCTCCGCTACGCGGAATGCCCCTGTAGAGATATCGAGAAATGCGATACCACCCCTATCCTTTTCAAAACATACAGAAGCAAGGAAGTTGTTCTCTTTCTGCGGAAGGAGTTGCTCATTATATACGACACCGGGGGTGACAAGCTCTGTCACACCTCTGCGGACTATTTTCTTGGTAAGCTTGGGATCCTCCAGCTGGTCACAGACTGCCACTTTATAGCCGGCACGAACCAGTTTCGGGAGGTAGGTATCTATCGAATGGTGGGGGAATCCAGCCAGCTCCACGTGCTGGGCAGAGCCGTTGGCACGCTTGGTGAGGACGATCCCCAGCACCTTGCTTGCCACTATGGCATCATCACCGAATGTCTCATAGAAGTCACCCACCCTGAAGAGGAGAATCGCCTCCGGGTGCTGCGCTTTCACTGCGAAAAACTGCTTCATCAGCGGTGTTTCGACTATCTTCTTTTTCTCTCCCATACCGGCAAATTTAAGAAATTTTCTTGAGGGCTAAGGTCAATTCTACAAATTGTTCAACCGAAAGCTGCTCCGGCCTCATATCGAGAAGATTCACCTGTGAGCCGTCCGGCATAACAGAGAGTATCTCAGCAGGGATAACATACTCTTTGGCCAGAGGTTTGACCGAATTGCGGATGGTCTTGCGGCGCTGATTGAACGAAGTTTTCACTATCGATTTGAAAAGGGTAGCGTCACACCCGAGGTCTGTCCTGCTATTTCTGCGGAGACGTATTACCGCCGATTTTACTTTTGGAGGTGGATTGAATACGTGCTCGCTCACAGTGAATAGATACTCTATATCGTACCACGCCTGAAGAAGGACAGAGAGGATTCCGTATGCCTTCTTCCCCGGAGGGGAGGCAAGACGCTCTGCCACCTCTTTCTGCACCATACCCACCACCTGTGGGATCTGCTCCTTATAGTCAAGAACCTTGAAGAAAATTTGCGAAGAGATGTTGTATGGGAAGTTTCCTATGACGCAAAACCGGTCAGGGAAGAAATTTTCGAGCTGAAGTTTGAGGAAATCGGCCTCCATCAGTTTGCCATTCACTTGGGGGAAATGCTCCAGAAGGTAATCTATCGACTCCGAATCGACCTCCACCATCCTCAGATCCACATCCTCACGCTCCAGAAGGTACTGTGTCAGGACACCCATACCGGGACCCACCTCCAGGGTAGGCATCACTGTACCCTCATCCACCTCAAGAGCCTGAGCTATCGCCCTCGCTATCGACAGATCGGTCAAAAAATGCTGGCCCAAGGCCTTCTTCGCTCTAACTTCCATAATTCTTCTGTTTTCTCTGCGCAAAGATAATGAATTTTCCTCTATACTCTTCGGAGTTAATGTTCTTCAGGCCTTAGCACCCGCGCTAGATAGCGGGGGGACCGCCGCGCAGCGGTGGTGGGAGTGAGCGCAGCGAACGCCTGAAGAACATTAACTCCGAACTTGCATCTGGCAAGACGATAAGAATTATACTATTTTCTGATTTTATTATTACTTTTGTCGGTTGAATTATAGAGAAATCAAAATCTAAAAAACATATGTACAGAACTCACAATTGCGGGGAGCTCCGCATCTCAAATGTAGGCCAGAAAGTGACCTTGGCCGGATGGGTACAAAAATCGAGAAAACTTGGCGGTATGACCTTTGTCGACCTTCGTGACCGCTATGGTATCACCCAGCTGGTAGTGGATGCATCAGCAGCCCCTGAGCTTATAGAGACAGCCTCTTCACTGGGACGTGAATGGGTACTTCAGGTGACAGGTACAGTTATCGAGCGCCAGAGCAAAAACGGCAAAATGGCCACCGGTGACATCGAGATCTCACTTTCGGAGATCAAGGTGCTGAACAAAGCAAACACTCCACCTTTCACCATCGAGGACGAGAGCGACGGCGGTGAAGAACTCCGCGCCAAATACCGTTACCTCGACCTTCGCCGTAACCCACTGCAGAAGGCTATCAAACTTCGTCACCAACTCGCTCACGAGGTACGAAATTATCTCGATTCACAGAACTTCCTCGAGATCGAGACCCCATACCTTATCAAATCTACCCCTGAGGGTGCCCGCGACTTCGTGGTTCCATCACGTATGAACCCGGGCCAGTTCTATGCACTTCCACAGTCTCCCCAGACCTTCAAGCAGCTCCTTATGGTGGCCGGTTACGACCGCTATTTCCAGATCGTACGCTGCTTCCGCGATGAGGACCTCCGCGCCGACCGTCAGCCTGAGTTCACCCAGATCGACTGTGAGATGTCTTTCGTAGAGCAGGAAGATGTTCTCAACACATTTGAAGGTATGATGAGAACCCTGTTCAAGAATATCCTCGACGTAGAGATCCCTAACCCTATCCCACGTATGAGCTGGTACGACGCTATGGACTTCTACGGCAGCGACAAACCCGATATCCGCTTCGGAATGAAGATCCACGAGATCACCGACCTGGTACAGGGACACGGTTTCTCTGTATTTGACAGTGTAGAGTATGTCGGTGCCATCAATGTAGAGGGTACTGCAGGCTACACCCGCAAACAGATCGACGAACTTACCGAATGGGTAAAGAGACCTCAGGTAGGTGCCAAAGGTCTTGTATATATCAAGATCAATGAGGATGGCTCAATCAAATCCTCTGTGGACAAATTCTACACCCCTGAACAGCTTCAGGCAGTGGCTGACAGACTCGGTGCCCAAAAAGGTGATATGCTGCTGGTTCTCTGCGGTGCCAAGAGAAAAACCCAGACTATGCTCGGCGTACTCCGTATCGAGATGGGTAACCGCCTCGGCCTCCGCGATCCATTCAACTTCGCACCTCTATGGGTAGTGGATTTCCCTCTTGTAGAGTGGGACGACGAGACCCAGCGCTTCTACGCTATGCACCACCCCTTCACCGCACCAAAACCGGAGCACCTGGATCTCTTCTACAGCGACAAGAAAGAGGATCTGGAAAAAGTTTGTGCCAACGCATACGACTTCGTCCTCAACGGTACTGAGCTTGGTGGCGGTTCTATCCGTATCCACGAGGCTGCTATGCAGGAGAGGATGTTCGAGGTACTTGGTATCTCTAAAGAGGATGCAGAGTACAAATTCGGATTTATCATCAATGCATTCAAATTCGGAGCACCTCCTCACGGTGGCTTGGCATTCGGATTTGACCGCGTATGCTCACTGTTCGGCGGTCAGGAGACCATCCGCGACTATATCGCATTCCCTAAGAACAATCAGGGCCGCGATGTGATGATCGACTCACCTTCATACATCGACCAGGTGCAGATGGATGAGCTCTTCCTCGAGAGCAAAGCTGAAAAACACGAATAATAATTTTTGAAGAATATGTTGGAACAACAGATACAGAATGACCTTAAAGCGGCTATGCTGGCCAAGGACAAAGTAGCCTTGGCCTCTATCCGCGGCATCAAGGCAGCCATCCTCTTGGCCAAGACAGCTGAGGGTGGGCAGAAAGATACTCTGGAAGATGCAGAGCTTATCAAGATTATCCAGAAACTGGTAAAGCAGCGCAAAGAGTCTGCTGCCATCTATTCACAGCAGAACCGTCCAGAACTGGCAGAGAATGAACTGGCAGAGGTGGCCGTAATGGAAAAATACCTCCCCAAAGCACTTAGCGAAGAGGAGGTAGAGGCTATTGTGAAGCAGATCATCGCCGACACAGGTGCATCATCTATGGCCGATATGGGCAAGGTGATGGGCACCGCCACCAAACAGCTGGCCGGTCAGGCAGATGGCCGCGTAATCTCTAGTATAGTGAAGAGGCTTTTGAGCTAAAATCTACCATCAACTCGTAAAATCTTCCGAAATTGGCATCTGAGCTGTTTTCATAGATATCACGAGGAGTGTGATAGTGTTTATGATAGTCCCCACCTACAGACATGTAGAATACGGGGACTTTTTTTAGTGCAAATGGATAGTGGTCGCTGTCATCATTTAGATCCTCCAGTGTCATAGACCCGAATGGGTTTGACATCCCCTTGTTCACATCCTCAAACATCTTCATAAGGGACTCACCCTGCTCGGAGATCTGGATATCGAGATTGTCACCATTGTCGGCGATCATATCAAGCTCTACAAAAGCAAAAACATTCTCAAGTGGAATCCTAGGGTTCTCTGCATAGTAGAAGGCACCCAGCAGGTTCTCCTCTTCAGCATCTGTAAAGAGGAACATTACAGAGTAATCGGGCCTGTTCTCCTGATAATAGCGGGCCAAAGTAAGCATCAGGGCCACACCTGAAGCGTCATCATTGGCACCGGGGAAGACATTGTCCCTACCCATAAGACCCAGATGGTCATAGTGTCCTGAGATCATAAGACACTTTTCCGGATTTTTGGTGCCAGGGATGTAGGCAAGGATATTGTGTCCATCCTTGTCAGGTATCATCTCATTGTCGATATGCACCTCTATCTGCCTGGCATCTGAAGGGAAATCTGATGTAGTAAGAAATACAGGGACGTGGGTAGTGTAGTAACTCCTCGCCTTGAAATACGGAAAGAGATTTTCAGAGGAGCCTTTGAGGATTACCCCACCAAGTTTGCGCAAAGGCTGAAGATATGGAGCATACCTCTCAAACGGATGGAAATCGAGCCTTTTCTGGTACTCATCCCAGTCCACCACCACAAATGTGTTTTTGAACTTACCGTCATCCATATAACGGACAAAACCATCCGTGGTAAGGTATTTATTGTCGAGATAAGCCACATCGTAAAAACCGTGAGCACTTCCCGAGAACTCCTTGGCCACATAATCCACGGTAGGTGACAATTCCCTGCCATCCACCACTATTTTCATATCCCCCCTTAGGGTATTCATAGGATATGTGAAGTGCTGGAGATATGCCAGTTTCTGTGGATCCTTCCCCTCCCATCTGTGGTGGACTGCAGGTTTTACCTCACTTTTATACTCAGGATGCACTGGCACCTCCACACCGGCTGCTGCAGGGGCAGGCCCCACACCCAGCCTGATAAGTTCACCGATTATATAATCAGCCGCCTTGACATCACCGTCCATATAATGGCTCCTCCCATAATATTCTGCAGAAGAGAGCTCTTTAACCACCTGATTATAATAAGCCTTCTGCTCGGAGAATTCAGGTGAGTCTGTCTTACACCCTGTCATAACAGAGGCCAATACCAATACCATACCGAGTTTTTTCATAATTATATCTATTTTATAAGGTTTGCCAACATTACAGTGATAATAACCAGCGGAGCCACATACTTCACGATGAAGTACACAGCCTCCAGGAACCACTTCTTGATCTTAAGTGTACCACCATTTGACATCTCGTCCATAAAGTCTGACTTCTTGAGTTTCCAGCCCACAAACAGCACCAGAAGGAGACCGCCACCGGTCATAAAGATATTTGCAGACATAAAGTCAAACAGATCGAAGAAATTAAGACCGAAAATCTTGACATCCGCCAACACCCCCTGAGAGAGTGAACTCAATACACCCAAAGCCAAAAGGAAGAAGAAGCAGATAATCACAGATTTGCCTCTGCTCATATTGAACTCCTCCTTGAAATATGCCACAGGGACCTCCAGCAACGAGATAGAAGAGGTAATGGCAGCGATAAAGAGGATAATGAAGAATGCTATCGCAATGATTGAACCTCCGGGCATCTGCGCAAAGATGTGAGGGAGGGTAATAAATACCAGACCGGGGCCCTCTGATGGAGATATGCCGTATGCAAACACTGCAGGCATAATGGCAAGACCTGCGATCATAGCAAACAAAGTATCAAAAAGGCTGGTCAAAGATGCTGTAATGGAGATATTCTCCTTCTTGCTTACATAAGAGGCATAGGTCATAATGGTACCGCACCCTATGCTCAATGAGAAGAATGCCTGACCCAGAGCGTTGAGGACTGTGTCTGCTGTCACTTTGGAAAAGTCGGGTTTGAAAAGGAATTCCACACCTTTCGAGCTTCCAGGAAGGAGAAGGGAGTTTACAGCGATAGCCACCACCAGCACAAACAGCAGGGGCATCACCATCTTTGAGAACTTCTCTATACCACCCTTTATACCTTTGGCCACCACTATGCAGGTAAATCCCAGGAACAGGATAAGGTAGATGATAGGCTCCCATACACTCGACACAGAGTCCCTGAACATAGTGGCCAGCGTACCCTGATCTGCAGTAGTAAACTTGAAGGTGAGGGATTTTATGAGATAATCGATGGTCCAGCCACCCACTACAGAGTAGAAAGCCAGAACACAAAGGGCACTTATCACAGCTATAAGCCCCACCCAGTTCCACTTGGTGCCGGGTGCAAGTTTCTTATAAGCACCGAAGGTATTGGCCTGGGTCCTGCGCCCCATCAGAAACTCTGAAAACACTATTGGGGTACAAAGTACAAATACGAAAAACAGATATATGATGATAAATGCCGCACCACCATTGGTCCCTACCAAATAGGGGAATCTCCAGAGATTTCCCAACCCTACTGCAGATCCGATAAGGGCTACCAAAACTGCGAATCTGCCGCTAAAACTGTCTCTTTTTGCCATATTTATTGTTTTATATACACTACAAATGAAAATTTGAGCCCCGATTTTTCATCGGTGTACTCCTCGCTGCGGGATACCTCCTTCCAGATATTGCGGTCGATCGCAGGGAAGAAGACCTCTGCATCTTCGATAACTGTCTGCACTTCTGTGATATAGAGCTTGTCTGCCAATGGGAGGGCAGCCGCATAGATCATACCCCCACCCATAATGAAGACCTCCTCATCCTGAGCCTGTGCAGACTCTATTGCCGCAGGCAATGAGTTGAAATACTCCACCCCATCGCGAAGCCCCGCCTGTGCCTTTCTGCTCACCACTATATTTCTCCTTTTGGGGAGGGGGCGCGAGCCGATCGAAGCGAAGGTATTGGTCCCCATAATCACTGCGTGGCCGGAGGTGACCCTTTTGAAATACTTCAGGTCCTCCGAAAGGTGCCAAGGCATATCATTCCCCTTACCGATAGCATTATTGGATGCTACTGCAACTATTATTGACAACATACTAAACTGCGATTGGTGCTTTGATCAGTGGATGTGGATCGTACCCTTCGAGGGTGAAATCTTCGTAGTCGAAATCGAATACACTCTTCACCTCTGGGTTAAGTCTCATCACAGGGAGCTCGCGAGGCTCACGTCCCAATTGGGTAGCCACCTGCTCGAAGTGATTGGTATAGATATGGGCATCGCCCAATGTATGAACGAAGTCCCCGGGCTGATAACCGCACTCCTGTGCAATCATCATCGTCAGAAGGGCATACGAAGCGATATTAAACGGCACCCCCAGGAAGACATCGGCACTCCTCTGATAGAGCTGGCAAGAGAGCTTGCCGTCTGCCACATAGAACTGGAAGAGCGCGTGACAGGGGGGGAGAGCCATCTTCGATACCTCGGATACATTCCAGGCTGAAACGATGTGGCGACGTGAGTCGGGATTGTTCTTCAGCGAATGGATAACCTCAGAGAGCTGGTCGATAGATTTTCCGTCTGCACCTGCCCAAGAGCGCCACTGATGTCCATAGACCGGACCCAGATCCCCATTCTCATCTGCCCACTCATCCCAGATGGTCACCTTGTGGTCGTGGAGATACTTGATATTGGTATCCCCCTTTATGAACCAAAGAAGTTCATATATGATGGATTTGAGATGCACTTTCTTGGTGGTGAGAAGGGGAAAACCCTTCGAGAGGTCAAAACGCATCTGATAGCCAAATATGGACTTGGTCCCTACGCCGGTCCTATCGTGCTTTAAAACACCCTCTTGTGATATCTTGTGAAGTAAATCGAGATATTGTTTCATCTTATTTGTCTTTATGATTCAAAGATAGTCATTTTTGGAGGATTATAGGCAAATGGTCACTCACTCCCCCCAAATATTTGGGACCGCTGTACGTACGCAGAGGCTTGGAGGATAGATACACCTTATCCCTCTCCAGAAGAAAATCTGGGATATATATGGTCATCTCATATTCCGATAGAGGCTCAGAGACCACAAAGTGATCTATAAGCTCCCATTCACCCTGATATTTGATGGTCCCCTCCTTTCCGTGATCAAACCCTTCGGAGAGGATATGGAGTGGGAGATCGGAAAATTTGAGGGTGTTGAGGGGCTCCGAACCGAATGTGTCGTTGAGGTCCCCCATTATTATGACATTGGGGAGGGGATCAGGGGCAGCTGAGTAGAGGGAATCGACGACTTTCACCAGTGCAAGTGCAGATGCCACCCTGTTTGGGGCAGACCGTTTCTCACCACCCAGCTTGGATGACCAGTGATTTACAAATATATGGAGGGTATCACCCGTAGTGAGCTCCACCCCCTTTGTATAGAGAATATGCCTCAAAGGCTTGTCGTAATAGACCCTCTCCACCTCTATATTTTTAATCTCCAAGGGCCTGAAGAACTCCTGTCGGTAGAGGAGAGCACACTCTATTCCTCTGGGGTCACAAGAATTTCTGTGGATATATTTATAGCCAAGTTTGGCCAGAGGTGTATCTGTCGCCAGCTCCTTCACCACATAGCTGTTCTCTACCTCCACCAGCCCCACCAGAAAAGGGTAGTCCCCGTATTCATCGCGAACCGAGAGGATAGTCTTCGCTATGGCATTTTTCTTGGCCTGAAATCTCTTTTTGCTCCAGAACCTGTCACCCCTGGGGGTAAACTCATCATCGGCAGTGTCCGGGTCGTCAAAGGTGTCAAAATAGTTCTCCACATTCCAGCACATGACAGGTGCTCCCCACCCTTGCGCATTTAGGGGTGAAGCTGCCAGTATGTGGAGGGACAATATCAGGAAACTAAAGAAGCTCTTTCCACATATGGTACGCAGATGGAAGGAGATGGATACCATCACAAGTGTGTTTGCTGCTTAGGTCGTTGTTTTTATCTGAAAGGATAGGGGCCACCTCCACCAGCGAATAGCCATACTTCTGTGCATTGGCTTTCAGCTGTGAATTCAGGTATGCCACCTTCTCATTGACTCCCGGATAGAATTTGGTCATAGGGTTAAGAGGGATGGTGGTGGAGATAGTCAGATCCACCTGAGGCATCTTCTCCCTGATGGCGGTAAGGAGCATCTCATATCTTCTCCACACCTCTTCTTTGGCCACTTGTGCATCCTCAAGCATATCATTTACACCCGCCAATAGACAGATTCTGGCAGGATTTTCATCTGCCACCTCATCCAGACGGTCCAGAATGCCCAGGATGGTGTCACCGCTGATACCCCTGTTTATGATCTCTGTAGCATCCTTCTCCAGAAGCTCATTCCACCTGCAGTTGTTGGTGATACTGTTTCCAAGCATAACTACCTTCTGATCTGTATTGGGGATCGATCTGAAGATAGAGAGTCTCGAGAGATAGTGTGCCGAACGGCCTGCATATCTCTCTTTATATGCCTGGGCATAGCGTCTGGCAGGATCGGTACTTCTGTCAGAGTGTACTATGATAGGGTCATTTGTTATGGTGTTTCTGGCCTCCAGACCGATATATGGAGCGACAGCTTTGGCGATAATCTCATAACCGGCACCATTGATCCTGTTGTCTCCGAAACAGTAGGACTCCTTTATATAACCTGAGTCATCGCATAGGAGGGTGTTCAGATCGATATACTTCTTGGGGAACTTCTTACGGATATACTCATTTACCACCTTGGCACTGTCTGCCAGTGAACCCTCCACTCTCTTCGATCCCAAATCTGGAACTACAGAGAGGAAATATACATCACTCTGGGGAGATACCTGCTTGGTCTCTCTGAGGATCTTCTCAATCCTCTCTCCGGTCTGCTCCACACTGCACCCCCTCTTCAAGTCATAAAGACCTGTAGAGATAATGAGCTTCGAAGGGTGTTGTCTGGCTATATCCTTTATTCTGAACAGAGTACACTCAGTCCCTTCAAGAGCGATGCCCCTATTTTTGACATTGTTGGCACCATAGAAAGCATCCCACATACCTCTGTCCGCCACATCATCTCCGGCAAATACTATATCCCCTTTCTCTATAGGGAAAGTGGAGTAAAGCTCGTGTTTCTCCTGAAAATAGGTGATTTGACCGTGGAGAGAAGGATACTCCTTAACCTCCTTATTCCCGTCTGCACAAGAGAGTGCACACAGGCTACACAGACAGATGACTGCCAATAAAATAGAGTTTTTCATTTATATGTTTTAAGTTATATGGTTAGACATTGAAAAGGAAGTGCATCACATCACCATCCTGAACTACATACTCTTTACCCTCGATCCCCAGTTTGCCGGCCGCACGGCAAGCAGCCTCAGAGCCATACTCCACATAGTCGCTGTATTTGATCACCTCTGCTCTGATAAAACCTTTCTCGAAGTCTGTATGGATGACACCTGCCGCCCTGGGAGCCTTGTCCCCTTTGTTTATGGTCCAGGCCCTCACCTCAGGCTCACCTGCGGTGAAATAGGTCTGCAGATTCAAAAGTGAGTATGCCGACTGGATAAGCCTCTCTACACCTGATGCCTTCAGCCCGATCTCCTCCAGAAACATCTGCCTCTCTTCATAACTGTCAAGCTCCGCAATCTCTGACTCGATCTTGGCCGCAATAATCAGCACCTCTGCCCCCTCATCAGCGATGGCTGCTTTAAGCCTCTCGACGTGTTCGTTGCCACTTGCGGCTGAAGCCTCGTCCACATTGCAGACATACATCACAGGCTTGTTGGTCAATAGGAAAAGTCCTTTGGCCAATTTCTCATCCTCCGCGTTGTCAAATTTCACAGTACGGGCAGATTTGCCGGCGAGTAGAGCCTCCCTGAACTGAAGTAGGATACTATAGAGCCTTTTGGCCTCTTTATCGCCACCGGTCTGGGCCTGCTTCTCCACCTTTTTGATTCTGTTCTCCACAGTCTCCAGATCTTTAATCTGAAGTTCGGTGTCTATGATCTCTTTATCCCTTACAGGGTCTACACTTCCATCCACGTGCACTACGTTAGGATCTTCAAAACATCTTACCACGTGGAGTATTGCATCTGTCTCCCTGATATTTGCCAAAAACTGGTTTCCAAGACCTTCACCTCTGCTGGCACCTTTCACAAGTCCTGCGATATCGACGATCTCTACAGTGGCAGGGACCACCCTTTTAGGGTTTACAAGCTTCTCCAACACCTGCAGCCTCTCATCCGGAACGATGGTAGAGCCCACATTTGGTTCTATAGTACAGAAAGGGAAGTTGGCTGCTTGTGCTTTTCCTGAACTTATACAATTAAAAAGGGTAGATTTACCTACATTCGGTAACCCGACAATTCCACAACGTAATGACATATCTTATATTATTTCTTTAGCGGACAAAGATATAAAATAAACATATAATTCGTGCCGCTGGGCTACACATACTATGAGAAATCCTTCTTTGACAAATGTGTTTTATCACTTTTTTAATTAACTGGTCGACTGTTGTCCTATTATCACCATCTAACAACAAGGTGAGAAGGGATTCGAACAAAGCTGAACTGGAGATATCCACCCTGAGTACTGGGTACCGTTAATCCTTACGTCAATATAGACCCATCCTTTATACATATCTTTAACTTCATACAAATCTCCCCATTGCGCATTCTCGATAATACTCTGTATTTTGGATCTGTCTGAAGGTCTTTTACGTAATACTAATTCATGGGCAGCAGGGTTAACACCTAAATAATTTAAACTTATCCATCCGTTCTTTTCTATAAAATCTGAATCTGATGGACCAAATACACAATCTGCATTTATATGAGCATAATTCTGTTTTATTTCTAAAACCTGAATACCATAAACAAGATCCTTATCTATATCACAAATTATAGAATCAATAATATTGAATGATTCATCGTACAATGGTATATACTTATCATGTACTCTAATAAGGGCATGGCCATATTTATGTTGAATGTTTGTTTGACAAGAAGCAATTAAGAGAATTGCTATAATTGTTATTTTTCTCATCGTTGAATTTGAAGTAAAAAATTATTAGTACAGGATTATTTCCTTCTGAGCCAGCGGGTCCTGAGTCAGCCATCTTGCTGTCTGAGGGTCATACATCCTGGCGCTGTATCATACTCACCAGCGATGCAGATTCTACAGCACTGCTGTATATCAAAGATCTTTCGATCGTTACCTTGTGGGACAAGATACAAAACTATTCTGATTTTTCAAAAAGAAGGCCTGCTGCAATTCGGAGTCCAGCACGATGTGTCCCACAGGTATGTAGGAGGCCTATAGCGTTGGATACCCGAGGAAAATTGCTCGGTTATCCAGCACAAATGGCCTTAGGATGGCCTGTATAGCGGTTTTCGCTGGACTCCGAATTGCAGGACGAAACACTGTACTTCGTCCCATCTGTGAACCAGCCGTGGGTGGCTTTGGTAGTACTTCCTTGGCTTACTCTCTAATGATAGGACAATAGTGCTCATCTTTATTTATAAAATACTCTATTGCTTTAATAGAAGTACCATCATATTTTATAATAACATACGGAGTTTCCTTGTATTTAAGATGTACTCTTGGACTTAAAGGAACTAAAATTTTTTCTGAAAATTCATTTTTCACCCCTGTAAGCTTCAGAAACTCTGGAATCTTATATTTTACTAAATATAGGCGATAATCATTTAGATAGAAATAGCCAACAGGTGGAGCATCAGCAAAATTAGCTACTTTACTTAATTGTAGAATGTATAAATTATTAGTAAGTCCATATTGTTCAATATTAATATATCCATATTCTTTTAGCTTGGATGGAAATTTGGAATAAATATGTAACATTACATCTTCAAATTGATTAAACAGTGTGCTATCCATAAATTTCGTTTCAGAGATATACATGGATACCCCGACTTTTTGGAATTTCTGTCCCATACAGATATATGACACACATAGTATGCAGTATGTGATTAATATCGACTTTTTCATAATAAGATTAGTAGTAATATACATTAAATGACTTGCAGTAATATTCTATTAGGACGGAAGGAGTGTCATCATCAATATAAAAACGTAGACCTGTTGGATAGATATACTCTTTTGTAACAAGCTTTTTTTTATTACCTGTAAACTCGACAAATGGAGGAAGACTCTCTTTAATATAAAAGCACAAGCCATTCAGATAGAAATAACCAAAAGGGGGAAGGAATCCTAAACTTAAATCTCTACCCATTCTAAATATATAAATATTATTCCAATCCGTTGGCTCTACATCAATGTACGTATACTCTTTTAGAACTTTGGAAAACTCCTCATTATTATTAAAGATAATATCTTTTAGCTGTGATATGAGAGTGTCATTAATTAATTTTACCTCCTTGATTTCTGTTGTAAATGTAACTTGTATAGCCTCATCTTTTAATTGGCAATATGCATAATTAGGTGTAATAATTAGTAGCAGTAAAATAAATAAGTAAGACTTTTCCATTTTAATTTATCCTTAAAATTCGATAATTACTTGAGTTGGTGTATGGTATATTTCCCAATATACATCTGATAATGGTATTTTATTCATAATGATTTTTATTGTACATATTTACTAGCCTAAGGAATAAATCTTTAATAAAACATCATAACACCCTAATAATCAATATTTTCCAAAGAACTTTTATAATTTTTCACCGGACACTAATGCCAGTGATTTGAAAAGTAGATAGCATCTTCATTAGAACAATACATGTTAGGATCTGTAATGTCAACATTTAGCTGCTTTGCATAGTTTATTATCATATCTATTGTTAGCCTTTTTTTTATTAACCTATTTGCATATTGATCAAGAAGTTCAAATGGAAAAGGTGTTCCATATTCATAGAAATCCCACTTACCATCCCACATAACTCGAACATACCTGTTATTATAATGAAACACTCTATAATCTTCGTGTAAAGCTATTTCTAAATAAGGAACACTTAAATGTTTTGATATAATTGTAACTAAAGAATTCCATCCGTCAAGTAAGTTGGATGTCATTACTATGAAACTACAATTTTGTGGTTTCCAAAATACAGCTTTAGATTCCTGTGGATTATATTGAGGATTACGAAAATTATCCAAACTCAATGCGGCCACATTAATAATACGATTATTTCCACTATTACACCTATCTAATAGCGCCTCCTTTATTTCGTCAATTGAGGTAAAAAAAATTGTCAAACGTTTAATCATATAACTCTATTATCTGCTTATGTTTCCTATTATTTACAAGTGTTCTATCTACTTTCCTCTTCACTGCCACTTTGGTCATTGGAGCAGTGACACCGGGTATGAGTGCAGAGGCAACATCAAGCCCTTCCATCTGAATCAACATAAAGTACAGGATTATTTCCTTCTGAGCCAGCGGATCCGGGGTCAGCCATCTGCCGCCATAGCTGTGTCTTGCCCCGAAGGGGTAGTAGGCGTTCTGTTCTATGGTGAGACCTGTGCCATCAAATACTCCCGTACTACTGTATATTGTCAACTGCTATTGAACCATTACCAATTTTTTATATATTTATATTTACCATTTCGATATTCAAACTTCCATATAGTTGGATAGCCACCACAAGTAGATAGTATTACATCCTTTGGTACTCTTAGTCTTGCTGACTTACCCTTTTTCTTCTTTACAGCAATATCAAGATCTTTACAAGATTTCCAGAAAAGTATCAATTCTCCATCAAGATAAGCATGTCCCCAATAATAGTCTCTCTTAAAAGCTTTTAATCTCACATCCAAATCAAAGATGAGTCGCACATATAAGGTATACTCATCCTTTGATTTGATTTCATCACAGATAACTTCAAGAGCCTGATTATCTTCAAAAATTTGGCGAAGAAGTTGAGGATCTATCCTTTTAATCAACTCCTTATCTATGATTTCCAGTTCGTTTGGTAAAACCACCGTTGTGTACTGTGCATACGACTGTAAAATATTGCATAATGTAAATATTACAATTAGTTGTAATGTTTTCATATCTCTAATCTTTATTAATTGTATCTGCGTTATTACTTCCTAAAACTACGTTTCCATCAATTTCAATAATGCTTGCTGAAATTCTTTATGGTGTATACGATAACTCTTTAACATATTCATATTTACCGCTTTTATATTTAAACGTCCAGTATGGTCGCCTCCTCACTCTAAGTGGTTCCCAATAGTCAGCCATACTTTTATATGCTTTAATTTTAGCTCGTTTAGGATTTTTTTTCTTCCTTACAATATCAATTTCTTCCAAAAATTTATCACGTTCGCGAAAATAACCAACAAAGATGATCAACTCTCCATCCAGATAGGCATGACCTAAGTAAAATACTTTAAAATAATCCCGAGTTACATTGGAGAAAGCTGAAAAAAAAGCTGTAAAATTAAACTCATCCTTTGAGATAACATCTTCAAATTCAATACTGAGTATTTCGCCATCGTTATGCTTTTGGCTAAGAAGTTGGGATTTTATCAGTTCTATTAAATTCTTATCTGTAATTTCCAGTTCATTTGAAAGAAACACCGTTGTACGTTGAGCATGTAATTGGGTAACTTGTAAGCCCAATAACAATAATATTATTATCTTTTTCATATTAATCTACTTTTATATCTGGTTTATAACTTGTATAAGTATTAGGTTTAGTGAAAATTTTAAAGTCTATTTCTTCTCCGTAGCGATATGAGATTCCGCTTGCAAATGGAATATCTCCAACCAAATTTCCTTGATTGTCTATTTGGTAATACTTGTATTCCTTATTGTTTGCCATAAAAGTATTTTCTTGTATAGTCCATTCTGGCAGCTCCATAGTTTCGTAAATTTACTCGCTATTGAGTCTTGAGTAAGGCTTATGTAAACTCTCAGTATTCATCAATAGATTTATACATAATAGGTATTTTAGTCCAAATGGAACGTGTCTTTTTAAATTTGCGGCTATTTCCTAATTCAAAATAATATTGAGTCACTTTTTTACTATCATCTAAACAGCCTCTTGCTCCAACTAACCATTCTTGAGAGGGAACATCAACATGTTTTATAAAATTATACTCTGTGAGCTTATCATATATTTCTTGAGTCAAAATGCCTTCCCCCTCTTTATGCCAATAAAACAATTTCCCATCCCTTTCTTCAAGACCAATATTATATATATATGGCTTCCCTATAGAATCACTATTGCTCATAAGAAATGTCCAACTTGAATCTTTAGAACTTATTGAGACTTTTATAAGTTCTACAAGATTATGGTTTCTTGACACTCGATAATTTGCTGAAGAAATAGAAAACACATTAGATTCCTTTCTAGCACTTGTTTTAACAAAATCTTCAATTGCTGTAAGAAAACAAGAATATATATATGCTTCTTGAGAATAGCTTTTCAATGAACATAAGATCATCAATATTGCAATATAAAATTTACACATATTTTTAAAACTCTATTTGATTAGTAGGATGCCCTGTTAATATTAAAATTGATGGTTCCGGTATGTAGATTGGCTTCTACTTCGCCGT
>JAFVQD010000002.1 GCA_017504965.1 Bacteroidales bacterium | reverse complement strand
TAAGTATATACGCTACTACAATAATGATAGAATCAAACTGAGGCTAAATGGAAAGAGCCCGGTGCAATACCGAGCTCTGTTCCAATCTAAGTCAGCCTCTTAATAATGTTAAACCGTCCAACTTTTGGGGGTCACATCAGAAGTCGGCCTTTTTTATTTGCCCACGAGACTTGTGCAAGTAGCCAATACGGGTGCAAAAGAGCCCTCTCTGCCCCCAAACACTTCATTTCGCTATCGCAGCCTTGACGGAAACAGATTCCGAATTAAGGTTCTTCAGGCGTCCTTGTTGTTCACTTCCACCACATCCTTTCTTCCCTTTCTCCTCCTACTTCCTGCAATTCGGTGTCCAGCACGGATGGCCCTGGAGTGGCTTCTGGCCTGTGTTCCGCTGGACACCCGAGCCATTTTGCTCGGTTATCCAAGCCAATCCTCCCTACATCGCTCTGCAAGGCACATTGCGCAGGACACCGAATTGCAGGAGAGTACATACTCACGCGCACACCTATACAAGGTCCTTGACCTCCGTATAGAGCAGGCCACATAATCGTGCTATCTGCTTAAGCGAGCTGTTATACCGGGATCTTATGACTCTGGCCAACCTGAGTCTCTGCTTTACATCAAGCATTCTGATAGTCGCCACTTGAAAAAGCTCATGACATATTTCATCCCTATGCTGTCGCATCGCCTGAATAGGTATTGAAAGACGAGATATTGCACCGCCTTTTGACTCCACATCCTCATCTTTGGTCCTGCACATAAAATAGTTGAAACTTTTGTGTGTCCTGAAGATATCCTCAACCAATTTATAACACACATACTCATCCGGACAGATGACACCTCTAATAATTTTGACATCTGGGAAATGAACATTTCTTGTCTTCAATAATGATCTTCTTTCAAGAACATCCATATCCATCAGGTTCTCCCTCATCAGATCCTCCAACCATAAGGAAGAATTCCATTGCCCTTTGCTTCTAAAGTACAGAGAACCACTTGACCATGGATAATCGTATGCACTATATGGCAAACCACCTACAGGCGGGTTCTTGAGAACATAACATATAGCAGTTTTCAAATAGAAATCATCATCTATCACCTGATGGTGGATCGGAAGATTGAGAAGTTTCCTAATGTGCCCGTGCCTTGTATTAATATAACGAGATGTCTGCTGTATATATTTATGGATAAAGGCATTGCATTCATCATATGATCCATATAGTATAAAGTGTACGTGTGTGTCCATCAGACAAAAAGCCAAAATGAGTATCCTGTAATCTCTGGACACGACAAACACTCTATTCATTCCATCCTGGAAATCCTGATCATCTTCAAAAATTACATCGATAGAATTACCGTCCGTGGTGAAATGCCAACAATCTTTAACCTGAATATTAGTACCTTTCTGGTACGGGATATTGAGACCCAAATCCCTCTCTGCCTGCTTGAGCAGATCTAAATCTAAATTCATCCTCTATCTCGCGCCTCTTATGGCTGCTCACCACAAAGATAACACATTCACATCTCGTCGCAATAAATTATTTCAACCTTTCCTGCAATTCGGTGTCCAGCACAGATGGCTCTGGAGTGGCTTCTGGCCCGTGTTCCGCTGGACACCCGAGCCATTTTGCCCGGTTATCCAGGCGAATCCTCCCTACAGCGCTCTGCAAGGCACATTGCGCTGGACACCGAATTGCAGGAAAAATCATACATACCAGCCCGACAGAACCAGACAATTTGTTTCACTTCTGGCCGACTGTCATGTCTTATCAACTTAATTTGACAAAATGAATATATATTTTTAATTTTGTATCGAAATGAAAAATATGAATATACATAGATATTGGTGGCGCTGCGTACTTCTTTAACAGTCGTAAGGGCGGACCGGTATTTATATATCATATACTAAAAGGATCTGACGTACTTACGACAGGTCCTTTTAAGTTATATAACATCAGATTGTACCATTTATTTAGTTTATGAAAAGTTATCAAGTTTCCCCTGATGGGTTCTATGGAAAGTTCGGTGGAGCTTTCGTTCCCGATTCACTTCGTCTGTGTGTGGAAGATCTTCAGAAGAGATATCTTCAGATTATGAATGATCCAGCTTTCAAGAGTTATTACTACGAGTGGCTTGTGAAGTATGTCGGACGCCCTACCCCTCTTTACCTCTCTGAAAAACTCAGCAGGAAATATGGGTGCAAAATCTATCTGAAAAGGGAAGATCTGAATCACACCGGTGCCCACAAGATAAACAACGCCCTCGGTCAGGCCCTTCTCGCACAGAAGCTCGGAAAGAAGAGGATCATAGCCGAGACTGGTGCCGGACAGCACGGAGTCGCTGTAGCTACAGTTTGTGCCCTTCTGGAGATGGAGTGCAAGATCTTCATGGGCAAGACAGATATCGAGCGCCAGCGGGTCAATGTCGAGAAGATGAAGCTGCTCGGGGCCGAAATCATCTCGGTAGAGAGCGGCACTCAGACACTACAGGAAGCTGTCGACGAGGCCCTCAATTATTGGAGCAGCCACTATGAGGACACTTTCTACCTGATAGGCTCTGCAGTGGGTCCGCACCCATATCCCGATATGGTGGCCAAGTTCCAGTCGGTCATCAGCGAGGAGCTTGAGGATCAGCTTTTGGAACTTGAGGGGCGCAATTACCCCGACTACCTCATAGCATGCGTAGGCGGTGGAAGCAATGCTGCAGGGACAGTATACCAATATGTGGACAATGAAAATGTCAAGATAGTGCTCGCCGAAGCAGGGGGAAAAGGGATCGGAAGTGGTAAATCTGCCGCTACCCTCCACATAGGAAAAGAGGGGCTTATCCACGGTTACAAGACCATAGTTCTACAGGATGAACAGGGAAATGTCCAAGATCCATATTCTATCAGTGCAGGGCTTGACTACCCTGGCATCGGCCCTCTGCACGCCCACCTGGCAGATACCGGGAGAGCATCAATAGTGGCTGTCAATGATGATGAGGCGATAGATGCCGCTCTGGAACTTGTCAGATTTGATGGTATCATCCCCGCCCTGGAATCCTCCCACGCACTTGGGGCACTCCCCAAGATGCAGTTCCGCCCAGATGACGTAGTGGTACTCACCCTCTCCGGCCGTGGGGACAAAGACATAGAGGTATACCTGAACCACAAATAATATTGCAGAAAGTGACCGGTGATACTCCTGATGATACTATTTTTTGTATATTTGTGGAGTTGAATCGGTTCGATAAGAAGCTGAATGAGTGCAAGGATATCAATAATCACCTGTCTGGTAAAGCAAACATATAAAGGGTAGCGGAGATCTCTCTGCTACCCTTTTCTGCAGCCACACTGCTACTATAGCCTACTTGGGATCGAAATAGAAAGTATTTTTCGCTGTCACTGAGCCCACTTTCTGGGACACCACGATGGTATTCTCATCCTCCGGGAGACAGTAGTCATATTTATATGTAATTTTATACAGATTATCCCCGATGGCCCTCACCTGAAGATTGGTGGCATACTCACTCTTAAGAGTCGCTTTACGCGAGCAGGTAACGCGTCTCCCATTCAGTTCCAGATAGTAGACTATCTCTCCAAGCTTTTCGCTGTAGGGGACGATGGAGATAGCTTTATACATCCTTCTATAGTTACTTACCAGCGCATCTACCTCATTCTGTCTTTTGGCATCGAAGAAGTATTTTCTGAGTGCATTCAATTCGCTGATGGCCCTGTCGATATACTCCACCTCAGTAAAATCTGAAGAGTACCCATCTTTCAGAGCGAGATACTTGTCATACTGCTCCTTATCCTGGGTCATAAATTCAGATATAAGTTCATTTCTCTTGAAAGTAGAGAAAGGGTATTTGGCGTGTACCTCATACCTGTAACTCTTATCTTTCTTATTGTAGAATTTTCTCCAGTAGATCTCTGCATCATCCAGAAGTATATCTGACACAAAAGGGAGGGAAGCTGCTATAGACTCTATGTTTGTCTGATATCTTCTCTGGGCATCCATAGAGTTTCCAGACATAGAGATATCCTCCTGGTAGTTCTCGGAAGAAGATATGTTGACAGCGACACTGCTCACAATAGTCTGACGTATATTGGCCAGACATTGGGCCTTGGCCCCATCAAGAGTCTCACTCTCTGATGATGTGATAATATATTCAGGCTCAGAAAGGCCCAGCCACGCAGGTGCCTTTTTAGCACTCGACTCCACCACTTTCTCCTGGGCAAAAAGGGCATTTGCCACCATCAGGAGAGCCAGTATATAAATTGACTTTTTCATATCTTTTATTTTAGACCTTCAATTTTGTTTTTGGTTACTGTTATGAACTTCCTTATCTGGGAACTCTTCACATTCACTCTGGAGATGGCTTTATATATAGCCTTATCCTCATTCGACTCGATAGCTTTCAGTGTGCATTTTGTTCTGGATATGACCTCTGCTGTCTGTTTGTCTGTAACCTCAAGATACACCGCTATCTCCACCATACATTTGGGAGGTATAGTAGCAGTCATACTTTTGTCAGCGATCCTTACTTCAGAGGTAAGTACAAATCTGCTCTCCCCTGCCTCCACACCATTCAAGGTGCACATCTGTACCATCTTTTCATCCAGGATCTCACCCAACTCTTCAGAGAGTCCGATGCTGTCCCTAACCTCAGGGGTGAGAATCACCACTGAGGCAGTATCCTGAGCAGAAGAGCAGATACTACCCAGCAACATAGCCAATAATACAAATAGCTTTTTCATAACATTACTCCTCCCCTATTATCAGCCACACTTCACCCAGACCTTTCTGATATACTGTCACAGGGATATAGTAGGGCTCATCTTTCAACATCTTCACGAGAGGCTTGACAAATCCGCGTGTATCGATCGCCACCTCCCTGCCGGCAATATTTTTACCGTATAGAGGGATTCTCACCTGCTCAAACTTGAGCACATCAGGTGTTCTCTCATTCAGTGTATAACGCCCCTCTACAGTATTTTCAGAGAACCAGAGATCGATAAGGTCTGCCAATTCTACCTCATCGCCCTGATAGTCGTACACCTCTTCGAAGTCTACATCTGCTGTATCAAACCTTCTCAATGTTACCACCACCTCTCTTCCGTGGGCAAACATATCGTCAAAGTGATTCTGGAGTCCAAGCAGGAAATTATCCTTGAAGCTGAGGACTGCCTCCTCCAGGAGGAGTTCCACAGGTGCATTTGCGCTGGTGCCTACACCTGTATTTCCAGAGATAATTTTGGAAGTATATGCATCGTATGCGGTCAGATTGAAAGAGACCTGTTTTCTGGGGCCCATCTTTTTGACCTGATAGTCAAGATCCAGGATGATATCGGGTTTGGCCACCCTTCTCAGCTCATCTATAGGGCTCTCGATAATCATCGCCCCCGATGCACCGGAAGTGACCGAAGCTACATCACTCGACTCATTCCTGATATTTTTGAGGACACTCTCAAGTGACTGGATAGGAAACTCCTCTTTAGCCATAAAATCAGCCATATAAGAGATCAGAAGTCTTATCTCAGCACTGTTTCTGAGGGCCTTTTGATAATCGGGATATTGCTCTTTCTGCCCATATGACTCAAACTCCTGGACATAACCGTTTCGGACACACCAGGCATCACTCGGTACCACCATTATCACAGGTTTCTTGGCTTGTCCCAAAAGGGTAAACGGGCTCAAGAGTAATATCAGCAGAAAAACACAAATTCTTTTCATATCTGTCAATTTTAAAATCCATCACTTAATTTTCTTACCAGGCCATCCTCTTCCATCCTCTTCTTCAGATTATCATACATAACCTGAACATACAGGGCCACTTTATATCCCCCTTTCACCTCCCTTCTGTCCTGTCCGGAAGGGACACCGTCAGTGGTCACATTTACATATTGGATATAATCACCACCTGTGACAAAGAAATCCATAAAATAGTCAAGATTATCATCAAATGCCCTCTGGCTCTTGAAGATGGGAGGTGTAGCCATAGCAGACTCCATCCCCGGCAACCCTCTGAAGAGACAGGCGTGAACAGCATTTTTCTTGGCATTCATAATCGCTATATCCACCTTCTTCCCATATCCCCATACTTTCACAAATTTGGTACCATCCACCGCCACTTGGACTGTTGTCACTTCATAGTTTGAGAAATTCTCCATCAGACTCTTTATCTCTTTTTTACTCTGCGAGAATGAGGCAAATGGGACAAGCATCATACAGATTGCAGACAACACAATAAATCTTTTCATAAATCCTCCTGTCTATTAAATTAGAAACTTACTTTCAATCCAAAAGAGAAACCGGCTACAGCAGGGTTATGCCCAAATCCATACTCCTGCAATGCATCATTGACTGCAGCATAATAGGCCCCTTCTGCAATTTTGGCGGCAGCCTCCACCTGGGCAAATATCTGCACGGGATATACTACCTGCCAAGAGAGTCTGGCACCTGCCCTTGCAAGCCAGGCCATCCACTCCGTAGCCTCATCTTCACTCTCCAAATAATTATCCGAATATCCCATAACGTCAGCACCGATCTGCACAAACGGCATCACCTCTATAGGTCTTATAGGTCTGAAAGCCATACCCATACCGACAGCGGCTGTCACAAATGTCACACCTATGTCACTATCCGCCGCATCGAATCCAAGATCCAGCATCACATACCTCGATGTACCCTTTGTATTTATGTGCTCCAGATATTCAACACCTATCTCTATCGGAGAGTATCCACCAAATCCTCCGGCTACAGTCACACCCAGTCTCAAGTCATTTTTCTGCTTGAGGATCATACCTTCATCTATGCTTCCTCCCGAAATCTGGTAGAAAGAAGATGCATCTGTATGGCCGGTAGCCACAGTAGAGTTATTTGCCACATCTGTAGCTCTGATATAACCGACAGACTTTGAATCCAAATTCCCTTTTCTGTCTTCCACTATCTTGTGCACCTGGAATCGCTGACCATTTTTAACACCCTCCTTAGTCCCTATTTTAGCTTTGATAGGACGAGTACTTATGACTGACGAGGTCACATTCCAGTCATCCACAGAGTTTTCCGAGCGATGGATAGCACTCGAATATGCTGCTCTGATCGCTTCTGCATAGCTTGAAGAGGAACTTCCGGAAGCTTTTACACTGGTCACCATCTCAAGTGGCACCACTATCGAGTCGTACAGTGCATTCTTCTTAGCCCTCTCCTCAAGGGTATCCTCCTCATATATCCACGCCTGATAAACCTGATCCAGCAGCTCTTCACTATAATCAATCATGTAGATGACAGCATTCACATCCACAGAGTATGTATCATCATCTTTCTTCAGGTTATAATAGTCAAGTACGAAAACATAACTTCCTTTTACCAGGTCGTATCCCTTCTCGCCCAAAGCTGATATCCCCACTTTGGCCACCTGCGAATTCAGGATCTCCTGATCCCTGACACTATACATCCCCCTCTTCAGAATCAGAGCATCACTCATTACCCCCTTACTGTCCCTCTGATACCAGTATGAGATGATCTCCTTTCCCACATTTTCTGCATTAAGGATAGTCCCGATTCTCTCCATATCTGCTGCCACCTTTCTCGAACTCTTTATGGTGATTCGGTCAGTAGGTATATCGTTTATATCGAATTTCTCACCATAATTTATGGTCTGTACAGCATTGAATACAGTATTGTCATACTGGTCATCTCTGTTTACCACTACCACAGAGATACTGCTTCTGACATAATCGTCATCGACCACATTATTAACTTTCACCTGCGCTGCCAACTCAATCCCGGACAACACAAACAGTATAATCAGAAACTTTTTCATATTTAAGTTAATTTAAAAAGAGTACCTTTGCAAAAATACCTTATCTTATGAAAAGAATAAAATTTATACTCACTTTTTTCTGTATTTTTTCGCTCTCTGCCTCTATTTGGGCCCAAAAAGATGGTTCTCAGGCATATAATGAGAAATATTCCAAAAAAATCATATACACCCTCACAGACGAGAAGTTCAGAGGGAGGGAGTCCGGCACCCCCGAGCTGGATGGAGTCATAAAATACATCACCAAGGAGTTCCGCAAGAGCGGACTGGAGGTGACTCACCAGTGTGCCACAGATCAGGAGCTCATTCACCATATCGGCGAGCCCAAACCGGGGAAAAAGTACCCCGCCAAAATCACAAACATTATCGCCAGGATAGATGGGAAATGCAGCGACAAATATGTGGTGATAGGTGCCCACTTCGACCACCTCGGATATAAGGAGGGGCTCGGTATCCACCCGGGTGCCGATGACAATGCCTCCGGTATCGCAGTTCTGCTGAACCTCGCCAGGATGATAAAAGCCTCCGGCAATACCCCCGAGTACAATATTCTGCTGTGTGCCTGGGATGGTGAGGAGAAAGGTCTTCTGGGCTCAAAGTACTTCGTCTCCACCTGGGGAGAAGAGTCCATCCTCTACTATATGAACTTCGATATGGTGGGTAGGACAGCAGACCCGGCCAGCCCAGAGATAGTTTTCGCCTGGAACAACAACTTCCCCCAGCTGCTGGACCACTGCAAGGGTGCCCAGGCCAAAGTACCCGCCCCATTTGAAGTAATTTACGACGAGAGGACCGGAGATGGAAAAGGTGGCTCAGATTATGCACCATTCTCGAAAAAGAATATCCCATTCGTAGCTTGGATGGAGGTGGAACTCCACGAGGACTATCACAAACCCGGAGACACCCCTGACAAAATATGCTGGGACAAACTGAAAAAAGCCAACCTCATATCATATTGGGTCATTTATGAGTGGATTTTTTCAAAATAATTTTTAACTTTGTATGACCCAAAAAACGGATTAAAATGTTAACACAAATTATCAATGGTATTATACACACCCCTTCAGGCTGGATGAAGGGTGGTTCTATTATTATAGATGATCACAAGATACTCGAGGTATCAAGCTGTGATCTACCTGTTATCGGTGCAAAAATCATCGATGCAAAAGGGATGTATGTAGCTCCGGGTGGAGTAGAGATCCACTGCCACGGTGGCGGCGGTCGCGACTTTATGGAGTGTACAGAAGATGCTTTCCAGGTGGCAATCGATGCACATATGCAATACGGCACCACCAGTATTTTCCCTACCCTCTCATCTTCTACCCTCCCTATGATCAGAGCTGCAGCTGCTACTGCAGAGAAGATGATGAAAGACAAATATAGCCCTGTTCTGGGTATTCACCTCGAAGGGCCATATTTTAACCTCAAGATGGCCGGTGGCCAGTTGCCTGAGAATATCATTATGCCGGACCCCAACGACTACATCACTATCCTCGAAGAGACCAACTCCATCAAGAGATGGGATGCCGCTCCAGAGCTCCCCGGTGCTATCGCATTCGGCAGATATCTGGCTAAAAAGGGTATCCTGGCATCTATCGCACATACCAGCGCAGAGTTTGACGATGTAGAGGCTGCCTGGGAAGCTGGTTACACCCACGCCACCCACTTCTACAATGCTATGCCTGGTTTCCACAAGAAAAAAGAGCTTAAATACGAAGGTACCGTAGAGAGCATCTACCTTATCGATGATATGACAGTAGAGGCTATCGCTGACGGTATCCACGTACCTACCACTATCCTGAGACTTATCTACAAGCTTAAAGGTGTAGAGAAGACAGCACTTATCACCGACGCTCTGGCAGTGGCAGCCAGCGACAGCAAGACTGCATTTGACCCACGTGTCATCATCGAAAACGGAGTGTGCAAGCTTGCTGACCGATCGGCATTGGCCGGCAGTATCGCTACTATGGACAGACTCATCAAGACTATGACCTCTCCAGAGGTAGAGGTTCCTCTATTTGATGTAGTGCGTATGATCTCTGAGACCCCTTCCAAGATTATGAATGTATACGACAGGAAAGGTTCTCTTGAAAAAGGTAAAGATGCCGACATCATCCTGATCGACAAGGATTACGAGGTTCGCGGCGTTATGGCTATGGGTAGAATTGTAAAAAGTATTTAATTATGTTGACACAGATAAACAACGGTAAAATCCTCACACCACAAGGGTGGGTTCTGGACCACTCTCTATTGATCGAAGATGGAAAGATTCTGGATATAGCTGGCAGCCTCCCTATCCAAGGGGCTGAGGTTATCGACGCCAGAGGTATGTACATCGTACCCGGCTATGTAGCTATGAACGTGTATGGAGCGAAAGGGCACACCTTCAATGAGGGGACAGAAGAGGATTTTGAGACCATCACCAAATCGCATCTTGCACACGGAGCCACTACCATTTTCCCTACCCTATCCCCTGTCACCCCTGAGAGAGTATTGGAGATCGACCGACTATGCTCCAAAATGATGGAAAAAGAAGATTCTACCATCAAGGGGCTTCACGTGGTGAGTCCATATCTGAGCGAAGATATGACCAAAGAGCAGTATAATGTAAAGCACCCTGATCCTGCAGAGTACAACACCATTCTCGAGAAGGCTAAATGCATCAGACGCTGGGATGCGGCACCAGAGCTTCCAGGCTCAAGCGCTCTGGCTAAAGCTCTCAAAGAGAAAGGCATCCTCCCTGTAATATCACACACTATCGCTGAATATAAGGAGGTTCTTGAAGGATATAATTCAGGATTCACACACACTGCGCAGCTCTATAACGCTATGCCTGGCTTCCACAAAAAAGGTGAATACAAATACGAAGGTACAGTAGAGAGTGTATACCTTATCGACGGTATGACCACAGAGGTTATCGCTGACGGCAAACACCTTCCATCGACCATCCTTCGTCTGGTATACAAGATCAAAGGTGTAGAGAGAATTGCACTTGTCACTGCAGCTCTGGCATACGCTGACTATGATGGAGAAGTTAATCCTGATGACAATGTATACATCGAAAACGGTGTATGTAAAGTCAAAGGGATCAATCACCTTGCCGGCAGTATAGCCACTATGGATACACTTGTTCAGAATATGGTTCTTAAGGTGGGCACTACACTTCGTGATGCTGTCCGTATGGCATCAGAGACCCCTGCCAAAATTATGGGTATCTATGATCAGGTAGGTTCACTCGAAAAAGGGAAAGAGGCTAATGTCCTGATCCTTAACCACCACTACGAGGTCTGCGGTATCTGGTCAAAAGGCAAACAAGTAAAATAAAGTCTTTAACTATGATAAAGACCGCTGCTGTATATTTGGGATCTGCTATAGGCAGGTCCCAAATTTTTTCTGACACTGCTTTCAGAGTAGGTGCAGAGCTTGCCAAAAGGGGGATCTCTGTCGTGTATGGAGGTGCCTGTGTAGGGACTATGAACTCTCTGGCAGATGGTGTCCTCTCACAAAAAGGGGAGATTATCGGAGTTTTCCCCAGAGGCTTCAAAGGGAAGAAGAGCTACCAGGAGCAGAAAATAGAGGTATGCCACCAGGGGCTCACCGAACTTATCGAAGTGGAGGATATGAGCCAGAGGAAAAAGGTTATGGAGAAGATGAGCGACTGCTGTATAGCCCTACCCGGCAGTTACGGCACTCTGGATGAACTTTTCGAATATATCGTCAATCACCAGCTTGGCTTTCACGACAAGCCTGTATTCATCCTCAATCTGGAGGGGTTCTACGACCCTATCATAGATATGATAAAAAAGATGAAGGAGACCGAATTCCTGAGAGGATACGATCAGTCCTTCATCCATTTTTGTCCTACTGTAGAGGATATTATCTCCAAACTACTCCAGACCCATTAGCTTCCTGGTAGCTCTGGCCAATCTCTTGACACCCTCTACCATCTTCTCGTCAGAGACGTATGAGAAGTTAAGTCTCAGTGTGTTCTGACCGCCACCATCGCAGAAGAACACCTCTCCGATGATAAATGCTACATTCTCCTGAATAGCCAGATCAAACAAATCTCGGGAATTAAGTCCCTCAGGGAGTGTAACAAGCATAAAGAGTCCGCCGTCAGGTCTGGTCCAGGTCACCCCTTCCGGCATATATTTCTCCAGACACTCCATCATAAGGTCTCTCTTGCCGCGATATAGTGCGATAGTCTTCTTCAGGTTCTCGTCGAATTTGCCCGATGCTATATATCTACCCGCCAACTCTTGATTCAGGATAGGGGTACAAAGGTCAGCTGACTGCTTAGCTACGATAATCTTCTCGATCACCTGTTCTGATGCCAACACCCAGCCCAAGCGGAGACCCGGTGCAAATGTTTTAGAGAGTGTCCCCAGAAGGATCACCCTTTCAGGGCACATAGAGTAGATGGTAGGGAGAGATTCCCCATCGAATCTGATCTCTTTATATGGACTGTCTTCGAGAATGATCAAGTCATATTTCTTAGCCACCTCTACGATCTCCTGCCTCTGCTCCATAGTCATAGTGACACCTGTAGGGTTCTGATAGTCAGGGATAGCATAGATAAATTTAGGCTTTTTGCCAAGTGCGCACAAAGTCTTGACCACCACTTCGGCGTGCTCATCCTTAGGGATACCTACAGGGTTTGCCTGATATGAATAGAAAGCCTGAAGTGCCCCCAGATATGAGGGGAGACCACAAAGGATAGTATCTCCGGGATTAATAAGTATTCTGGCGATAAGGTCGATAGCCTGCTGTGAAGCAGTGGTGATGACGATATTCTTTTCTGTCACATCAAGTCCGTCGGCCTGATATTTTTTAGCAAGCTGCTGACGCAGAAGTACACTACCTTCAGTAGATCCGTACTGGAGAACCTTATGGGGCTCCTCGGTAAGAAGATCCATCATAATCTCCTTCAGGTCCTCTACAGGGAAAGTGTCCTGATTAGGAAATCCGCCACCGAATGAGATAATTTCAGGTTTGTTTGCCACACTAAGAAGATCTCTAATGGCAGATCTTCTCATATTTTTCGCATTATCAGAAAGATAATTATTGATATCTATTGACATAGTATTATATTTTTGTTCACAAATTTAAAGAAGTGTAATCTAATCACAAAATTTAATTAACATTTTTTAATATTAAATCAAAAATCAGTTAATTTCTTTCATTTTATTCCATTTCATAAATTATTACTATTTTTGAAAGTTATGACAAATGTAAGAATTACGAAGGAATTTTCATTTGAGTGCGCCCACTCTTTGTATGGCTACGACGGCAAGTGCAGCCAGCTCCACGGCCACTCCTACAAGCTTTTTGTCACCTTGAAGGGTGAGGCTCTAAACTCGTCAGAATCGCCCAAGGATGGTATGCTTGCAGACTTCAGAGACCTCAAGGATATGGTTGGCAGGGCTGTTATTGGGAAGTTTGACCACGCCCTGGTGCTGATGGAGGGGACCCCTCTGTCTCAGGAGCTCTCTGCCGCCTACACCAATGTCATTATCCTCCCATTCCGTCCCACCAGCGAAAACCTCATTTCCCATTTCGCTTCACTCATAAAGGGTGAGATGGAGAGCGATCCTAAATTTGTCCACACCAGACTTTTCTCTATAAAACTACACGAGACAGCTACATCTTTTGTCGAGTGGTTTGCCGAAGATAACCAATAACACCACAGTATGAAGAAACTCTTTCTCATAGACGGACACTCACTGATTTTCAGGATGTACTACGCATTCCTGCGACGTCCGATGATCAACAGTCAGGGGGTGGACACCTCCATTCTATATGGATTTATGAAGTACCTGATGGAGCTTATCCGTAAGGAGGAGCCTACCCATATTGCGGTAGCATTTGACCCTCCGGGCAAAACTTTCAGGCACGAGACCTTCGAGCAGTACAAATCGAACCGGAGTGCCACACCCGAACTGGTCAAGGAGGCTCTGGAGCCTCTCAAGGAGCTCGTCGCATCCCTCGGCATACCGGTACTGATGATTCCGGGTTACGAGGCAGACGATGTCATAGGCACCGCCGCCACTCTCGGGGAAAAAGAGGGATTCACAGTCTATATGGTGACCCCTGACAAAGACTTGGGGCAATTGATTTCGCCCAATATATTTCAGTACAAACCAGGCAAAAGCGGTGCAGAAAATGAGCTTCTGGGGCCTGCAGAGATCTGCGAAAAGTTCCAGATCAGCCACCCTTCGCAGGTAATTGATATCCTTGCCCTATGGGGCGACGCCTCAGACAATGTACCCGGCGTTCGGGGTGTAGGTGAAGTGAGTGCCAAGAAATTGGTATCCAAATACGGCTCCGTGGAGAATATCCTGGCACACACTGCAGAATTGCCTGCCAAGCAGGCAGCAGCCTTCGAGCAAGCGAGGGAGCAGCTTCCGCTGAGCAAGTTTCTGGTCACCATCAAAACCGATGTTCCCATCGAATTTTCACAGGAGAGCCTCCGTCTGAAACTCCCAGAGGGGTCAGATTGCCGCAGGCTCTTCGAAAAATATGAATTCCCTTCGCTCCTGAAACTCCTCCCTGCCACATTCGGAGAGTGCGCTCAGCAGCAGGAGGATACAGCACCCGAAATATCTGTTGCTGAGGTAGATATTGAAAAGATTACGATGCTGGCCCTATCTCACCATCAGGTAGGTATCGCTATATCATCCGAGGAGCTCCACCTCTCCTGGGAGGAGAATGTCCACACCACTACAGACTGGAGCTCTGCTAAAGCGATTCTGGAGGATGCCTCCATCGAAAAGATAGGGTACAATATAAAAGAGCATATCCACTCGCTCCGCTCAGCAGGGATAGAGCTCGCAGGAAAGGTCAGGGACATCGAACTTATGCACTACCTTATAAATCCTGAGAGGACCCATAAAGTGGATATTCTCGCCAAATCATACCTGGGGATAGATATTAATCAGATCCCTCTGGAGAGCACCTCTGAAGAGGTAGTAGAACTTGATCTGTTCTCCACCCCTGTAGAGAAAGAGAGTGAGAGGGACAGCCACCGGAGAGAGATGCAGGTGGAGGCATCGGTGCTTATCCCCCTTTTCAGAAAAGTACAGGGGGAACTTCAGGCCGATCCATCATTAGTGGAGCTTTATGACAGGATCGAGGAGCCGCTTCTGAAGGTACTTGCAGATATCGAGGAGGAGGGTTTCAAAATCGACACCTCCCGACTTATGGAGTTCAAAGAGGAACTTTCCCAAAAGATGGAGACCATCCAGCAGAGGATAAGGGAGATCGCACAGAACGACCAACTCAACATATCCTCACCCAAGCAGATAGGGATCCTCCTCTATGAGAAACTGGAACTGAACCCTAAAGTGAAAAAGAACTCTAAAGACTCCTACCCCACCGACGAGGAGACACTCCTCTCTATGGAGGATAAAAGTCCGGTGATACGGGACATTCTGGAATTCAGAGGACTCAAGAAACTAATTTCCACATACATAGAACCTTTCCCATCCCTTATAAATCCACACAGCGGAAAGGTGCACACCACATTCAATCAGGCACTCACAGCGACAGGCCGCCTAAGCTCTGTAAGACCCAATCTTCAGAATATCCCCATCAGGACAGAACTTGGGAGGGAGATCAGAAAGGCTTTTGTCCCTTCATCTCCCGACGGATATATAGTTTCGGCAGACTACTCCCAGATCGAACTCAGGCTTATGGCCGCTATGAGTGGTGATACAGGGCTGATACAGGCTTTCAAAGAGGGGAAGGATGTCCACACAGCCACAGCTGCCAAGGTATTTAAAGTATCTGAAGATCAGGTAACATCCGATCAGAGGAGAAAAGCCAAGATGGTAAACTTCGGAATCATCTACGGAATCTCCCCTTTCGGGCTAGCTCAGAGGCTTCACATCTCCCGCTCCGAATCCAAGGAGATCATAGAAGAGTACTTCAAACACTACCCGCAAGTACAGGAATATATGGAGAAGATGAAAGAGAGTGCCAGAGAGAGGGGCTATGTGGAGACACTTTGCAAAAGGAAAAGATACCTTCCCGACATAAACTCCAGAAATGTAAACGTAAAGGGGCTCGCCGAGAGGAATGCCATCAATGCACCTATCCAGGGGAGTGCTGCCGACATTATCAAACTCGCGATGATCAATGTAAACAGGAGATTTGTCCAGGAGGGTTTTGAAAGCAAAATGATCCTTCAGGTACACGACGAACTTGTAATTGACACCCTCCCGGATGAACTCGAAAGGGTGATGGCCGCTGTCAAGGAGGAGATGGAGAGGGTTATGGATATCGGCATCCCTCTGACAGCAGAGTGTAATTATGGAAAAAACTGGTTAGAAGCACATTAGAAATATGATAGAGAGTACCATTATATATAAATACTTCCCTGAAGTGACCCCTGTCCAAAGGGAGCAGTTCGACACACTTTTCTCACTCTATATGGAGTGGAATTCGAAGATCAATGTCATATCGAGAAAAGATATGGACAACTTCTATATGCACCACGTCCTCCATTCACTGGCTATAGCCAAATACCCTTTCCCTGACGGAGCCAAAGTGTTGGATGTAGGGACCGGAGGAGGTTTCCCCGGAATTCCTCTGGCCATTATGTTCCCCAATGTCCACTTCACCCTATGTGACTCTATAGGTAAAAAGATAAAAGTGGCTACAGAGATAGCTGCCGCTCTGGGACTTGAAAACGTCACCACAGTATGTAGCCGGGTGGAGAATCTACCAGACACATATGACTATATAGTATCGAGGGCGGTCACCGAACTTAAGAACTTTATTCCCTGGGTAAAAGGGAAATACACCACTCAGATGATATTTCTTAAAGGTGGTGACACCAATATGGAGATATCGGAGTGCGCCAGGGCACTCAAGCTGTCCCAGAAGCCGTTCAGCAGTGCAAACATATCAGACATATTCGATGAGGAGTATTTTGACGAGAAAAGAATAATATTTGTCAAAAAATTTGGATAGTTTGGTTTGTTTTATCTATCTTTGCACTCCCAAATTTGGAATAATTAAAAAAGTAATAAGATATGAAACGTACATTTCAACCTTCGCAACGCAAACGCCGTAACAAACACGGTTTCCGCGAGCGTATGTCTACTCCTAATGGTCGTCGCGTATTGGCAGCTCGCCGTCGTCACGGTCGTAAAAAACTAACTGTATCTTCAGAAGATCGTTTCTAGGAGTCCAAACAAAAGAAAGAAGTACGAGGCTGAATCGCTATGCGATGATAGCCTTTTGCTTTTTATATAGGTACCTGTCAATATTTTTACTACTTTTGGGGTATGGATAAAAGTAAAGGTAAATATATCTGGATAAAGCACATCTCTCTGATAGGTGTCATTCTGATCGTATTGTTTATCGGAATAAACATTTTTCTAAAACTGGTCACCAAGCACAATCACGAATTGGTAGTACCGGATTTTACAAATATGCCACTGTCTGAAGCGGAGCGTCTGGCTGAAGAGTCACACCTGAGACTGGAGGTTACAGACTCGGTATATATAAAGAGGATGGCACGAGGACACATATCCCGTCAGAATCCTGAGCCGGGAAGCCACGTAAAGAAAGGGAGGAGAATCCTCCTTACCATAAACTCTGTAAATCCTCAGATGGTAGATATGCCCGACCTGGTGGGCTACTCGCTCAGACAGGCCAAGACTGAGATCATCTCGAGCGGACTCACAGTCGGCAAACTTATATACAGAGAGGATATCGCGACCAACAATGTCCTGGCACAAATGGTAGGGAGAGACACCATTGCCCCAGGAGTAAAGGTAGAGACAGACACCCCTATCGACCTGGTCCTCGGTATGAACATCACAGACACAGTGACCTATATCCCTAATGTGATGGGATACAAGCTTATGCTCGCAAAAGACCTGCTGCAGGACAACTCCCTTAACATCAAAAAGATATCATTTGACGAGACCGTTCTGGACTACTCAGACTCACTTAATGCGATGGTATATCAGCAGATCCCTGCCTACTCTGACTCTATCCAGTACAGACTCGGTACAGGGGTGGAGATACATCTTACAAAAGACCAGAGTAAAATAGTGATAGAAGAGTCCACCGAGGAGGGGAACACCCAAGAAGAGGAGTAATATGATAAAAGAGGATATCGAGCTGGATGATCTGGACCTCGAAGGGGGAGATGTAGAGAATGCCGAAGGGGGAATGTTCGAGCATTTCCGTTTCGTAGTGGATAAAGGTCAGTCACTTCTGAGGATAGACAAATATCTCACCACACGTATGGAGCATACATCCCGCCACAGAATCCAGTTGGCGATAGATGCCCAGTATGTGAGGGTCAATGATGTCATAGTCAAAGCAAACTATAGAGTCAAGCCCCTCGATGTCATCACCTTCGTCCTCCCCTATCGCAGGCGTGGCTTCGAGATAATTCCGGAGGAGATTCCGCTCGACATCAGATATGAAGACGATGATGTACTGGTAGTGAACAAACCGGCAGGACTGGTGGTGCATCCAGGCTGCGGACACTATACGGGCACACTTATAAATGGTCTGGCCCACTATCTGGGTAGAAGTCAGGGACCAGATGCCGAAGATGACAGGATGGGTGTATTAGTGCACCGCATCGACAAAGACACATCCGGGACACTCGTCATCTCCAAGACAGACGAGGCCCAGATACATCTGGCCAAACAGTTTTTTGACCATAGCATAGACAGAAGATATGTCGCTATCGTATGGGGCGATATGGAGCAGGACGAGGGGACAGTTGTCGGCCATATCGGGAGAGACCCTAACGACAGGCTCCGTTTCAAAGTTTTCGAGGACGGATCATCGGGCAAACACGCAGTGACCCATTACAGAGTGCTCGAAAGACTTGGTTATGTCACTGTGATCGAGTGCAAACTCGAGACCGGACGTACACACCAGATACGTGTCCATATGAACCATATAGGGCATCCCCTCTTCAATGATGACCGCTATGGCGGAGACCGCATCCTCAAAGGGGTCCTCTACTCCAAATACAAACAATTCATCGACAACTGCTTCGAGGTACTCCCCCGACAGGCCCTTCACGCCAAGACCCTAGGATTCGTCCATCCACGCACAGGAAAAAATATCCTCGTGGAGAGTGAACTTCCCGAGGATATGGTAAATCTTATCAAAAAATTCAGGACTTTCGTGTCCGGCAGGAAATAGCCCTACCTCCTTGGAGGTCCCATAGGGCCTCTTCCGTGGCCGCCAGGACCTCTGCCAGGACCCATACCTTGTCTGCCAAAGTTACCGAAGCGGAATGTAAAGCTTAGCATAAAGTACTGTCCGAGGGTATTCTGCTCTACATCCTGTACATAGTTGTCGGCTGTAGTTCTGTATACATTTTTAGCCTGCTGAAGGATATCATACACCTTGAATCTGAGGGTAGCTTTCTTCTTGAAGAGCAGCTGCGAGATCTCAGCATTCCATACACAGGTAGGCTCATTGTAGCCATCTTCGTAGCCTATATAGAATGTATATCTCGCATCTGTTTTGATCTCAGTACCCCAAGGCATAGTGTAGTTAACCTCGCCATTGATGGAGTTGGTCCAGGTAGATGGCTTCTCCTGCTCTTTAATGGTGTACCACGCATTCTGGAATCTGGCACTACCACCCAGACGGGCTTCGAAAGTCTCATCCCTGTAGACAAAATTAACCCTCTCAGAGACATTGAGGGTGGTAGTCTTACCAGCTACCAGATGATCAATGATCTCATCCAGAGTCTCCACATCCCCTGTGCCGGTATAACTCAAACCACGGCTCAAGCTGACATTGGTAAATGACATTATCGAGAAGTTTGACTTGGCTATAGGGGTGTTGTACATATATCTTCCACCTGCAGTAAATGTACCCTCTTTCGAGTTTATAGGTGCTGTATACTGTACACCTGTAGAGGTATACCAGCTGGCATTGATGATATCATCCTTTACATAGGTGGCATAGAGACTGGCGTTCTGCGAAGCAAAAGTCTCAGTATTGGTATTTCTGTAGTTTACATTGAACCTGTGGCTGAACTCAGGCTGCAGCTTTGGGTTACCCAGAGAGATTCTCAGAGGATTTGAGTTGTCAGGTACAGGCTGCAGCTGAGTGATGGATGGCTGGTTGGTCGAGCCCCTGTAGTTGATTCTCAAGAAATTTCTGTCAGAGAATCTGTAGTCAAATCTGGCAGATGGTGCATAGTTCACCACACTATATGCCAGCACGCTGTCTCTATTCTCTTTAAAGAGTGTGGTGACACTCTTGGTATAGGCCGGCTGCACACTGAAACCCACCTGAAAGTTATACTTCTCCTCCTGTTTTACCAGATTAAGTCTGGCATCCTGATTTATAAATGTATTGTTATACCTGCTTGAATAGAGTGTATCCAGATTAGAATACTGTCCTGTAACCAGGTCGCGGTCATAGGTCATCTTCTCAGCCTGTGTGTTTTTATAGTTGTATCTGTATGATGCCTCCAGGAAGAAATTTCTCCCCAGTGGCTCAGTATAAGAGACTCTACCACCCAGTGTATAAGCATCGCTGCTCTGAACATACTGCTGGTCGATTACCGATGCTTTTTTATTCCCCTCGTCATCATAGGAGTTGGTTACTGAACGGTTGTCACCGGTCATCTCATTTTGGGAGATGTTGTAATTCACATTCAGCGAGAAGGTACGCCCTTTGGATCTCCCTATCTTCTGTCTGAAAAGGATTCTACCGCTGGCAGTCATATTGTCATTATATCCTGTAGAGACACTGCTACCGTCATTTACCTTACCTTTAAGGTTATTGTCTGTAGCATAATAGGTCGAATCCATAAAGTCCCCATAACCGAATCTGAACTGAGGGGTAAAAAGGATGGATGTCCTGTCAGAGATATCCCAGTCAGCCCTGATACCGGCTCTGTGTCCCTGAGATCTGCTCACACTATAGGCATTGTCAAGGGTAGTGATGGACTCGTTGTTATCGAGCATAGTCATCTTATTTGTCTTCTCCTCCAGCACTTTCTCACTTCCATTATAAAGGTAGTTTCCACCTATCTCCATATCACCGTCAAGAAGATATCCGTTGGCATTGATACCACCCATCCACGAAGTGGTGATACCGCTGTTGCCTCCCCAGCCCATACCACCCATACCTCTCATTCCGCCACCCCTCATAGCCCCCATCATCTCCCCGGCCATATCCTGGAAACCACGGTTGTTCGTATTGTTGGCATTACCGATAATACTTATCTGGGTCTTGTCTGTAAATCTTCCTACCATACCTGCAGCCTGAAATCTGGCATCGTGATCGGTATTGGCTATATCCATACCGCCACCACCTGACAGGTTACCGAACCACCCCTGCATCATACCTGGCTTTATACTCAAGTCCAGGACGGTCTCCTCCTCTCCGTCATCGATACCTGTAAATTCGGCCTGCTCAGACTTCTTCTCCACCAGCTTCACTTTATTGACGATTTTGGCAGGGATATTTTTCGAGGCCAGCTGAGGATCATCGAGGAAAAACTCCTTGCCGTCGATATATACTTTCTTGATAGTCTCACCATTGGCAGTGATATTACCATCACTATCCACTTCGAAGCCCGGAAGCTTCTTTATAAGATCCTCAAGCATATCATTGTCTGATGTCTTGATGGATGCAGCACTGTACTCTATGGTATCTTTTTTCACCACGATAGGGTTACCCACAGCTGAGACCACCACCTGCTCCAGAGTATTTACATCCTGCTGCATCTTGATGGTACCCAGGTCCAAGGCACCCTTTCCCACCTTGATAGTCATCTGTTTGAGCTTATAGCCCATAAGTTCTGCCTTGAATATATACTCACCGGGAGCCACCTTCTCTATAGTGGCCATACCTTGCCCGTCTGTCACAGAGTATTTGGCACCTTTGACTGTGCCATCTTTAGATACATATACCGAAGCAAAATCCACAGGAGCCTGTGTCAATGAATCCACCAATTTCAGCTTTATCGAGCCAGACTGTGCATAAATGCTTCCTGCTGAGAACAATAGGAAAGCAAGAAGCATTTTTAATCTTTTAAAAACCATTATTAACCTCTCTTTCATTTAAAATTTTCACCCTTTTGACTAAAAATAAAGGGTTTGGTTTAATCGCTACGCTACTTTTTTACCCTTGTGGGATGGGATTTGACAAATGCCTCCCAAGAGGTGGAGGCGGTAGTATCCAATAGAGGATTTATCAACTGATATGAGTGACACATCGCTATGGCAACAGCATCTGAGGCATCCAGAAAAGTGGTTTGGAACTCCACATTGAGGGTCTTCTGCAGAATCAGCGCCACCTGCTCCTTGGAGGCATCTCCCCTGCCGGTTATGGCCATTTTCGCCTTTCTCGGAGCATACTCGAAGACAGGGATATCCCTGCTCAATGCAGCCGCGATGGCAGCCCCCTGAGCTCTCCCGAGTTTCAGCATCACCTGCGGGTTTTTCCCATAGAATGGGGCCTCTACAGCCAGATCATTCGGTTTGTACCTGTCTATCAAGAGCCCTACCTCTGCATTGATCCGCTTGAGCTTCGCGAAATGATCCTTCTCCTTCCTCATATCCAGCACCCCCATATCCACGAAGTGAGTCTTCTTCCCATCCACGAGGATAACCCCGAAACCAAGGAGGTTGGTTCCGGGGTCAATTCCCATTATAATCCTCTGATTTGACACCATTTAATCTATCATATCAAACCCTGTGTAAGACTGCAGAGCCTTAGGAATCCTGATACCCTCTGGGGTCTGATTATTCTCCAGCAGCGCTGCCAGAATACGTGGCAGAGCCAATGAACTTCCATTAAGGGTGTGTGCCAGATTTGTCTTGCCGTCAGCATCCTTATATCTCAGTTTCAATCTGTTTGCCTGGAATGACTCAAAGTTTGAGACACTGCTCACCTCAAGCCATCTCCCCTGAGCCTCAGAGTAGACTTCGAAGTCATAAGTAATGGCTGATGTAAAGCTCATATCTCCACCGCAGAGTCTCAAGATTCTGTATGGAAGTTCGAGTGAAGCGACAAGACCCTCTACGTGTTTTACCATCTCATCCAGAGCCTCATAAGAGTGATCAGGGTGCGACAGGCGTACGATCTCCACCTTATCGAACTGGTGCAGTCTGTTAAGACCCCTTACATCTTTGCCATAAGAACCGGCCTCTCTTCTGAAGCAGGGGGTATATGCAGTAAGTTTGACAGGGAAATCGCTCTCAGAGAGGATCACATCTCTATAGATATTGGTCACTGGAACCTCAGCTGTAGGTACCAGATAGTAGTTGTCAAGCTGCGCGTGGTACATCTGCCCCTCTTTATCGGGAAGCTGGCCTGTGCCGAAGCCTGAGGCCTCATTCACCAGGATAGGAGGTTCGATCTCCAGATAACCGGCAGCAGTATTGTAGTCAAGGAAATACTGGATCAAAGCCCTCTGGATCTTGGCACCCTTTCCTTTATATACAGGGAAGCCTGCACCTGTAAGTTTGACACCCAAATCAAAGTCGATAATATCATATTTCTTGGCAAGTTCCCAGTGTGGGAGTGGATTTTCACCCAAGTCCACCATCTCGCCGCCTGTTCTTACTATAACATTGTCCTCGGCTGTCCTTCCCTGGGGAACCTCAGCACAAGGGAGGTTAGGTAGAAGAACCAGCAGGTCATTCTGCTTGGTCTGGCTCTCCTCCATCATCTGCTCAAGCTCTTTCGATCTCTCTTTCATCTGAGCCACTGCAGCTTTGGCAGCCTCGGCCTCCTCTTTCTTACCCTCTTTCATCAGACCGCCGATCTCTTTGGCTTTGATCTTCTGCTCTGAAAGGCATTTGTCCAGTTCTGTCTGGTATGCTCGTCTGAGTTTGTCCTGCTCCAGGATACCCTCTACGATCTCTTTGGCATCAAAATGTTTTACAGCAAGTCTCTCTACTACAAATTCGGGATTCTCTCTTAGTAGTTTTAAAGTCAACATCTTTAAAATATATTATTTATAAGGTTTATATTCAGTGATTAATATGTCAGCAACGACACCTTCCCATCCATTGTGGTCACCAGAAGTCTCCTCTCATCTACAGGTTCGATATAGTTTACAAGTGCAAATGAGAGTTTGTATCTCCACTTGATCTGCCCTGTAGCCGAATCGAGTGCTACGATAGCACCCTTGTCAGTAGGGACAAATGCCAGACCATCGGCAAATGTGGTAGGTGTAGGGGCGATGTCATAACCTATCTGCGTATCTGTAGCCCACAATATCTCTGCATTCATAGCCGGTGAGGTAGAGAAGCAGAAGACTGTGTCCTTCATAGTTTTCACTACGATTCTGTCTCCGGCTGGAGAGAGACCTATAGACTCTCTTCCACCTCTGTGCACCCACATAGTGCTGCCACTTGAAGCTTCTATAGAGTATGTCTTTCTCTGAGGGGTCACTACAAATATCCTGTTCTGATATTTCACAGGCCAGACTGCTGCAGGTGAGTACATCCTGCTCCCCTTCACTTTCCAGGTCCACATAAGTTTTCCTGTCCTGGTATCAAGTGAATACAGGGTGTTGGCCCAGTCTCCAAATACCACCTGAGTATCATCCACATAAGCTTTTGACTCCACGAACCCTTTTACATCAGGGAAGTTCCATATCATATGGCCGTTTTTCACATCAAGCGCCCTGAACCTCCCGTCTGATGATCCGATGTATACCACACCGTCATAGATATTGGCTGAAGCGAGGACAGACTTGTCGCAGTGGTGCTTCCATATCTCTCTTCCGGTCTTCAGGTCAAGACAGTAGATGATATTGTCGGTACACCCCACTACCACATATTTCTTGTAGATGGCGGGGGTAGAGTACACTTTTCCACCAAGCTTCACGCTCCATTTCTGAGCTCCTGAAGCGAGGCTGACACACTTGACATAACCTTGGGTAGTGGTATACACCACATTGTCAGACGAGTATGCAGCACCTGCCCCTATATCGCCTTTTTCCTGAAGTGTCCATATCTCTTTCACCTGAGGATACTCCTTATTTACTGAGTAATCGGGTCTGCTGCCATATACCTCGTGCCTCATATTGAATGGGAACGGATCTGTCATCTGAAGTTCGTACCAGGGTTCGAACTGCTCCATACCCACCACTTTTTCAGCGATAGTGATCTTTCCGTTTTCGACAGAGACGACATTGTAACCGGGACCTTTCTTCCCTCTGGCCTGGGTAGATCTTCCGAGAACACCCGGAATACCCTCATAGTCAAGCTTCACATTGTTATGCCAGTGTCCACCCATAACCAGCTGGATGTTCGCTCCTTTAAGGATATCCAGCACCTCAAAATAGTTCAGTACCGATGTATCCTGGGGAAAGTGGTTCACGAAAACCATAGGCTTATTGGAGGGTGTAGCCTTCACCAGAGAGTCCAGAAGGACTATACTCTCTCTGGGGACAAGCGCCGGAGCCATCCTCATATTGGGACCGCTGTTGGTCCCCACAAATTTGATTCCGAATGCCTCAAACTCGAAGTGCCCATAGCCGAACACCTTTTCAAAAGTGTTGCATCCGCTCTCAGACCACTTGGCATCGTGGTTACCTGCCACGATATAATATGGTTTCTCTAATTTGTCGATTACAGATTTTGCCAGTTTTATCTCCCTGTCAGATCCGAATTCGGTGATATCACCTGCCAGAATGGAGAAACTTATCTCGGGATTACTGTTGATATCCTCGATACAGGCAGCCAACTCCTCTACACTCGCTGCCCCCTCTGCGATATGTGTGTCTGCCAGAAAAGCAAACTTACCATTTTCCTGCCCCACCAAAGATATAGATGAGACGATAGCTAACGCAATAAAAATCAATCTTTTCATATACTAATTTCTATCAATACACAACATTAAATCAAGCTCCCTTACATACAGGTACGAGTACCTCCGGTCCACATCCACCACCTGTGAGCACCTTCTCTTCCACGGAATCTCCATTGCCCTGTCAATATCACCCTCCGAAGCTAAAAAGGACCCTCGGGCATATCGGGAGAACTCCTCTATCGCATCAATGCTCTGCTGCTCCACCTCTATCGGCTCACCTGAGTGGTCACTTCTCACACCGCATACCCCCTTTGTGGCCAGCAGTGCTTTCAGCCTTAGCGGGGTACAATGGACAAATACCAGAGAGCTTACCAATGGTATGGGTGACATCTTCACCCTGTCGGACCACCGTCTCCTGATCTCTGCCATAGGGAGCATACACCTCACCCCCTCCATCTCCAGCCTCTTCAGAACCATCTTCTCCCCCCTGGGGAGGGTCCGGAGTGCATACCATTTTGCATCTTGCAAAGGTAATCCTTTTTTATCCATCTTTAGCACTATAGAGCCAAAACAATATCCCTAAATTTCTCCATTCCGGAAGAAGCCACATCCTCTATCTGATGGTACTTCGAATAGTTTACCCGGATAGGTTTGGGATCTATCAGATATATAGGATTCCCTCTGGTGATATAATTTACCAGACCGGCAGCAGGATAGACTGCCAGAGAGGTCCCTACCACCAGCAGGATATCGCACTGGCTAACAGCCTCAGCAGCCTGCTCCATCATCGGGACAGCCTCCCCGAACCACACTATATGTGGCCTTAGCTGGGCTCCGCTCGGGCTCCTGTCCCCAAGTTTGATCTCCCTGTATCCTATATCATACACCTTGCTTTCATCATCTACCCCACGCACTTTGGTGAGCTCTCCGTGGAGATGTATTATATTGGTAGAGCCAGCCCTTTCGTGCAGATTGTCCACATTCTGGGTCACCACTGTCACCTCGAAATGCCTCTCCAGCTCAGCGATAATCTCGTGGGCCCTGTTTGGCTTCACAGTGGCCAGCTGCGCCCTTCTCTCATTGTAGAATCTCAGCATCAGCTCCTTGTTCTTATGCCACCCCTGAATCGAAGCGACATCCTCTACAGGGTAGTTCTCCCAGAGACCGTCGCTGTCCCTGAAAGTCTTGATACCACTCTCCTGGCTCACCCCTGCACCTGTCAAAACCACTAACTTTTTCATACAAAATAACATTTTGATAACCAATACCTGAAAATAGGATCTATAAACTGGGGTTCATCCTTATCGTCAAAGTATATAACCTCCTTCTTCTTGAGTGCCTCCTTGAGACGGAAGACATTTGCAGAAGAGTTCAGTTTATACTGCTCTATCACATCTTTATTGCTGAACTTGGTGACACCATCATAGATAGCCCTCAGAAGACTTAACTGGAAATTGGAGAGAGAGTCCACCAGAGCCTTGAACTGTGACTCTCTAAGGGAGATGACAGAATTTATCGCATCCTCCCGTATATCAGGAGTCACATAACCTTTAGTATTATTGAAGCTGAATGAGCACAGCAGCCACAGATAGTAGGGAATACCACCCGATATCTGATAGAAGATTTTCACGTGCTCCTTGTCTATCACCCTGCCCACCCTTAGGAAGGTTCTCACTATGTAATCTGAAGCGACCTTCTCATTTACAGGGAGGATGGGGAGATACTCCATCTGTCCGTAGAAATACTTCTTCTCCTCGAAGATATATTTCATCGCATTCACTTTGGATCCGGTTATGAGATAAGTGACACCCATCCTGCTTCTCCACCTCTCATCAAGAGTTTTGAGAAACAGATCGGGATCATCGAAGTGGAGAACATTCTGAAACTCCTCCACATATACGACGACATTTGCACCCCCCTTCTTTAATGAGAGGGCTTCAGGGAGAGATAAAGCCTTGATCAGATCATTTCCACCCTCATCTGTCACTATACCATATATATCTTCGAATGTACTCAGACCACCAAGTTTTACACTATCCGAATATACTCTGCAAAAATCCTCCTCTGTACGGACATTGTGAAGGTCCACGTGACAGACTATGGTATCTGTGGAACTTTTTTGCAATTCTATAAGAACTCTGTTCACAAGAGAGCTCTTCCCCACTCCATCAGGGCCATACAGGTACACATTCTGCCTCTGTCTCAGAAGATTCGAGAGGGCATTTGTCTCTACCTCCCTACCTATAAAATCGATCCCTATGGCCTTTTGCTTGAAATCAAATGGAACTTCCATAACATTTTTGTTTTATCGTTGCAAAATTAGTATTTTTTAGAAATTATAGTAGAAAATTTGTATAAGAAAGGACAAAATATTACATTTGCAGTCCAAAAAATTGAATAGAAGGCTGTTAAGCTATTGAATAAGAGTTATTTAACCATAATAACCGCTTGCAGTCAGTAACTTTAAAACTTAAAATAAATGTACGCAATTGTAGACATTGCAGGACAGCAATTTAAAGTGGAAAAAGGGAAGAAAATCTTCGTTAACCGCTTAGGTGCAGAACCTGGTACATCCCTTGATTTCACCACTGTACTCCTTCTTGATCAGGATGGTGCAGTAAAAGTAGGTTCACCTTATGTTGACGGAGCCGTTGTTAAAGCTTCCGTTGTAGACCACCTCAAAGGTAAAAAGGTAATCGTTTTCAAAAAGAAACGTCGTAAAGGCTATCAGAAGAAAAACGGTCACCGTCAGTATTTGACTGAAATTCTAATTGATGAAATTGCTTAACTTAAAAGAAAAGGAGATTTAGATTATGGCTCACAAGAAAGGTGTCGGTAGTTCAAAGAACGGTCGTGAATCACACAGCAAACGTTTAGGTCTTAAACTTTTCGGCGGTCAGGCTGCTAAAGCAGGTAATATCATCGTTCGCCAAAGAGGTACAGTTCATAACCCTGGTCTTAACGTAGGTATGGGCAAAGACCACACTCTTTATGCTCTAATTGACGGTACTGTAAAATTCCAGAAGAAGGCTAACAACAAATCATTTGTGTCAGTACTTCCTTTTGCTGAATAATCATACAGTGAAACACACAAAAACCGGTCCCATCACGAGGCCGGTTTTTTTATGTCCTGTCAGGTCCTTACGCTACTTAGCGTGGCTTCCGCTGGCAAACAGTGGGTAGAAGCCACTTCCTCTGATCTATTTTTTAGACCAAAAGGAGAACAATTTAGGCCTTCGGTAATTTGTGACTCCTGGTGGAGTCTTCATATTCTCATAATTAATTTGAAGCTCCTCTATTTTTGCTTCGTACTGACACTTATTCAGGGGTCCATATATTGTGATGCTTTTCTTATGGATGATAAAATAAGATATACTATCCTCAGATGAATAATTCCAAAATAACTCTAACTCAGGCTTATAAATATAAGATGGATTAATATCCGGCTTTATATGTTTTCCAAGAATGTATGTATTATCATAATAACAATCATCTACATGGGAAGAGATCAATATCCGTGGAAATTGCTCACCTTCATATTGTTTTGTTAAGGAATGTTGTTTAGAACCTAAGCAGAGATAAGCATAACCATCACCTATATCATATGCTACATCTGAACAACCTGATGACGATAAAAGAAAAGCCATTAAAGCTACTATTAATATTGTGCAAATCTTTTTCATATTTATTTTGTGTCTCATTAGTGTTCGGTAAAAATTCATAAAAGTTCTTTTACCCATTTTAATAGACATCCGTTGCATAAACATTTTGTATTCCATTGCTTTTATATAGTGTTCCATCTTTGGTTCTGAAAATAATTTGCAATGTGGGCAAAACTTCTATACACTCCTTACCATAAGAATATCCCATTGGTTTCAATATATCAGTACCTAAAAAGATTCTGTCGTCTATTATTATTTTTGTTTCACTATAAGGATATAATTTCACACAAGATGGGTAGAAAGAAGAAAGAGGATACCGATAATACTCCTTCCCTCTGTATCGGAATTTATAATAATACCCAGTTGGCTTATGGACTAGATATAGCATATCAAATAGTAAAAGGTCTAGCTTAAGTGTTTTGTGTAGTCCTATTTGTTCTGATGCTTCCATAAAATGCGCTAAAAATGATCTTGTTCCTTCAACATCCATAATACCTTCAATAAATAGGGTATCATTCGATTCATTCTTAAATCTTACATCTAGCCTTATATATGGTCCTTCTCCAACTCCTTCAATATAAACATATTCTGGTGGAAGTTCATCAACTATCCAAGAGACATATAAAGAATCAATTATAACTGATACTTGAGAATACAAGGTGTTTTTTAATAGTAATAACAAGAATATTAATATTAATTTTTTCATAACTATCTAATTATTGTTTAATAAAAATACTATTTTTTTCTGAAAACTTATAGTTGTCATAAATATCACTTTGTTTATTGCGTCTAATGTTTTATCATCTTTTCTTTTAGGTTCAATTCCTCTATCTATTAAGGTAAGACCTGTGCCATCAAATACTCCCGTACTGCTGTATATCAAAGATCTTTCGATCGTTACCTTGTGGGACAAGATACAAAATTATTCTGATTTTTCAAAATAAAGGCCTGCTGCAATTCGGAGTCCAGCACGATGTGTCCCACAGGTATGTAGGAGGCCTATAGCGTTGGATACCCGAGGAAAATTGCTCGGGTATCCAGCACAAATGGCCTTAGGATGGCCTGTATAGCGGTTTTCGCTGGACTCCAAATTGCAGGACGAAACTGTGCAGTATTTTTACTTGAATTCGCTACTTAGCGTGGCTTCCGCTGGCAAACAGTGGGCATCTGAACGGCATAGATGTGGCTTCTGAATATTACTTCTGAGCCAGCTGGTCCTGTGTCAGCCATCTTGCTGTCTGCGGGTCATACATCCTGGCACCGTAGTTTCGTAAATTTACTCGCTATTGAGTCTTGAGTAAGGCTTATGTAAACTCTCAGTATTCATCAATAGATTTATACATAATAGGTATTTTAGTCCAAATGGAACGTGTCTTTTTAAATTTGCGGCT
>JAFVQD010000024.1 GCA_017504965.1 Bacteroidales bacterium | reverse complement strand
TAGCTTTTCAATGAACATAAGATCATCAATATTGCAATATAAAATTTACACATATTTTTAAAACTCTATTTGATTAGTAGGATGCCCTGTTAATATTAAAATTGATGGTTCCGGTATGTAGATTGGCTTCTACTTCGCCGTAATTGATGAAATTCCATTTGTCTGCTGATGGAATCTTACTCTCTTCGCCGACTTTGAATCCCCATTGGGAATAAAGTCGGTGTATGGGCAGTAACTGAAAGACGACTATAATGATAGCCGTGAGTAGTGGTTTAATGGGGTATCTCATACGCTAAATTTTTAATAGTTAGTAAATCAGTGATGTGGTACCGCTATAAATGAACTTTCGGGTTTACCTTGTGGGACAAGATACAAAATTATTCTGATTTTTCAAAATGAAGGTCTGCTGCAATTCGGAGTCCAGCACAAATGGCCTTAGGAATTATCTCGTTTATCGTAGTGTAGTGTGTGATGGGGGCATCCTATGTGCGTTAGCGCCTTCAATTTGCCTAGTAGGGAATGAAACAATAGTGTTCATTCCCTACTAGGGCTGTTTTCGGGGTGATTAGTGGTATTTTGAGGTGTAGTAGGGAATAGAAGTATGCTTTTCATTCCCTGGTAGGATATCAGCGATGTGGAATCTCTTGTACTGCTATATACAAACAAACTCCGGAAAAGTTCTGGAGACTTCCCCGGAGTTTGCTATGATAATTTCAGTTAACTTTTCTGTTAGAAGAATCTTGCTCTGTTGTCCACTACTTCACCTTTCTCAGTGAATACGTAAGGGAGCATATTCAACTGGTAGGTAGATACCTGATTCTCTCTTACTTTAGCATCATCCTCTGTGTAGAATGAACCGGTCTCACGACCATTTACTTTCAATACATACACACCGATGTTACCTTTTACAGGACCTACCACTTCACCCTCTTTTGCACCGCTGATGGCACCTACCAGTACGGGGTCAAGAGACTGTGAGCTGATAGAACCGAAAGCGACATCATTTTTAGAAGATACTGTAGTGTTCAAAGCCTCAGCGATCTGCTCCATAGAGGTAAGACCCTGAATCTTGGCTTCCACTTCTGATACCATCTTGTCTGCTTTCTTGTCAAATGCCACTGTGTTCTCAAGCTGAGAGTAGATAGATTTGAGTGGAGCATAACCCTCTTCACGAACTTTAGTAACAGCCACTACGAAGAAGTACTTGTTATCTACGGTGATAATAGGTGATACATCACCCTCTTTAGCCTCATAGATCCATCTTGAAACCTCTTTCATATTCTGATACATAGAGATCTGTTTTGCACCTTCAAGTACATTGAATGCAGGAACTACCGGAAGTTTCTCTTCGTCTACGATCTGATTGAATTTCTCGATCTGACCCTCACTGCGTGAAGCAAGACTGTTAGCCTGTCCATAGTACTCCTGGAATGTAGCAGGGCTGGCGATAATCTCTTTGGTAAGGAGAGCCAACTGTACTTTCTTGACAGGTTTTGTTCTCTGAGTCACTTTCACTACATGGATACCGTAGTTGGTGGTCATCTTGACACATTTGCCAGGAGCCATAGTAAGGACACTTTCCATACCAGGGATCATCATAGTCTGGGTCATCCAGCCGATATCACCTGGATTGGCTACGTTAGGATTCTGGTCCAAAGAGAATTTGGCAGCCATCTCAGAGAAGTTGGTCCCTTTATTAAGGACTTTAACCAGGCTGTCTGCTCTCGCCTCGTCATTGGCTGAAAGGAGGATGTGCTGTACAAATACAGAGTCAGACATCATCTTGGTGTCGCTGATTCTGGCAGCTACAAACATCTCGTCTTTCTGGAAAGGCTCGATAACGGTAGGTTTTTTGGTCTGGAATGCAAACTCCTCAAATTTTGGATCTACAGACTCAAGCTCACCCTCTTTGAAGTAGTACTCCTGTAGAGGGGTGTCAGAGTTGTGAGCCAAATAGTTTTTAAGGTTATCTGCTGTTTTGAAACCATCGAAAACTTCATCGATAAGACCTTTTGCCTCCTGAATATCTTTCTCTGAAGGAACTACCTCATATGCTACGAACTCGATATCACGAGATGGATTCTGTTTGTACTCCTCTTTGTGCTCTTTATAGTAAGCCTGAACTTCACTTGAAGATACTGTGATGGTGCTGTCCGGTTCAAAACCGAAAGGAACCACTACGAAATCCACAGCTGAAGTGACGTTATTATCCTCGATACCTCTCCTTAGCTCTACAGGGTTAAGGATGTTGCTCTGAGAAAGAAGGGAGTTATACTTGGTGAAGTACTGCTGCTCCTCCACACTCTTCTTCAGGAATGCCCAATAGGTAGAGAGATTTCCTGATACATCAGTAGGGATAGCATCCAGAAACTCTTTAAGTCTGGTCCTGCTGAATGCACCGGTCTCATCCATAAAGATACCTTCCTGAGCGATAACAGGAGACAACTCCTTGCCTTGGATAAGATCAAACATCTCATCTTCTCCTACCACTACACCTGCATCTTTGATAGCAGGGAGGATCATAATCTCATTCTGAAGTTCCTGCCAGGCTGTGTTATAGATGCTCTCCATAACCTCTTCTGATACTGCCTGTGAACCTGATGTCAGAGAGTAGATGTTTTTATAATACTCTACTTTTTCGTTAAACTCTTCGTACTTGATCGATTTGCCGTCGATTCTACCTACATCATACTTGGATGAGAATGAACGTAGAGTCATATCCAATGTGCTTGGATCGATGATAAATGATAATAGTGCCACTGCGATAAGTACTGTAATAAGTACCCCAAGTTTGACACGTATTTTCTCTAAAACTGCCATTTTAAGTTATTTATATTAAATTTTACACAATTACTCAAATAAGTCGCGAAGATAATAATTTATTTTTACCTACGCACCAACGGCCCAATAAAGTTTGCAGAATCTACATAAGAAACTTTTGTGCTGTCGTTATTTATGACGGCATAACCGTCAAATGGATTCAAAAGTACAGCATTTCTGGCCATCTCATCAGATTCCATCCCCACACCCTGCATCATACCCTGGGGGGAGAAAAGTTTGACATAACAGTGTGTATAGATCTTTTTCTCCTTCTGGTCCCAGTAGATGGTATCGGTCTCCATCTGCTCCCCTTTGATGAAATTCTTTATCACCACATTGCCGTAGGCAGACCAAATCTCCTCATTCTCCTTTATAGTGTGCTTGGCCTCGTCTGATACCACCAAGGTCTCGAGCAGCCCCTCTTCATTGTATCCATACACATTGAGCCCTTTCGGAAAAAGGTCATATGTATTTTTGGGATCACTGTCGAACCTCTGGAGCACAGGTGCCTGCATTCTGAACTCTGTCAGCGAGTTGCGCGACTGGACCATCACTATATTTTCGACCACCTGGGATGGTGTGGCTTTGATGTCTATTATCTGATCAGTTTGAGCAATCTTGTTCTTACACGAAACAGCAATGGTAGCAACTGTAAATACAATTGCTACCATTCTATATAATTTGGTATGTCGGCAAAAACCGATCATGAATTAGTCCTGAGTTCTAACTTTAGTACTCTCACGAAGACCGTTGCAAGAAACAGTGTAGGTGGCACCGTCCAAAAGGTCAAACATAAATGCTTCTGACTTCAATGGGAAGTATTTACGATACTGGCTGATAAGGTTGTTAGCCTCTTCAGTAAGGGCCTCGTCAGCATTTTTAGCTTTTGTCAGGAAGTCAACTGCTACCCAATAAGGAGCTCTGGTCTCGATCTCATTGCCCTGGCATTTCTGTGAACCCCAGATAGTACCTGCAAGAAGATATGCTTTACCTGCGATTGCAGGGTTAAGCTCTGCAGCTTTCTTGGCAGCCTCTACAGCTTTGGCATCTTTACCGGCAGATTTGAAGCAGTATGTACCGAACTCAAGGCAGTAGTCAGCAGCCTGATTTACGAGAGAGTCACCGCAAGTAGCGATAGCCTCTTCCATATAAACGATAGCCTCAGTGTGCTGGTTTCTCTGTGAATAAAGTTTGTAAAGAAGATATGCTGAGTTGTGTGAAGGCTCCAATTTGTGCATAGATTCCACAGCTTTAACAAACAGATCTTCATCCAAGCAGTTTGAAGCAGAGAACATAGAAATAAGGTTACCAAGCATATATTTGTCCTCAGGATTTGCTTCGTAGCGAGGAGTGAACATATCTACAAGGTTTTCGCAGCTTGCCACACCGCTGATCATAAGAAGATTCTCGATATCTTTCTTGGCATCGGTAACAGCCTGTGAAGGTTTTGCTTTCTCGATAAGTTCAGCAGTCTCGTATGCTTTGGTATATGCAGCCATAACCTCTTCACCGCTCATAGTTCCTGCTTTATACAAGTCATTTGCATAGCTCATATATCTTACAGGGATCACGATAGCGGTTTTCTCTTTAGCTGTATCCATAGCATCACCCAACACATCGAATACCTCTTTCTCTTTTCCTTTAGATGCGAAAGTCATCATATCCATAGCTTTGTTGGTTTTGGCAGTAACTGCATAGCGTGGATATGTAGCAATTCTCATCTCGTGAAGCATCATCAAAGAGTCTACAAGGGTCTCTTTTCTGATAGGGTTATTTCTGAATTTGTTGATTTTCTTTCTTAGGATTTTCATACCGTCAAGCAACATATTCTGGCTTGCAGTAGGAGGACATAGTGAGATGGCTTTCTGCCATACAGGATCTGCACCATCCAAGTTACCTTGTTTCATGTAGTCTTGGTAGAATGATAGATACTTGATACATTCTGCACTATCAGCACCATACTTACTTTGTGCGGACAAATTTCCTGCAGCAAGGAATGAAAGTGCTAACGCAAATAGGATTGATAATTTTTTCATAAAAGCTCTTATTTAACAATTTAAAAATATATTTCACCAAATGTTAATCGTACCTATATTTGACAAACCAAATGTCGTGAAGATTAATGTTGACCATAAAATTAACATATCTCTCCCTCACCAGCTGGTTTTGCTGAGTACCCCTCTGCCCCATATCTACAGCTACCGATACAGCATTGTGCCACTTATATATAGGAAGTGATGTACCAAGTGTGATACCGAAAGACTGAACCTGGTTACCATCAAAACTTATATAGGTCTTATCATAATATACACCGCATCTGTAAGCCATCCTCTTGGCGTAGTACCTGATATCATACCTGTTGGGAACTATCTCAAAACCGGCTCTGAATGATTCACCTACCATAGGATCAAATCTCGCGCTGGATGAGATGAAATCACTCTTTCTCCAGTCCTGTCTCACATAGTCCACCCCGATGAGCCATTTGTCCTTATGTCTGTACGAAACACCTACAGCCAGCTCAGGTGAGATCTTCAGTGCCGCTTTATCCATCGTATTATACGCTACAGTGTCTGTAGCTGATGATGTCTTGGTAAAAGCATACTTTATATAGTCACCTTTGAGCTTATTGCCCAGTCTGTATGTGGCACCCAATGTAAGGGAGGAGTTGTTCTTGAATGGCTGATTATATTGCAAGCCAAACTTACCTGAAAAACTACCTACATTATATTCCCAGCCTGTATAGATCGAATTATATGATGTCACGGAATTGAAAATGACATCACTGTGCCTGTCTATAGAGCCGAAATAGTAGATGGCCTCTGCCCCCAACGACAAATTTTTAAAGAGCGTTACCGAAGCACCCATAAAAATCTGGTAAATACTTCCTGTACCATATTTTCTGTACCTCACATCACCCAGATCTGCCACGATCTTATCATCATCCTCTACACTTTCAAATTTATAACCCGTATTGCTGAACGGAGATACACCGATAATGAAAGCCGACTTTCTGTAAATAGGTGCTGTGAAAGCGAAGTTGTTCATATTGAACACATTGTATGCTGACTTTGTCTGGTAATCGGATATATAGTAGTTTTTCTGAGTGATACCGAAGTCCAGCATAAATGAGAGTGTATCCCTCGCTGACACCGCTGCAGGATTGGTATAGTTTATATATCTGTTGTCTCTCACACCTACACCGATACCCGCCATACCATAATTATATGCATTACCCTGCTTCACCACATCTCCTATACCCAACATAGAGTAAGGTGAGTATGAACCAAGTGCATCGGTAGTTTGGGCGCTCAAATATAAAGAGCTGAAAACTAACAATATAACTACAAATAATCTTTTAATGTTATTAAACTGCATCAGTCTTCGCAATTTGGGAAAGTCCCATTAGCACTAAATTACAAACCACAAATATCGGACTTTTAAGTTTTTCGGCAAAAAAAATTGCATCTCCCCCCGTAAATATAAAATTATACCCGGGATAAGTCCTTATATATCCCTCTATCTCAAAGAGTGTGCCTAAAATGACACCGGACTCCATCGCACCTGTAGTGCTGGTACCTACAAGTTCCACAGAATCAACTCTTTCCAGTAGAGGAAGTTTTCCTGTAAAATGGTTTAGCGCCCTGAATCTGGTATCCAGACCGGGAGATATGTTTCCACCCAGAAACTCCCCTCTACTGGTGAGGAAATCAAATGTGATAGCTGTACCGAAATCTATTATGACACAATCTTTTCCCGGAAACAGACTATGTGCACCTACAGCTGCACAAATCCTGTCTGCACCCAATGTATGAGGCGTACCGTACAAATTCTTTATAGGAAGCTCAGAATCACCTTTCACCTTTACCACTTTTCCACACACACTCTCTATATAGTTATATGTATCTTCACCCATACCCCTTACATCGGAGACGGCTGCCACATCGAAATCCCCGAAGAGCCTCCTGAGCCCGTCCACACACCCGGGGAGAGAATTCTCATCGCATCTCACCTCATCCGATATAGTGTCATCAGCATACACAGCCAGTTTTATAGAGGTATTACCGGCATCTATCAGCAAGTTTACCATAATTATAAGTTTGTCATTATTTTGTGGGCACCCTCTATGGTCCTCACCATATTTACAGTCAAATAGAGCTTGTCGTGCTGCTCTTTTATCATATATCTGTTCCCAGGCTTCTGCTGGATATAGTTAATGATCTCGGAGAATTTTCTGGTCTTGTAGTAGGGGGACATCTGGTTGGCTACAAAATAGGCCAGCATCTTCTCATTTTTCAGGACTATTTTCTCAAAACCTTTGGACTTGGCAAGCCACCTCAGCCTCACCACGAAGCATAACTCCCTCACCTCATCGGGCACAGGGCCGAATCTGTCCTCCAGGGAGGCCACAAACCTCCCGAGCTCCTCTTCATCCGATATGCTGTCCAGCTCCCTGTAGAGCCTGATCTTCTCTGCCTGAATATTTATATAGGTATCGGGGATCAAAAGCTGCAGGTCTGTCTCCACTATACAGTCACTCACATAGCACTGGTCCTCAACTACCACCTCATCCTCCTCCTGCCGGAATTGGTCTGAATTCTCCTGCTTTATCTCATCGAAAGCTTCAGTCAGAATTCTCTGGTATGTCTCAAAACCCATATCTGCCATAAATCCGCTTTGCTCTGCACCAAGCATATTGCCCATACCGCGGATATCGAGATCCTGCATAGCAATATTGAACCCGCTGCCCAAATCGGAGAATGCCTCTATAGCCTTGAGCCTCCTCCTCGCATCATCGGTTACCGATACCATAGGAGGGACGATAAGGTAGCAGAATGCTTTCCTGTTGGAACGCCCTACCCTTCCCCTCAACTGATGCAGGTCGCTGAGTCCGAAGTTCTGCGCGTGATTTATTATTATGGTATTGGCATTGGGTATATCGATACCATTCTCCACTATAGTGGTGGAAATCAGGATATCGTAGTCCCCCGCCATAAAATTTAGGATCTTCTTCTCTATCTCAGGGGCCTCCATCTTTCCGTGGGCTACACAGGTCTTGATCCCCGGGCAGATTCTCCTGATGATATCCTCCACCGCGGTTATATCCTCTATCTTATTGTGCACAAAGAAGATCTGTCCACCCCTCTCGAGCTCTGCGGTCAGAATATCCCTTATCGCATCCTCATCGAAATCGATGATCTCTGTCTGCACCGGTATCCTGTTGGGTGGTGGGGTATTTATAATGGAGAGGTCCCTGGCCCCCAGCAGCGAGAACTGCAGTGTTCTGGGGATAGGGGTAGCAGAGAGGGTCAATGTATCCACAGAGAGCTTCAGCTGACGCAATCTCTCCTTGGCAGCCACTCCGAACTTCTGCTCCTCGTCTATGATAAGAAGCCCCAGATCCTTGAATATGAACTCCTTGTTCAAAAGCCTGTGTGTACCTATAAGGATATCTATCTTTCCACTCTTGAGCCGCTCCGCAATCTCTTTGACCTCCTTGGCACTCCGTAGCCTGCTGATGTGCTCGAGATTGCAAGGGAAATTCTTCAATCTGTCGAGAAAAGTGTTATAGTGCTGCAATGCCAGAATGGTGGTAGGGACGAGCACTGCCACCTGCTTGCTGTCTGCCACAGCTTTGAATGCAGCCCTCACAGCCACCTCGGTCTTTCCGAAGCCCACATCTCCGCAAACGAGACGGTCCATAGGATACTTTTTCTCCATATCCTCCTTAATAGCCTTCAGAGCCTTCAACTGATCAGGTGTCTCTTCATAGATAAATGATGACTCCAGCTCCTTTTGAAGATAAGAATCGGGGGAGAAGGCAAATCCTTCCGATACCCTCCTCTGGGCATACAGACGGATAAGATCCGCAGCAATATCCTTAACCTTCGACTTGGTCTGGTTCTTCAGCTTCTGCCAGGCACCGGTCCCCAATTTATATATTTTAGGTGGTGTGGAGTCTGCCGATTTGTATTTGGTTATACGGTGAAGGCTATGGATGGAGACGAAAAGGACATCATTGTCCTTGAAGATAAGTTTTACCGACTCCTGAACCTTCCCATTGACCATATTTTTGACCAGACCGCCGAATCTTCCCACTCCGTGGTCTATATGGACTATATAATCACCATCGTGAAATGCATTAAGATCATTTATGGTAAGTCTCTCACACCTCTCTACCGATCTCTTCAGTTTGAGACGGCGGTGCCTCTCAAAAATCTGGTGATCTGTATAGAGGCATATCTTCGAATCAAAATCTATGAAACCTTCGTGAATCGTATAATTCTCATAATTCAACACCAGATCGTGTGTGGAGAATATACTCTTCAGCCTCTCTATCTGCGATATGCTCTCACTCAATATGTATACAGAAAATCCATCTCCCCTTTTTCCCCTGATATCGTCTGCCAACACCTCAAAATGTTTGTTGAAAGTGGGCTGTGGAGCTGTTTTGAAAGTCACCTCTCTGTCAAAATCTATAAGCTCATTCCCAAGTGTGGAGAGCCATATATGTTTGTGGTCACTTAGATATCTCTCCGGCTTGTCGGTATCCCCTACCCACACCACACTCTCCTGCGGAAGAAATTCCAGGACAGGTACGGTAAACTCACTCTCTGATGATGATGTGATATTAGGATAAATGTCCAGAGAGTTCACCTCCTTCTCAGATCTCTGGGTATTTGCATTGAAAATTTTTATACTCTCTATCTCATCACCGAAAAAATCTATACGGTAAGGGTGGCTGTCACCATAAGAGAAAACATCTATAAGACTGCCCCTGATAGCAAACTCGCCGGGCTGGGAGACAAAATCGGCTTTGGTAAAAGCAGAATCAAACAGTACCTCCTTGAAAAACTCGTGAGATATGTGGTCCCCCACCTTTATGGAGATGATACTTTTTTTCAACAACTTCTCTTCCAGTACACCCTCATCAAAAGACTCCTTGTACCCCACCAGAACTATATAAGGATGTGGTGAAACCCCCTTTTTATAATCCACTACAGCACCTATCGCTGCTGTACGCTGCACCTTTGTCGAAAAGTCTTTTGAAGGGGGAAAAAAGAAAACATTATCTTCGCCTATCAGATTATAAAGGTCATTTATAAAACCTGCTGCCTCTTCCCTTTTGTGCAATATCACAATATGGATACCACTTGTGACTGTAGAGGAGAGTGCAAAAGACTTGGCAGAGGCATATAATCCACTTACCGATATATTTTTTATATCAGGATCTGATATATACCCGGAAAGCTCTTTTATATATTGCCTGTTAAGAATACCCTTTTTATCCATAACTTTTCTATAGGATGCAAATATATGATTTTTATCAATGTTAATAACTCTTTAGTAACTGTGTTGATAATTTTTATAAACTAAATTTTAATTATCCCTTTCTTTGGTTATATGGTCAAGTTTTTTAAAAAGAATAGAAATTTAATTATTATTTTTAACAGAGTTTTTGAGGTACTTGTTAACATATCAATATTGTTAATAATTAAGAAAAGTTATTGACAATAATATATTAAATGATTGATTTTTAAAATATTGGATTGTGTAATAAATGTTAGTGTCTGTGGATAAAAAAGTTATTGACGATATTGACAACTTATAAATAAGAACAATAAATATTTAATAAATAATATATTTGTAATATAATTGTTTAAAAATGTCGGAAGAGATAAAAGATACATTTGATATTCACTCTGCAGGTTACTCTAAAGATGGGGATTTCGAGGGGAAAATAAGACCTCAGGGTTTTGGCGAATTTTCAGGTCAGGAGAAGATTCTCGAAAATCTGAAAGTTTTCGTCAAGGCGGCCAAACTGCGTGGTGAGGCTCTGGATCACGTCCTTTTGCACGGCCCTCCGGGTCTGGGCAAAACCACTCTGGCCCATATAGTGGCAAATGAACTGGGGGTGAATATGAAGATCACTTCGGGACCTGTACTGGATAAACCTGGAGATCTGGCAGGACTTCTTACCGGACTTGAGGCCGGTGATGTGCTATTTATAGATGAGATACACAGACTTTCACCTGTAGTGGAAGAGTATCTTTATTCTGCTATGGAGGATTATACCATAGATATTATGATAGATAAGGGCCCAGGTGCCAGATCTGTTCAGATATCACTCAATCCTTTTACACTGGTGGGGGCCACTACCAGAAGCGGACTGCTTACTTCACCACTAAGAGCCAGATTCGGTATCCAGTCACATCTGGAATATTACGATTCTTCTACCTTAATAAATATAGTGCGGAGAAGTGCCTCCATTTTAGGTATAGATATTGATACGGATGCTGCTAAAGAGATAGCTTGCAGAAGTAGAGGTACACCCCGTATAGCCAATTCACTGCTCAGAAGGGTAAGGGATTTTGCTCAAGTAAAAGGTAATGGTGTTATAGATCTCCCTATAACCAAATATGCACTTGAGGCGCTGAATATAGACAAGAGGGGGCTTGAACTTATCGATAATAAGATTTTGACAGCTATTATAGATAAATTTAAAGGTGGACCTGTGGGTATTACTACCATAGCAACAGCCATAGGGGAAGATCCCGGTACTGTAGAGGAGGTATATGAACCATTCCTCATCAAGGAGGGATTTATCCAGAGGACACCACGGGGTAGAGAGGTTACAGAACTTGCTTACAGACATTTGGGAATTAACAAATATCAGGATAACAACACTTTATTTTAAATAATATGAAAAAAATTCTAACTATTCTGGTTTCCATTCTTATAATGGTACCATTCAATGATGCTATCTCCTGCACTTCAGCCATTTTCACAGGTAAAGTGACAAAGGATGGCAGACCACTTTTACTCAAACATAGGGATACAGGTGAATTGAATAATAGGATCGAGTATTTCCAGGGTCCGAAATATGGTTTTCTCGCTTTGGTAGACAGTCCGAGTGAAGGTGGTGTGGCTTGGTCAGGGAGTAATAATGCAGGTTTCTCTATCATCAATACAGCCTCATATAACCTGAAAGATGACGATGTACCTTCATCTATGATGGACAGAGAGGGTGAACTGATGTATAAAGCACTGGGTGTTTGTAAAAACCTTAAAGATTTTGAGTACTTCCTCGACACTCTTTCAAGACCTATGGGAGTAGAGGGTAACTTCGGTGTCATCGATGCTGAGGGTGGTGCTGCCTATTACGAAGTAAATAACCACAAATGGAACAAACTGGATGTAAATGATCCCGAAGTGGCACCAAACGGCTATTTCATCGTTACCAACTTCTCATACACAGGTAGAGAAGATGAGGGTATGGGTTATATCCGTAACTGCAATACCACTTATAATGTGGAGAACTATGTTCTTAAAGAGGGTGGCAAGGTGGATCCTCAGTGGATTTTTGAAAATATCTCAAGATCATTCTACCATTCACTACTTGAAGTGGACCTTAGAAAAGATCAAGGGTTGGCTTCAGGTTGGTTTATTGACCAGGATTTCGTACCCAGAAGATCTTCTTCAGCTTCTATGGTGTTCCAGGGTGTAAAACCTGGTGAAGATGTATCCAAAACAGTTATGTGGACTATTTTGGGTTATCCACCACTCGGAGTGGCTGTCCCTATGGTAGTGGCAAACGGTGAAAATATCCCCTCTTTTATGGTAAAGAGTGAAAGTTCTGAAAATGCACTGATGTGTGATATGGTACTTGAACTCAAGAAAAATGTCTTCCCTGTAAAGAGAGGAAATGGCAATAAGTATTTCCGTTTTAACTATCTGTACAATAAAGGGGGAACCGGTTATTCACAGCAGCTCAAAGAGGTGGAAAACTATATATTCGATAAGTTCGACAGAGATCTAAGCCCTAAAAAACTCAATACTCTATACGATGAATATTTCGGAAAAATAGAGAAGGCTTATGAGAATATGAAATAAAAAAAAGACCCCGAGTGACATGAACCCCGAAAGTTAGACAAAAAACTTTCGGGGTTTTGTTATGTCAAAAAAATTAAAGAAACATGGCTATGCAGAAAGATTGAAGTATATGCATATGCTTGAGAATGGATGTAGTATTGAATATATCCACAAG
>JAFVQD010000026.1 GCA_017504965.1 Bacteroidales bacterium | reverse complement strand
TTTTTCCCTCCTCTCACACCACCGGGCATGCCGTTCGGCACCGGGCGGTTCAATTCAAATAATAATCTGTACAACTTTGGAGTCCTCGTCTTGCGAGGATTTCTTTTGATATGAGGTGGAGTCCTGTGGTTTTTGCCACTGCCTGATAGTGGTCTGCAAATCCTACGGATTGTCGTGCCATCCATTCCGGTGCACCTAATTTTCTCAGTCCCCAGTATCTTTTCTGTCCAGTTTTCCACTGTTTCCATATGATAATTCTCATTCGGGTTCTTAAATGGGCATCAATCTCTTCTAGAACGTTCTTCATTCTCCCGATTCTGAAGTAGTTAATCCAGCCTCGTATTACCCAGTTCAACTTTTGGATTCTTTCATCCATACTCACTGACCATGAGCGTTTTGTCAATTTCTTCAAACTCCTTTTGAATTTTGCAATTGAATCTCCATGAGGTCTTGCTTCCCATTGCTCTCCCATTTTCACAAAACCAAACCCTAAATATTTTAATTGGGTTGGCTTTGTTACTTTGGTCTTTGTCATATTGATTTTCAGTCCGAGTTTCTTTTCTATCCACTTCGTTATCGTATGCATTACTCTGTTTGCGGCAGCACTACTTCCAACTGCTATCACACAGTCATCCGCATATCTTACGAAGTGTAGTCCTCTTGCTTCCAACTCTTTGTCAAGTTCATTTAACATGATGTTGCTTAGCATTGGAGATAGATTTCCACCCTGTGGCGTTCCAACCTTGGTTTCCTCATATTTCCCCCTTACCATTACTCCTGCTTTTAAGTATTTACTTATCAGTGATTCTGTATCGGGGTCTTTGATGATTTTTCCCACCAAAGTCATCAGCTTGTCTTGTGGTACATTGTCAAAGAACTTTTCTAAGTCAATATCTACAATGTAGGTATACCCATCATTTAGATATTCCAGTAGTTTGATGATGGCTTGTTGTGCCCGTCTTTGCGGTCTGAATCCATAACTGTATTCGCTAAAGTATGGTTCCACTATGGGTGTTAGTTTTTGGACAACTGCTTGTTCTATGATTCTATCCACCACACTTGGAATTCCAAGTTTTCGCACCCCACCATTTGACTTTGGTATTTCTACCCTTAGTACTGGTTGAGGCTTGTACTTTCGGTTACGAATTCTTTCTCTGATTTCAGGCCAGTTCTTCTTCAGATATCCACTGACTTCTTCTACTGATATTCCGTCGATTCCGCTAGCCCCTTTATTCGCTTTCACTTTCTTGTAGGCCAGTATCATGTTCTCTCGACTTAATATCTCCTCCATTAGTTGTGACATGATTTGTCTCCTTTTCTCTTTTGCTTTCGTGCGTATTAGCCCTACCTGTCTCTGAATCTTTCACTCCGTTACGTCTTTGCTACTTCGATTCTCGTCGGACCTATGCACTAACATTCCTAAGTCCATTTGACCTTGAATTGTTCAGTCCTTCCTGATTTCTCAGTACTATGACCTCTGCTGACTTCTCACTATTCGTTGTTACTACTCATTCGTTAGTGAGACCTCACGGGATAAGTCGTTCCTCTTTCCTCGTCTACCTGCCTGATTTACCCGTATGAGTTACGGTTGCCTTTTGGACTTCATCGC
>JAFVQD010000023.1 GCA_017504965.1 Bacteroidales bacterium | reverse complement strand
GCCGGCAGCGGGATCTTCCTGAAGGACGGCCATAGTCATCATCTCTCCGGATTTTTCGCCGGTGACTGTGTTCACGAAGAAGTACTTGATGAAGACTTTCGGGCTTGATGCGTTAGGAGTACCGTGCTTTTCGTCGTAGTCTTTCTTGAGGTCGTACACTTCTGTGACTGCTTCAAGTACGCTACCGATCTGAACGGCTTTGCTGTATGCACGGGTGACACCGTTGCTCTGCGGTGCGGATGCCTGGATGACGAGTTTGAGCTAGGCACCTCACGAAAATGCCTCTGATAACCCTCCAAATTGGCAGACCGATGTCTGCTGATATGCATAAATTCTTACTGAAAAGATTAGTAGAGGAGTTGATGTTGTAGCTGTGACAAGTTTTGTACAAATAGTGATACAGTGGTGGCAAAATCAGCTTAAAACCCCCGGAAATCAATGGGACTGTGTCAAAAAAACAAGAAAAACTGCTACAGCTCAAGAAATGACGGAAAGGACGATGGCTGGTGGACTATGACAGAAGTTATGCTGAGGTGAATAAATCGAATTCCAATTAATATCCTATAACTTTATGCAGATAAACTGGTAATTTCATTATAGTGTCGTTACTTATATATTCGAGATAAGTAATTCGCTGTAGTAAATGCCAGATTTTATAAAAAGTCTGAATCGAATTCAAAGAACTTATCAATATCAATGACCTCCACACCGAAATCATCAAATCCTTCAACAGATTCGGTTTTATCCCAAGTGCATACTCTGATATTCCTTTCCTTCTCAATGTTCTCTGCTCCACCATATTATTGACCCCAACGAAACCCCTGAACGCTTCATCAAACTTCGTGAAGAGTTCATAAGGGAGGAATACCAATAGAGGGTGCTTGCAGGAAAACAAGCCCCTTCAATACTATCCATTTTTCCAGATTTGACCACCTTCATTATGAGGGTGGTCTTTCATAATGGCGGATGTTCTTTTATTCTTCGTGCTGGAAAGAGAACGAGTATGATGAAGTCAGTTAGTAACCTTCTGTGAAAAACCCAAACCGTAACAACAAAAAAGGTGACACAGAACGGTGTCACCTTTCCATCGTTTGACTAATACCAATATATATCAAATTCTGAGAGTCTGAACCACAGTTCGTCACCTTCTTGAAGAAAGAAAATGTTAGGTGTGTCTAAAGAGAATGTAGAGTAATCTCTGTAAAAATCTTCGGACCACGCCTGATTTCCATCGTATATGATTATTCCATAAGGTTCGGGAGTATGCTCTATCTGAACAAGTACATATCCGTGTTTCTTGTCAAATTCCTTTATCACACCCCTTGCTTTCATCTTGAGGTTTTCGGCGTCCTTATAAATGTTCTCCTCTTTTTCATTAGAGAATCCATAAGGATATTCATAATACACCTCTGTCGCCTTCTTATATCCATCGTCTTTGAATTCTCTGAAAACCCTTCTGTAGCTTGCTTTAATTCGCCACCAATCTCTTGTGAATATTGTTACCTTTTTAGCCCTTCCTGTTGATAACTTTACATCTTGAATCCTTGGGCAGTCAGTTCCGTGAAGGTGGTGATAAAAGGCGAGTAGTATATATCCCGACATATCATCTGGATGATACACTCCAAATGATGTAAAGTAATCACGAAGTCTTGAACTATCCCAAAGCCCCCAATCGTTGCGTAGTGCCCTGCCGAGCCCGTGGTGCAACCCTGCATAATCCTCTAAAGATAAAGATCTTAATGTGTCCTTTTGTTCAGATGTTAGCCATGTATCAAGGATATTGATTGCATCATCTATGTCGCGAGGAATATAGACTCCGTCAATTTTTTCGGAGGCGGCTTTAATGTCGTGAGTTGTTTTGAGTCTATCCTGAGCAGTTGTGCTTATGCCTATCATAAGACATAGAGTAATAATCCAAAATCGTCTCATATTTCCTTTCTTGTTAGTATTCAGCAAATATAATAAAATTTTGGAAGGACCGAACCCGCTTCGGGAATCTAATTTAAACTAAAGGAGAAGCAGCAAACAAAGCAACAGCAAGCAAAGCAGCAACAGCAGACTAAGCAGTCTGCTTCAAAGCCGGTGGTAAATCCGACTGATATTCCTATTACCAAAATGGAAACCTGGCTTCTTGTTGACAAAGATGGCAAGCCTCATTATCAGGCGGTCGACGACCCAACCATATACAGGGAAAAATACACTCTTTTTAATGTTGAATATGAGCATCCGAACGGAGTAGGATGTGACGGGAAGAATCTCATCAGTATAGAGGAAGTGAGCGCACTTTGCGTAGAGCGTAAATCGAATGAACGGTAAGTCGGTGTGTGGCGAAGCCAATGCCGGACCATGTTTGATGACGTTAGGCGTGCGTAGCACGACTAAAAGGAAGAGTTGTCCGGCAAGCCGACGTGAGTGAGATGAGTAGCTCGGAGCAATCGGAGCGAGCGTCTATACTGATGAGATTAACCTCCAACCGAGATGTTACGCAGTGATATATGACTTTAGACACTGCGTCATGGCGTTGAATTCGATGAATTAGGCTTGAATCTAGGTGTGAGGCAGTGAAAAATGCCCAAAAACAGTGCGTCGCTAATGAAATTTCGCAATCAATCAAGTCCAATAAATGATGTCCCCAGTATTTCGGGGATGTTTTTTTATTAATAGCGATCTCGCCTAAGGTGTGCATTTGATGAGTCGATATTATAGCTGTGACAGTTTTTGGGCAATTAGTGATACAGTGGTGGCAAAATCAGCCCAAAATCACCGGAAATCAATAGGACTGTGTCAAAAATGTGGACCTGGATAGATAATAGGAGAGACACCAGAACCGAGTCGGGTGTGACGGAAAGGACGATGGCTGGTGGACTATGACAGAAGTTATGCTGAGGTGAATATTGGAATTCCAATTAATATCCTATAACTTTATGCAGATAAATTGGAAAATATAGACAGAATGAAAAATACTTTTATAGCACTTTTACTTATTGTAGTAGGCGTTTCCCCTGCATTTGCACAGGACATTATAAAGAAGATAAATGGCGAAGAGATTAAAGCCAAAGTTCTGGAGGTCAGTAAGAAGGAAGTTAAGTATACCCTTTATGAGGAGCCTGATGGCGTGACTTATGTGGTAGATAAGTGTGATGTTTTGATGATCCGCTATAAGTCGGGAAGAAATGAGATTTTCGATCAGGAGTTGATAGATAATCTATATTCTTCCAGCAGGGAGCCTATAGAGGGACTTATGCCAAATATGAAGTATAACGAGCTCAAGACGATATATAACTACCGGGGATATACTCCAACTCTGGGTGATAAATATAGTCCAGTCTGGACAGGTGTAGCTTCTGCGTTTGTGCCTGGACTTGGAGAGTGTATTAATGGGGAGTGGGGACGTGGACTGGGAAAATTCTTTGGAAATGTCGCACTTCTGGTAACTGCAAGTGTATGTGAGCAGAGAAGTGATATAGATCCTTCACCGGCCTGGCAGATCGAGCTTGGCGTTTCAGTCGCTTGTTATGCAGCCTCTTTAGGTATAGAAATATGGAGTATTGTGGATGCAATAAGGATAGCCAAAGTGAAAAATATGTATGAGCAGGATCTGAGAAAGCTCTACTCTTTCAATATAAATTTGTATCCGTCTTTATACTATATCGACACAGCACAAGGGATCCAACCTGCAGCCGGATTTACTTTAGCGTTGAAGTTTTAGACCTTGCTGAGGAGGCCCCCACCTTCGAGAACCAGTGCTGTGTTATAACCTCGATAGAAACTTCTCTATCTGGATGATAAAGCGGGTGTGGGTACCGTGGCCGATGGTATTGCCTGCAGAGTCGGTAGCTGACACTTCAAATGTGAGTTTGCGGCCGTCTATGGCGGTCAGGACCGCTTTGGCTGTGATGGTGTCGCCTATCTTTGAGGCTTTTACGTGGTCCACATTCATCTGGGTACCTACGGTAGATTCACCCTCTGCCATAGATCCCTGAACAAGTGTATAAGCGGCTTGCTCCATCAGTGCTATCATCGATGGGGTAGCAAATACATCCAAGCCTCCGGAGCCTACTGCCGATGCACAGTTGGATGGGGTAACTTGGGTGGTGCAAGTAAATTCTGATCCTGTTTTCATAATATTAAGAGATTCCCCGGTCAAGCCGGGGAATTACTGTGTTATCTTATATCTTCTACGGCATTCATACCTACGGTGATAGCCTCTTCATTCATAGGGATGAGACTGTGGTGACGTGGAGGGAGAGATTTTTTGAGCCCTTTAAGGACGTTCTCCATAGTCACGATAGGTTTCTTCTTAAGGAATGCACCCAGAACTATCATATTGTAAGCTTTGGCATTACCAAGATTTGCAGCCTCATCTACTGCAGCTATTTTGCATACAGTGATGTCGGTCCTTTCGGGATGGCGGGTGATGCCGTTAGGGTCATAAATCAAAAGACCGCCAGGTTTTACCCTCGACTCGAATTTGTCCATAGACTGCTGATTGAGGATGATGGCTGTATCGTATTTGCTCAGGATAGGGGAGCTGATTTTGTTGTCGCTCAGGATAACGCATACATTACAAGTACCACCACGCATCTCTGGACCGTATGAAGGCATCCAAGTTACCTCCTGATCCTGCATAATGCCACCGTAAGCAAGGATTTTACCCATAGAGAGGACACCTTGTCCTCCGAAGCCTGCGATAATTATTTCTTCTTTCATAATCTTCTAATTTTTAAAAGGATAACTTGATTACCTGTCTTTCATATCTCCAAGAGGATAGAATGGGAACATATTCTCTTCCATCCATTTGTTAGCTTTTACAGGGGTGGTCTTCCAGCCTGAGTTACAAGTGCTGACTACCTCCACGAAAGATGTCCCTTTGTTCATCGCAGAGTTCTCAAATGCTTTGCGGATGGCCTTTTTGGTTTTGCGTACAGCAGCCGGATTCTGAACTGACTGTCTGGTAACATAGCAGGTACCCTCAAGCTGGGCTATAAGTTCTGTAATCTTAAGTGGATAACCGTTGAGATCTGCCTGACGGCCATAAGGGGTAGTAGCAGTCACCTGACCGAGAAGGGTAGTAGGTGCCATCTGTCCACCTGTCATACCATAGATAGCGTTATTTATGAAGATAACTACTATATTCTCACCTCTGTTGCAAGCGTGCATAATCTCAGCAGTACCGATAGATGCCAAATCGCCATCACCCTGATAAGTGAAGACATATTTGTCAGGCATAAGTCTTTTGGTAGCTGTAGCAAGGGCAGGAGCTCTTCCGTGTGCAGCCTGCTGCCAGTCAATATCGAGATAGTTGTAAGCGAATACAGAACATCCTACAGGTGATATACCGATAGTTTTGTCCTGGATACCCATCTCTTCGATTACCTCTGCAATCAATTTATGAACCACACCGTGAGAGCAGCCAGGGCAGTAGTGTAGTACGGCGTCTTTAAGTACGGGGGTCTTTCCGTAAACCTTATTTTCGGGTTTGATTATATCTTTAATATCCATAACGCGCCTATTTATTAATTGATTTTACAAATGCTTCAAATACCTCTTCAGGATCAGGAATCATACCACCCTGACGGCCGTAGAAGTTTACAGGAACTCTACCGTTGGCGATAACTTTGATATCCTCGACCATCTGGCCGGCATTCAGCTCTACAGACATAATGCTCTTAAGCTGAGGGATGAGAGCCTCGATAGCTGCCTTAGGGTAAGGGAACAGGGTGATAGGGCGAAGAAGGCCCACTTTATAGCCTTGTTCACGTGCATAGTCCACTACAGCTTCACCGATACGGGACATACATCCGAACGCTATGATAAGGTGCTCTGCATCTTCAGTCTTATATGTGCTGTATCTCACCTCATTGGCCTCGATCTCAGCATATTTCTTCTGAAGTTTGATATTGTGTCTCTCCTGTACATCAGCCTCAAGTGCCAACGAGGTGATGGTATTGCCACGACGTGATTCAGGTTTGCCTATAGTAGCCCAGGAGTCACATAGTGCACGTACTTCCTCTTCGGTGCGACGTGCCTTTTGGGGTCTGATCTCCACTTTCTCCATCATCTGGCCTATAACGCCGTCACCAAGAATCATAGCTGGGTTACGGTATTTGAATGCCAATTCGAAGCCAAGATCCACGAAGTCATACATATCCTGTGCAGATGCAGGTGCCAATACGATCATACGGTAGTCACCGTGTCCTCCTGCTTTGGTAGCCTGGAAGTAGTCACCCTGGCTGGGCTGGATAGTACCAAGACCCGGGCCACCTCTCATAACATTCACTACCAGACAAGGGAGTTCTGCTCCGGCGATATAACTGAGCCCTTCACACATAAGGCTAATGCCGGGGCTACTTGAAGATGTCATAACTTTTTTGCCGCAGCAAGCACCACCATATACCATATTGATGGATGATGTCTCACTTTCGGCTTGTAGTACTACCATACCGGTAGTCTCCCAGGGTTTCTCTTTCATCAACGTCTCCATAACTTCTGATTGAGGCGTGATAGGGTAGCCGAAGTATCCGTCACAGCCACAGTTGATAGCTGCATAAGCGATAGCTTCATTTCCCTTCATTAGAACTTTTTCTGCCATATCGGTAAATTTTTAAATTTTTACTCTATAAACTGTGATTACTGCGTCCGGACACACTGTCGCGCAGTTAGTACAACCGGTACAGTTTTCAGGTTTTTCCATATACAGGAAGTTATACCCTTTACTGTTAACCTCTTTGGATAGTGCGATAGTTTGAGTAGGACAGTTTACAACGCAAACGCCACAGCCTTTGCATCTTTCGGTGTCGACTACTATTGCTCCTCGTAATGCCATAATTTATAATGTTTTAAAGTTATTTTTTAAAAAAATCAAATGATCTGGTTACGCTTTCGGCGATAAAATCCCATCTGATAATGATCCCAATAATAAGGATGACTATCAGGAATATGAATGCCTGTGTGGTAGAGTTCTGATTCTTCCACCACTTTCTGATCTTCTCTATCATCTCTCTTTCTCTATTCTGATGCGTGCATCTACCGCTGTTATTTGTCTGGTGCCGGCCATTAGTGGGTTAATGTCCATCTCAAATATCTCAGGAGCGGCCTGACAAAGGGCTGATACCCTCCTTACTGCTTCGCTGAACATAGGGATATTCACCCCCTCCTGGCCTCTGGTCCCTTCAAGTATCCTGTAGCTTCTGAGGGTGCGGATCATCTCATCCGCTTCCACCCTGGATACAGGACTTAGTGAGTAGTTTATGTCTTTAAGTGTCTCCACGAAGATGCCCCCAAGTCCGCAAAGTATAAGATGTCCGAAATTTCCCTCCCTCTTGGCTCCGATAAAGATCTGTGTCCCCGAGAGCATCGGCTGCATAAGTATGGCTGTGGTCTGCGGGATGGTCATCATATGGTGGAATTTTTCCAGTAGGGCCTCCTCGTCTGATATATTAAGCGCCACGCCACCTACATCTGATTTATGGACAGGTCCAATGACCTTCATTGCCAATGGGTAACCGATCTCTTTTGCCCCAGAAAGGAGCTCCTGCCGAGTGGAAGCGACCACCTCTTTTGCCCTCTGAATACCGGCTGCATCAAGGAGCTGCTGCACCTTCTCAGGTGGCAGGTATCCGTCAGTGGATGAGTCTATTATCTCCCTGATCCACTTTTTGTCCACAGGAGGGAGTGAGGCATCTTCGATCGCCGCAGGGGTATTCACTATTTTGGCAATGGCTCCACCCAATGCCACTTCGTCGGGGAAGCTGATCCCACCCTCTGCCTGGAATTTCCTGATCTCGTCGGCAGAGTTGATGATGGAAGGGAGGACCGGGTATATGGGTTTCTTCGAATTTCTAATCTTCTCAGCGAGGATGTCGTATACGTCGTACGTGGTGGTCAGTCCGGGATTTCCGAAGATCACTGTCATACCGTCCACATCAAAATCCTCTTCGCAGGCATCGAGGATATCTCCAAGCTGCTGCGCTGTCCCGGTAGCCAGAAAATCTATAGGATTGGCCACTGAAGAGCCGGGGTATAGTTTGGCAAGAAGCTCCTCCGCCTTAGGACCGGTGAAAGGAGGTATCTCTATCCCCTGACTGGAGAGGGTATCTGTCTGCATCACGGCAGGTCCACCTGCGTGGGTTATAATGGCAAATCTCTTCCCATTGGGTTCAGGGTACATAAGGGCAGAGGCTACGGTTACAAGTTCATTTCTGCTGTAGCAACGGATGATTCCCGCTTTGCGGAACAATGCGTCGACAGCCTTGTCGGGTGATGCCATCGCACCTGTGTGGGATGATGCAGCCCTGCTTCCGGCTTCGCTGTAGCCAGCCTTTATCGCTGCGATTTTGACCCCTTTGCGGATAAGAGACGAGGCGTGTATGTAGAGCTTCCAAGGGTCGCTTATGTTCTCGATGTAGAGCATTATCACTTTGGAACTCTTTCCCTCTTCGTAGCTCTCGTCCATATATTGGAGAGCCTCCTCTACACCGATCTGGGCGCAATTTCCTACGGAGAACACCTGACTGAAATTGAGTCCGAGCTGCATTGCCGCCTCCAGAATGAAGACAATGGTGGCACCCGATCCCGAAATGAGGGCGGCCCCTTGGCGGGTAAGTTTGGGGATAGGGTGGGTAAATACACCTGCATAATCGGGGGTCATCACCCCTATGCAGTTCGGTCCGATAAGGCTGGTTCCGGTCTCATTGCACCTCTGTGCTATTCTCCGCTCCAGTTCGGCACCCTCGGGGCTGTCCTCGTGGAAACCGGCAGAGAGGATGATGATGGCCTTGCAGGACTTCTTGGTGCACAGCACATCGACAGTGTCGGGACAAAGCTTGGCCGGAATGGCCAGGATAGCACACTCTACAGGGGGGATATCCTCGATTCTTCTGTACGATTTGACCCCTTGGGCAGAATCGGCCTTCGGGTTCACGACAAACAATTCACCTGAATAATGGGTGTCCAGAAGGTTCTTAAGTGTGTTCCCTCCAGGCTTTTTGGTGTCATCGGACCCTCCGACGATCACAATACTTTTAGGTGATACTAATTGTCTGTTTACCATTTTTAAAATTTTAATCACGCAAATATAATAAAAAGATGTTATTTTGGTAATAGTTGTTAAAAAAAATAATCAAAAAGAGTGATTAGGTTTAAAATTTAAATTTTACGATATATATTTTCTGTTCTTTGTGATATTTTTTAACTTTGCTCTGATAATTTGTAAGAATTTTGAGATTATGGGAACACTATTGATTAAGCAAGTAACCTTAAATGGAGAGAAGAAAGATATCTACATCGTAGATAATATTATCAGCAAGATCGCTGATAAGGTAGATGTTAAGGCCGATGAGACTATTCCCGGTGATAATATGACAGCCATCCCAGGGCTTTACAATATGCATACACACAGTGCTATGACACTTATGAGGGGGTGCCTTGAAGATGCACCTCTTTTCGAGTGGCTGGATGAAGTGTGGAGACTTGAAAAACATATCGACCCCGAGGCTATCTATTGGGGGACCAAACTCGCTTGTATCGAGATGATCAAGTGTGGTGTCACCTGCTTCCTCGATCTGTACTGGTTTATCGATACAGCTGTGAAGGCGGTAGAGGAGACCGGTATGAGGGCAAATCTTTCATATACCATTCTGGGTGGTGGTGATGCTGAGAAAGAGGCCCGTCAGGTCAGAGAGTGTCAGGATATATATGAGAAATCGAAGTCTTGGAGCGATAGGGTCAAATTCTCTGTCGGTATCCACGCCGGTTATACAGTTAGCGAAGAGACTATGCTCTGGGCGACCAACTTCGCCGTGGATCACGACCTGCTTATCCACACCCACCTCTCTGAGACAGAGAAGGAGAACAAGGACTCTGTGGAACTTTACGGAGTATCTCCCACCAAGAGATTCAAAAGGCTTGGAATCTTGAGTGATAGAGTGATAGCTGCCCACGGGGTGTGGCTTGATGAGGAGGATATCGAGATACTGGGAAATAGAAAAGTGACTATAGTTCACAATATCAACTCCAATCTTAAACTCTCTTCGGGGTACAAATTCAAATATGCGGAGCTTAAAAAGGCTGGTGCAAATGTGGTATTCGGTACTGATGGTACTGCATCATCAAACAATCTCGACATCCTGGAGTCTATGAAGACATCTGCTCTTATGCAAAAAGCGTGGAGAAAGGATCCTGGGGCGATGCCTCTCGGGGAGATTATGGATATGGCTACCAAAGATTCGGCCAAAGCACTCAGACTCAATTCCGGTGAGATAGCCGAAGGCAAACTGGCAGATATTGTCCTGATAAATACCAAGTCAGCGGCATTTACCCCTAACTATAACTTCCTGGCAAATCTTATCTATTCGGCTAACAGTTCGTGCGTCGACACTGTGATCTGTGATGGTAAGGTGATTATGAGAAACCGCGTTATCCCAGGTGAGGATATCGTACTCGAAAAGGCGGCCGAAGTGGCAGCCAAATTGGCTAAAAATCTATAAAACGGATAATATATGGACGAAAGATTGATACAGATAAATGAAGCGGTAGAGTTTCTGAAAGATAAATTCTCGGGTCAGAAACCGTTTGCCGGTATAGTTTTGGGGAGCGGCCTCGGAAAGCTTGCATACAAGCTGGAGGATCCCATCACCATAAAATATTCTGATATACCACACTTCGCAGTCTCGACTGCCCTCGGACATATGGGGAACTTTATCCTGGGCAAACTCGGTGGAAAGCTTGTGCTGGCTATGCAGGGGCGTTTCCACTATTACGAAGGGTATCCTATGTCCAAAGTGACACTCCCCATCAGGGTGATGGTCAAGCTTGGCATCCAATATCTTTTTGTATCTAATGCTGCCGGTGGGGTGAACTTTGACTATAAAGTGGGGGATCTTATGATTATCAAGGATCATATAAATCTCCTCCCCAATCCACTTATCGGACCAAATCTGGACGAATTCGGTCCACGCTTCCCCGATATGACCAGACCTTATGAGCCGGCCCTTATCAGGATGGCCAAAGAGATAGGTGTGCAGGAGGGTTTTGAACTTAAAGAGGGTGTATATCTGGCAAGCAGCGGTCCTACTTATGAGACACCATCAGAGTATAAGTTCTATAGAGGTGCAGGAGCTGACGCGGTGGGTATGTCCACCATCCCTGAAGTGATAGTGGCAAGACACTCATCTGTCCCTGTATTCGGGATGTCTGTAATCACAAACGAGGCGCACGACGACTATGCTGAGGATTATGTAAATGATGGTGCGGATGTGGTAAAGGCTGCAGATGCTGCTGCAGACAAGATGACCACTCTGTTTACAAAGATAATTGAGAGACTATAGCTCCTGATGGACAAATTCTTCGAATATGATGCAGTAGAGTGGAACGGGGACAAGACGGGGGTAAAGATAATTGATCAGACCCGTCTTCCATCGGAAGAGGTGTTCCTGACCCTAAAAACACCGGAAGAGATATATGATGCAATATATCATCTGAAGGTGCGTGGGGCACCCGCCATCGGGGTGGCAGCCGCATTCGGAATCTATGTGGCAATGCTCCCGATAGAGGGGGATATGGACCACTTTGCAGCGGAGTTCGGTAGGATAAAGGGTTATTTGCAGAGCTCAAGACCCACTGCGGTCAATCTGAGTTATGCGCTGCAGAGGATGGAGAGCTGCCTTAAGGGCAATATTGCCGTAGGGGTAGAGGGGGTAAAGAGGGCCTTGCTGGCTGAGGCTGAGGCTATCAAGCAGGAGGATGTTCAGATGTGCAGAGCCATTGCGGAGAATGGCCTTACCCTGATGAAGAGGGGGTGCGCTGTCCTTACCCACTGCAATGCAGGCCATCTGGCGGTATCACGCTATGGGACAGCATTGGGGCCCATTCATCTGGCCCAGCAGAGGGGATTGGTCCCGAAGGTCTTCGTCGATGAGACCAGACCGCTGCTGCAGGGGGCCAGACTGACTGCATACGAGATGGTCAAAAGTGGGGTGGATGCTACGCTGATATGCGATAATATGGCGGCTACTGTGATGGCACAGGGGAAGGTAGATATGATTTTTGTAGGGTGCGACAGGGTGGCTGCAAACGGAGATACGGCCAATAAGATAGGGACGATGTCTCTGGCAGTGCTGGCAAAACATTTCGGTGTGCCGTTCTATGTATTGGGACCAAGCAGCACTATAGATCCGGAGTGTGCTACAGGGGGAGATATTGTGATAGAGGAGAGACCGGCACGGGAGGTGACAGATTTTGAGATTAAAGTGTACAATCCCGCATTCGATGTGACCCCGGCGGAGCTGATTTCAGGGATTGTGACAGAGAAAGGTGTGTTCAGACCACCATTTGATTTTGGAAAAGAAAAATAACATTATATGATTAAAAACTTGATATTTGATCTGGGTGGAGTGATAGTGCCCCTTAACAGGATAGCCTGTCTGAGGGCATTTGATGAGGTGGTCGGATACAAGGACTTCGGAGAGGTGCTCAACAGCTACCGTCAGATAGGGTTCTTCGAGAAGTTTGAGAATGGAGAGATATCTGCCAACAAGTTCCGTCAGATCATCAGGATCAATGCCTCCCCCATCAAGGATGGTCAGAAGAGGGTGATAAAGGATAGTCAGATCGACTACTCTCTTAACCGTTTCCTGTGTGATATCCCTCAGGACAAGATAGAGACTCTGCTCTTTTTTAAAGGTGAATATAGGATGTTCCTCCTTAGCAATACGAACCCTATAGGTATGGCCAAAGTGAGAGAACTCTTTAAAGATAAAGGTTATAAGATAGAAGAACTATTCGAGACACTATTTCTCTCCTATAAGATGAAGTGTGGAAAGCCTGGAGAGAAGATCTTTAATGATATGGCCAAAAAGGCCAAGATAGATCCCCGGGAGTCACTCTTTATCGACGACTCCCCTGCAAATATCGAGACTGCGAACAGACTTGGCTACCATACCATTCTGTTCAGACCCAAAGAGGATGACTTGTACCAAGTGGTGACCAGAAAACTTTCAGAACTGGAGGAGAGTGGGATATGATACAGTTTATAAGCTTGTCAAGCGGCAGTAACGGGAACTGTTACTATCTGGGAAATGAACAGACAGCCCTTCTTATAGATGTGGGGATAGGGGGGAGAACCATCAAAAAAAGGCTGGAGGATAATAACCTCTCCATCTCCAATGTGCAGATGATTCTGGTGACACACAATCATATAGACCATATCAAATATCTGGGATCTGTGGCAGACAGACTCTCTGTCCCTGTCTATGCTCCTTCGGGTATCCATCAGGCCCTGGAGGTACATCCCTGTACCAAAGGGACTATGAACGGATGCAAGAGGGTGATTAAAAAAGAGACATTCGTGCAGAACAGGGGGGTGAAATTTGTAGCCTTTGATGTTCCGCACGATGCAGTGGAGACTGTGGGGTACTATATAGACTTTTTTGGTGAGAAATTTGTCTTTATGACAGACCTGGGGGAAGTTCCTGAGGCTGCTATGGAGTACTGCAGGATGGCAGACCATCTGATTATTGAGTCCAACTTCGATCTCGATATGCTTATCAGAGGATCATACGCCCCGGAACTGAAAAAGAGGATCTACGAGGGGAACGGACACTTGAGCAACGACCAGTGCGCCCACGCCCTTAAAATGGTGCTGCATAAGGATCTGAAGTCTGTGTATCTGTGCCACTTGAGTGAGAATAACAACTCTCCCAAACTGGCGTATGACTGTGCCTCAGAGGCAATAACCTCTATGGGGTACTCGCTGGGGACAGATGTGAAGCTTTTCTGCCTTCCCCGAAGGGAACCCTCTCCGCTCTTTACTTTTGAAGAGAGACAGTAGTGACTACAGGGTGGTGGTCACTGTGTCGGAACTCCAGATCGAGAGTTCTGACCTCCTGTGCAGTGATATCATCTGAGTGGAAGAAGTAGTCTATCAGTGTCCTGGTGGAGTGCTCAGGGTGATATGGCTTGTCGTTGTATCGGGCAGTATGGAGTGAAGGATCATAGATGAATCTGCCTATCTTCTTCAGACTGTCTGATGGGAGTGGCTGCACGACGAAATTCTTGTCATTCAGCTCCTTATCCGATGGGGTGTACCCTTCCGGATACTGGTTCCAGTCGCCGCCGATGATAAAGGATGATCCATTCCGGGACTTGAGAAGCGTGTAAAGAAACTCTGTCTCCTGTTTCCTCATCGAGCCGTCATCAAATGCTGAGCAGTGTGTATTTCCCACTAAAAGTTCCCTGCCGCCGGGGAGGGTAAAGTGTGCTGTCAGAAGACATCTTTTCAGATTGAACATACTGACAGGCCAGGGGAATTTCGAAGGGTACTGGTGTCTGATGGCGGAGTCTGCCTTATGTCGGGTCATAATGGCCACTCCGCTATGTGTCTCACCTATAGGCTCTTTGATAGGTGTGGGGATGAACCAGGATTTGAGATTGGGGGCGAAGTAGATATGATACTGTGGAAACTCCTGCTGAAGAATCTGTGCCTGATTAATATGATAAGTGCGTTTGGAGTTTATGTCGACCTCCTGCAGGAGCACGATATCGGGATTCTCGGTACGGATAGTCTCTATAATATGGTGCAGATTTTCGAGAGTCCTCTCTCTGGAGTCTCTGACATCCTTACCTCCATCCATAAAAAAAGTCATATTCTCCCCCAGACCGGCATAGCCTATATTCCAGGTCATAATCTTGAGACTGTCCGGGATATTGTTCTCTGCCAATGGTTTCAGGGCAGGGTAGTGGATAGCCTCCTCTTGTGGAGCGGGCTTGTGCTCGAGGATGGCTGATACCCCCAGAAAAAGGGCAAAAAGAGTTATGATAGTCCCTGCTATTATATATATCACTTTCTTTATCATTTTAATGGGTTAAAAATAAGGGGCCCATTCCCGGGGCCCCCAATTTTCTGTCTAGTCGTAAAACTTTATTATAGTTGAGGACCGGCTGCTACAAGAGCTTTACCAGCCTCATTGCCTTCGAATTTCTTGAAGTTCTTCACGAAGCGGCCTGCAAGGTCTTCTGCTTTAACTGCCCAGTCAGCAGGGGTAGCATAAGTGTTGCGAGGGTCAAGGATGTTGGTGTCAACACCTTCAAGCTGTGTAGGAACTGCCAGGTTGAACATAGGGATGGTGATGGTCTCGGCTTTATCCATAGAACCGTCAAGGATTCTGTCGATGATAGCACGGGTATCTTTGATAGAGATACGTTTGCCTGTACCATTCCAGCCAGTGTTAACAAGGTATGCAGTAGCACCCACTTTCTCCATTCTCTTCACAAGCTCCTCACCGTATTTGGTAGGGTGTAGTGAAAGGAATGCAGCACCGAAACAAGCTGAGAAGGTAGGAGTTGGTTCAGTAATACCACGCTCAGTACCGGCAAGCTTAGCGGTGAAACCACTCAAGAAGTAGTATTTGGTCTGCTCAGGGGTAAGTTTTGATACTGGAGGAAGAACACCGAATGCGTCAGCTGTCAAGAAGATAACCTTGGTAGCGTGACCTGCTTTTGATACAGGTTTAACGATGTTGTTGATGTGGTAGATAGGGTAAGATACGCGGGTGTTTTCAGTAACGCTCTTGTCGCTGAAATCGATCTTGCCGTTAGCATCTACTGTAACGTTCTCAAGAAGAGCATTTTTCTTGATAGCACCGTAGATATCAGGCTCATTCTCCTGTGAAAGGTTGATAACTTTTGCATAGCAGCCACCTTCGAAGTTGAATACGCCGTCATCATCCCAGCCGTGCTCATCGTCACCGATCAACTGACGTTTAGGGTCTGTAGATAGGGTAGTCTTACCTGTACCTGAAAGACCGAAGAAGATAGCTGTGTCACCATCTTTACCGGTGTTAGCAGAGCAGTGCATAGAAGCGATACCTTTAAGAGGAAGGAGGTAGTTCATATATGAGAACATACCTTTTTTCATCTCACCACCGTACCAGGTGTTGATGATAACCTGCATTTTCTCGGTAAGGTTGAATACTACAGCTGTCTCAGAGTTAAGACCAAGCTCTTTATAGTTCTCAACTTTAGCTTTTGAAGCTGTAAGAACTACGAAGTCAGGCTCACCGAAGTTGGCAAGTTCCTCTTCTGTAGGGCGGATGAACATATTTTTAACGAAGTGAGCCTGCCAAGCCACCTCCATAATGAAACGGATTTTGATGCGGGTGTTCTCGTTAGCACCGCAGAAAGCGTCCATTACATAAAGTTTCTTGTTAGAAAGCTCCTCTGAAGCGATCTTTTTAAGCTCAGCCCAAGTCTCTTTGGTTACAGGTTTGTTGTCGTTCTTGTACTCCTCTGAAGTCCACCAGATGGTGTCTTTAGAAGTCTCGTCCATTACGAAAAATTTATCTTTAGGAGAACGGCCGGTATAAACACCTGTCATCACGTTTACAGCACCAAGTTCGGTAACTGTACCTTTTTCATAACCAGTAAGTTCTGGATTCAATTCGTCATTGTAAAGGGTATCGTAGTCAGGATTGTACACGATTTCCTGAACCCCTGTGATACCATACTTGCTTAGGTCGATTGTGTTCATAATAAATATCTTTTTTTATATCTTTTATTGTTAAAAACTTTGTCTTCTCTTTACTGCAAAAATGCTGCCGAAAACTTCCACGCAAAGATATATTATTTAACTTTGTAAAAACAAATTTTAGGAGATTATTTTGGAGAAGTTATTAACAAGGTATTGGGGGTACAGCGAGTTCCGTCCGATGCAGCGCGAGATCATAGAGAGCGCTCTATCCGGCAGGGATACACTCGCGATTATGCCCACAGGTGGGGGGAAGTCGATATGTTTTCAGCTGCCGTCTCTGGCCAGGCCGGGGATAGCTATAGTGGTGACTCCGCTGATATCTCTGATGAAGGATCAGGTTCAGAACCTGAAAAACAGGGGGATAAAGGCGCTTGCCATATATTCGGGGATGACATATCACGAGATAGATGTAGCTCTGGACAATGCCGTATATGGGGATTATAAGTTCCTCTATCTCTCGCCGGAGAGGCTCAGGACCGATATTTTCCTCAAGAGGGTGGAGAAGATGGAGGTGAATTATATAGTGGTGGATGAGGCCCACTGCATCTCCCAGTGGGGATACGATTTCAGACCCGATTATCTCCTTATTAAGGAGCTCCGCAATATTCTGGGACCGGAGGTCCCTTATATAGCACTGACTGCCACTGCGACAGAGCGTGTGGCAGAGGATATAATGACTACCCTGGAATTCAGAGAGAAGAATATCCTCAGATCGGGATTCGAACGTCCCAATCTGGCGTATATTGTCAGAGAGTGTGAAAATAAGCTGGGCAATGTGGTAAAGGCCTGCAATGCCTTTCCCGGGAGCGGTATCGTCTATGTCAGGGAGAGAAAAAAGGCGGAAGAGATAGCCCAGTTCCTTCAGACCCAGGGGGTGGATGCCGATTTTTATCACGCAGGGGTCGGCAAGGAGATGCGCTCTGAGAAGCAGGATCGCTGGAAAAAGGGCGATTTGAGGGTGATGGTGGCCACAAATGCCTTTGGGATGGGGATAGATAAGCCAGATGTCAGATTTGTATGCCATTTTGACCTCCCGGAATCGCTTGAATCCTATTTTCAGGAGGCGGGAAGGGCAGGTAGGGATGGTCTGGACTCAAAAGCCATTCTTCTGTGGAATAAGACAGATCTGGTCCGTCTGAAAAGGATATTCGAGGTATCATTCCCATCACTCGAATATATAGCCGATATCTATCAGAAGATGTTTATGTATCTGGGGATAGCATACGGCGACGGAGAGGGGGCTACCAGGAAATTCAATCTGATCGATTTCTCCAAACACTTCAGACTTCACTCCGCTACAGCCTATTATGCCATCAAATATATCGAACTTTCAGGGTATTGGAGTGTTACAGAGGAGATAGATAATCCGAGCAGGATAATGTTTACCGTGAATAGGGATGATCTCTACAGGATCCAGCTTTCTGACCCCGCTATGGATACTTTCCTGAAAGCCATTATGAGGTTATATCCAGCCCTCTTCTCCCATCTGGTATCGATAGATGAGGAGTATATAGCCAAGATGATAAGGCAGAGTGTGCAGGAGGTGAAAAGGATCCTTATAGAGCTCTCAAGGATGAGAGTGATAGATTATATACCGCAGAGCAGATCTCCTCTTATTTTTATTAATAATGAGAGACTTACCCCTGATAACCTAAATATCTCCAAGAGGTATTATCAGGAGCGTAAAGAGAACTTCGGGAAGAGACTGAGAGCTGTGATAGACTATGTCTCCCATCCTGTAGATGAAGATAATCCCCCCTGTCGGAGCAGGAGACTTCTCAAATACTTCGGACAGTCCGAAAGCTCTGACTGCGGTGTGTGTGATTTGTGTAAATCAAAAGGTTAGTCCAGCTCCTTCAGAACCTCGTATACCCTCTGGACAGGGAGCCCCACCACATTAAAATAAGAGCCGCTTATGGAGGTGATGCCTACTGCGCCGATCCACTCCTGGATGGCATATCCTCCGGCCTTGTCGTAAGGGTGGAAGTTGTCTATATAGTATCTTATCTCTTCGTTAGATAACTCTTTGAACGTTACTTCGGTAGTAGTGGTGAATGTGTGTGTCACTTTAACTGTCCTGAGTGTAACTCCTGTGATTACTTTGTGGGTGTATCCAGATAGAGCAGCGAGCATTTTGTATGCATCTTCTGCATCTTTAGGCTTGCCGAGAGGAATATCCTGTGGACCGAACACCATAGTGTCGGCTGTGATGAGTACCTCATCTTCCTTGAGGTCCCTTCCGAATCCTTGTGATTTTTTCAGGGATATAAGTCTGGGGATCTCTGAATAGAGGGTCTCTTCCGGGTAGCTTTCGTCGTTTGTGACAGGGAGTTCGATGGTGAAGTCCAGGCCGAGAAGAGAGAGAAGTTCTCTCCTTCGGGGAGAGGCTGAGCCAAGGATTATTTTACGGTTTGTGATCATATTTTTATGTGGTTTAGGGGGCAAATTATCTATCCTGATATGGCGTCGGTCTGGTAGAACCATTTGCCGTGAATCTTAAGGACCTGCTCGACCAAGTCACGGACACATCCTTTACCTCCGGGGAAAGCTGATATATAGTCGCATACGGCTTTTACTTCAGGTACAGCATCAGCTGGGCAGACAGCAAGTCCGCACACCTTTAGAATAGGGATGTCGGGTATATCGTCGCCCATAAAGGCCACCTCTTCAGGTTTTAGTCCATAACGGGTGCAGAAGTCCTCGAAATCGGGAATTTTATTCCTCGAGTTCTGGTAGAGGTCTTCGTCTTTAACTCCCACAGGGACAAAGCGATTTGAAATACTTTTCGATAGTCCTCCTGTGATGATAGCTACCGGAAATCCCTGGTTTATGGCGGTCCTGAGACCGAAGCCGTCCTTGGCGTTGAATGTCCGGAGCAGATCACCATCAGCAGTGGACTGGAATGTGCCGTCGGTAAGTACCCCGTCCACGTCAAATGCGAAAGCTTTAATCTGTTCAAGTTTGATTTTATAGTTTGCCATAAATCTATCTTTTTTTAACCCTGTGTGGGATGTTTTTGCTGATCAGTGTGTATATCTCTTCGTGCTCTGCAAGTCCCATTTCGCGGAGCATCGCCAGGTGTCTCTCCATAGTGGCAGTGTCTCCTCGGAGTGCAGGGCCTGTTTGTACCTGGTCGGGGTGGAACATACAGCACTTGCGGACAGCCTCAATCGCGGTAGGGATCAGGTAAGGTGCCTTGTCCCCGGCAAGCTCATAGGCGAGGCTGAGGGCGTAGTTTGTGAAATTTGATGCAAATACTGCTGCGCAATGCATCTGGAGCCTTTTGGTCGAATCGCAGTGGAAATATTCGCATCTGAGCGAAAATGCCAACTCTTCCATCAGCTCTCTCCCCTTCGGATCGGGACATTCGATCAGCAGGGGGGCCTCCTTGAACTGGATGTTCTTGTTTTTGGAGAGGGTCATCATCGGCCAAAGGACTCCGCAAGTTACCCCTGCGGCATTCAGCGGCTCCAGGGCACCGATATCTGTGGCACCGGAGGTGTGGAATACCAATGGAGTGGTGGAGCGGGGTGAGTTGCAGATGATCTCTGCCACTTTGCAGGCCATCTCCCTTATTGCATTGTCTGAAACAGCAAGTATGACCACCTCTGAATCAAGCAGCTCTGCCAGATTATCGGTATAGAGGGTGTTGCCCCCCTCTGATGAGAGGATGGTGGCCAGTTTTTCTCCCGGCTCTCTGCGGCGTGACCATATATGTGTGATGCGGTGTCCGGCATCCCTGAGCGCTATGCCCAGGCGAAATGCCATATTGCCGGCACCTGCGACCGAGATAGTGTGGGTGGACTCTTTCATTCCTGGCGGTTAGGCATTAGGGGTATTGGGGCCAAATCCCATAGGGGGGAGGACCATCTTTTGCTCGGGGAGTTTGATCTCGCCGAACTGGCTCTCGAACTTGGCAATATTGTCTTCAAGTGCCCTGGCAAGACGTTTTGCGTGCTCAGGTGTCATAATGATCCTGTTGGTTACCGGAGGCTTGGGGATGCCGGGGAGGATACGGGCAAAATCTATGATGAACTCGCTGGTCGAGTGTGTGATGATGGCCAGGTTTGCATAACTCCCTTTGGCTACCTCTTCGGGCAGATTCAGGCTTAATTCCTTACCTTGCAGATTTTTCTGGTTATTTTCCATAATATTTTGAATGTTACTATGCACAAAGATAGGAATAAAATGTGTAAATTTGCAGTTTGTTAAGATAAAAGGATAATATAATAGAATAACAATATTTATGGAATTACCTGTAAAATACAACCCCTTGGAGGTAGAAGATAAGTGGTATGCTTATTGGTTGAAAAACAAATATTTTCACTCGGAACCCGATGAGAGAGAGCCTTATACTATCGTGATTCCACCACCAAACGTGACCGGTGTGCTCCATATGGGGCATATGTTGAACAATACCATTCAGGATGTATTGGTGCGTCGCGCGAGGATGAACGGCAAGAATGCCTGCTGGGTACCCGGTACTGACCACGCATCTATCGCTACTGAGGCTAAAGTGGTGGCCAAACTTAAAGAGCAGGGGATAGAGAAGTCGTCACTGACCCGTGAGGAGTTCCTCAAACACGCGTGGGAGTGGAAGGAGAAACACGGTGGTATTATCCTTGAGCAGCTTAAGAAGCTCGGTGCATCCTGCGACTGGGATAGAACCAAATTTACTATGGATGAGCCTTTAAGTGAAGCTGTTATCAATACTTTCGTATATTTTTACAAGAAAGGTTACATCTATCGTGGTGTGAGGATGGTGAACTGGGATCCACAGTCTCTGACCGCTGTAAGTGACGAGGAGGTAATCCGTAAAGAGACCCAATCAAAACTTTACTATCTCAGATATTTCATCTCAGAGGATGGCAAACCTTCTGATAAATATATCGTGATCGCCACTACACGTCCTGAGACCATTATGGCCGATGCAGCTGTATGTATTAACCCTGAGGACGAAAGGTATCACTACCTCAAAGGTAAAAAGGTGTTTGTTCCCCTTATAAATAAAGAGATACCTATCATCGAGGACAGCTATGTGACTATGGACTTCGGTACAGGATGTCTTAAAGTGACCCCTGCACACGATATCAACGACTACGAACTCGGTATCAAACATAAACTCCCTGTTATCGATATTATCGATGAACACGGATGTCTAAACGAGAAAGCTCAGATTCTTATCGGTGAGGACAGGTTCGTGGCACGTAAGAAGATTACCAAGATGCTCGATGAGGCAGGACATCTGGAGAAGGAAGAGAACTATCTTTCACAAGTGGGCTATTCTGAGAGGACAAATGCCGTTATCGAACCAAGACTTTCACTTCAGTGGTTCTTGAAGATGGAGGATCTGGCAAAAGATGCTTTGGCTAAAGTGGAGAACGGAGAGATCAAGCTTATCCCTGACAAATTCAGAAATACATACCGTCACTGGATGGAGAATGTCCGTGACTGGTGTATCTCACGTCAGCTGTGGTGGGGACAGCAGATCCCTGCATACTACCTTCCAAATGGTGAATTCGTAGTGGAGGCTACCATCGAGGAGGCATTGGCAGCTGCACAGAAGATAGATCCATCTGTGAAGATGGAGGATCTAAGAAGGGATGATGACGTGCTTGATACCTGGTTCTCATCTTGGTTGTGGCCTGTATCTGTATTTGATCCATCCAAACCAGGTCGCCCTGACAGGGATCCTAATGCGGAACTTGCATACTATTATCCTACAAATGACCTGATTACCGCCCCTGAGATCCTTTTCTTCTGGGTAGCGCGTATGATTATGGCAGGTGGCGAGTTCTGTCAGGAGGTGCCTTTCAGAAATGTATATCTGACAGGTATCGTAAGGGACAAGCTCGGCAGAAAGATGTCCAAATCTCTCGGCAACTCACCCGATCCTATCAAGCTTATGGAGCAGTTCGGTGCAGACGGTGTGAGACTCGGTATGCTTCTGTGCAGTTCGGCAGGTAACGATATCCTGTTTGATGAGTCACAGGTAGAGCAGGGCAGAAACTTCTGTAACAAGATTTGGAACGCCTACCGTCTTATCAGAGGTTGGGAGGTGAGTGCAGATATTCAGCAGAGTGAGCACTCGAAACTTGCTGCCGAGTGGTTTGACAACAAACTTTCCCAGACCATCGAGACTATAGATGAGCACTTCTCGAAGTTCAGACTTTCAGATGCTCTGATGACCCTCTACAAGTTCTTCTGGGACGACTTCTGTGCCTGGTATCTGGAGGTTATCAAACCTGAATACGGAAAACCTATCGACAAGGTGACCTACGATACCACTATCGTATTCTTCGAGAAGCTTCTGAGACTTCTTCACCCTATAATGCCTTTCATCACTGAAGAGCTATGGCAGAATATCGAAGAGAGAAAAGATGGTGAGACCATTATGCTTCAGCCTCAGCCAAAAGCGGCTCCTTATAGCGTAGAGACTATCCACGCATTTGAGCAGGGTGTAGGTGCCATCGCATCTGTAAGAAATATACGTCAGTCAAAGGGGCTTTCACCTAAAGAGGCTCTGACTCTTCAGATTAAAGGTGCATTCCCTGAGAAGATCGTATCTGTGGTGAAAAGGATGGCTAACCTCTCGGAGGTCTCTTTGGTGTCAGAGATAGACAACAGTGTGAATGGTGCAGCGTTTATGGTGGATACTATCGAATTCTTCGTGCCACTTACAGGTATGGTAAATGCAGAGGAGGAGATCGCCAAGATGGAGGCAGAGATAGCACACTTGTCCAAATTCCTAAAAGGTGTGGAGGCTAAGCTTTCAAACGAGAGATTTGTACAGAATGCACCGGAGGCGGTGGTAGCTATGGAGAGGAAGAAACAGAGCGACGCCACCACCAAGATTGAAAACTTGAAGAACAGTATAGCTAATCTTAAGAAATAGAGTATGTTGTACCAGTCAGAGATGGAACTTGAGGTCCGCTTCTATGAGACTGACCAGATGGGAATAGTCCACCATTCAAACTATATCCGCTACTTCGAATGTGGCAGGGGGAAGATGATGGATGATCTTGGACTTCCTGTGATCAGATTTGAAGAGCTGGGATTTATAATGCCTGTGAGTTCTGTCTCGTGCAAATATAAAACTCCTGCCAGACTTGGAGACAAGCTGAGAATCGTCTCTACTGTGGAAAAGGAGCCTATGGCCAGGGTGGAAGTTCATACACAGATTTTTAACCAGAATGGAGATCTGGTGTGTGAAGGTGATGTGGTGCTCGGCTTCCTGAATAAGGATACCAGACGACCTATAAGGGCTCCCAAGGAGTTTGTGGACGCATTTAGTAAAGCTGTAAGTGGAAGTAAGTAAAGTATTATTCATTAAATAATTAAAATATGAGAACTTTGTTGTTTTTAGGGTCAATAGGTATGACTGAAATCATCGTTATCGCTTTGATCGTTCTATTGTTTTTTGGCGGTAAAAAGATTCCGGAGCTTATGAAGGGCATCGGTAAAGGTGTCAAGAGCTTTAAGGATGGAATGAAAGATGTTCAGGATGAACTTGACCTGGACAAAGAGACCAAAGAGATCAACGATACACTAAATTCTGACAAGAAAAAATAGTAGTGGCTCAGGAGATGACATTTTGGGAGCACTTGGATGAGCTGCGGAAGGTGATATTCCGTGCGCTCGGTGCCATATTGCTCTTTATGGTGGTCATCTTTATCGGCAAGGACTTTATTTTTAATGATGTCATTCTGGCTCCGATAGAGGGGGACTTTGCGCTGTACCGGTGGTTCAATGCATTGTTTGCACTCGTGGGGCTGTCTCCGCTGGATGAGTTCTCACTGGAGCTGATAAATATAGATCTGGCAGCCCAGTTCTTTATCCATATAAAGGTCTCTTTTTATCTGGCATTTGTTGTGGCGTTCCCCTTTATAGTCTATCTGCTCTGGGGATTTATCAGCCCTGCACTCTATGCCAATGAAAAAGGGGTGATAAAAAGTGCATTCGGCTTCGCATCCCTCCTTTTCTATATGGGGGTGGCCGTGGGATATTTTTTTGTATTTCCCTTGACCCTCAGGTTTCTGGGGACCTATCAGGTGAGTGCCGATGTCCCTAACCAGATCTCCCTCTCATCGTATATTTCGATGTTTATCAGGCTTATACTGGTGATGGGTATTGTGTTTGAGATGCCTGCGCTGGCGGCCATATTGTCCAGATTAGGGGTGATTCATAAGGGGTTGCTCCGCAAATACAGAAAACACGCAGTGGTGGTGCTTATGGTGCTTGCAGCGGTGATAACCCCTTCAGGGGATGCATTTACCCTGTTTATGGTAGCACTCCCTCTGTATATGCTTTATGAGGTATCTATACTGATGTGTAAAGAAAAAGTAGAGGAGGAGGAAGAAGAATGATTTCCATTAACGATCTGACTGTCTCTTTCGGAGGATTTACCCTCCTGGACAGCATAAACTTTCATATAAGTGATGGTGAGCATATTGCCCTGGTGGGGAAAAACGGAGCGGGAAAATCTACCATTCTGAAGCTGATTATGGGGGTGGAGTCTCTCACATCAGGGAGGATTCTCAAACCGCAGGATCTCACTATCGGCTATTTGCCTCAGATAATGGAGTACTCGAAAGAGAGGAGTGTAATAGATGAGGCGATGACTGCATTTGCCGATATGTTTGCGATGCAGGACAGGATGGAGGAGATAAATGTAGAGCTCGCTACCAGGACAGATTACGAGTCCGCAGGCTATCACCGACTCATCGAGGAACTCAACGACATAAATGACCGTCTGGCATATGCGCAGTCAGATTCTCCCAGACTTCAGGCAGAGAAGACCCTTATGGGACTGGGCTTCAAAAAAGAGGAGCTGACCAGAAAGAGGGGGACATTTTCGCAGGGGTGGAATATGCGTGTGGAGCTGGCAAAGGTGCTTCTGCTCCGACCTAAGGTAATAATGCTGGATGAGCCTACTAACCACCTGGATATCGAGTCTATACAGTGGCTCGAAGATTATCTTACTTCGTATTCCGGAACCCTTCTTCTGATCTCCCACGACAGGAGATTTCTCGATAGGGTGACCAACAGGACTGTCGAGATTATGCTCGGCAAGATCCACGACTACAAGGTCCCTTACAGCAGGTTCAAAGAGCTTCGTGCAGAGAGGATGGCGCAGCAGAGGGCTGCATACGAGAACCAGCAGAGGATGATAGAAAAAACCGAGGAATTTATCGAAAAATTCAGATACAAACCCACAAAATCGAATCAGGTGCAGTCCCGAATCAAGCAGCTTGACAAGCTCGAGAGGATAGAGGTGGAGGTAGAGGACAATTCTGCTCTGAGTGTGAAATTCCCACCTGCACCCAGATCCGGAGATGTGGTCCTTAAGGTGAGGGATATGGCTGCCGGTTATGAGAATGGACGTAAAGTGGTCTTCAAGGATGCTGATATGACCATTATGAGGGGGGAGAAGGTGGCTTTTGTGGGGAGGAATGGTGAAGGCAAGTCCACTATGATGAAGATTATCACATCCGAACTGTATCCTCTGGAGGGTGAGGCAGCACTGGGATATAATGTGGCTCTGGGGTATTATGCTCAGAATCAGGAGGATATTCTGGATAAGAATGATACGGTGTTCGATACTCTGGATAAAGTGGCGGTAGGCGATATACGGTTCAAACTCAGGGATATACTTGGAGCATTCCTCTTCAGAGGAGAGGATATAGATAAAAAGGTGGCTGTGCTGAGCGGTGGCGAAAGATCCCGCCTGGCGATGGCCAAACTTATCCTCAAACCTTACAATCTTCTGGCACTCGATGAGCCTACAAACCATATGGATATCCGCTCAAAAGATATCCTCAAACAGGCGCTGGTCAAATATGACGGTACACTGGTGATAGTATCCCACGACAGGGATTTTCTCGATGGACTTGTGGATAAGGTGTACGAGTTCAGGGATGGGAAGATAAAAGAGCATCTTGGCGGTATTTCAGCATTTCTGGAGAGGAGGAAGATAGAGAACCTGTCTGAGCTTGAATTGCCCGCAGAAGAGGCTAAAAAAGAGGCTCCTGCCCCTAAAAAGGTGGCAGAGGCGGCTCCTGTGGCTCAAGATAAAGGTGCAAAGCTCTCATACGAAGAGCAGAAGGAGCTGCGACGCAAGCAGAAGCAGGTGGAGATATGCGAGAAGAAGATCAAAGGGCTGGAGGAGAAGATGAAAGAGATAGAGGGGAAGTTGGCTATGCCTGAAGCGGGTACAGATATAGATACCCTTACCAGAGAGTATCTGGAGCTTAAAAGGGAGCTGGATGTCAGGATGGAGGAGTGGATGATGCTGTCAGAATAATTTTTTTATAGATATGGAAGAGAAATTGAATTACCTGTTTGGAATGCACCCTGTAATGGAGGCGGTGCGTGCCGGGAAAAATATCGATAAGGTGATGCTGAAGCAGGGACTTGATTCCCCTCAGTTCAGAGAACTTATGGAGCTTTTGAAAGAGAAAGGTGTGCAGGCGCAGTTCGTCCCTGCAGAGCGTCTTAATAAAGTTTGTAAGGGAAATCACCAAGGGGTAATTGCCTTATTTTCAAAGATTGACTACACTCCATTTGAAGAGATGGTAGATATTGCGCTGATGCAGCATCCCGCCCCAGTTTTCATTATGCTGGATGGGGTGAGTGATGTGCGGAACCTCGGGGCCATCGCCCGTACAGCAGAGTGTGCCGGAGCTTCAGGAATCATAGTCCCTGCAAAAGGTGGTGCTGCCATCACATCTGAAGGGATCAAGGCCTCTGCAGGTGCATTGCTCCGCATCAATGTGGCCAAGACCCAGAATCTCCGCCTTCCGGCGATGTATCTTAAGGAGCAGGGATTCCAGATCGTGGGTGCTACTGAAAAGAGTGACAAGGATATCTACGGGGTAGATTTTACTAAGCCTACCGCCATTGTAATGGGTTCTGAAGGGAAAGGTATCTCAGATTCGATGCTTGCCCTGTGTGATGAGAAGGGGAAAATCCCTATGGCCGGGGAGATCAGCTCCCTTAACGTGTCTGTAGCCACTGCGGTGTGCCTGTATGAAGCAGTTCGCCAACGGGGTGGAAAACTTTAGGAAATTTTTATAAATATCTGGAGGAGGATGCAACAAACTTGCATCCTTTTTCGTTATATTTATGTAAATAAACTGAAATGACACGCGAAGAGATCAATACATTTTATCATCGGTACAGGGTGCGTCTGTTCAATACCTCATATAGGATTCTGGGGGATCGGATGGATGCAGAAGAGGTGATGCAGGATGTGATGATAAAGTATTTGAAATCAGGGATGTCACTTCCATTACCTAAAGAAGAGGCTTGGCTGGTGAAGAGTGCCGTAAGGGGGGCTATAGACAGGGTGAGAAAGAAGAAAAGGGATCTTGAATTTATGGAGGAGTATAAGGCAGATTTGGTAGAGAATATTGGGGATGTGAAGTGGAGGGGTACTGCTGATATGATCCCGAAAATAAAAGAGGGGCTGGCGAGGCTTCCAGACGGATATAGAGCCGTCCTTTCGATGATTTTGTTTGAGGGGTTTGACTATGAGGAGGTGGCCAAGATTTTAGAAGTGAAGGAGAGCACAGTACGAAGCCAGTATATGAGGGGAAGGGATAAATTGATTAAAATAGTTAACGAGTTATGAATGAATTGAATAGGATAATATCACAGCATAGGGCAGAGTTTGATTCCGAACTCCCTTTGGAGGGTGACTTCGAGAGATTTGTGGCCAAGGTCGAGAAGCCTGATAGGGGGGGTGCGTGGAGATTCTACAAGAGAGGTATCGGTGTGGCAGCAGTAGTAATTGTCCTCCTGGGGATTGGTCTTGTGTGGGACTTTTATACCCCTGAAAAGGAGATGCTACGGGTGTACAAGAGGTATTGCAGGGAGGTGGCAATCATCACTGCAGAGCTGCAGATGTCTGTAAATGTTAGCGAAATAGAAACTTTAAATGAGGTGATAGAAAATGTTAGTAATGAGGGTGTTCCTCTGATATCGTTACTTCCGGATGAAATGCGCGCTTCAGAGAAATTAACGGTAATAAAGGGGTATTATCAAGATAAATTGAATGGAATTATGGAATTAAAAACAATCGTAAAAAGCAGATAGTTATGAAGAAGATTTTTTTGTTTATGGCTGCTATGGTGGCTTTCTCGGCAAATATTTTTGCTGCAAATATCACAAAGGATGTAAAGGTGGGTAATTTTACAAAAATAGATGTGTCGTACAGTTTTGATATTACTGTGGTGAAATCGTCCGAACCCAGTGTGACCATAACGATAGATGAGGAGTATGAGCCTTATCTGGTGGTCCGTGTTTCCCACGGTGTCCTGTTTGTCGGTATAGATAGCGCACGACTGCCAAACAGATTGTCAAAAAATATGGGGAATAAGGTGTTTGAAGCAGAAATAGGGGTTAAAGAGCTCTCCGGGCTCTCTATGTCTGGGGCTACATCGTTCTATTCTGATGAAGTGTTTGAGGTTTTGGAGTTTGATGGGGAGTTCAGCGGTGCATCTAATGTGAAAAAACTCTGTGTGGAGGCAAATGAGGGGGATTTCGATATTTCCGGTGCTTCCAAACTGAATCTGAATGGTGTATTTGATGATTGTTCACTGGATGCAAGTGGAGCTTCAAATGTGTATATTGAAGGAAAATTTGGAGAATTGGATATTGACTGCTCCGGTGCATCTAAAATAGTTATGGATGGGCAGACAAAATCGATGGATCTGGATGGTTCCGGCGCATCCAAAATAGATGGAGCCAAAATGGTGTGTGAGACTGCTGTGGTGGATCTTTCAGGGGCATCATCAGCTACTGTGGAGGTGGTGAAATATCTTGAGGTGGATCTTTCAGGGGCATCCAAACTATATTATAACAGCAGTGTAGGCAGACTTGAAGTGGATGATAAATCCGGAGGCGCATCTTTGAAAAAGAGATAGAATTTGTTATCTTTGTGAGATGACTGACAAATTTTAAAATCTGAATATATGGATAAATTACATCAAGAAGCCTTTGTGCTTGATTCTCACTGCGATACTCCTAGTATGCTACTTGAAAATGTGGACCTCGGTCAGCGTCTGGACAGATGTCACGTCGATTTCATAAGGATGAAGGAAGGTGGGGTAGATGGTGCATTCTTCGCACTCTATACATCTAACAGCCTGACCCCTGATGCTGCTACCAGAAGGGCGCTTGAACTTCTTTCACGCACATACGATGCTGTGGATCAGAACAAAGATAAAGTCGCATTCGCGTTCTCTGTGGAAGAGGCTCTTGAGAATAAGAAAAAAGGTCTGATATCTATCTTTTTGGGTATGGAGAATGGTCTTCCGATACAGAAAGATCTCCATATGTTGAGATTGTTCTACCGTTTCGGTGTAAGATATATGACCCTGACCCACGCCGGTAACAATGAGATTTGTGACTCTTGTGGTCCTAAAGAGAAGAGGTGGGGCGGTGTTTCACCTTTCGGTCAGGAGGTAATCGCTGAAATGAACAGACTGGGTATGATTGTCGATGTGTCCCACATCTCAGATGATGCATTCTATGATGTTATCAAATACTCAAAAGCGCCGGTGGTGGCTACTCACTCGTGCTGCAGGGCCCTTTGCGGCCACAGAAGGAATATGACTGATGATATGATCAAGGCTTTGGCAGCAAATGGCGGTGTGATTCAGATCAATTTCTATCCTGCATTTATCGATGATAACTTCGGTACAGATGAATTCTGGGATCTCGCAGACGAATTTGATGTAAAACAGGCTGCATCACGTATGGAGATAGACAATGAAGAGAAGAGGGCAGCATACCACGAAGTGGAGAAGCGGATGGCAAATTATCCTGCCCCTTCTTACAAGAGAGTGGTAGATCATATTGACCACGTAGTGAAGCTCGTAGGGGCGCAGCACGTAGGTCTGGGGTCAGATTTTGACGGCATTGAGACTCCACCGGAGGGTATGAGAGATGCAAGTATGTTCCCTAACTTCACATCAGAACTTAAAGCCAGAGGTTACTCAGATGAAGATATCAAAGGAATCCTTGGGGGGAACTTCCTGAGAGTGATGAAGAGAGTGGAAGAGGTAGCTAAATTTGGGTCAGATCAATAAAGATATCAGAACTTGAACTTGCACCTAATATACCGTATCCGCCATCTATATTAGAATATACACCTTTTAACTCGGTATAGGGATCGCTTTCTGATATTCTGTATTTCATCATAGATTTAAGGTATTTGTACATATCTTCTGTTATTGATACCAGTTCTATGTAGATGTATGGATTGTCGTGTGGATGAGTATTTCCGGATGAGTCCATATAGGTCCCTAATACCTGCCGAATCTCGACTGTAAATGGGTAATTTTGTCCATCTATTAATGTGTCATTAAATATTGGTGAAAAATGAGCAGGCCAAACATCGCCTTTATATAAATCTTCAACATAAAATAATGGATCATTAGAAGTATAGTAATCGTTTACAGTGAGTCTATTTCTGTAAACAACAGGATAACCGTTAGATGTTTCAAAATCAGAAACAACGTCTTCATAAAAGCCAGAAGCACATCTGACTTTAAGACGGTAGTAGTTCTTCTCTATGTCAGGATCTGTAATACTTAAGTTAATACGTATTATAGTATCTGTACATCCACAGTCAATTTCACTATATACTTTATTCAGCTCAAGTATTTCAATTTTTTGTTTTGTAGGAACGATAGTCTCTGCATAAATTATGTCTTGATTCCCACTCTCACACCACACTTTAATCTTATCACCTTCTTTGGGCGTATAATTGCATCTGTATTTGAATAATAGAGAGTCATAATACATCAGTTCTTCAACACTATCATTTACTTGAAAATGTATTTTGGCATCTCTAACTACATGCTTCTTCATATTGAAATCGTCATGAAAACCAGATATGGTATGATCACCATACAGAATATCATCATACTCATACAGGATATGACCGGGAAATACAGAGTTGCTGGGCAATGTGCGTGTAATAATAGCAGAAAATGTGGAGTCTGTATCTGCAATTGCATTCAAGACCAAAACTGAATTCTCATTTTCTTCTGGAAACTCCAATATGATTTCGCAAGAAGAAATGAAACCAATCAGAATTAATATTATAGAAGTAAGTTTTCTCATAGCACATCAAAATTTAAAAGTATAACTGACAGAGGGCATAAAAGGTAGCAGACACACCCCTTTCATTACTATATTATTCTTCTCATTGAATCCCATATAGGCAGAGGTAATGTTCATCCTGTTATATAGGTTATAAATTGATAAATTCAGTACACTCTCTCCAAATCTGTGTTCTATATTATAGTTAACACTAATATCAAGCCTATGAATATCAGGGAATTTATACCCATTTTTCTCAGTATATGAATCAACCCTAGTGTATCTTCTAAAAAAACTATCATCTGATTTATCCTCAAATCCCGATATATAGTCTGTAATATACTTTTCAATTCTTTCATCATATCTAAGATAATCATATGAGTCAAAAGCAAATCTGTTATGTTTATTGGAGTCATGTGTAATATAAATCCCAGAAATTCTGCTTCCTGAATAATACACTGGTCCTGGTATTGTACTGAACCGTCCTGTCTGATAAGTCCAAGACAAAGAAATATCCCATTTGTAATTGAATCTGTGGTTTAACAATATACCGAAATTATGCCTTCTATCATTAGGACTGTAATACTTCTTACCATTATTAATTTCATCAAAAAGGCGAAGAGATTTGCTCCAAGTGTAATTAATCCATCCAGTGGTATTACCCTCACTCCTTTCCAATAAGAATTCCACTCCATATGACCATCCTTTCCCGAGAACAACCCTTTTTTCCCAATCTTGTCCGGAAAGAGCCGATGATCCCTCTCTATATTCCAATAGATTACCCATTGTCTTATAATATCCCTCCAAAGATATTTTAAACCCTTTATCCATCTCCTGCTGATATGCTGCACTGAATATATCACTACTCATAAGAGGAATGTTCTCAGTTATAGGCACCCATATATCAGAAGGGGAATATAGCGTGCTGCTAACTAACTGATGCGCACCTTGCGACATTCTGGCATAGGATAATTTGAAAGCAGCTTTCTGAGTAATCATAAATCTCATACCTGCACGAGGTTCTATTGAGTGATATATCTTGTTTGGTACAGAATATAGGGTATATCTCAAACCGCAACTCAAGCCAAAACAGTTGGTAATATCCAAATCATCTTGTGCATATATGGAAAATGATTTCATACTTTGAGTACATCCTGAAATGGTATCCAATATACTTTCAGAATTCCATCCATGATTTTCATTATGGTGATAGAATTCTTGATAAAGTTTTTTATATGAATTCACTATTGGAGAAAATATACCATTATACCCTTTTATCCCTACAGTCAAATCATTAATTGGTGTATTATGATAAACACTGAAGTCAATAGACATATCTTCCAAATCAGATTTTTGAAGTAAGCGAGTTTCAATTTCATTTACTACTCTACGTTCATAACTTTCTATTTTATGCAATGCATGATATTTGCTGTCCAAATTATAATTATATCTGCTATACACTACATCAGACATAAGTTTGAGTTCGGGGTTGATAGTATATGACCAATTCAAGCTCCCGGATGTATTCCCCCATATATTGCCAGAAAATTCCTCTACCTTGTAATATGTATGTACCCCCTGATCTGTTACGTCTTTGACAGATGGGGACGGAGATTCGTTTTGTGTATCTCTACTGATATAGAATACGCCGGCAAGTTTATGCTTGTTATTGAACTTGTGAGACAGTTTTGCCGTAATATCATAGTAATTCATATTAATGAACGGAGAAGCCGCCCTTGAATTGTCCGCAATTGCGGTCAGTATAGGGATCATTATCAAGTTTATATATGAAACTCTGGCTCCAATATTGAATGATGTTCTCCCCTTCCATATAGGTCCTTCAGCTTGTATTTTAGACGCTATCAATCCGATACTTAATGATCCATGATAGTCTTGATAATCCCCATCTTTCAGTTTAATATCAATAACACTTGACAGCTGACCACCGTATTGGGCAGGAAAAGCCCCTTTATATGCTACCATATCCTCAATCATATCAGGATTTATAGCAGACATAAACCCTTTCAAGTGCTCAGCACTATAGAGTATAGCTCCGTCCATTCTTATCTGGTTTTGGTCATAATCTCCACCCCTGACATATATACCTGCACGCCCATCTCCTGTAGCTAAAAATCCAGGAATTCTATGTAGAGTCTTGATTACATCTATCTCTCCCATTACTGCCGGTACTTTGAGAACATCCATCTTGGATATCCTGACAAAACTTGATTGGGTACTATTTATATCCAATATGCCTTTCTCTCCAAATACTACAGCTTCCTTTATATTGTACACCGTATCCCTCCCTTGAGCAAATGCTGCTAAAGAGAGCAACGACAATATAGTAGTTATCAATAAAGATAAGGTTTTGAGTCTCATTATCAAAGTTAATAAAATTTGCAAATTTATTCTACAATAGGCTCAAAAAAGTATTCTCCTATCAGATAATTGCGACTATTATATGATCGATAAAATATTTGATATAGCCCTGGGTAGTTAAATGATATAGTCGCTACATTACCATTTGTATATATGTTTGCTTTACCATCCTCCACAGCATCAGTCCCCTTTGCTGTCAATATTTCCCAATCTCTATATGAAACTTCTGAAGTTAATTCTTGTGCCGGGTAGTAATTATTACTCTCACCAACACTTGTTTCTCCATTACCAGAACTGCATACTAATAGTCCAGTTGTAGCATTGTGCGTAAAATATAATTTCGTTCCCTGATATGGACAATAATCGGGAGCATGCCTTACAAGAGGCAAATCTCCCCACTTTGATTCATATTTCCCCACTACATTTGATCTTGTGGCTGAATGAGTAGAAGAACCACTAATGTATAGTATTTTCTGAGCAAAAAGAGGGTCGTGAGTTTGCCAATAGTAATCATTTGTCCAATAGTTTTTTATATTACTATTAACCAATTGGGGGGAATCGTCTGTTGTTGCATTGATCCAGCATTCTTCTCCACCATCAGACATATGCCATGCATATGCGTGTCCATTATATCTGCTAGAAGCTGGGGATAGGATTATGGCATTAGGATACATATGAACTAAATACTGCTGTCTAGTTAAAATCTCGGCCTCTGTTAAATTGCTTCTGTTTAATACTTCAATATATTGTCCTTCTTTTGTATATACTCCATTTGTCGCTATACTTCCATTATCATTATAATAATTGTCCTTAAATTTATTAAACCAATATGTTGTGTCTACTACATAGCCATCACTTTTGCAGATAGTATTTGAAATTGATTTAGCACAATCAATAATTATACCTGTTTTATAAATACTTTCATATCCAAATAATCCTTGACTATTTATTTTATTTTGTAGTTTTTCTTCTGCAATAAATCTTAACTCCTCTATATCTTCTGTATCAATACTGGAGTATGCTCCGGACATCAAAACAAGTTCAATATAATCAAAATGTATAACACTGTTACCTTGTACAATGTTGGAATATGCCTCCGATTTTGTTTGGGCATTTATTGATTCAACATCCATAGAAGCATAGTACTTAAGTAATTCTTCTGCTGCATCGCTTCTAGATCTAAGCTCTTTAAAACCATTGAAACCTGACATAACTTGCATAATTCCTTCAAATTGATCATTATAGGCCAAATAATTACCAAATAGCGGATACTTCATACAAGTTTCAACTAAGCTACGTGTAGTCATACATTTTAAGTAGTCATCTGGAATTTGACATGCTTCTTGCATCTCTTCAATGGTGTTGTGTGTACTCCACACATCCTTCGCTGTAATTGCTTCGAAAGAATATGCCTCATCTATGATTTGATTATGAGGATTATTGTATAATTCAGTACTATCATCAATGATTGTACAAGAGGTAAATAACATTACTAATAAGTAGAGTGTTTTTTTCATGTCACTAATTTTTAGTTGAAATTTTAAGTCTAAATTAAATAAGTTTTCTCTTTTTGCAAAATAACATAGATTAGGTTTCATTTCCAAAATAAAAGTCTCATTTTGGAATTATTTAAATTGCTCATTGTTAGCGAGATATGTTTTATTTCTTTCATTTGAGAATAAAATACTTTTATGTGTATTTCTGACCACTAAATATTGTTTAACTTTGTTCAGACATAACCATTTTAATTATGAAACAAAGGCTATTATTTATTCTTATCTCCATCTTGATTACATATAGTTGTTCAACATCGGAATATGATATTGATAGTATAAAATCATATTTAAATGAAAAACCAGACATAGCACTATCAGAACTAAAAAAAATTGATATCAGTATATTGAATACTAAGTCAAAAGCTAAATATGCTTTACTCTACTCAATTGCCCTTGATAAAAATTATATTGATCTGAAGCACGATAGTATTATTAGACCTGCAGTTGATTACTACTTAGAGCGTGGTACCGACAATGATAAGGCTTATACCTATTTTTATTTAGGAAGAATATATGAAAATAATGAAGATTATGAAAATGCAATGTTGTGTGCAATCAAGGCTCTTAACTTAGATACATTGAAAATAGACTATAATATATTAAAGAGGATATATGGGCTAAAAGGGGCAATGTATCATAGAATTTGGAGACACGAAGAATCTCTGCATGCGTTTTCACAAGCAGCACACTATGCGAATATGGATATGGATACAACATATTATATTTACTGTTATCTTAATATTGGTAAAATGAATAATATTTTGGAAAGATATGACAATCTTTCCCAGAATATTGATACATTGGCTAGATATGTAAATGACTTTAGCATTGAACAAAAACATAATTTTAACAACCTAATTCTGAATTATTATATATATACGAATGCAAAGTCTGAAATAATCAATTCATTTATTGCTAATTATATTAATGAATATCCACAACTAGACCTTGTGAACTGGAAAACCATTGCGATCGCATATTTACGTCAACAGCGTTATCAAGATGCGTTAGATTATCTTAACTTGTATTCTAAATATAATAATATTGATAATGATGCGTCATATTATTCCAACCTGGCCAAGATTCAAGAATATATTGGAGACTACAAGGGAGCTTTATCGTCACGAAAACAATACTCAGAAATAAATGGCAAAAATGATTTGTTTATTTATAGATCTAATATCGCATTAATAGAGAAACAATATCTGTCGCTAATCGCTGAGCGAAAACGGAGAGAAATAATAACACATAGTGTGATATTTATAACATTCTTGTCAATAATTTTACTATATGTAACTATTAAATACTGTATAGATAAACGTAATCTTGTGGCTATAAACAATGATTTTAGGATTTTACAAACTGTAGAGCGCAAATATAACGATATACTCTCTTTGGTAGAAGATGATGGAAATCTTAAAAGTCGGCTTATCTCTTTTACTACATTTATGGAATCTCCAAGACCAGATTCAATTTCAAAGATAGCAAGTCATCCAGAAATGATAGAAAAAAATAAAAACTATATCATAGATAATATCGCTTTAGTATACACGGTGCACTATCCAGAGTTTGTTTTGAGACTAAAAAATTATGGATTGACGACTTCTGAAATTGGTTTCTGTTGCTTATACATAATTGGCTTATATCCTGAAGATATCAAGATGTTGATTAAAAGAAAGAATGTATATAATATTAACTCTCTAATACGTAAGAAGTTACAACTTAATTTATCAGATACTAATCTTGATATATGGCTAAAAAATATATTTACAGAACTATATCCTAAAGCTAATCAATAAATTATCAATATTATGAAAGTTAAATTATTTATTATCTTGATTGTTTTAATGTTCCATCCAATGTCAAACTTTGCTTTTGTTATGGAGGATGGTGATCCAGAAGAAATCATTTTAGATAAAGAAGACAAATCAACAACCTCAAGGCCTAGGGAACTTATTATTTGCGCTGCATATTATCATGTGTCAGACAAATATGTGGAGGTGCACCTTGCTGGTATGGGGAATGTCGATATATGTATACTCAACTCTGATGGTGAAAGAATTGAGAAGAGCTCCCTTAACTCTGAAATGTATTCCGTTTTGTTTTTTAATACCCCTTCTAAAAATGCTCCTTATACTATTATTATAACTAGTGATAACTTTTACGCAATAGGTTACTTCTAAAAACAAAGAGGGTACTATGATGATATAATATTTAATGGACTTCTGTTTTATATTAAGAATAAGAAAATAATTGTTAAATTTTAAAGGAATATAGTTTATGAAAAGAGTATTGATTAACATTTTTATGGTACTTATCTTTACTATCGTGTCTTGTAGTAAAGATGTGAATATATTACCTGCGGATACTATTACATTAACTGATAACGGATTATATGTAAGTAAAACCGATACTG
>JAFVQD010000022.1 GCA_017504965.1 Bacteroidales bacterium | reverse complement strand
GTCCGCGGTCGCAAGTACATCCGTAACCGTGGCTACGGTGGCGGTGTCAGAACATCTGCACAGGCAGCTGTCAAGTCAATCTTCAAGCAGCTCTCGCAGAGCTGGAAGAACCTCACCAACGCCCAGATCCTGGCGTGGAATGCCCTGGCTCAGACCCAGGCCGGAAAATCCGTTCTCGGTACCTCAGCAAAGATCTCCGGAGCCAACCTCTACTCACGTCTGAACTATTGGATCGTGTTCTGCGGTGGAGAAGCCCTCTCCAACCCTCCGGCACTCCAGGGCGTTGAAGCCCCGACTGAAGCCGTCGTAACCCTCACCCCAACCAAGTTCACATTCGAGCTCGAAGGAGAACCGGACAACGCAGCTGACCTCAAGCTCGTCATAATGGCATCCGCCCCACAGTCCAACGGAGTCACCCGTGCCTACGGAAAGGCAGTCCAGATCGCCCAGCCTCTCGAAGCAGTCTGCGAAGAGTACGACATCAAAGAAGACTTCGACAACAAGCACGGCGCCCCTAACGCCGCCGCCCCAAAAGTCTTCATGAAGTACTTCTTCGTGAACACCAAAACCGGCGAAAAATCCGGCGAAATGCTCACCCTGGTTACTCTCGATGAGGATGCACCAGTAGAGGGCGAGTAACCCTTTCTCCTGAATTTTATTGACAAGCCCGCAACGGTCAACATTCCGCTGCGGGCTTTTATGCATAAAAAATCAGATGATTCAATTCAGAAATCAACGTAAAAAATCAGTAGGATATTTTGGGACTATACCGAAAAACTATACAAAAAACCTTATCTTTGTATCGGAAACCGTACGGAAATTTAACGAAATTTTTGTACCTCTCTTGTACCTCATAAAAACAAAAGAGCCCTAACTCTTTGACTTTTAATTAGTTAAGAATTAAAGCTCTTTTTGTGCGGGCGAAGGGACTCGAACCCCCACGCCTCTCGGCACCAGATCCTAAGTCTGGATTGTCTACCAATTTCAACACGCCCGCTTTTCCAAATGAACTTACGTTTCCGTTTTGGGACTGCAAATGTATGTACTTTTTTTGAAAGTGCAAATTTAATTTACACTTTTTTCTATTTTTTGGTGAATTTGGCCGCTACCCAGTTTTCCTTTTCGAGGTGGTACTCGTATTCGAGTCCACATCCGGATGCCTCTTCTGTGAGCATCTGAAGGTCCTGTGTATAGAATCCGCTTATTACCAATACTCCACCGGGCAGAAGTCCTCGTGTGTAGGTCGCCATATCCTGAAGGAGGATATTACGGTTAATGTTGGCGAGGATTATATCATATTTGCCGGCCTGAATAAGCGATGCATCACCGCAGCGTGAGTCGATTTTTTCGTGTACACGGTTTTTCCAGGCGTTCTCTCTCACAGAGAATACAGCTGTGGGGTCGATGTCAATGGCGTGTACCGGTGTGGCAGATTTCATCTTGGCTGCAAGTATGGCGAGAATCCCTGTGCCGCAACCCATATCGAGCACTTTATGGTCCCTGATGAATTTCTCCTCTTTCTGCATCACCTCCATCATCAGTGATGTGGTCTGGTGGTGTCCTGTGCCAAAGGCCATTTTAGGGGTGATGGTGATGGTGTATTTGGTACGGGGCAATCCCTTATGGAAGTGTGCTTTGACTGTGCATTTCCCTATTACGATAGGCTCAAAAGATGCCTCCCATACTGCGTTCCAGTTTTGCTCCTTGATGAAGTTGGTGGTGTAGCTAAGTTCGAACAGATCTCTGTCGATGCCGCTCAGAAGGAGTTTGAGGTTGCGCTCCGAGAACTGTTCTACCGGTATATATGCTTTCAGGTAGGGGGCTTCGGTGACATAGCTTTCAAAGCCAAGTTCTTCGATCTGCGCTACCACGATGTCGGAAAAGTCTTCGCTGAAGGGGGTGATCTCTATTTGTACCTCTATGTAATCCATTTGTCTATTTTATATAAAACTCCCGGGCAAGCCGGGAGTGATGGTTTCTTGGGCTCAAAAAGGGCTGTTTTCCAGCCCGGATGGCAGTGCCAGGGTGTTGCGGGCTCAAAAATGGCTGTTTTCCAGCCCGGATGACAGCCCGCAGCCTCCGAAATGCTAGTAAGAAGTGGCGATGCCGATGAAGTCCTCTGCTTTGAGGGCTGCACCACCGATCAGACCACCGTCGATATCTGGCTGAGCGAACAGTTCAGGTGCATTTGAAGGTTTGCAGCTACCGCCGTAAAGGATGGTAATCTCCTCTGCAAGGGCAGCGCCGAATTTGCCAGCAAGTGCTTTGCGGATGAATGAGTGGATCTCCTGAGCTTGCTCAGAAGTAGCGGTAAGGCCTGTGCCGATAGCCCATACAGGTTCGTAAGCGATAACTACCTGTGCCATCTCTTCAGCAGTAAGGGTGAAGAGTACCTCTTCGATCTGTTTTCCGACTACTTCGAAGTGTTTGCCGGCTACTCTTTCATCTTTTACTTCACCTACACAGAATATAGGTTTAAGGCCTGCGGCCAATGCGAGTTTAACTTTGGTAACAAGTGTCTCAGAGGTCTCGCCATAGTACTCTCTTCTCTCTGAGTGGCCAAGGATAACGTACTGAACACCTACAGATTTAAGCATTGCTACAGATACTTCACCGGTGTAGGCACCTTTTTCGTGGTCTGCGCAGTTCTGAGCTGCAAGAGCTACTGGTGAGCCTGCAAGTTTTGCTGCCACTTCTGAAAGGTGGGTGAATGGAGGTGCTACGATAAGCTGTACATCAGATGGTACGGTTGAAAGTTTAGAAAGGATACCGTCAACGAGCTCTTTACCTTCGCTCACAACTGTGTTCATTTTCCAGTTTCCTGCTACTATTTTTGTTCTCATATCTTTATATTTATTTAATACATTCCATTTGGGGGTGCAAAATTAGAAAAATTAAAGGAAAATGTATATTTTTGCAGGCTAATTAGGAAAAAAGTAAATAAATATATAATCGATTATGAACATTACAGAACTTAAAAAGGACGACTTGATGATTCAAGTCCAGATGGATTTCACTAAGGAAGACTATGCTGACAAGAGAAAGAAACTTTTGAACAAATTCCGCAGAGAGGTGGATATCAAAGGTTTCAGAAAAGGTATGGCTCCTATGTCACTTGTAGAGAAGACTCACGGACAGTCTGCTCTTATCGACTCTATCAACGAGCTTATCTCAGAATCTCTTGACAAATATATTAAAGAGAACGACCTTGCCATCCTCGGTGAGCCTCTTCCAAATGAGGAAGTGGAGTCTAAAAATGACTGGGCTGCAGGTGAGAACTTCACCTTTGTGTTTGATATGGCTTTGGCCCCTAAATATGAGCTAACCCTTTCAGCTGAGGACGTAATCCCTCACTATACTATCACCGCTACTGCCAAAACCAAAGAGGAGTACAAATCAAACATCCTCAAACAGTACGGCAAACTTGAGAATTGCGAGGCAGTTAAAGAGGAGGATTTCATCGTAGCTAACTTCGAGCAGGGTGAGACTAAAGTGGAGAACACTTATGTGGCTATGAGAACTATCAAGGATGAGGCTTCAAAAGCTCTTTTCCTCGGTAAGAAAGCCGGTGATTCATTCGAACTAAACGTGAATGAGGTATTCGTAAACGAGGCTGACCGCGCCGCTATGCTTAAAGTTAAGAAAGAGGAGCTTGCTTCTATGGATCCTATGTGGAAATTCACTATCGTAGAGGTTAAGAACTATGTGGACGCAGTACCTGGTCAGGAGCTTTACGATATGCTTTTCGGTAAAGACACTGTGAAGAGTGAAGAGGAATTTGACGCCAAACTTGCTGAGAGAATGGCTGCTGAGTACGCAGAGGAGACTGAGTACAGATTTATCCTTGACGCTCGCGAGTACCTTATCAATAAAGCAAACATCGCCCTTCCTGAGGAGTTTATGAAGAGATGGCTGTTCGCTGCAAACCAGGGCAAATTCACTATGGAGCAGATCGAACAGGAGTTCCCTGCATTTGCTAAGGACTTCCGTTGGCAGACCATCACTCAGAAGATCGTTAAAGAGCAGAAACTTGAGATCAAGAAAGAGGATATGCTTGAGCAAGCTAAGAAACTTGCCAAATACCAATTCGCTTCTTATGGTATTCCAAATGTACCTGAGGAGTATCTTGTCAAACACGCTGAGAGCCTCATTACCAATGAGAACGAGAGCCGCAGAATCTTCGAGAAAGTGGAAGAGACCAAGGTTCTTGACTATGTTCGCAGCGTAGTGACTATCGAGAAAAAGAAAATTTCTCTCGACAAATTCCAGAAATTGCAGTAATTAAAATTCAAAGATAATGGCGACAGAATTCGAAAAATACGCAAAAGGTCACTTGGGGATCAGCAGCACATCGCTGGACAAATATTCTAAGGTGTATGCAGGTTATATAAATCCTACCATCATCGAGGAGAGACAGCTCAATGTGGCTACTATGGATGTCTTCTCAAGACTTATGATGGACCGCATCATCTTCTTGGGGGTAGGTATCGATACTGATGTTGCCAATATCATCCAGGCCCAGCTCCTGTTTCTGGAGTCTACCGACCCCACCGCTGATATTCAGCTTTACCTCAATTCTCCCGGGGGAATGGTATATGCAGGGCTTGGTATCTACGATACAATGCAGCTTGTGACCCCTGATGTAGCTACTATCTGCACAGGAATGGCCGCATCTATGGCTGCAGTCCTATTGACCGCAGGTGCTAAGGGGAAGAGGACCGCTCTTCCCCACTCCCGCGTTCTTATCCACCAGCCTATGGGTGGTGCAGAGGGACAGGCATCGGATATTGAGATCGCGGCACGCGAGATCAAGAAACTTAAGGGAGAGCTCTATGATATCATCTCCAAGCACTCGGGCCAGACTGTGAAGCAGATCGAAAAGGATGCTGACAGGGATTATTGGATGAGTGCCCAGGAGGCTGTCAAATATGGTATGATTGACTCTATTCTGAGTCGTACCAAATAATTGAAGTTTATGGCAAAGAAGAAGGTGGAAAGGTGCAGCTTCTGCGGAAGGGGCAGCGACCAGGTGGATATGTTTATGGGTGCAGGTGATGCCACCATCTGTGTGGAGTGTGCATTGACCGTATCCCAATATGTGCAGCAGGCTTTTGGAGAGGAGGTGGCTGTGAAAAAGCCTTCCGGCAAAAAAGGTGCTGCCGAGCCTTCGGAGTCACTTCTGATGACTCCGAAGGAGATTACCGCTTTTCTGGATCAATATGTGATCGGTCAGGAGGATGCGAAGAAATTTCTCTCAGTGGCAGTTTATAACCACTACAAGAGGATCAATTCCCCCAAGAGCGACGATATGGAGATCGAGAAGTCCAATATCCTGCTGGTGGGTGCTACAGGCACCGGTAAGACATTGCTTGCCAGGACTATTGCCAAGATGCTAAATGTTCCGTTTGCCATAGTGGATGCCACTGTCCTTACCGAGGCGGGTTATGTGGGAGAGGATGTCGAGACTATCCTTACCCGTCTGCTTCAGGCATCGGACTACGATGTGGAGAGGGCGCAGAGGGGCATTGTCTTTATCGATGAGGTGGATAAAATTGCTCGTAAGAGCGACAATCCATCTATCACCCGCGACGTGTCGGGTGAGGGTGTGCAGCAGGCGATGCTCAAACTCCTGGAGGGGAGCATCGTGAATGTGCCGCCGCAGGGTGGACGCAAGCATCCCGATCAGAAGATGATTGCTGTAGATACCAAGAATATCCTCTTTATCTGCGGAGGTGCCTTCGAAGGGATCGAGAGGCGTATTGCCCAGAGGCTCAATACCTCTGTGGTAGGGTATGGCGCACAGAAGAAAAATGAGGCTATAGACAAGGAGAATCTTCTCCAGTATATTGCCCCTCAGGATCTCCGTTCGTATGGACTTATCCCTGAGATTATCGGTCGTCTCCCTATCCTTACTTTCCTGAATCCGCTTGACAAGGGTGCTCTGCTGAGAATCCTGACCGAGCCCAAGAATGCCCTTATCAAACAATACAAGAAGATGTTTGAGATGGATGGGGTGGATCTTGTTATCAAAGACGATGTGCTGGAGTTCATAGTCGATACAGCTATCCAGTACAAACTCGGTGCCCGCGGTCTCCGCTCTATCTGTGAGGCTATTCTCCTCGACTCAATGTATGAGGTGCCTGGAAGCGGCAGGAAGAAACTTACCATCGACCTCAAATATGCCCGTGAAAAGGTGGCCCAGTTTACAGGGAACCTCCTTACTGAGAAATAATATACTTCAGCTCCTTGAAGGCGAAGGATTTGATGGTGCCTGTCTCTGTTTCGATACGGAGGCAGGCATTTTTTTCGATGCCGCGGATGTAGCCGCGGAAGGTCTCACCTGTGGTGAGGTCGATGTATGTGTGGAGTTCGTCCAGTCGGTAGAGGTGGGAGAGGTAGCGCTCTTCGAGGGTGGGGTGAGATGCCCGAACCGGGTCAGATACGGTGGGGTCTGTCAGCGGGAAGTAGATGTCGGCAATGCACTGGAGGAGGGGGGCAAGTTCGTGGCGGGGATCCAACTGTCCGGACTGGCGTCCCAATTCGATGAGAAGGGATGTGGGGTTCGGGGCGTCGCTTAGGAAGATGGTCTGATTCAGGTTGAGGCCGATACCGGCGATGCATACTGACAAAGTGGCACCCGAAACGATGTTCTCTATGAGTATCCCGCAAATTTTTTTATCACCTACATAGATGTCATTAGGCCACTTGATTTTGGCTTCGATGTCGTGTGTGGAGAGATAGTCCACTACACCGAGAGCGACCACTTGAGATAGTTCAAACTGTCTGGTAGCCAGAAAATTGGATGGTTTGAACAGTATGGAGAAGGTGAGGTTTTCTCCTACTGCGCTCTCCCAGGTGTTCCCCCTCTGACCGCGCCCCGCTGTCTGAAATTCGGCTGCCCATACAGTGAAATCGGAAGCCTCGTGCCGACACCTGTGTGCCTGACTGTTAGTCGAATCTATCTCATCGAACCAATTTACTCTGACATCTATCATAAATGGTAAAAAATTTGCAGTATCTTTGTCGGACAAAATTAAAAATAATAAATGAAAGAAATTGACATTATTGCAGAGGCAATGCTTGACAAAAAAGCGAAAAATGTGTGTTCTCTCGATTTGACCAAGATCGGGGCAGCCATTGCTGACCATTTTGTTATTTGCAATGCCGATTCCACTACAGCCGTAGCAGCCATCTCAGACAATATTGAAGATATGATGTGGGAAAAAGGTGCGAGAAAACTACGCAGAATGCAGGGTAAAGAGAATGGTTTCTGGGTTATCCTCGACTATGATGATATAGTAGTTCACGTTTTCCTTACAGAGTATAGAAATTTTTACAGGCTCGAAGATCTTTGGGCCGATGCCATAAGAAAAGATTATAAAGACGAATATGACGACTAACAGCGGTAATAATAATACCAGAAAGCCGAACCAAAATAAATTCCAGAAAAAGGCTCCACGTTTCAATTTTATGTGGATCTATTTCTTCGTGATACTGGCATTGGGCTTTGTATTCAGGATGTACGGATCAGCCGATCCTGTCAAGACTGAGTGGCTTACTGTCAAGGAGCAGATGATCCCTGCCGGTGATGTGGAGAAGATCACCTACATCACAAACCTTCAGAAAGCGGAGGTTTATATCCAGAAGGACAGCCTTTCCAAGTATGTGAACAAGTATTTCGGCGGCAGAGAGCCTTCAGTAGGTCCCCATTTCTTCTTCATTGTATCTCCAAATTTCAATGCTGAAGAGAATCTTGAGGAGGCCCGTCTGTCACTCCCTATGGAGCAGAGATTCATTATAAACACTGAGACCAGAGAGAACTATTTCGGAAAACTTCTCGAGTGGTTCATCTTCCCGCTTCTGATCTTCGGTATCCTTTGGTTCATAATGTTCCGTCCTATGCAGAAAGGGATGGGTGGTGGCCAGGGTGGTGGCGGCATTTTCAATGTGGGCAAGTCACAGGCCAAACTTTATGAAAAAGAGAATAATATCAAGGTGACATTCAAGGATGTAGCCGGTCTTGAAGAGGCCAAGGTGGAGGTGATGGAGATCGTCGATTTCCTTAAAAATCCCAAGAAATATACAGCTCTTGGTGGCAAGATCCCTAAGGGGGCACTCCTTGTGGGCCCTCCTGGTACAGGTAAGACTCTCCTCGCGAAGGCTGTCGCCGGTGAGGCAGATGTACCTTTCTTCTCTATATCAGGTTCAGATTTCGTAGAGATGTTTGTCGGTGTGGGTGCTTCGAGGGTGAGGGACCTTTTCCGTCAGGCAAAAGAGAAGGCACCTTGTATCGTATTTATCGATGAGATAGATGCAGTGGGTCGTGCCCGCAGCAAGAATGTGGGATTTTCATCCAACGATGAGAGGGAAAACACACTTAACCAGCTCCTTACAGAGATGGACGGCTTCGGTACCAATTCAGGTGTGATCATCCTGGCTGCTACAAACCGTGCCGATATCCTCGATAAGGCCCTTATGCGTGCCGGTCGTTTCGACAGACAGATACACGTCGATCTCCCTGAACTTAAAGAGAGGGAAGAGATCTTCAAAGTGCACCTGGCCAAGCTGAAACTTGTCGACGGCTTCGATATCTCATTCCTCGCTAAGCAGACCCCCGGTTTCTCCGGTGCAGATATAGCAAATGTATGTAATGAGGCTGCCCTTATCGCTGCGAGAAAGGACAAGCCAGCTATCGACAAGCAGGACTTTCTCGATGCTATCGACAGGATCGTAGGTGGTCTGGAGAGAAAGAGCAAGATTATCACCCCTAATGAGAAGAGGACTATCGCTTATCACGAGGCAGGTCACGCTACAGTAAGCTGGATGCTCCCTAATGCAAACCCTCTTCTTAAAGTGACAATTATCCCTCGTGGCAGGGCTCTGGGTGCTGCCTGGTATCTCCCTGAGGAGAGGCAGATTACCACTACTGAGCAGATGATGGATGAGATGGCAGCCACCCTTGGCGGCAGGGCTGCAGAGGAGATTGTCAATGGCAAAATCTCTACCGGTGCCCTTAGCGACCTTGAGAAGGTGACCAAGCAGTCGTATGCTATGGTGACATACTACGGTATGAGTGACAAGGTGGGACACCTCTCTTATTATGACTCTACCGGTGGCAATGGCTATAATTTCGACAAGCCTTACAGTGAGAAGACAGCCGAACTTATAGATAAGGAGGCCAAACAATTCATCGATCAGGCTCACAAGAGGGCTCTCGAGGTTCTGAAGGACAATATGGAGGGCTTCACCCAACTGGCAGAGCTGCTGCTGGAGCGCGAGGTGATTTTCTCTGAAGATCTGGAGAAGATTTTCGGCCCGAGAAAGCCTAAGGATGGTGCAGAGGTGACGCCTCCGACATCTCCGGAGACTGCACAGGAAGTAGCACCGGAGGCAGTGGACGTAACGGAACCTGAGACTGCTTCCCAAGCATAGGATATTATGATAAAGGACTAACAGTATGAAAAGCTTTATTACCAGAACTATAAGTGCGATAGTATTCGCAGCATTGATGATAGGGGGACTGCTATGGTCCCCTATAGCATTTTGTGGAGTGTTCAGTTTTATTGTGGTAGTGATGATGTATGAATATCTCCATATCACACTGGGCAGAAGATTGTGTTTGGGGCAGTGGCTGTCGATTATCTCCGGACTTCTCCTTTTTGTAGGGGTCTTCTCTGTGAGATATTTGGGGGTGGATCCGTCTGTGCTTTTCGCACTGGCCCTTCCTGTATCTCTGATTTTCATCACTCTTCTGTGGAAAAAGGAGAATTACAGCGAGTATCCTTACCTTCTGAGTGCCATCGTTTATATTGCACTCCCATTCACACTGCTCAATCTTCTCGCATTTGACTACGCCGGCAGGTTCAATGGCCTTTTGCTTTTGGGTCTGTTTGTCATCTTATGGGCATCCGATGTGGGGGCATATCTTTTTGGGATGGCATTTGGCCAGAAAAACGGACATAAACTTTTCCCATCGGTCTCTCCTAAGAAATCCTGGGAAGGGTATATTGGGAGCCTTTTTGTCTCCGCTGTGGTGGCTTTCTATCTTGCCAAATTTGATGTTCTCCCTTTCAAAATGATTCACGCAGTGATCCTTGCACTCATCATAAATGTGTTCGGTACTTTGGGAGATCTGGTGGAATCTCAGCTAAAACGTAATTTTGACGTCAAGGATTCCGGTAAGATTATGCCGGGTCACGGCGGCCTTCTTGACAGATTTGACGGCGCATTAATTGCATTTCCGATGGCAATTGCCTATATTTACATCTTCGGACTAATTTAAACTTAAACCTATGAAAGTACATAAAGAGGGGTATAAGACCATATTTGTCACGCTGTCACTGGCGATATTGTTCTCTCTTATAGCCTTGGAAATCTTCAACTACACGATGTGGGCCTGGATAGCAGTGGCCCTTTTCGTCGGTTTTACCATCTTCATCCTATCATTCTTCAGAGTCCCTGTAAGGGTCGCTAACGGTAGCGGTACACTGGTGAGTGCACCGGCTGACGGAAAAGTGGTTATAGTGGAAGAGGTGGAGGAGCCTGAATATTTCAAAGGGAAGAGGATACAGGTGTCGGTGTTTATGTCTTTTTTCAATGTGCACGTGAACTGGTTCCCTCTCTCGGGAGAGGTGGTTCACTATAAGTACCATCCAGGTAAATATGTAGCTGCATTCTACCCCAAATCATCAGAAAAGAACGAGAGAACTACCATCGTGATCAGAAATGAGAACGGTACTGAGATACTGACCCGTCAGATAGCAGGACTCTTCGCCAGAAGGGTGGTATGTTATGCCCAGAAAGGTAAAAAAGTGGAAGCCGGCGGACCTGAAGGATTTATCAAATTCGGTTCGCGAGCTGACATCTTCCTCCCCCTTGATGCCAAACTCAATGTGAAAGTGGGCGATAAAGTGGTGGGATCAGAATCAATTATAGCAGAGATAAAATAACCATTAAAGAGATAATTTATGAGACAATACATCGCTGAAAACCAAGAGAGATTTTTGAATGAACTGTTCGAACTCCTCAGAATCCCATCTGTAAGTTCACAGTCTGCGCACAAAGAGGATATGGTGACTTGCGCCAACAAACTCGTAGAGATGCTGCTGGCAGCAGGGGCTGACAGTGCACAGGTTTACCCTACCAAAGGGCACCCTGTAGTTTTCGGCGAAAAACGTCTCGATCCGTCAAGACCTACCATTCTGGTGTACGGACACTATGATGTCCAGCCGGTGGATCCTATTGATTTGTGGAAATCAGATCCATTTGAGCCTGAGGTTCGTGACGGTGCCATCTATGCCAGAGGTGCCAACGACGATAAAGGTCAGCTCTTTATGCATATCAAGGCTTTCGAATATCTCGTAAAGAAAGGTCTGGTAAACCATAATATCAAGTTTATTCTGGAAGGTGAAGAGGAGATCGGTTCTCCAAGTCTGGCTGAGTGGGCGAAAGAGCACAAGGATATGCTTGCCTGTGATATTATGCTTGTTTCTGATACCACTATGATCAGCGAGAAAGTGCCATCTATCAACTGCGGTATGAGGGGACTTGCCTATGTGGAGGTCGAGGTGACCGGCCCTAATAAGGACCTTCACTCAGGTCACTATGGCGGTGCAGTGGTGAATCCTATCAATGCCCTGTGCAAGATGATCGACCAGCTTATCGATGAGAGGGGACATATCACCATCAAAGGGTTCTATGACGATGTCGTGGAGCTCTCTGCTGAAGACAGGGCGATGCTTGCACGTGCGCCATATAACGAGCAGGAGTATAAGGAGTTCCTTGATATCGATGCAGTGGCAGGAGAGGAGGGCTACTCAACTATGGAGAGGACAGGTATCCGCCCTTGTCTCGATGTGAACGGCATCTGGGGCGGCTTCATCGGCGAAGGATCCAAGACAGTATTGCCATCTGTGGCTCACGCCAAAGTATCTATGAGACTTGTCCCTAACCAGGACTGCAATAAGATTGCGAAGCTCTTCGAAGAGCACTTCCTCTCTATTGCACCTGCGGGAGTAAGGGTGAAAGTGACCCCTCACCACGGAGGAAACGGCTTCCTCATCCCTATATCTTCACCGGCATACAAGGCTGCCGCCAAGGCGATGGAGGAGGTATACGGTATCGAGCCTGTACCGAGCCGAGGTGGCGGATCGATCCCTATTCTGGCAGATATGCAGCAGATTCTGAATGCAGATCCACTTTTGATGGGCTTCGGTCTGGAGAGAGACACCATCCACTCTCCCAACGAGAGTTATCTGCTCTCTCAGCTGTTCAGAGGTATGGAGTCGATAGCACTGTTCTACAAATATTTTGACAAATAATATCAAGAAATATATGACCTACGAAGAATTGTATTCTCAGATTCAGAAAAAGGGAAGCTGCCTGTGTGTGGGGTTAGACACTGACCTCAAAAAAATCCCTCAGCATCTTCTGTCGCTGGAGAACCCTATGTTTGAGTTCAATAAGGCGATTATCGATGCGACTGCACCTTACTGTGTCGCCTATAAGCCCAATATCGCATTTTATGAGGCTGAAGGGGTGTCGGGATGGCAGCAGCTGGAGATGACAGTAGAGTATATCCGTAAGAATTATCCCGAGATGTTCATCATAGCTGACGCGAAGAGGGGTGACATCGGAAATACCGCTGCACTCTATGCCAAGGCGTTTTTCGAGAAGATGGATTTCGATGCAGTTACCCTTGCACCATATATGGGTAGGGATGCCATCACTCCGTTCCTTCAATATGAAGGGAAGTGGGTGATCATTTTGGCCCTCACCTCTAACCCTTCAGCAGAGGACTTCGAGACCAAAGTGCTGGCTGACGGTCGTCCCCTCTTCAGGGAAGTGGTGGAGAATATGAATGGGATAGTCCCCGATTCACATCAGAGAGTTATGTATGTGATCGGTGCTACCAGAGCGGAGAAGCTGGCTCAGATCAGAGAGTTCTGTCCCAAACATTTCTATCTGGTACCCGGTGTGGGCGCTCAGGGCGGTTCGGCAGAAGAGGTGCTCAAATATGGGAGCAATGACTCTTGCGGCGTCTTGATCAACTCTTCACGTGCCGTTATCTACGCTTCCAAAGGGGAGGACTTTGCAGAAGCTGCAGCACAAGCGGCTAAAAATAGCGGTTGTTACTGGAATTAGCATAAGGTATGGGAAAAGCGATATTGACTATCATACTGCTGATAGCGTCAAATGTCTTTATGACCCTGGCCTGGTACGGCCATCTCAAATTGGCAGAATACAAATGGTTCAGCTCACTTCCACTGATAGGTGTGATAGCGATAAGTTGGATAATAGCTTTCTTCGAGTACTGTCTTCAGGTGCCGGCGAACAGAATGGGGTTCATCGGTAACGGAGGTCCATTTTCACTGATGCAGCTGAAAGTGATCCAGGAGGTGATCACCCTGACAGTCTTCGTGATATTCAGCCTGATCGTCTTCAAGACAGAACAATTCAGGTTGAATCACCTTATCGGCTTCGTCTTCCTCGTGCTGGCGGTCTACTTTATGTTCAAAAAATAAAAGTCGGGGGCAGAATGATGTTTTCTGCCCCCGATTTGTTAACAATCTCTCCCGCCGGGGGTAAAAGTGCCAGTTTCACCCCCGAATCACCAACATTCCTGCCCGCCGGAGGTAAAAGCACCTGTTTCACCCCCGCCTCCCAGATAGGCCGGACCGACAGAGCTATTTTGAAGAAAGTGGGAAAATACTGTCCACATCATAAATATCCATTCTCAGAATCCTGGATACCTGACTATTGCTGGCATGGTAATCAAAATGCATACATTTTGCCAACTCGTACTTCGCATTGCTGTCCAACTTGGTCAGCGCAAATGTACCAAACCTGTCATAGCTGATTTTTCTCAGGACAGAATACATCTCATTATCTGATAGGTATAGAGAGTCACCTATCATTTGTGCCACTTCTTTATATGCCTCAACCCCCTTCGTAACAGATGAAAAGTAGTCGTGTGCATTATAGAAAAGGCTTTCAGCTTCCTTTACATGACAATACGATAGGGGAGAGATATATTCTTCTTGCATAAAGTAATGTGATGGACAATTAATGTCATGGCTATGAAACATGGCTCTTTTAACCTTATAGGGTAGAGAGCTATACAAGCCACCTGATGATATCGGCATATTGAAGAAGAACATATTGGCTCCCCAAGGATAGGTAAATGGGGTGTACTCCTTGTTGACAACATATCCGTTCCTGTTGATATATACAATATTGATCCTGAACTGATTGACATCTGCTATCTTTTTAATGCCATACTCGCAGGGGTGAATCTCATAACCTTTGAGATTGCAGAGCATCTTGGCCAATCTGCGTTGGAATTCCTCAAAGAACACCCTTACTATATCAAGCTTACCTGAAATAAGGTAGTGGTGGTGATTATTCATCAGCTGGAAAGTGTACACAGTCACTTCCGGAAATTTCCCGGCAAAAAGGGCTGTCAGATTCATCCCCAATACAAAATCCTCCTTGTCTCGATAGATATTGTCGCTCTCTTTTCCCGGTGTGTAGAGATGCCAGCAAGGACCATTTTTCTGGCATAATTCAATAAATTTTCTCTCCATAATATCTCACTTCACATATTTTGGCAAAGGTAGATAAAGAAAAATTACCGGGCCATACGCTAAACGGCTATAAACGGATAAGTTTAAAACAATGTCTAAAAATTATTGTTACCTTTACCGAATCTAATATTTTCGCATATGAAAAAACTACTTCTTATCATCTCAGCCATCACAATAGCTATAGCATGCCAACCCAAATGTGATGATCCAGATTATCTAACATTCAAAAACGCCAAATGGGAAACCACCAAGATAGAGAAAGGCATTACCCTCAAACAGTACCACTTCCAGGGTGAAGAGCAGATTTTTGAATCTTCCCAGTATATCAGCATCATAGAAATCGATCTAAAAGCTGCGGCTCAGGGGCGATGGGCACTTGCCAATGATCCTGGGAAAATCACCCGGACCAGCAAATTTGCTGCTGACAGTGGTGCTGTCGTAGCTATGAACGGCACATTCTACAATATGAGTGTACCTTACAATAGTGTAAGTTTTTTCAGAAAATTCGGTGAATTGTGCTATGAGTTTACAGAAAATATGGGACAGAGGGACAATGGTGCTGTCGCTATTAGGGAAGATGGCCAGGTATATCTTGTAGCTGCCCCCGTTGACTCTGTCGGCATGGCACTTGATAAGGAGTGGGCCATCAATATAGCTGAGCCACACGTTATGGGAAGCGGTCCGCTACTTATGATGGATGGAGAAGATGCATATCTTAACGAAGGCTCTTTCAATAAGAACCGCCACCCGAGAAGTGCTCTGGCCACTAACTCAAAGAAGGTGTTCCTTATCACTGTAGACGGACGCGCAAAAGGTGTGGCTGACGGTATGAGCCTCCCTGAGTTCACTAAGATTATGCACTATGCGGGTGCAGAGGATGCCCTCAATCTGGATGGTGGCGGATCCACCACACTGTACGTCAAAGGTATGGGGATCGTAAACCACCCATCAGATAACAAGAAGTTCGACAAAGAGGGTGAAAGATATGTTGTAAACTCCCTTCTATTCATCAAATAACGACACATAAACCATCATGAAACATATATTTCACCTTCTGGCAGTTGCCCTGCTTTTTGGCAGCTGCTCGGCTGATGTGGTAGTATCACATCAGGACAAGAGTGCCTACACCATCACCACCTCTCCGGCAGAGGATACCCGGACCCAAATGAATTTCAGCTGGGCTACCGACACCACCATTACCGACGCTATACTCGAGGTGTCGGAGGTCAACGACAAAAGGTGGAAGAGATCCATTGCCAAAAGCTTTAAAGGGGTTCTGTGTACCACTTTTGACAGCATCTACTCAAAGACCCACGACGGAAAGGACTTCTATGAAGATGTGGTTATCAATAAATACAATGCCACAGTCTCCGGTCTGCTCCCTGATACCCGTTACAAATACAGAATCATCACTACTGACACATCATCAGTACACTACTTCCATACTGCAGGAGCCAGAAAATGGGAGGCCTGCATCATATCGGACTTTCATGTCTACTCACCCCTATACGGCAGGACACAGGCTGCCATGGATATGATCTCCACCGTGGAGAACTACAAGCCGTTTGACTGGATTCTCCACCTGGGAGATATCACCGCATGGGGTGGCAGTTACACATTCTGGAAGGACCTTTACAAGGAGGCCCCATTCCACAAGTACATGTGGGCCGGTGTCAACGGCAATCATGACAATATGACCCGCGGCTATCACCGCACTACAAACGAGTTCTTCCGCGATGCCGCTGCCTATCCCCGCAACGGATACCCGGGCGAAGAGGGGGTATGCTACCATTTCAGATATGGCGACGTCCTTTTCATTATGCTTAACAATGAGAATATGAGGGACAGTCTCAGCCTCGCTGCTGCGCAGCAATGGGTACGTGAAGTGGTGGCAGAGAATCCAGCACCTTACAAGGTGGTATGCGAGCACTACCAGTGGTTCTTCGGCAAAAACGGAGGTGACTCCCAGTACGGCCGCTGGTGCAAACTGTTTGACGAACTTGGAATCAATCTCGCCCTTGCGGGCAATAACCATATTTATGTCAGCACCCCGGCTATCTATGATGGCCAGGTGACAGACGGATCAAAGGGGACAGTGTATCTGCAGTCCACCTCTTCAGACAATGAAAGAGGTGTGGCATACGACCCTGAGGCACCTATCGAAAATGGGGACAAGATCCGTTTCAGATGGAGCGAAGGTCCGCAGACCGTAAGTGCAATGCACATGAGCGTGACACCAGAGAAGATGACAATAGTCCTGCTCGACCGTCACGGAGAGGTTATCGACACCAATTATATCTATCCGACCATTTAAATTAAACTACTGTATAACATAAAGTACCATTTTTTATTATGAGCAGATGCAGATCATTGCTCTTGGCTGCAGTATTATTCGTGTCCTACTCACTCGCTGCACAAGAGTACGTTAACCCGTTTTATCATTGCTTGTTGGATGAAAAGTATTATGACTTGCTGGTAGGAGAGTCATCAGGAGACCGTGCATACAATTACATTATGGATATAGCTCCCTATGAGAGGGATCGTCAGCATACGGACTATACAGGTGAATTTTTCGAGTCAAAATATGTAGTGGACAGACTCCATAGTTACGGTATAGAGAACGCGCAGACCCTTAAACTCGGAAAGACCAAAACTTGGGACGGCATATCCGCTTCACTGTGGGAGATCTCACCTAATACAGCCAAGATAGCCGACTACCGTGATCTGGCAGCTATCCTGGCACAGGGAAGCTCAAATGCCGATGTGGAGGCTGAACTCATCTGGGTCGGTCGTGGCACTGACAAAGAACTGGAGGGACTTGACCTTACAGGGAAGATCGCTGTGACTGAGGCTTCCGGAGGGCGCGTACACGACAGAGTGGTCTCTAAAGGTGCTGTGGGTGTAATCAGTTTCAATTCTCCCAGACCCCTTGTGGACCCTATTCAGATCCCTAACGCAGGTATCTACAGCAAGACCCCCACTTTCTGCTTCAACCTCACCCCACGTGACGGATATGCCCTTCGTGACAGACTCCTTTACGGTGAAAAAATAGTGGTACACGCCAAAGTGGAGGCTACCACAGAGGAGACCGATATCGAGGTTCCCACCTGCTATATTCCAGGCACCGATCCTGATGCAGAAGAGGTCATCTTCGTGGCACACCTGTATGAAGGGTATGTAAAACTTGGTGCAAACGACAATATCTCCGGCTCTGCTTCACTCATCGAGGCTGCCCGCACCATCAACGAACTGTACAATAGCGGCAGACTGCCAAGGGCCAAAAGGGGTATGAGATTCATCTGGGTGCCCGAATTCCAGGGGAGTATCCCTTGGGCCATCCAGAACAAGGAGGAACTTGAAAAGGCTCTCTGCGCAATAAATCTCGATATGGTGGGTCTTTGGCTGAGCAAGAGCCAGGGATACTATTGCGTTCACCGCACCACTATGGGCAACCCCCACTATCTGAACGATGTGGCAGAGTCTTTCTACCACTATATGGGTGCTACAAACCGCAGCTTCGTAGCCACAGGTATGGGGCGTCCCGATGCACTCAAGCCCGTTTACAGCCTCACAGGCTCACACGACCCATTCTACTACACCATCAATGCCCACTACGGTGCATCTGACCACGAAGTGTTCAATGACTGGGGTGTGCAGGTGCCAAGCGTTATTATGATCACCTGGCCCGACAACTACTACCACACCTCGGGTGACAGACCCGCCATATGCGACCCTACGCAGCTCCACAGGGCAATAGTCATTGCGGCAGCAAGTGCATATACCATCGCATCGGCTCAGGAGGGGGCTGCTGCCCGGATAGCGGCAGAGGTCTCTGCAAATGGGGACAAGAGGCAGTCTGTGAAGATGAAACACGATATTGCCCTTCTGGGCAATGCCACAGCCCAAGAGCTGGCCGCTGCATATAGGTGTGCCCGCTGGAATCAGGATGCTGTGGAGAAAAATGAGATAGCGACCCTCGCCACAGTGCTGGAACTTGCACCTGAAAGCACCACCCTCTCGGAGTATGTGGCTGTGCTTCAGAAAGGTGTAAGCGAGAGGGCCAGGGTTAATAGTGCACAGATCGACGCCGCAATGAAAAGACGTGCAGCCGAATTGGGTGTAGCACCGGTGAAAATTGTCCTCAGTCCAGAAGAGAAAGCTGCTTCCAAAGTCTACCCGAAATCTACCTCAAAAGTGATGGAGAGTGGCTATGGGGTATTGAGAACCATCCCTAAAGAGCTGACCACCAAATATGGTTTCCACAAGAGAGGAAGCATAACCAATGGTGGTGAAATAGCAAAACTGGCCACCGATGGGACAAACAGCATTCTTGACATCAAAAAGATGATCGATGCCCAATTCCCTGAGGGAGAATCTGTCGAAGTGATAACCAAATACCTCCAGATGCTTGAAGAGGCAGGACTGGTTACCTTCTAAGCAAAATCGGGGGCGAAACGGGCGCTTTTACCCCCGCGGGAGAGGAATATTGGTGATTCGGGGGCAAAACAGGCACTTTTACCCCCGCGGGAGAGGATAATTGACAAATCGGGGGCAGAAAACACCATTCTGCCCCCGTTTTTGCTGATATGTGCGGTGATTATTGGATTACCCTTTAAGGGCGATGATCTCGGCGAGGGGGTCGGGGGCGTTGAAGACTGAACTTCCTGCCACGAGGGCGTCTGCTCCGGCTGCTGCGAGGATAGGGGCGTTGTGTCGGTTCACTCCGCCATCCACCTCGATGAGGGTTTGAAGTCCCCTTTTGAGGATCATCTCTTTAAGTGCCGCTACTTTCTTTACCGCATTTTCAATGAATTTCTGTCCACCGAAGCCAGGGTTCACTGACATAAGCAGCACATAGTCGCACTCTTCGAGGATATCTTCGAGCAGGTGGACAGGGGTGTGAGGGTTGAGGGCCACACCGGCTTTCATACCCAGATTACGGATGTTCTGAAGTGAGCGGTGAAGGTGTGTACACGCTTCATAGTGTACTGAGAGATACTCTACACCCATCTTGGCGAAGTTCTCTACATATCTGTCAGGATCTATGATCATAAGGTGGGCATCAAGAACTTTCTTGGCCTCCTTGGCGATAGCACTCACTACCGGGAATCCATAGGAGATATTGGGGACGAAGACCCCATCCATAATGTCCAGGTGGATCCATTCAGCTTCAGATCTGTTTACCATCTGAATGTCGCGGGCGAGATTTCCAAAATCTGCTGCGAGGATTGAAGGTGCTATTATCATATCTATTTGCAGTTGACGATTACGTATTCGAGAAGTTTGTTGAATTTGTCCAGACTGGCCAGATCAAGCCTTTCGCCAGGGGCGTGAACACCTCTGATAGTGGGACCGAATGAGATCATATCGAGATCCGGGTATTTGTCGAGGATAAGTCCGCATTCAAGACCTGCGTGGATGGCCCTTACGATAGGGTCTACACCGAAGAGCTCTTTGTAGCCCCTCTTGGTGAGATCGAGAACAGGGGATTTTAGCTGGGGCTTCCATCCTGGATATTCAGACTCGTGTGTCACTTCTGCACCTGCAAGAAGGAAAGCTGCCTCCACTTTCTCTGCTGCGTGATGACGGGCGCTGTTTATAGAACTTCTCTGACTGGTACCCACTCTGATCCTCCCGTCCACCATTTTGACAGATGCAAGGTTGGTGGAGGTCTCTACCAGCCCTTTCATCTCCATACTCATAGCGAGCACTCCGTGAGGAGCAGAGTTGAAGCAAGAGATGAGGTTGTGTGCTGTCTGTGAGTCGATGGCACCTTCACTCCACTGGGCCTCTTCGAATACAGGTGAGATATTTGGCTCGGTCGCTGCATATTCGGCTTTGATCTCCTCTGCAGTAGCCATATGCATCTTCTTGATGGCTTTCAGGTCTTCGCCCTTAAGGGCAATGATGGCGTACGCTTCGCGTGCAATGGCATTGCGTTTGTTCCCTCCGTCGATGGCGCAGAGAGATACATTGAACTCCTTCATTATCTTATAGAGTGAACGGCTCAGGAGCTGGATGGCATTGGCGCGTCCTTTGTCGATATCATCACCGCTGTGACCTCCGACTCCACCGCAGAACCCTATTTTGTATGTCAGGAGCTCTTTGTCGATTTTCTTGGTGGTGTAGTCAAAATGGGCAGTGGTATCCACTCCACCTGCGCAGCCGATGAAGAGTTCCCCTTCATCTTCTGAGTCGAGGTTGATAAGGATGCTTCCGCTCATAAAATCTGATGTCAGACCAAATGCACCGTCCATACCGGTCTCTTCGCTCACTGTGAATAGCGCTTCTATCTTTCCGTGCTCCAGTGTGTTGTCCTCAAGAAGTGCGAGGGTGGCTGCTACACCGATGCCGCAGTCTGCACCCAGAGTGGTATCTTTGGCTATCATCCAGCCGTCTTCTATGACAGCCTTGATAGGGTCTTTGGCGAAGTCGTGCTCAACACCGCTGTTCTTCTCGCAGACCATATCGGAGTGGCTCTGGAGGATGATGGTAGGGGAGGACTCTCTGCCAGGGGTGGCCTCTTTGGTGATAAGGACATTGCCAGTAGGGTCAGTCTTGCAGTCAAGATTGTTCTTGCGGGCAAATTCCTGAAGGTATGCTATAATATGCTGTTCATTCCCTGATTCACGGGGAATACAAATAATCTCACTAAAAATAGCGAGAATTCTGTCTGTAGTCATAATGTCAAATATATCTATTGGATGTTTGTACGAAGTTCCCTCTCTATGTCGGTGATATATTGGCGGAATGTCCTGTCAGTGTCCATAAGGTCACAAACTGTATTGCAAGCATATAGAACTGTGGCGTGGTTCTTTCCGCCTATCTGGCTACCTATAGAGTCCAATGAAGTATTTGTGAGATTTCGGCTGAGATACATAGCGATCTGTCTGGCTTGTACAATCTCTCTCTTTCTGGTGTTTGAAAGCAGAATCTCAGGTGTGATGCCGAAATAGTCGCAGACTGTCTTCTTGATTTTTGAGACAGAGATGTCATTTTTAGGGGTGCTGACGATTTTGTCGATAAGCTCCTGTGCCAGGCTGAGGGTGATCTTCCTCTTGGTGAGGGTAGCGTTGGCGATCAGGGAGATAAGGGTCCCTTCGAGTTCCCTTATGTTGCTTACCACTTTGGAAGCGATGTAGTTTATTACATCGTCGGGCAGACTGATACCTTCGCGGAAACTTTTGGCTTTCAGAATCGCGATTTTGGTATGGTAGTCAGGTGGAAGAAGTTCTGTGGTAAGACCCCATTTGAATCTTGAGAGGAGTCTCTGGTCGAGACCCTGAAGATCCACGGGTGGTCTGTCAGATGTAAGGATCAACTGCTTGCCCAGCTGGTGCAAGTGGTTGAACACCTGGAAGAAAGCATTCTGTGTAGAGTGCTTCTCGGCAAACTCGTGTACATCATCTATGATGAGCACATCTATCGACTGATAGAAATGTAGAAAATCTGTCAGCTTGTTCTTCACTGTAACTGCGTCCACATACTGGGTCATAAAGACATTCGCAGTGACATAAAGAACTATTTTGTCGGGGTATCTGTTTTTGATTTCAAGACCTATAGCCTGTGCCAGATGGGTTTTGCCCAGACCTGAACCACCATATAGGAACAGAGGATTGAAGGCGTTGTTGCCTGGTTTTTTCGCTATTTCGATACCGGCAGAACGGCCAAGTTTGTTACAGTTGCCCTCGATGAAATTTTCAAAACTGTAGTTCAGGGAGAGGTTAGGATCGATGTCAAGTCTCTTGAGGCCCGGAATGGTATAGGGATCCAGACCGGCCAGGTTAGAAACCTGTCCCGGGCTCATAGGGATAGAGGGGTTTTTCACCTCTTTGGCAAATGAACTCGGATAGGTGATGGCAGAGTTGTTTATGATCTTCACTTTGTAGATCAGACGGGCATTTACACCGATCACCCTTCTGAGTGTTTTGCTCAGAAGATCCAGATAGTGTTCTTCCAGATATTCCCTGAAGAATTCAGAAGGTACCTCCAATGTCAATGTAGAGCCCTCGAGGTTTATCGCCCTGATGGGCTCAAACCACGTCCTGAAGCTCTGGGGAGATATTATGTCCTTGATAATCAGAAGACTATCTTCCCAAACGTTTATGTGTTTCTGCTCTGACATTGAATATTAGGTTAAGTCCTTTTTGTTTAGGTAAAGGATTACAAAGATGAGTAAAAAAAGCTGACTTACGAAAAGAAATTTCTAAAAAAAAATTAAGTCGCTAATACTCAATAATAAAAATTTTAGAGGCAAATTTTATTTTAAAATTCCGAATTTTTTACTTGTTTTTTTCGGAATTTTAAAAAGTTGACACAAAAGCACCTGGGAAGAGGTTTTTAACTTTTTCGAGCTCTTTGGCCGCCTCCTCTCTGGTGGCAAATCTTCCGACGGTGTATTTGTACATATTCCCCACTTTTACCTGTTCGCATTCCAGCCCCTTGAACTCTTTGGATCCGGAGGGGAGAAGCTTCGATGAGGCCATTATCTGAATACGGTATTTGCCATCTCCTGCAGATGGTGCCGGAGTCTGGGGTGCAGATACCTCTATGACGGTGTCGTATTGCTTTTTATATGCTTCGAATGCTTTGAAAATGGCATTTGCAAACTGGACCTGTGTCTGTTTGCCGGTCAGGGCCTTGTAGTCTGTGGGGTTTGAGAGGAAGCCGAGCTCCACCAGAATAGACGGCATAGTGCATTTCCACAGGACCAGAAATGGTGCCTGTTTCACACCTCTGTTGTGTGTGATAGGTCCTTTTTTCAGCTCATTCTGCACCGCCTCCGCTATGATCAGGCTCTGCTCCAGGTGGGCATTCTGCAGCAGGGAGAAGATTATGTACGATTCCGGATTGTTCGGGTCAAATCCGGAGTATTTGGAGTTGTATCCATCCTCCAGGGTGAGGACGCTGTTCTCAAGCTGGCACACCTCCATATTGGAATTGCTCTTGTCAAGACCCATTACGAATGTCTCGGTGCCACGCGCTGCTGACGATTTGGTGGCATTCACGTGGATGGAGATGAAAAGGTCGGCGTGGTTCCTGTTGGCGATGGCAGCCCTCTCGTCCAGAGGTACGAATTTGTCTGTAGAGCGGGTGTAGATCACCTTGACGTCAGGGTATCTGTCTTTTATCTTGTTCCCTAAGATCTTTGCTACAGAGAGAGTTATGTTTTTTTCCTGCACATTGCCCTTGATGGTGCCGGGGTCCTTCCCACCGTGGCCGGCATCTATAACCACTGTCTTCAGCTGCACAAGCTGTTTGCTCTCAGTGTTCTGTGCTGTCAGCAGCCAAGAGGGGAAAATTAGCAGAAGAGCAAAAAAAATCGCATTTATGTGCTTCTTGTGAGTGAAAATCATACCTACTTTGAGATTTTTTATTATATTTGCGTGCTGCAAAATTAGCATAAATTTTCAAACGTTGGTGAATGCCGCGATTTAATCTCCTCAAAACAATCACTTTTTGTATCCTGTTAAGTTTCTACATTAGCGGGAGGTGTGCTTATGCGCAGCAGATTCTCACTCCGTTCAGGGATAGGGATACTACAGCTACCCTCAGTGATTCTTTGATGACCAGAAGGGCGTTTACGAAGGACTCGCTGGTAAAACCAGACAGATTTGTCAGGCAGCAGGGAGATTCTTTGTCACTGGCAGCTCCTCTTTCTGCTATGGACTCGATATCGGTGGCAGATTCATTGGCGGCAGCCGACTCTCTGGTGAAAAATAAGGGGATGCTCGAATATCCGGTCTTCTCTGAGGCGAAGGACTCCACCATCGAAGATTTCTCGGGGCCTCACAAGATGATCTATTACTACGGCGGTGTGAAGGTGAATTATGGAAATATGGGGATAGAGGCAGACTATATGGCCTATGATGTCGACAAACAGACCGTATTTGCTTCGGGTCTGAAGGACTCCCTCGGAAACATTCTGACCAGACCGGTGATGACGATGGACGGACAGTCGTACAATGTCGACCACGTATATTATAACTTCGAATCGAGGAAGGCGAGAATCAAAAATATGATCACCCAGCAGCAGGAGGGTATCCTTCATGGTGAGAACCTGAAGATGATGGCTGACAAGTCGATCAATATCACCAAGGGCAAATATACTGTCTGCGATCTGGACCATCCCCACTATTATCTGAAGATGACTGCGGCCAAAATCGTGACAGAGCCCAAGCAGAGGACAGTCTTCGGGCCGGCCTATGTGGTGGTGGCAGATGTCCCTCTCCCTTTGGTCATCCCATTCGGTTTTGTCCCTCAGAGACCTGCCAGAGCGAGCGGTATTATGTTCCCTACATTCGGTGAGGAGCAGGCCCGCGGTTTCTATATGAGGGATCTCGGTTACTATATGGTCTTCGGTGACCACTTCGATGTGGCCTTGAATACAGATATTTATACTTTGGGATCGTGGAGTGCTGAGATCAATTCGAGATATAAACTCCGTTACAAATTCAGCGGTGATATAGGTCTGCAGTATTCGGTGGACAGGACCGGTGAGAAGGGAAGTCACGACTTTTTCGAGAGCAAAAACTTCTCGGTCAAATGGTCCCACAGCCAGGATGCCAAGGCAAATCCAGGTACCACATTCAGAGCTTCGGTAAACTTCTCCAGCCCATCAAACAACAGATATAATGCTGACAATATCAATCAGGCACTGGAGAACCAGTTCGGTTCCAATATCTCGTTCGGCAAGACCTGGGAGAAGATGAGTCTCTCGATAAACGCCCTCCATAGCCAGAATACCAGGGACAGTTCGTATGTAATCACCCTCCCTAACGTCACATTCAATGTGAACCGTTTCTTCCCCTTCAAGAGAAAGAACAGGGTGGGCAAGGAGAGGTTCTATGAGCAGATCTCCTTCGGTTATGGTGCCACATTCCAGAATAAGATAGACTTCAAGGCGAGCCAGATCCACGATCCCGACTTCTGGTCCAAACTGAAAGCTGGTATGAACCATAGATTCAATATCGGTCTCCCTTCATTTACCCTCCTGAAGTACCTCAATTTCTCTCCAAGTGTCCAGTATGGTATGAACTGGTATTTCCAGGATCAGAAACCTATGTACAATGAAGAGACAGGGAGGGTGGAGTATGTGAGGTCTTCGCAGTACAGCACCTTCGGTCTGACACAGGATTTCTCGGCAGGTCTCTCTATGAGTACCCGTATCTACGGTACATTTATGTTCCTCAAGCCTACAGGCAAGATAAAGGCGATCAGGCATATGATCACCCCCTCGATGTCCTTCTCATACAAGCCGGAGATGGGGACCTCGGTCAATGGATACAATATTTACAGATATACCGACCGTAATGGTGAGACCAAAGAGGTGGAGTATAACAGATGGTCAGGCGGCCTTAACTCACCTCCGTCTCCCGGTCAGACGGCTGCCCTCTCTTTCGAGCTGAAAAACAACCTGGAGGCCAAGATGGCAGATGACAAAGATACCACAGGGGTGGGGACCAAGAAGGTCAAATTGATCGACAACCTCAGTATCAGAGGTAGTTACAACTTCCTGGCAGAGCAGTACAAACTCTCGACTCTCGGTGTCTCGGCCAATACCACAGTGCTTGGAAAGATCGGTATCAGTGGAAGTATGACCCTCGACCCTTATGCAGTCAATGAGAAGGGCCAGAGGCACAATGTCTTCCAGGCTGCCCAGACTCACGGAAAGAGCCTGGCCCGTATCACCAACGCCTCCGCTTCACTCTCGTGGAGTATCAGAGGTGAAGGGAAGATAGATGGCAATGATGGTGCAGAGGCTGCCAGAAATCAGGGTGGCGGTGCTTTCGGTGCTGCCGGTGGAATGAAAGGTGGCGGCGGTGGCGGCAACAGCGGTATCGTTACCAATACAGAGCAGATGTCCTACAACAAAATATACTACCACCCGTATACAGGTGAGTATATCCCGGGAGGCTGGCTCTACTACCTTAACCCCAATGTCCCCTGGCAGTTGGGGCTTAACTTGAACTATTCGTACTCTAAATCGTACGCTTACGCAAACGAACAGCTTCAGACGAAGCACAACCATACCCAAACCCTCTCTGTAAATGGTTCAATAGCACTTACAAAGTCGTTGAACATAAGTTTCAATACGGGTTTGGATCTGACCAGACTGAAACCTACTACCACTACCTTCAATGCCACCTACGACCTCCACTGCTTCAATATCTCGGTGATGTGGGTCCCTTTCGGTCAGTGGGAGAGCTGGAGTTTCAGAATTGCAGCGAAGGCCTCTGCCCTTGCAGACCTGCTGCAGTACAGAAAATCATCCTCTTATTGGGATAATTAGTAAACTTAAAATATATAACATTATGAGCAAAAGAGTTATTGCCAGTCCTTTGGCACCAAAAGCTGTAGGTCCATACAGCCAAGCAGTAGAAGCTAACGGTACCCTCTATGTATCGGGTCAGCTTCCTATCGACGCACAGACAGGGGAGTTCCCTGAAGGTGGCGTTAAAGAACAGTTGGTTCAAATCTTCAAGAATCTCCAGTATATCCTCGAAGAGGCTGGATACAGTTTTGACAATGTGGTAAAAACTACCGTATACCTTACAAATATGGGAGATTTTGGCACACTTAATGAAGTTTATTCACAGTTTTACAGAGAACCTTATCCTGCAAGGGTAGCATACGCAGTCGCTGCTCTTCCAAAAGGTGCTCTCGCAGAAGTAGATGTTATAGCAGTAAAATAAATAAATGTACGGGATACTAGAACTTAACAGTAAAAGCTTCGAGGAGCTTGTTGCGATCGCTGAGGACCTCCATATCAGGAAGGCATCATCAGAGGCGAGAGAGGATCTTATCTATAAGATTCTCGACGAACAGGCCATTCAGAGCAAGGAAAATCCTCGTCCTAAAAGGGTTAGAACAAGGATAGTGAAACAGATCGTAGATTCTGTTCCAAAGCAGTCGGAGGTGAAACAGACCCCTAAAGAGGAGCCTGCACCGGTAGTTGAGGCGGAGAGCAAACAACCTAAAAGAGGAAAAGGACGACCACCCAAAAAGAGACCGGAAGTGGTGGCTGAACCTGTATCTGCCCCTGTCGTAGAGAAAAAAGCCGCCCCTGAGGTGGAGAATGTGGCTGAAGCGGCCAATGTCGCTGATCCAGCCAAGGTGGCTGATGCACCGGCATCGGCACCGGCGCAATCTGCTGCACCAAGTGCCCCCAAGAAGAGGGGACGCCGTCCTAAGAACCAGAAACAGGAGCCAAAAGTGGAGAGTGCCCCTGAGACCAAGAGCGCAGAACCTGTGCCAGCTGAGGTCGAGCCAAGTGTGACAGAAGAGACCACTGTGGAGAAGCAGGAGCGTCACCACGATTCTCACAAGCACCATCAGAAGATAGAGTTTGAGGGTATCGTGGAGGCTGTAGGTGTCCTCGAGATTATGCCTGACGGATATGGCTTCCTCCGTTCATCTGATTACAATTATCTGAACTCTCCTGATGATATATATGTGTCACAGTCGCAGATCAAGCATTATGCACTGAAGACAGGTGATACCATAAAAGGGGAGATCCGTCCACCAAGAGAGGGGGACAAATATTTCCCGCTTGTGAAGGTGAACAGCATCAATGGCCGCACCCCTGAGTTTATCAGGGACCGTGTCCCATTTGATTTTCTGACACCACTCTTCCCGGAGGAGAAATTCAATATCACAGCCAATGGCCACAATAATATATCTACCAGGGTAGTGGATCTCTTCACCCCTATAGGTAAAGGTCAGCGCGGTCTTATCGTGGCACAGCCCAAGACCGGTAAGACTATGCTTCTGAAGGCTATTGCAAATGCCATCGCAGACAATCACCCTGAGGTATATATGATAGTCCTTCTTATCGATGAACGTCCTGAAGAGGTGACAGATATGGCCCGCAGTGTTAAAGCAGAAGTGGTAGCTTCCACATTTGACGAGCCTGCTGAGAGGCACGTGAAAGTGGCCAATATCGTACTGGAAAAGGCCAAGAGGATGGTAGAGTGCGGTCACGATGTGGTGATTCTTCTCGACTCCATCACCCGTCTGGCACGTGCATTCAATACAGTGCAGCCGGCCTCAGGTAAAGTCCTCTCAGGTGGTGTGGATGCAAATGCACTCCACAAACCAAAGAGATTTTTCGGTGCAGCCCGTAATATCGAGAACGGCGGTTCACTTACCATCTTGGCTACAGCCCTTACCGAGACCGGTTCGAAGATGGATGAGGTGATCTTTGAGGAGTTCAAAGGTACAGGCAATATGGAGCTTCAGCTTGACCGTAAACTTTCCAATAAACGTATCTTCCCTGCTGTCGATGTTACACTAAGCAGTACCCGTCGTGATGATCTCCTTCTGCCTAAGGAGAAGATCAACCGTCTGTGGATCCTGAGAAACTATCTGGCAGATATGAACTGCGTAGAGGCTATGGAGTTTATGAAGTCGCGTCTGGAGAAGACCGAATCAAACGAGGAATTCCTGATCTCCATGAACGGCGAATAAGACATAACTGGCGTTAGGGTAAACGAAAAGAGGCTGACCGTCGGGTCAACCTCTTATTTTTTTTGTGTGTTACTGTGATTAGTTAGCGCTGATAGCACCTACTGGACAAGCGTCTACACAAGTACCGCAATCTGCACAAAGAGAAGGGTCGATAGAGTAAACATCACCTGCTTGGATAGCGCCTACTGGGCACTCTGACTGGCATGAGCCACAAGCTGCACACAAACTTGCATCAATTTTATGAGCCATAGTTTTAATTAATTAAAATTGTTAGTAATTCTAGAATTCGGCGCAAATGTAATGCAAATGCGCCGAACTCGCAAATTATTAATATCCGAATATCTCCTCTGTAGATACTTTCTTGATGGTTCCGTACTTCTTAAGCCCTTTAAGGTCAAGATCTTTAGCGTCTCCAAGGATGGCGATGGAATATTTTCTGTCTTTAACCCACTCCTGCTGGAATTTTACGATATCCTCCATAGTATAGCCCTGGATCTTCTCGAAGATGTCACGGTTTATGTCATAATCAAGACCAAGTTCACGCATTCTGATATATCTGCTGAGTACGTCAGATTTTACTACTCTGGTGGTCCTGATGTTGGCCATAAGTGACTCTTTGGCGATGTCGAAAGCATTCTGTGACTGAGGCATCTGGTTAATGATCTCGTCAAATGCTTCGAGTGCATCTATCATCTTGTCGTTCTGGGTGGCGATAAACATATTGTAGTTGTATGTTTTCCCTTTTTTACTTGGTGATGAAAGTGCTGCACCTGCAGAGTAGGCAAGACCTCTCGCTTCTCTCATCTCCTGGAATACGATAGCGTTCATACCGCCACCGAAGTATGAGTTGTAAAGGGCGATGATAGGTGCGTTCTCCGCATTGTAGATCTCACCTCTGTTAGAGTAGCCAGCCAGATAGATCTGTTTGGCGTCGTATGGTGCGATAATAACCTCGTTCTCCTCGATCTTTCTCTCTTTGAATGATTCGTTCTTCACGATAGGGGTGAGGGTGGCAGGTGTGTTGTGAATCTCATTGATGGTAGCCACGATCTCCTCCTGTGACATAGGTCCGTAGTAAAGAACCTCGTGTTCGAAAGAGTTGAGGGTATGGATTCTGTCAAGAAGTTCCTGATCTTTAAGGTTTTTGATCTCTTTGTTAGAGAGTACGTTGGTAGCTGGTGATTTGGGGCCATATACATTGTAAGCTCTCAACATAGAGAAGTTGGCATTCTGGTTAAGCTTGTTGTTCTGGCGTCTCTTGAGCATATCTGCTTTCAGACCTGCAAGTGCCTCAGGGTTGGCCTGGGCATCAGAGATGACAGACTCCATAAGTTTCATAGCCTCTTTCATATTCTCACCCAGACCCGATACATACACTTGTGTCTGCTCGTTGGATACATATACAGAGGTGTTGCAGGCAAGACCATAGAATGCAGTCTTGATCTGTTCTGGGGTCATAGTACTGGTGCCAAGATAATCGAGATATTGGGCAGCTGTAGAGAGATATTTGTCCTCATTGGTACCCCTGTCGAAAGAGTAGATAAGGGTGAAGATGTCATTGGTGGTGTTCTGTTTGTAGAGGACAGGTATATCATTTTTAGCTTTCAGGATAGACATATCCTTCTCGAAATCCACGAATACAGGCTCGATAGGGGCTACCACTGATGCCTGGATCTCACGGAGGAATGCACTTGAGGTGTCCCTGTTCATAAAGATAGGGGTGATGGCAGGTTTGGCGATCTTGAGCTCGTTAGGATCTTTCTTCTGAAGTTTGTTGATCACTGCGTAGTTGTTTCCGAAATACTCATTGGCGTAAGCCACTACCTCCTCTTTGGTGATTTTGGAGATATTATCCACCTGGTTTATGAATCTCTCCCAAGGTACTTCATTGATGAAGCAGGTTACAAATGAGTCGGTGCGTCCGTAGCTGCCCTCAAGGTACTCAAGCTGGCTGAGTTTGTAGTTGTTTACGATAGCTTTAAGGATAGATTCGTCGAAATTTCCTTTTTTAAGGTTTTCCACCTCTGCGAGGAGGATATCTTTCACCTCTTCAAGTGACTGTCCCTGTTTGGGGCGTGCCTGGATAAGGAATACTGAGTAGTCTGCCTGTGCGTAGTTTCCTCCGAATGCACTGAGGACTTTCTGCTGCTGGTTTACATTGAGGTCGATTAGACCGGCCTGACCGTTGTTCATAATCTGGCCGATAACATCGAGCATTTCGCTGCTTGGATCTTTGATGCCGGGGAATCTCCAGGCGAGGGTCACACTTGGAGACTCAAGTCCGTATACCTCTCTTACGATAGGTTCGGTGATAGGTGCCTCAGGCTCAAACTCCATCTTTTTGAGGTTTGGATTGGGCTTCAACTCACCGAAGTATTGGTCGATAATTTTAATGGTCTGGTCAGGATCGAAATCACCCGACATACAGATGGCGATATTGTTAGGAACGTACCACTCTTTATAGTAGTTTTTGATGTTTGTGATAGATGGGTTCTTGAGGTGCTGCTGAGTTCCAAGAACAGTCTGTGTTCCGTATGGGTGATTCTTGAAAAGGGCAGAGAACATCTGCTCGTAGATCTTGCGGGAATCTTGAGTGAGGGACATATTCTTCTCCTCATATACAGTCTCAAGCTCGGTGTGGAATCCGCGGATCACATTGTGAGCGAAGCGGTCTGCCTGGATTTTTGCCCAGTTCTCGATCTGGTTTGAAGGGATGTTTTCGGTGTATACGGTCATATCGTAGCCGGTGTAGGCGTTGGTACCGTCAGCACCGATAGCGGCCATCAGTTTGTCATACTCATTAGGGATGGCATATTTGGATGCTTCGTATGAGAGTGAGTCGATAACTTTATAGATAGCGGTTCTCTCTGCCTCGTCTGTAGTTTTACGGTAGATTTCAAACTGTGCCTCGATAGCATCCAGAAGGGGTTTCTCGAGTTCGTAGTTCTGGGTACCGAATGACTCGGTCCCTTTGAACATAAGGTGTTCAAAATAGTGTGCCAGACCAGTGGTCTCGTGAGGGTCATTCTTTCCACCTACCTTTACGGCGATGTGAGCATCAATTCTTGGCTCATCTTTTGTAACACTCATATATACCTTAAGGCCGTTGTCCAAGGTGTAAATTCTGGTGTTGGTAGGATCATTGGAGACAGTCTCATATTTGTATTGGCTACAAGAGGCTGCCAGGATTAGCATTAGGGCTACAAGCCCACCTTTGATAATACGGTTCATAATAGTGTCATAAATATTTATTGGTACAAAAATAGTATTATTTCGTATTTTTTACCGAAATTTGGAGGTTGATATGAGAAATTTTGCAGAAAAACTTTTGATGGCGTTTATGGTGCTGATTTTCAGTGCCAATTTCGCTTTTGCCCAAAATGAGTTTGGTGGTGTGATCAAGTTTGACAAGACAGTTCACGACTTCGGTGATATCCTCATCTCCGATGGTGAGCAGAAGTGCAAGTTCACCTATACCAATATCAGTGACAAGCCTATGGTGGTACACAGGGTGATAAGTTCCTGCGGATGCACCGAGCCTGCCTGGGACAAGCGCCCTTTGAGACCGGGTGAGAAAGGTGTGATAGATATCTCGTTCAAGAACGACCAGGGACCTTATCCTTTCGATAAGGGAATTACCGTATATGTGTCGGATGTGAGCAAGCCTATCGTATTGAGGATCAGAGGTGTGGCCCATAATAAGAAGAAGACCCTCGAAGAGATGTTCCCTGAGAGGTTCGGCTCTGTGGGTGTGAAGTCGAAGGTCCTGAGCCTGGGGCAGATAGAGCAGGGGATGGCACGGAATGAGGCGGTGGAGGTGGCTAACCTTTCCGGCAAAGAGGTCGTTTTGAGCTTTGCGGATCTCACCCCCGGTCTGAAGCTGGAGCCTTCGAAAGTGAAGATCCCCGCCAAAGGGAAGGTGAGTGTGACCTATATCGTGGATACCAGGTCTGTCGGTAAGAAGCTGTGGGGCAAGTCCCTCTTCAGTGCCAAGGTGCTGGTAAACGGCCAGCCTCAGAAGGGTGAACTGGCTGTAGAGACCCTTATTAAGGAGAACTTCTCAAGCTATACTCCGGAGCAGATGAAGGCTGGGGCGCTCCCTAAGTTTGTCACTTCATCATCCTCTTTCGGCAAATGCAGATCGGGTGAAGTGAAGAAGCTCTCTTTCACCTTTACCAATATGGGTAAGGAGACAATGAAGATCTACAAGATGGATAGCAGTGAACCCGGGTGCACTTTCAAATATCCCGAGAGTGTGGCCCCTTCAGCGAAAGGGACCATCGAGGTGACTATAGATACCTCCAAGGCAAAAGGTGAGGTGCTTTATGTATTCTCTGTGATCACAAATGCACCAGCCAGACCTATTGTAAATCTTTTCGTAACAGGAGAAATAGAAAACTAATATATACTATGGACAACAGTAAACATCAAGGCGATTTTTTCGAGGAATATACGAATGAAGATACTGCATTAGTGGTAAATGACGGAGTGGAGCAGCCCCCCGTGGTGAATCCTTACATAAAGAATTTCTTCAAGAACAAGAAGAGATCCATCCTGACAGTGGATGAGTATATGGATGGGATCATCAAGGGGAATACAGTGATTCTGAGCAAGGCAATAACCCTGGTGGAGAGTTCTCTCCCTGAACATAGGGCAATGGCCCGCGAGATCATCACCCGCTGCCAGGAGCTCTCATCTGCCAATAAGTCGATGAGGATCGGTATCACCGGTGTCCCCGGTGCCGGTAAAAGTACTTTCATAGAGTCGTTCGGCGGCCTGGTGACATCCAAAGGGCACAAACTCGCAGTGCTGGCTATTGACCCAAGCAGTGAGAAGAGCAAGGGTAGTATTCTGGGAGACAAGACCAGGATGGAGACCCTGTGCAATGATCCTAAGGCTTTCATCCGTCCCAGCCCAAGTGCAGGTTCACTCGGCGGTGTGGCACGCAAGACCCGTGAGACAGTCCTCCTCTGCGAGACTGCCGGCTACGATGTGGTGTTCATAGAGACTGTGGGTGTAGGACAATCTGAGACCGCTGTCCACTCGATGAGTGACTTCTTCCTACTGCTGATGCTCTCCGGAGCAGGAGACGACCTGCAGGGTATCAAGAGGGGTATTATGGAGATGTCGGACCTTATTGCCATAACCAAAGCCGACGGCAATAATGTGGACAAGGCCAATATGGCCCGCGCCCTCTATGCCAATGCCCTCCACCTGTTCCCCCCTACAGAGTCCACCTGGGTCCCCACTGCACTGACATCCTCTTCACTGGAGAAGAGGGGTCTGGAGGAGATCTGGGCGAAAATAGAGGAGTATTTCGAACTTGTCAGAGGTAATGGTTACTACCAGAAACGTCGTCGCGAACAGGCGAGATTCTGGATGTATGAGAGCATCAATGAGTCCCTTAAGGAGATGTTCTACGAAAATCCCGCCATAGAGAAGATTCTTCCTCAGTATGAGGAGAGTGTGCTGGATGGCAAACTCGATTCATTTGCTGCGGCAGGTGAGTTGATCGAAAGATATAATGACAGGGAAATCAGACACTAACAGATGAGCTGGGAATTGATTTTGGATGTGTTCAGGAATGCCTGTCTGGTGACCGGACTGGTGGTGGTTATGATGATGACCATCGAGTATATCAATGTCCGCTCGGCAGGCAAGTGGTTCTCATCACTGCAGGGTTCTGGATTCAAACAGGTGCTGCTCGGCTCCTGCCTGGGGCTTGTCCCCGGATGTGTGGGGGGATTTGCGGCAGTGTCGCTCTATTCGCACGGTCTGATAAGCCTGGGGGCTTTAGTCGCAGCGATGGTGGCTTCATCGGGGGATGAGGCCTTTGTGATGCTGGCGATGATACCCAAATGGGCATTGCTCCTATTCGGAGTGCTGTTTGTCATTGCTCTGGTGAGCGGTCTTCTGGTGGACAAATTCTATAAAAAGAGGGTGACTATCAGCTGCGACCAGGAGTTTGAGGTGCACGAGGAGCATTCCCACGAAGTGGCAGAGGGGGGAAAAGGCCGGTTTTCTTTGGTGAAGGTGTGTATAGTGGCCGGGCTGGCGCTTTTCGCTGCTGCCCTGTTTACCGGTGCGCTGGAGCATACCCACCACCATCCCGAAGAGGTCACAGAGACATTGCACGAAGGGCATATGCACCACGAACATCAAGAGCACCACGGGCACCACGAGCACCACGAGCACCACGAGCACCACGAGCACCACGGGCTCGAAGGTGGACATCACGGCACCATCTCGCTTCTGGATGAGAGGTGGATCAATATCCTTTTCGGGGTGATAAGTGTGATTGTTCTTCTCCTTACACTGAACTCAAGTGAACATTTCGTACGGGAGCATATCTGGAATCACGTGATCAGAAAGCACTGCCTCTCTATCTTCCTATGGACTTTCGGGGCGCTGGCGGTGATACAGATAGGACTCCAGTATCTGGATATAGAGCCGTGGCTTCAGAAAAACACCTTCGTGGTGATAGTGTTGGCGGCACTTGTGGGGATGATACCCGAGTCGGGCCCCCATATGATTTTCATTACCCTCTTTGCGGGGGGGTATGTACCGTTTTCGGTGCTGCTGGCAAGCTCCATCTCGCAGGATGGGCACACTGCGCTGCCCCTTCTGGCATCGGACAAACCGGGATTTATCAGGACAAAGCTGGTAAATGCTTTGATAGCAATAATATGCGGAGGTGTATTATTGTTATTCGGTTTGTAAATAATGATTATATTTGCAGATTATTATAATTGACTATAATGGCATCATTTAACAAAATTTTACAAAAGCTGTTCGGATCGAAGGCGGAGAGAGATATGAAGCAGATCAAACCTATCCTGGATAAGGTTCTCGCTTCATACAGTCGTATTGATACCCTTACCAATGATGAGTTGAGGGCTGAATCGGAAAAACTGAAAAAGATAATAGCGGATAGAATCGCTCAGGATGAGACCAAAAAACACGAATTGAGGGCTCAGCTTGAAGATGTGGAGATAGCTCCTGAGAAGAAGGAGGCACTCGCTACCGAGGTGGACAAACTCACCAAGAAGATCGATGAGCAGATCGAGGAGGTGCTTAATGAGATCCTTCCCGATGCTTTTGCTATCGTGAAATCTACAGCACGCAGATTCAAAGAGAATAGTGAGATCAGAGTTACCGCATCAGATTTTGACCGTACACTGAGCACTTCACACGATTTTGTCACCATCGACGGTGATGAGGCTGTGTGGAAAAACAGCTGGATGGCGGGAGGCAACCCTATCGTATGGGATATGGTACACTATGATGTGCAGCTTATCGGCGGTATCGTCCTTCATCAGGGTAAGATCTCGGAGATGGCTACAGGTGAAGGTAAGACTCTCGTAGCTACACTCCCCGTATTCCTCAATGCACTTGCAGGGAAAGGTGTACACGTGGTCACTGTGAATGACTATCTTTCAAAACGTGACTCTGAGTGGATGGGCCCTCTGTATATGTTCCACGGCCTGAGTGTGGACTGTATCGACAAGCATCAGCCAAACTCTGAGGCACGCAAAAAAGCGTACAGATCAAATATCACCTTCGGTACCAACAACGAGTTCGGTTTCGACTATCTGAGGGACAATATGGCCCTCGATCCACAGGATCTGGTACAGAAGAAACACCACTATGCTATCGTCGATGAGGTGGACTCGGTACTTATCGATGATGCGAGAACTCCACTTATCATCTCCGGTCCTGTGCCAAAAGGTGATGACCAGCAGTTTGCAAACTACAAACCTTATGTGGAGAGGGTCTACAATGCCCAGAAACAGTTAGTGGGCAAGCTTTTGGTAGAGGCGAAGAAACTCCTCGCCGAGGGGAATGAAGTAGAGGGTGGCAAACTCCTGCTACGTGCGCATAAGGGTCTCCCAAAATATAACCCTCTCATCAAGTTCCTTTCGGAGCCGGGTATCAAACAGACTCTTCAGAAGACTGAGAACTTCTATATGCAGGACAATAATAAGCAGATGCATATTATTACCGATGAGCTGTACTTCGTGATAGAGGAGCAGCACAAGAGTGTGGAGATGACCGATAAAGGTAATGATTTGATCACAAGCACCCTGGATGACAACAAGTTCTTCATCTTGCCCGATATCGGAGCAGAGATCGCCGAACTGGAGAAGATGGATTTGACCCCTGAGGAGAAGCAGACCAAAAAGGACCAGCTCCTTACAGAGTATGCCCTCAAATCTGAGAGGGTTCACACCGTAAACCAGCTGCTGAAGGCGTACGCTATGTTCGAGAAGGATGTAGAGTATGTGGTGATGGACAACAAGATCAAGATCGTGGATGAGCAGACCGGCCGTATCCTTGAGGGTAGAAGATACTCGGATGGTCTTCATCAGGCTATCGAGGCTAAAGAGAATGTGAAGGTGGAGGCCGCTACCCAGACATTTGCCACCATCACCCTCCAGAACTACTTCAGAATGTACCACAAACTTGCCGGTATGACCGGTACAGCGGAGACAGAGGCTGGTGAGTTCTGGTCTATCTACAAGCTCGATGTGGTGGTAATCCCTACCAACAGACCTATCGCACGTCACGACGAAGAGGATAATATCTACAAGACCAAGAAAGAGAAATATAATGCTGTGATTCAGCAGATCGTGGACCTCACATCGAAGGGGAGACCTGTACTTGTGGGTACTACATCAGTAGAGATTTCTGAACTTTTGAGCCGTATGCTCAAACTTCGCGGCATCAAACATAATGTGCTGAATGCGAAGCAGCATGCACGTGAGGCTGAGATCGTATTGAATGCAGGTCAGCCCGGTACAGTGACCATCGCTACCAATATGGCAGGTCGTGGTACAGATATCAAGCTCGGCCCCGGTGTGAAGGAGGCTGGCGGTCTGGCCATTATCGGTACAGAGAGACACGACAGCCGTCGTGTGGACAGACAGCTCAGAGGTCGTGCGGGACGTCAGGGCGACCCAGGTTCTTCTACATTCTATGTGTCACTTGAAGATGACCTGATGCGTGTATTCGGTTCTGACCGTATCGCATCTATTGTGGACAAGATGGGGCTTCAGGAGGGTGAGGTGCTTCAGCACTCTATGCTTTCAAGCTCTATCGAGAGGGCACAGAAGAAGGTGGAGGAGAATAACTTCGGTATCCGTAAACGCCTTCTGGAGTATGACGATGTGATGAACTCCCAGAGGGAGGTTATCTATAACAAACGCCGAAATGCCCTTTACGGTGAGAGGATCGATGTGGATGTCCTCAATATGATGAGCGACTACTGTGAGATTCTGGCAGAGATGTCAAAAGATATGGATTATGAGGATTTCTCTATGGAGGTGATCAAGAATCTCTCTGTAGATCCCGCTATGGATGAGAAGTTCTATAATGATGCATCTGTAGATCAGATTTTCGACAAACTTTATCAGAAGGTTAAGGAGGAGTACAACAGAAGGACCGAGATAATGGTCAAACAGGCTTGGCCTATCATAGAGCGTATCTATCAGACCCAGGGTGCCAGATTTGAAAATGTGGTGGTCCCAGTAGGTGACGGTACCAAGATCATGCAGGTGCTTCTGAATCTGAAGAGGGCTTACGAAAGTAAAGGTAAAGAGCTTATCAGGGCTGTGAACAAGACAGTCACCCTTATCAATATCGATGAGTACTGGAAGGAGCACCTTCGTGAGATGGATGAACTCAAGCAGTCTGTGCAGAATGCCACTTATGAGCAGAAAGATCCTCTCCTTATCTACAAGTTCGAAAGCTTCAACCTCTTCAAAAAGGTTCTGGAAAATATCTCAAAAGATACACTTTCATATCTGTTGAAGGCGCATATCCCTCTCAGACCTAATAATGAGGCTCCGGCCCTGGAAGAGGGACGCCAGAAGAAAGCAGACCTCTCTGCAATGCGCGCTTCGCGCAATGAGATGACCTCAAATCTCGGAGGAGAGGCGAAGAGCAATGCCCCTGTAAGGGTAGAGAAAAAAGTTGGTAGAAACGATCCTTGTCCTTGTGGCTCGGGTAAAAAATATAAAAACTGTCATGGAAAAGAAGTATAATGTAATTGTTATCGGCTCTGGCCCCGGTGGTTATGTAGCTGCGATTAAGGCTGCCCAACTTGGTTTTGAGACAGCTGTGGTAGAACGTGCCAGCCTCGGAGGTATCTGCTTGAACTGGGGTTGTATCCCCACAAAAGCTCTCTTGAAGAGTGCCCAGGCTTTGCATTATGCTCAAAACAGTGAAAGCTACGGCTTCAGTGTGAATGGTGAGATCACTGTAGACATAGCCAAGGTGGTGGAGAGGAGCAGAGGTGTCTCTGCACAGATGTCAAAAGGTGTGGAGTATCTTCTGAAAAAGAATAAAGTGACTGTGATCCAGGGTGAAGGATCAGTCAAAGAGGGGAAGATAGTATCTGTAAATGGCCCTGAAGGTGTAGCGGAGTATGGTGCAGACCATATCATCCTGGCTACAGGTGCCAGACCGAATTCACTCCCATTTGCCCCCATCGACGGTGAGAAGATAATCTCATATTTCCAGGCACTTGTCCCTGAAAAGCTCCCTAAAAGCTTGGCTATCATAGGCTCGGGTGCTATTGGCAGCGAGTTTGCATTTTTCTACAAGAGTATGGGTGTAGAACAGGTACACCTTATAGAATATGTGGACCGCATTGTCCCTCTCGAGGATGATGAGGTCTCTGCTCAGCTCAGCCGTTCTTTCAGAAAGATGGGTATCAAGGTGATGGTATCTGCACAAGTTCAAGGTGTGGACACTACCGGTGATTTGTGTAAGGTGACTGTCCAGACCAAAAAAGGTGTCGAGGTCATCGAGGCAGAACTGGTACTCTCTGCAGCAGGTGTCGTTCCAAATACAGAGCACCTCGGGCTTGAGGAGCTGGGTGTGCAGATGAACAGAGGAAAAGTGGTGGTGGATGAGCACTACAGAACCAATGTGGAGGGGCTGTATGCTATCGGAGACATTATCCCTACCCCTGCTCTGGCACATATGGCTTCGGCCGAGGCTATCCACTGCGTAGAGCATATCGCCGGGATAGATTCACCTGTAATCAATTATGGCAATATCCCAGGATGTACATACACATCTCCGGAAATTGCCTCTGTAGGTATGACAGAGAGGGCTGTAAAAGAGAAAGGTATAGAGTATAAGGTGGGCAAATTCCCATTTACCGCTTCCGGCAAGGCTGCTGCTGCCGGTGAAAGGGATGGCTTCATCAAACTTATCGTGGATGCCAATACCGATGAGGTGCTGGGTGCACATCTTGTAGGTGCAAATGTGACTGAGATGATCTCAGGTATCGTAGTGGCTCGCAATATGGGGGCCAAGGCATCAGACATTATCCACTCAGTTCACCCTCACCCCACTATGAGTGAGGCTATTATGGAGGCTGCAGAGGCCTCGACAGGACACGCAATTCATATTTAAAATCTTATATTATGAGCAAAGAGGTAAGCGTACAACAGGTAAATGACATTTGTCGCATATCACACTCTACAGTTCTGACCGGTGATATGATATCATCTTCCGATATCCGTATCGACGGGAAATTTACCGGAAAAATCTGCACAAAAGGTAAATTGGTTGTAGGGGAGAAGGCTTTCGTGGAAGGTGTGATTGTCTGCAACAGTGCTGATGTTTGGGGCGAGGTGAAAGGTGAAATCTTCGTGGAGAACACCCTATCCCTTAAAGCAAAATCTGTCTACACCGGTGCTGTCAAATCATCTAAGGTGGGTATTGAGATAGGTGCCATATTCAATGGTACCTGCAATATCATCACAGGTGAGGAGTTCAAGAAACACTCAAACGAGTATTTCCCTGCCCAGACACCAAAGCCTGCAGTGGATGTGAAGAAAAACTAAAAGATGTGAAATCTTCCCGGAAGTGGGGTTCTGAGTCTGATACTCTGACCACTGACCGGATGGGTAAAGGTAAGTCTATCGGCGTGAAGAGCAAGACGATTTATGGGATTGCTCTTTGCGCCGTACTTTTTGTCTCCGGCGATAGGGTGTCCGGCCGAAGAGAGCTGTACCCTGATCTGGTTCTTTCTCCCGGTGAGTATGTTTATTTTCAGCAGGGAGTAATCTTTATTGAACTTGGTAATCTTGTATCGGGTGATGGCGAGTTTGGCATCATCGCGTGACGATTCATATACCACCATTGCCCTGTTCTCAGAAATATGGCTTCTGAGCTCATCCTCCGGCTTGTCGGGAAGCCCCTCCACTATGGCCATATAGCCCCTTTCGGTGACGATATTGCCCCAGTCAGACTGCATTTGCTCCTGGATATTGCGGCTTTTGGCGAATAGCAGGATCCCGGATGTGTCGCGGTCGAGGCGGTGAAGGGTGAAAAGCTGAGCCCTCCTGTTGCGGTAGCAAAGATGGTCTTTGACCAGACGGAATGCAGTCATATCCCTCTCGGTGTCGGTGGCTACGGAGAGTAGGCCCGAGGGTTTGTTGATGGCTATGAGGTGTTCGTCCTCAAAGAGGATCTTGATCTCTACCGGATGGTGGTTTCTCATCGGATGGTCCTGTTGATATTGTACTCGTTACGGTTCTGGCTATTGCGGGAGATGAGTTCCCCGAGGAAGCCGGCCAAAAAGAGGAGGGTGCCGATGATGATCGCTACCAGTGCGAGGTAGAACATAGGCTGGTCTGCGACGGGTCTGAATTTGAGTCCGTGAGACTGGGAGATAAGTTTGTCGGCGATGATCCATACAGTGATGAATCCGCCGGTGAAGAACGACAGTATCCCAAGCAAACCGAAGATGTGCATAGGTTTCTTGCCGAATTTGGAGAGGAACCAGATGGTCATCAGATCGAGAACGCCGTTGAAAAAGCGGTCTATGCCGAATTTGCTCTTTCCGAATTTGCGCTTCTGGTGGTGAACCACTTTCTCCCCGATCTTCGAATAGCCTGCATTCTTGGCGAGGTAGGGGATATATCTGTGCATATCACCATATACTTCGACAGCCTTGACCACTTCGTTCTTGTAGGCTTTCAGACCGCAGTTCATGTCGTGAAGTTTGATCCCTGTCACCTTGCGGGCTGTGTAGTTGTATAGTTTGGAAGGGAGGTTCTTGGTGAAGGTGTTGTCGTGACGTTTCTTTTTCCATCCCGATACCAGGTCGTAGTCCTCCTCCATAATCATCTTGTACAACTCCGGTATCTCCTCAGGGTCATCCTGAAGGTCGGCATCCATAGTCACCACTACATCACCTTGTGCAGCCTTGAATCCTTCGAACAGAGCTGCTGATTTGCCGTAGTTGCGGCGGAAACTTATAGCGCGTATGTGGGTGTTCTCCTGAGCGAGCTCCTCTATGACTCTCCAGGAGCCGTCGGTGCTGCCGTCATTGATCATTATGATCTCGTACTCTTTCCCTTTAAGGTAAGATTGGGCGATGGCCTTCTCTATCCAGGCGATAAGTTCACGGAGAGACTCCTCTTCGTTATATAGGGATATTACTATTGAGAGGTCCATTACTCTTCTGTATTAGTGGGTTCTTCCGATTCGAAAAGGTCCTTCTTAGTGTAGTTGGCCACTATGGCAGGAAAGATGAGCCCGAAGATTATGTAATCCAGGAATAGAGAGAAGATCAGAACTTTAGGCATCATAGAAGAGAGCATCTGATAGTCAAAAACTACACCTGATGAAGCCCCCATAGAGTTCTGCGCTGTAAGCATCGCCTCGATCATAGTCTCGATGATCTCGGGGCGGAATACAGTATAATCTATATAGGTGTATGCTGTGCAGATGATGGTCGAGCAGAAGCATACCAGAAAGCCGAATTTGAATGAGGTGCCGTAGCTGACAGCACCTTCGTGCATCTGGGTGTATTGTCCCATAAAGTAGCGGAGCATCTGGAAGATGGCTACAAATTTGATGATAGTTATGATGGTGCCGAGCCACCCTGGCAGATTGAGAAGACCCAGAAGAGATACTACGATGGTGGCAGATGATAGAATCAGTCCATATTTGGCCGCAAGTGACCATTTTGTTTTCTTGTCCATAGTTGATTGTTGTTTACAGGCGACAAAGATAAGATTTTATTTGTATTTGTGCAGCACTTCTGTTTTGATCGGCATTGCAATATTTGTTCGCTGTTTGAGTAATAAATTGTTTATCGGTAGTAATGGTAATATTTTTTTCATTACCTTTGTAGGTCAAAATGGAAAACAACTATAATTATGATAAATATAACATTTCCTGACGGCAGTGTCCGCAGTTACAATGAAGGGATTACCCCTTATGAGATAGCCCAGAGCATCTCACCTCGTCTGGCAGCTGATGTTTTGGCTGCAAGTGTAGACGGTCAAGTTTACGACTTGGATCGTCCTATCGACAAGGACGCATCACTCAAACTTCACAAATGGGAAGATCAGGAGGCTAAACAGACATTCTGGCACTCTTCATCACACCTTATGGCAGAGGCTCTTCAGATCCTTTATCCCGGTATCAAATTCGGTATCGGTCCCGCTATCGAGACAGGTTTCTACTACGATGTGGATCTTGGTGACAGGACTCTCGTAGAGGCTGACCTTAAGAAGATCGAAGAGAAGATGATCGAATTGGCTCGTGAGAAACAGCCATTCGTGAGACAGGATATCTCTAAAGCTGAGGCTATGGCGACCTATACTGAGAAAGGGGACCAATATAAATGTGAGCTTATCAGAGATCTTGAAGATGGTACCATCACATTCTATACTACCGGTAGCTTTACAGACCTTTGTAGAGGACCTCACTTGAGAGATACATCAGTTATAAAAGCTGTGAAACTTACCTCTATTGCAGGTGCTTACTGGAGAGGAAATGAGAAAAACAAGATGCTTACCCGTATCTACGGTGTGACATTCCCTAAAAAATCACTTCTTGATGAGTACCTCGCTATGATGGAAGAGGCGAAGAAGAGAGACCACAGAAAGATCGGTAAAGAGATGGAGCTGTTCACATTCTCTCAGAGAGTGGGTGCAGGTCTCCCTATGTGGCTTCCTAAGGGTGCTGAACTTCGTGGAAGACTTGAGGCTTTCCTTAAGAAAGTACAGAAAGCTTATGGTTATCTCCCGGTAATCTCTCCTCATATCGGACAAAAAGAGCTTTATGTGACTTCAGGTCACTATGCAAAATATGGTGCTGACTCATTCCAGCCTATCCATACACCACAGGAGGGTGAAGAGTTCTTGCTCAAACCTATGAACTGTCCTCACCACTGTGAGATATATAAGTCAAAACCACGCTCATATAAGGATCTTCCTGTTCGTCTTGCAGAGTTCGGTACAGTGTACAGATACGAGCAGAGCGGTGAGCTTCACGGTTTGACACGTGTACGTGGATTTACTCAGGATGATGCCCACATCTTCTGCCGTCCTGACCAACTTAAGGAGGAGTTCTGTAAAGTTATCGATATCGTGCTTTATATCTTCAAGACCCTTAACTTCCCTGAGTTTACTGCCCAGATCTCACTCAGAGACCAGGTTAACAGAGAGAAATATATCGGCTCAGATGAAAACTGGGAGAAAGCTGAGCAGGCTATCATCGAGGCATCTGCAGAGAAAGGTCTCAATACCGTAGTAGAGTATGGTGAGGCTGCATTCTATGGCCCTAAACTTGACTTTATGGTCCGCGATGCTATCGGACGCAAATGGCAGCTTGGTACCATCCAGGTGGACTATAACCTCCCTGAGCGTTTTGAACTTGAATACATCGGTGCAGATGATAAGAAACACCGTCCCATTATGATCCACAGAGCACCATTCGGCTCTATGGAGAGATTTGTGGCAGTTCTTATCGAGCACACCGGAGGTAAGTTCCCTCTATGGCTGACACCAGATCAGGCTGTAGTATTGCCAGTAAGTGAAAAGTATAACGATTATGCAAAAAAAGTTTGCGAATTACTTAATAATTACGATATTCGCGCCTCAATTGACGATCGTAACGAAACTATCGGCAAGAAAATTAGAGAAAATGAACTTAAAAGGATTCCTTTCCTTCTCATTGTAGGTGAGAAAGAAGCGGATTCTAACTTGGTGTCTGTAAGGCGTCAAGGACAGGGCGACAAGGGTCAGATGAATGTAGAAGACTTTGTAGCTTTGGTTAATGAAGAGGTAAAAAAAGAACTTAACTAACACTTAAATATAGGAGGACATTTATATCGCAACACCTAACAAAAAGCGACCATACGTGGCGCCAAGACCGATGAACGCAGGAGGACCGAGACCTTCTGGCAATAATCAGCGTCATAATGCTCAGAATCAGAAAGATGAAGGGGCAAGAATAAACGAAGAGATCACCGCACCAAGAGTGCGTCTTGTCGGTGACAACATCCCTGAACAGGGTATTTATGCTCTGTCGGATGCCCTTAAACTTGCTGAGGAACTGGAGCTTGATCTTGTGGAGGTGTCTGCGAAGGCAGATCCCCCTGTTTGCAGAATCATAGATTACCAAAAATTCCTTTACCAGCAGAAACGCAAGGCTAAGGAGATGAAGGCAAATGCCTCTAAGGTGGTGATCAAGGAGATCAGATTCGGTCCTAACACTGATGAGCACGACTTCCAGTTCAAGCTCAATCACGCGAAGAGTTTCCTTCAGGAGGGATCAAAGGTGAAATCCTATGTATTCTTCAAAGGAAGATCGATTATGTTCTCTGAGCAGGGAGAGAAACTCCTCCTCCGCTTTGCAGTGGAGCTTGAGGATTACGGTCAGGCAGAGCAGATGCCAAAGCTTGAAGGTAAGAGGATGATTATGATGATCGCTCCCAAGAAAAAGAAATAACATTTTGTTTAACTATAAAATAAATTTAGAACAATGCCCAAAATGAAAACCAACTCCGGTGCTAAAAAGCGCTTTGTGCTTACCGGGACTGGAAAAGTGAAGAGAAGACACGCTTATCACAGCCACATTCTCACTAAAAAAACCACTAAGCAGAAAAGAAATCTTAACAAAGTCGTAATCGCTGACGCTTGCGACCAGAAGAGAATTAAAGAACTTATCACTGCTTAATTTCAAATTATTGTTTAACTGAATGTTTAGCAGAATAAGACTCTCAATAGGGGAGGGCGCTGACATTCTTAAAACCAAAAAAGTATGCCAAGATCGGTAAATTCGGTAGCTTCAAGAGCACGCCGTAAAAAAATTCTTAAAGAGACCCGTGGTAATTTCCTATCACGTAAAAATGTCTGGACCGTTGCCAAGAATACTTGGGAGAAAGGTCAAACCTATGCTTACCGCGACCGTAAGCAGAAAAAACGTAATTTCCGTGCACTTTGGATTATGCGTATCAACGCTGCTGCAAGAGAACATGGTATGAACTACTCTCAGTTTATGGGAGCACTTGCAAAACAGAACATCGGTCTTAACCGTAAAGTTCTTGCAGACCTTGCAGTTAATAATCCTCAGGCATTTGAAGCGATTATAAACTCAGTTAAATAGTTCTTTGAGTGAAAGAAATCCTTCATAACAGATGGTTTAAGTTCGGATTCTGGGCCCTACTCTATATTGCGTGGGTTATTTGGCTCGGAAACTTCTGGTGGCTCTTCGGCCTCGTAGTCATATTCGACTTATACATCACCAAGAAGGTAAAATGGGCTTTCTGGAGAAAGACCTATAAAGAGGGTGAGAAACCCAATGTCCTGCTTGAGTGGCTTGATGCCATCATCTATGCAGTGCTGGTGGTCACCTTTATAAATATGTTTTTCGTCCAGTCGTTCGTGATACCGACTTCATCTATGGAGAAATCCCTGATGACAGGTGACTATCTGTTTGTAGGAAAATTAGCTTATGGCCCCAAGGTGGCAGAAAGACCCCTTTCCATACCTTTCGTCCATAATGCACTTCCAAACGGCAACAAATCTTATTCAGACCTTATCAAGGTGGACTACAGAAGACTTGTCGGCTTTTCAGAGGTGCAGCGTGATGATAAAGTAGTGTTCGGCTTCCCTCACGGAGACACAGTTCTCCGCAAGTGCCCTACAGATGACTATTATACTCACGTAAGGTTGAACGGCAGAGAGTACACACAGAAGATGTATGGACCTCTCACAGTAAGACCTGTGGACAAAAAGGACAACTATGTTAAGAGGTGTGTCGCCATCGCAGGAGATACTCTCCAGATTAAAGATGGAAAAGTCTATGTCAATGGAGTTCCTCAAGAGAGTCATCCGGGTATCCAGAACACCTATACAGTAGTAACCAACGGCTCTGCGATCAACAGCAAACTGCTTGAAGATCTGGATGTGAATCCAAATGAGTACTGGTTCGACGCTACCCTCCCCGGGTATCGCACTCTCCCCCTCAATGAGGAGAATGCTGAGAAGGTGTCAAAGTTTGGAAATGTAGTGAGCGTGAATCAGAACATCGATTCTTATCCACCTGACTATCCCGATTCTTACTTGCTGATCTTCCCATTTTCAAGAGACTACCAGTGGACCAGAGACAACTACGGACCTTTATACATACCTGCGAAGGATGCTTCTGTAGATTTGAATCTCACCAACCTCCCGATATACGAAAGGATCATCTCAGTGTATGAGAAAAACACCCTGGAGGTTAAAGATGGGGAAATCTTTATTAATGGAGAAGTTGCAAAGAGCTATACATTCAAACAAGATTATTACTTCATGATGGGTGATAACAGACATAACTCACTTGACTCTCGTTACTGGGGGTTTGTGCCTGAAGATCACATAGTAGGAAAGCCGAGAGTTATCTGGTTTTCATCAGACAAAAACAAGTCTTTCCCACGAAATATCAGATGGAACCGATTGTTTAAGTTTGTATAGAAAGATTTGCAAATTAGAGAAAAAAAAGGGATATTTGCACCCCCGAAAAAATAGTATAATCAATAAATTACACATACAATGGCAAGAGTTTGTCAAATAACTGGAAAGAAAAGGGTGATCGGAAACAATGTTTCACACTCAAAACGCCGTACCAAACGTGAGTTTGCACCCAATCTAAGGACTAAACGCTTCTGGTCTGAAGAAGAACAAAGATTCATTACCCTGAAAGTATCAGCTGCTGGTATCAGGACTATCAATAAAAATGGTTTGGCCGCAACATTGAAAGCTGCTCAAGCTAAAGGTTTAATCGATTTAGTATAATTATAGACTATGGCAAAGAAAGCTAAAGGTAATAGAGTACAAGTCATTCTTGAATGTACTGAGCAAAAAGCGAGCGGTGTTCCTGGTATCTCACGTTACATTACCACCAAAAACAAAAAGAATACTACTCAGAGACTTGAGAGGATGAAATATAATCCTTACTTGAGAAAAGTAACCCTACACAAAGAGATTAAATAACCCGTTAATATTATTTTACTATGGCAAAGAAAGCGGTTGCAACATTTAGTGGTGACAAATCAGCTTCAAGAAACTTCGTAAAATGTATCCGTATGGATAAATCAGCACGTACTGGAGCTTATGTTTTCACCGAAGAATTAGTTACAGTAGACAAAACTAAAGATTTCTTTGAGAAGAAATAATCTTTAATGAGGTATGAGATAAAGCGGTCAATCGTAAGATGACCGCTTTTTTTTATCTTTTTAGTGATAAAATCATTACTTTTGTAAGTTACAAAAAATAGAAGTTTTTATGGCGTTTTTTTGGCAAAAGAAAAAGAGCGAGAGTGAACTTGAGACTCTTGATAAAGGGCTCCAGAAGACCAAATCGAGCATCTTCGATAAGATCGCCAGGGTAGTAGCCGGCAAATCTCACGTAGATGATGAGGTGCTTGACGGTATTGAGGATGCCCTTATCGCTTCCGATGTGGGTGTGGATACTACACTCAAAGTGATAGATATGCTCGAGGAGAGGGTAGCAAGGGACAAGTATATGAATACTGCAGAGCTGCAGAGGATCCTTAAGGAGGAGATGATCTCTCTCCTGAATATCAGCCCTGATGGTGAAGATGAGGATGGGGATGCCAATGTTTTCGATTTCTCGAAGAAGCCATACGTGATAATGGTGGTGGGTGTAAATGGAGTGGGCAAGACTACTACCATCGGTAAACTCGCTGCCCGTCTTAAAGCCTCTGGCAAGAAGGTGATGCTGGGTGCTGCGGATACATTCAGAGCAGCCGCTGTCGATCAGCTTGTGATATGGAGCGAAAGGGCAGGGGTCCCTATCGTCAAACAGTCTATGGGCTCAGACCCTGCATCTGTAGCTTACGATACAGTGAAGTCTGCTGTGGCCAACGATATCGATGTAGTACTCATCGATACTGCCGGCCGTCTGCATAATAAGATCAATCTTATGAATGAGCTCACCAAGATCAGAAATGTGATGCGTAAGGTGGTTCCTGATGCACCTCACGAAGTGCTCCTGGTTTTGGATGGCTCTACAGGTCAGAATGCATTTATGCAGGCAAGGGAGTTTACCAAGGCTACCGATATCACCGCGATGGCTGTTACCAAGCTTGATGGTACTGCGAAGGGTGGTGTGGTCCTCGGTATTGCAGACCAGTTCAATATCCCTGTGAAATTTATCGGTGTAGGTGAGAAGATAGAGGACCTGCAGATATTTGATAAGAAATCGTTTGTTGATTCATTGTTCAGTTAGAAGAGTTTTTAGCATTATGAATATATCTTATAATTGGTTGAAGGAGTATGTATCTTTTGATCTGACTCCAGAAAAAGTTTCAGAGATCCTCACTTCCATAGGTCTGGAAGTGGAGGAGATGAGTGTTGTAGAGGATATCCCCGGAGGTCTGGCAGGAGTGGTAGTGGCAGAGGTGGTAGAGTGTGATATTCACCCTAATTCGGATCACCTCCATATTACCAAGGTCTTTACCGGAGAAGGTGAGCCTTTTCAGGTAGTTTGTGGCGCACCTAACGTGGCAAAGGGGCAGAAGGTTCTTCTGGCTACAGTAGGTTCTGTCCTCCCCACCCCAGATGGAGAGGGCTTCAAGATCAAAAAATCTAAAATCAGAGGTGAAGAGTCTCTGGGTATGATCTGTGCAGAAGATGAGCTGGGCATAGGTGAGTCTCACGAAGGTATTATGGTTCTGGAACCTGAGGCTGTCCCTGGAACACCTGCGAAGGATTATCTGAAACTCTCTACAGATACCATTTTCGTGATAGGTCTGACCCCTAACCGTGTGGATGGAGCTTCGCATTTCGGTGTGGCGAGAGATTTGGCTGCATATCTCCAGACAAACAATATGGGTGGAGAGCTCAAGTTCCCTTCAGTGGATGCTTTTGCTGAGGGAGAGGGTGAGGCTGTCCCTGTGGTGGTTGAGTGCCAGGAGGGTGCTCCAAGATATATGGGTATCACCCTCAAGAATGTCAAGATCGCTCCGTCACCTGACTGGCTGCAGAAAAAACTTCTGGCAGTGGGACTTCGTCCGATAAATAACGTAGTGGATATAACTAACTTTATCCTTTACGAGACAGGTCAGCCACTTCACGCATTTGACCTCGATAAGATAAAAGGGGGGAAAGTGGTAGTGAGAAGAGCCGGAAATGGGGAGAAGTTTGTCACCCTTGACGGTGTGGAGAGGACACTCTCTTCAGAGGATCTTATGATCTGCAACACTGAAGAGCCTATGTGTATCGCAGGTGTCTTTGGTGGACTCGAGTCAGGTATTACCGACGAAACTACATCGATGTTCCTCGAGAGTGCATATTTTAATGCAGTATCTGTGAGAAAGACATCGAAAAGACATACCCTCAAGACAGATGCATCTTTCAGATTCGAGAGGGGTGCAAATCCAAATATGGTACCATATGCAGCCAAAAGGGCAGCTCTCTTAATTCAGGAGCTCTCCGGTGCTCAGGTGGTAGGAAAAGTTCAGGAGTTCTATCCTGAGGAGATAGCCAAAAAACGTATAGAACTCGACTACGGCCGTATGGAGGCCCTGATCGGAAAGGCTCTTGGAAAAGAGACCATCGAGAGCATTCTGGGACACCTCGGTTATGAATTTGAATCCAAATCTGAGAATGGAGCAGTGGTATTGGCACCATACCATATGGTAGATGTGTACAGAGAGTGTGATGTGGTGGAAGAGGTGCTCAGAATATATGGCTATAACAATATAGAACTCCCTTCAAGTGTGAGGATGTCCATCAACGCTACAGCCAAACCAGATCCAGAGGAGGTGAGGATGAAAATCCTTGATTTCTTCTCATCAAACGGCTTTATGGAGTGTATGAATAACTCTCTGACCAAAGGTGAGTACTATGAGAAGCTCAAGACCTTTCCTAAAGAGAACAGTGTCCATATTATGAATCCTCTAAGTTCTGACCTGAACGTGATGAGGCAGACACTCCTTTTCAGCGGTCTGGAGGTGGTGGCATATAACCTTAATAGACAGGCCTCTTCACTTAAGTTCTTCGAGCTTGGCAATGTCTATTCATATCAGCCTAAAGAGGGGGATGAGAATCCTGTAAACAGCCTCAAATCTTACAAAGAGGGTGCACGACTCTCTATGTTTATCTCAGGTAAACCTACCCAGTACTGGAGGAACAGTACAGGAGAGGGGCATTTCTTCGCCCTTAAGGGGTATCTGGAACTTCTTATGAAGAAGATGGGTGTGGATATCTACTCTTTGGAGGCTGTCCCTGCACCTGGAGATCTCTTCTCTGAGGGTATCGAGTATCTGACCAGAGGTGGTAAGAGACTTGCCATTATAGGTACAGTGGCCCCTGCAAGACTTAAGGCTTTCGGTATCAAACAGCCGGTGTTTGCTGCTGAGGTGAACTGGGATCTTCTGTTTGACCTTTATAAGAAGAATAAAGTAAAATATAAAGAGCTTCCCAAGTTCCCTGAGGTGAAGAGGGATTTCGCCCTTCTTCTGGATGAAAATGTCACTTTCGCCCAGATCCGTCAGGCAGCTTTCAGCACTGAGAAGAGACTCCTCAAGCAAGTGTCACTTTTCGATGTCTATAGGGGCAATAAGATACCTGAAGGTAAGAAGCAGTATGCAGTAAGCTTCGTCCTCCAGGATCCTGAAAAGACCCTTACAGACCAGTATGTGGAGCAAGTGATGAACAAACTGCTCAACAGTTTCATCAAACAGTTCGGTGCGACACTGAGATAAAAAATAGAGGCGATCCAAAAGGTCGCCTCTATTTTTTATCTGATTAGAAAGTGTATTTGACGCCAAGACCGCCACCGTGCCAAGAGAAGGCGATACCTGTAAGGTTAAGACCAGGTGTCCAGTCGATAGAGAGTGCTACAGGTGCACCTGCAAATTTGTACTCAAGACCGAGGATAGCGTTGATAGATGCGTTGAATGCAAGTGGATCTCCGATGTGAAGACCTACGAATGCACCAGGACCAGCATACCAAGAAAGACCGCTGACTGCGCCAAGAGGTTTTTCCCAAGTATAGAAACCGTTAACCAATACACCGAGACCGTTAGGGCCGAAAAGACCGCTCAGGTTAACACCAAGATCCAAAGCGTTTGATGAGCCTACGTGAGTTTTGTAGGTCAAAGCCACATCGTAACCGATTTTCAAACCTACTGCGCTCTGATAGTTCTGAGCGAATGCTGATACGCTGACTACAAGTGCAGCGATGATGGCAATAATTTTTTTCATTTTGTAACTGTTAATTAGGTTATTAGTAATATTTTATTTCTGTTTTTTCAATTTCTGAGAGGAGATTGTTCGCCATACGGCTGGCACCGAATCTGAAGTACTTCTTGTTAAGCCACTCTTTACCGAGGATGGTATCCACGATGCCGTAGAAGAGGGCTGCATCATCAGCAGTGACGATGCCTCCGGCAGGTTTGAATCCGATCTTCTTGCCGGTCTTGGCGTAGAAGAGTTTGATGCATTCACACATAACCACTGCTGCTTCAGGGGTGGCGGCAGGGGATGTCTTACCTGTAGAGGTCTTGATGAAGTCTGCACCTGCCTCCATAGCGAGGAATGATGCCATAGCCATAGACTCTGTCGATGGGAGGGAACCGGTCTCCAGGATTACTTTAAGATGTGCATCGCCGATAGTCTTTTTGATCTCTGATATCTCGCGTGAGCACTCTTCATATTTTCCGTCCAGGAAAGCATTGTGAGCAAGGACTATATCCACCTCATTGGCGCCGTTTTCCACAGCCATTCTGCTCTCAAGAACCTTCACTTCGAGGTAGCTTTGTGAAGCAGGGAAGCAGCCCGATACCACTGTGATGTGTACCCCTTCGGCAGTCAGATTATCTTTGATGGTCTTGCTGAAGTTAGGGTATACGCATATAGATGCAGGGTATGGTGCATCGGGATAGTGCTCTTTAGCATTATTCACCTTCTCTACCAGCCCCTTGACTTTAGTATGGGTGTCTGTCCCGTTAAGGGTAGTGAGGTCGACCATACCCAGACAGTCTGAGTAGATCTCTTTGGTCTTCCAGTTTGACAGGTTTGATTTTACAGCCTCGATGGTAGCTTTCACAGCCTCGTCGCTAAGGGTGTAATTATATTTCTCAAGCATACTCTATACTCTGTTTTTAGTGTCAATAATTATGGTCACAGGACCATCATTGATAAGTGAAACTTTCATCTCAGCCCCAAAGATACCACATTGGATGTTTTTGCCCAAATCGCGGGCCAATATTTTCTTAAAATCTTCATATAGAGGGACTGATATCTCAGGCCGGGCAGCCTTTATATAGGATGGGCGGTTCCCTTTCTTAGTGGATGCGTGGAGTGTGAACTGGCTTATCACGAGGATCTCGCCGTCCACATCCTTAATGGAGCGGTTCATCACACCGTTCTCATCGTCAAAGATCCGGAGATTAACGATTTTGGAAGTAAGCCACTCGATGTCGCTCATATCGTCCTCGGCTTCGATCCCTACCAGGATCATCATACCGGGACCGATCTGTCCGTGGATCTTCCCCTCTATCTCTACAGAAGACTCTGTAACTCTCTGAATAACTACCTTCATAAACTATCCTCTGATCTGAACTTTTATACCTTTTTCTATAAGGGGCCTTGCTATCTGCTCCATCTCTTCCACTGTCACTTTTGAGAGATTTTGGGCCGGGGTCTCTCTGTCGAGGGTGTACATCATCACCTCGCGAGGGTTAAGTGAGATGGCCATATCTACCCAGCGGGCCACATCTTCAGCAGATGTGCAGTCGATAACCTCACCATCCACCTCTCCACGGAGAAACATAGTCTGAAGGATGAAATTGCCCTGGAAATGTCTGAGATTTTCGATTATCTTCTCTACGGAGTATCCCTTTTGAGGACGGTCTATCTTCTCCACGAAGGTGTCTGTGGCACCGTCAAGTTTGAGTATGGGGTTGTCCACTTTCATAAGGGCCTCCCGAACCTCTTTTCGGAGGATCTGAGTGGCGTTGGAGAGTACGGAGATCACCGCAGATGGGAAGTATTTCTCCCTCATTTTCAGGGTGAAATCTATAATTTCAGGGAAGTCGGGGTGAAGAGTGGGCTCACCATTGCCGGAGAAGGTGATGGTGTTAACCGGAGTCCCTTCGGCGCTGAGTGCCCCCATTTTGGTCTCCATCGCAGCGAAAACCTCCTCTTTGGTGGGGAGCTTGGTGTCCTCTTTTCCGTCCTTGTTCCATCCGCACTCGCAGTAGATGCAGTCGAAGCTGCACCATTTGCCGTAGCGGGGGAGGAGATTGACCCCGAGGGAATTGCCCAGACGGCGACTCTTGATGGGGCCGAAAACTATATCATTGAAAAGTATTGTAGACATATTAAACGATTCTTTGTGCCTTGCTCTCTGGTGTCAAGGCGAAATTTTTGAAATCTATGTGGTCAATAAGCACTGCACCGGGACATTTCCCCACTTCGAATGAGCCGAAAATATCCCCTTTGCCCAGGGCAATGGCGCCGTTCAGGCAGGCCCACTGCAGGATCTCTGTCAACGGTATTTCGGGATGGTGCTGCTGCAGACACTTGATCTCCTCTGCCATAGAGAGGATGTGGTTGGATGAGAGGCTGTCGGTCCCGATGGCGATCCTGAGCCCCTTCTTCCTCATCAGTCCGTATGGTGCGAGGGTGTCGTGGATGAAGATGTTGGATAGGGGGCAGGTGACCCAGGTGACATTTTTAAATGTCTCCAGGGCTGCATCTATCGACTCTTCGTTGGTGGCAGTGTTGTGGATAAGGAGAATGCTCTCGGTAAATGGCTCCGGATGGACCTGTTTCAGGTTATCTATAAAATAGAGCAATGCCGGTTTGCCTGTTACAGGAGGTGTGGGCATATTGCGACCGCGGTAGTTCTCAGCCAGGGCACCTGTCCCGCTGATCAGCAGATCCTCTTCCTCCTGGGACTCCTGATTGTGGTATGAGACAAATCCATCCTTAAGCCCCTCCGCAGATGAGAGCTGCAGCAGTTTGGGGCTCATCGTATATGGTGAGTGCGGGGTGGGGGCGGCATCCAGACCCAACGATCTAGCTTTGGCCTCGAGGGCCTTGACGTCGCTGATGACACCTTCTGCCTCTTCAGGAAAAGCACCGAACACCTCGAGAAATGTCCGGGTGTACATCTTGGTGCGGCACTTCGCATCGAAGCTTTCGTCGCAGTTCGAGATGTCTGCCATAGCTGTGACACCCTCTGCATACATCCGGTCAAACTGCTCCTGAATCAGGGCAATCCGCTCCTCTTTAGGTGCCGAGTCTCTGAGTGCATTAATCTGGTTTATGAAGCCGGACATTCCGGTCTTCTCTTGGAATTTATCTTTCAGGTGTGAAAGCTCTATGTGGCAGTGGGCATTGGTGAAGCCTGGGCAGAGAATACCATTGTAGAACTCTGTACTTTCTGTCTCCCCTTCAAGCGCCCCTATCTCCAGAATTTTTCCGTTTTCGTCGAAATCGACGTATCCGTTTTTAATCGGCTCCCCTGTGACCGGGAAGACGTAATTAGCGGAAATTCTCCTTTTTGTCATCGAATTTGGCTTTATGAAATTTGTTTATCCTTTGTTCAGATCTGGCCTCTTTAAGCTCCTCTTCTTTTAAAGGTTCAAGTTTGTCAAATTGAGGTTTTACCCTCTTGGCTTTGGCCTGTAATGTGTCTACTGATGACAGGGGCAGTTCGATGAATTTTACCTCATCATACAGCGCCGGCAGCGAGTCATACAGGAAGTAAGGGGAGTAGATATGGCGGAGAATCGCCGAATCGATGACGGGTGAGGTCACTTTCGGGGTGTCGGCCTTGAAGAACAGAAGCCTGAGGGCCCTGTAGTATCCATTGCCTGTTACAGATGTGTCGCCATATATCTCAAGCGAGTCTAAAAGTTTCCACTTTTTGTGGAAGTTCTCCTCTTTGGCTATCAGGGCAGAGAGGCGCTCCTTGTGTGCCACCAGCTTTTTCTCTGTCTTGTCGAATATCTTGGTGAGGACCTCCGGCTTGTGAAGGTAGTATCCGATGGTAGCCTGGTAATCTTCAAACTTGTATCCGTGATCCTCTATGATGGGGATGTATATCTTCACACTGTCTCCCAGCTCGTGTTTGTCTGTAGCCTCCAAGTATCTGTCTGCCAGATAGAAATCGAAGTATATATCGGCCATATCATCCACTGGAATGAGATGGCGGGGCTTACAGGAGGTGAGCCCTATAGCCAGTAAAATGAATATATATACTGCTCTTTTCATCTGATGCGTAGTTGTCAGGTGCAAAGTTAATTTTTTATTCGTATTTTTGCCAATTACAAAGTGTGAGAAATGCTGTTTAGACCCCCGGCCTTACTGAAAATGATATATCCTTCCTTTATCTGGAGATTCCCTTCAGATGGAGAGAGTTTTTTTCTCACTTTCGATGATGGTCCGACACCCGATGTGACCCCTTGGGTTCTGGACAGACTGGATGAATATGGGGCGAAGGCTACCTTCTTCTGCCTGGGAAAGAATGTGGATATGTATCCCGATATCTATCGGGAGATTTTGGGTAGGGGGCACGCTGTGGGTAACCATACCTACAGTCATCAGAAGGGGTGGAGTATGGGGGCTACAGACTATGTGGTGGATGTGGATACCGCTGCAGATCTGATAGATTCGAATATGTTCAGACCCCCTTATTTCAGAATTACCAGACTGCAGGAGAGGATGCTCAGCGAGAAGTACCACAATGTGATGTGGAGCATTCTGGCCAGGGATTATAACCGGTCACTCACCCCCAGAGAGTGCGCGATGAATGTGATTCCCCATATCGGATCGGGGGAGATAGCGGTGATGCACGACTCTGTGAAGTGTTTCGGAAGGGTGGAGAGTGCGCTCCCCTGGGTTCTGGACGAAGTGTATAAGAAGAATTTAAAATGTAAATCTATAATATTATGACAAATATCAATGTTCTGGTTCTTGGCTCAGGTGGCCGTGAACACGCCCTATCTTGGAAAATAGCCCAAAGTGAAAGACTCGGCAAATTGTTCTGTATGCCAGGTAACCCCGGTACTGCCGCCATAGCGGAAAATATAGCTGGAAGTGCTACAGATTTCGCTAAAGTGAAAGAGGTGGTGCTGCAGAATAAGATAGATATGGTGGTAGTGGGTCCCGAAGAGCCGCTGGTAAAAGGTATTTGTGATCTCTTCGCAGCAGATGAGCAGCTGAAAGGGGTGATGTTCATAGGTCCCGACAAGTTGGGCGCCACCCTTGAAGGTTCTAAGGATTTTGCCAAGGAGTTTATGGTGAAAAATGGGGTCCCTACAGCACGTTACCAATCTTTCGGCAAGGGTGATGAGGCTAAGGCTCTTGAGTTTATGAAGGGTCTTACACCCCCTTATGTGCTGAAAGCGGATGGCCTGGCTGCCGGTAAGGGTGTTCTCATTATAGATGATCTGGATGAGGCTGTGGCAGCTTTGGACGAGATGTTCAGCGGAAAGTTCGGTGATGCAGGAAATACTGTGGTTATAGAGCAGTTCCTTAAAGGTATAGAGGCATCCTGCTTCGTCCTTACAGATGGTAAGGATTATCTTTTGCTGCCGGAGGCTAAGGACTACAAGAGGATCGGTGAAGGGGATAAAGGTCTGAATACAGGGGGTATGGGAGCGGTTTCTCCTGTCCCATTCTATACTGAGGAGTTCAAGTCCAAAGTGGAGGAGAGGATCGTGAAGCCTACCATCAAGGGACTTGCTGAGATAGGTGCCAGATATTGTGGTTTCATCTTTATCGGACTTATGAATTGTGATGGGGATCCATATGTGATAGAGTATAACGTGAGGATGGGAGATCCTGAGACAGAGGCTGTGATGACCCGTATCGACAGCGATTTTCTGGGACATCTGGCAGCTGCAGCCAAAGGGGAGCTTGCTTCAGAAAAGATAGTCTACTCACCCAAGTGTGCCCTTACCTGTGTGCAGGTGTCTGGAGGATACCCTGAGGGGTATGCCAAGGGGTATGAGATCTCCGGTCTTGAGGATGTGAAGGATGCAATAGTATTCCACGCCGGCACATCTGACAAGGAGGGTAAAGTGGTCACTTCCGGTGGTCGTGTGCTGGCTGTGACAGCCCTTGGAGAGAATATCCCTCAGACCAGAGAGAAACTCTACGGCGAAGTGGCAAAAATCTCCTATACAGACAAATATTTCCGTGGAGATATCGGTCTGGATGTAATGAAATACCTTTAGTGGAAAAATATAAATCCTAAATATAGTCTTGGGCCGGTAGGGAGATACAGATCCTGTCGGCTCAAGCCTTGTAAGAAGTCGAGTTTTAGTGTGAGGTGGAAGGCCTTGCTGACGATGTAGTCGCAGCCGATGTAAGGGTTGATCGCCACGAAGCCTGTTTTGTTGAAGATGGTTTTCTCTTCAGGGTGCCAGTCACCTTTGTCACCTTCCATCATAAGAAAACTGGTCATAGAGCCTCCCCCGACAGTAAGACCTGCGTATGGCATAAATCTCCCCACTTCCCAGAAAAAGTCCCCCATAAGGCCTGCCCAGAATGTGTCGATGTAGCTGCCGTTGTCCAGCTGCTCCATCCCTGAAGTGTATCCCTCTGTGCCGAATCTGAAATGTTCGCCGAAGTGAAATCTTATGGCACCTCCGATACCTTTGGTGATCCCTTTTGCCTGGTATCCGATAGTGCCGATATTGCCGTGGAGATATCCCATATGGAGCATCATTCCTCCATCATATCCCTGAAATCCCTTTTTCTTTTCTGTCTGTGCTGATGCACCCAGTGAGATGAGTGCCAATAGTATGATTGATATGGTACGTTTCATAGGAAAAAAAAGCCCGGCGAATTTTTTCGTCGGGCTTGTTGGTTTATTTAGCCCTGCAGATTAGATAGTTCTGCCTGGATATTGTTTAAGAGCTACCTCAAGACATTTCATAGCAGCTACAAGGTCTTCCTCTTTAAGAACGTATGCGATACGAACTTGATTTACACCCATACCTGGGGTAGCGTAGAAACCTTCAGCTGGAGCTACCATTACAGTCTGTCCTTCGTATGAGAACTCTTCAAGCAGCCACTGTGCAAATTTGTCAGCGTTGTCCACAGGAAGCTCAACTACAGCGTAGAAAGCACCTTTAGGGTTAGGACATTTAACACCTTCCATTTTGTTAAGGGCCTCGAGCATAACATCTCTTCTGTGCATATACTCTTTCTTAACCATATCGAAATATGATTGAGGAGTGCTAAGTGCACCTTCTGAAGCGATCTGACCGTATGCAGGTGAGCAAAGACGAGCCTGAGCAAATTTAAGAACGCCTTTCATCACATCTTTATTCTTAGATACGATGCAGCCGATTCTTACACCGCAAAGAGAGTATCTCTTCGATACTGAGTCGATAAGGATAACGTTCTCCTCAAGACCAGGTAGGTGCATACAAGAGTAGTGAGGCTCCTCGGTATAGCAGAATTCACGATATACCTCATCAGAGTAGATATAAAGGCCGTGTTTCTTAGCCACTTCACCAAGTTTCTCGATAGACTCCTTCGGATAAAGTACACCTGTAGGGTTAGCAGGGTTACAAAGGATGATACCTTTGGTCTTAGGGGTAATCTTCTTCTCGAATTCTTCTACTGAAGGAAGAGCAAAACCGGTGTCAATAGTAGTAGTGATAGGAACCAATTTTACATCATTCTGAAGAGCGAATGAGTTATAGTTGGTGTAGAAAGGCTCCATTACGATAACCTCATCATCAGGGTCACAAGTGACAGCAAGAGCGATCTGAAGAGCTTCGCTACCACCGGTGGTGATGTTGATGTCGGTGTATTCAACGTTGATACCGATACCTTGGTAATATTTTGCAAGACCTTTTCTGTAAGACTCGATACCTGCAGAGTTAGGGTATTCTACCAATGTAAGTTTGTTCATCTTAACTGCGTCAAGTGCCTGGTCAGGAGAGATGATATCAGGCTGGCCGATGTTAAGGTGATAAACTTTTGTACCGCGTTTCTTAGCTTCGTCAGCATAAGGAACAAGCTTTCTGATAGGAGAAGCAGGCATCTTCTGTGCCTTTTTAGATAGTGTAAGCATTTCGATATTTAATTAAAAAATTGTGTTATTTCTTTTTACCCGCATATACGGATAGTTCTTTCATAAAACCTTCAATCTGTGATTGCATCTTAGATGTGGAGCCGTTGTTTACCAAGATAGCAAATCTGATGGGACCTTGAGCGCTGATAACATATCCTGCATAACATTTTACACAAGATAGGGAGCCGCTCTTCGCATAAATACGCTCTTTGACCTCTGTGGGTTCATCTTTCAATACCCTCTTCAATGTACCTCTGTCTTCACCCGGCTGAGGGAAACTCTCCAAATACTCTGCAAATGTATCACTTTTCATCATCATTTGGTAATATTTGGTGAAAAATCTTGGAGATACGTAGTTTTCTCTTGACAGACCGCTGCCATCATCCTGAGTATAACCCACAAGGGACAGCCCCTGGCTCTCGAAGAATCTGTTTACAGCCACTCTGGCAGAGTCGTAGCTGCCGACACCGGTAATCTCTTTTCCGATGGTCTTGAGGAGGTTCTCTGCGAAGAGATTGTTGCTGACAAGGTTTGTCTCCGAGATGATATCGATGAGTGAAGGTGAATATGTGGTGGCGATTACCTGAGCCTCAGCTACGCACTCCATAAGTTTTGCATCTTCGATAGTGGTGTGGCACTCGATCCCATTCTTTACCAGATATTTCTCAAACTCTTTTGCACAGCCGAGTTGAGGGTGCTTGGTAGAGAAAGTAGGTGTGGCTTCAGCCCTGTCGATAGGGAGATTGCCGTGAAGTTCTGAGTCGGTGGTGATATCCTGAGTGTAGTACCACGATCTGTATCTTGAGCCGGCTTCACCGGTGGTCATCTCGATTTTTACATTGAGACATGGGATCTCAGGGTATGTGGATTTGATGACTGCAGGTTTTCCGAGTGAGTCGCCTGGGGCGAGGAAAAACTGCTGGGTATTCTCCACGAAGCACAGACCCGATGCACCGCAGCCGTATGTCTCAGGGATATTGCCCCAAGTCCAGCTGTCAGGAATCATCTCGTCGGTGAGGTATCTGTCATCGGCGATGATGGAGCCATTGATCACTTTGATCCCCAGATCGTCGATAGCCTTTTTCCACTCTGCAAAGATCTCTTCGATGGGGTATGCAAGTGGGGCGTCAGAGCCGAGTGTGGGGTCACCTCCACCTATGATGTGGATGTTTCCGTTGAGGACTGTGTCGACAATCTCTCCGCTGTATCCTATCTTGGTCTCGAAACGGAAATCTTTCCCGAGAAGCTGTAGCGCAGAGCCGGTGGTGATGGTTTTCATAGTAGAGGCGGTGAGCATAGGGAGATCGGGATTCCACTGTGCCACACATTTGCCTTTGGCATCTTCAGCATAGATACCCACTATCGCATTCTGGAAGAGAGAGTCTTTCTGAAGCACTTTCTTTACATATTTCTGAACATTATTGTTCTGGGCCATACCGCCGAGCGGTGCCAACATAAGGGCTAAAATCAGTATTTTCTTCATAGGTTTAATTAAATGCTAATTATCCACAAAATTAAATTAAATTTGCACGATATAAAACTTTTTTCAGATGAGTATTTTCAGAAGGAGCGCTTTAGAGGAGTTTGCAGCCCACCACGCAGAGAGATTTTATGTGGAGGAGAGACCTGTGTCAGAATTCTTCGGACAGAATGTGTTTGATGACCGGAAGATGAAGAAGTATCTCACCCCTACGGCTTATGAGGCTGTGATGTCTTCTATCCGTGAGGGGGTGAAGATCGATCGTGCCATCGCTGATGAGGTGGCTGACGGTATGAAGGCTTGGGCATTGGAGATGGGGGCCACCCACTATACTCACTGGTTTTCACCTCTGACAGATTCGACTGCGGAGAAGCACGAGGCGTTTGTCGATATCGACAGTCAGGGGCATATTTTTGAAAATTTCAAGGGGGATGCCCTGGTTCAGCAGGAGCCTGATGCATCAAGTTTTCCAAGTGGCGGGCTCCGCAATACCTTTGAGGCCCGCGGTTATACTGCCTGGGATCCCACCTCTCCTGCATTTATTATAGACCAGACCCTCTGTATCCCTACGGTGTTCGTATCTTATATGGGTGAGGCGCTTGATATGAAGATTCCCCATCTGAAGTCCCTTCAGACTGTGGAGAAGGCCTCTCTGGGGGTTCTGGAGCTTTTCGGCAGCGATGCCAGGAGGGTAAATGTGATGCTGGGGCTCGAGCAGGAGTATTTTCTGGTGGATGAGTCCCTCTTCAGGGCACGTCCCGATCTGCAGATCTGCAACAGGACACTTATCGGGCATACTGCTGCCAAGGACCAGCAGTTGGAAGATCACTATTTCGGTGCCATTCCATCACGCGTAATGGCATTTATGAAGGATTTTGAGACTGAGGCATACAAACTGGGAATTCTCCTTAAGACCCGCCATAATGAGGTGGCCCCTAACCAATATGAGTGCGCACCCTACTACTCCGAGGCGAACCTGGCGATAGACCATAACCTGAAGCTGATGATTGTGATGCGCAAAATTGCCCATAAGCACCATCTGGAGGTCCTTTTCCACGAAAAGCCTTTCGACGGGGTCAATGGCTCGGGCAAACACTGCAACTGGTCAGTGGTGACCGACACCGGCAAGAACCTCCTCTCCCCAGGGAAAACCCCCGGGACCAACTTGCAGTTCCTCAGCTTCTTCACATCGATCATCAGAGCTGCATATGAGCACCATCACCTGTTGATGGCAAGTATCGCTTCGCTCAATAACTCCCACCGTCTCGGCGGGCACGAGGCTCCACCGGCAGTGATGTCGGTATTTATCGGCAGCACCCTGGACAAGCTGATGAACTCCATTGAAAATATGGAGAATACTGCAGATTTCTTCGATGATAGGTCTGCCGCTTTGGATATTGCGAAGAAAATACCGGAGATTCTGCCAGACAATACCGACAGGAACAGGACCTCTCCATTTGCATTTACCGGCAACAGGTTTGAGTTCAGGGCCGTGGGCTCTTCGGTCAATGTGGCATCCGCGGCATATGTGCTGAACGCAGCCATTGCGCAGCAGCTTTTCCGTTTCAGAGAGCTGGTAGATGGCCATATGGCTGCCGGAGTGGAGAAGAATGAGGCTATCTTGAAGGTTATAAGGCAATTTATCATAGAGTCCAAGAATATCAGATTTGAGGGGAACGGATACAGTGATGAATGGAGGCAGGAGGCTGCCCGCAGGGGACTCAAAGGGCTTGAGAGTGTTCCATCCGCCTATAAAGCGTTCCTCGATGCCAAGTCCATAGAACTTTTTGAGAGTATGAAGGTGCTGTCTCCAAGAGAGGTGGAGGCGAGATACGAGGTGATGAATGAGACCTATACGAAGAAACTTCAGATCGAGGCAAGGGTTCTGGGTGATCTGGTGATCAACCACGTGATCCCTACAGCTATCAAATTCCAGAATACACTTATAGAGAATGTGAGGGGGATCAAAGAGCTTTATGGGGAGGAGACCTACAAGAGTATGTGTGGACAGCAGTTGAAGATGATAGAGAAGATATCTGGATATATAGAGTCGTTGAGGGTATATGTACACGAGATGATCCAAGCCAGAAAGAAGGCAAATGTTATCGAAGAGTTCGCCAGCAAGGCTGAGGTCTATACTTCGACAGTACTCCCTTATATGGAGCTTATACGTGAAAAATCGGACAAACTCGAGATGATTGTCGATGATGAGCTCTGGCCACTTCCAAAATATAGAGAATTATTGCTACTAAGATAGAATTATGGATACTAAAGGAAACAGATATGCTATGAGAGGTGTCTCTTCTGCCAAAGAAGATGTGCACAATGCCATTAAGAATATTGACAAAGGGCTTTTTCCCAAGGCTTTTTGTAAAATTGTTCCCGACTACCTGAGCGGTGATCCCGAATATTGCCTCGTGATGCACGCCGATGGCGCAGGGACCAAGTCTTCGCTGGCTTATACCTACTGGAAAGAGACCGGAGATATGTCTGTCTGGAAAGGTATTGCTCAGGATGCCATAGTTATGAATACAGATGATCTTCTGTGTGTGGGTGTTACCGACAATATCCTGCTGTCGTCCACTATCGGGAGAAACAAGAACCTTATCCCGGGAGAGGTGATATCAGCCATCATCTCCGGTACACAGTCTTTTGTGGATACTATGAAAGAGCACGGAGTGGATATGGTGCTGACCGGCGGTGAGACTGCAGATGTGGGTGATCTGGTGAGGACTGTAATTGTCGACAGCACTGTGTGCGCGAGGATCAAACGCTCGGATGTGATAGACAACGCAAATATTGCCGCAGGCGATGTGGTGGTGGCTCTCGCATCTTATGGCCGGGCGAACTACGAAGATGAGTACAACGGAGGTATGGGGAGCAACGGTCTCACCTCTGCAAGACACGACGTCTTCTGTAAAGAGCTGGCAGAGAAATTCCCGGAGAGTTTCGATGCACAGGTTCCTGCCGAACTTGTCTATTCCGGCTCGAAGAAGCTGACTGAGGTGGAGCCAGAAACCGGTGTTACCTATGGAAAGCTTGTCCTTTCACCTACCAGGACCTATGCACCTATCATAAAGAAAATCTTCGAAAAGCATAGAGCAGACATCCACGGAATGGTCCATTGCTCCGGAGGGGCCCAGACCAAAGTATTGCACTTCGTGGAGAATCTGAGGGTTATCAAGGACAATCTGTTCCCTGTGCCGCCCCTGTTCCGCACCATTAAAGAGGAGTCCGGAGCAGAGTGGAAAGAGATGTACAAAGTGTTCAATATGGGACACAGAATGGAGCTGTATGTCCCTGCTGAGATAGCGCAGAGCATTATGGAGATCTCCGAATCGTTCGGAGTGGAGGCCCGTCTGCTTGGCAGAGTGGAGGCTTGTGACCACAAAGAGGTGGTAATCAGAAGTGAATTTGGTGAATTTGTATATTTGTAAAATTATGAGAGTCAGATATTTTGCATTGGCCTTATGGGCATCGCTACTCTTAGTTTCATCTTGTGGAGATAAAAAAGAGGTAGAGGTATTGATCCCTGTATCGGAGAAGGCACTGGAAGATACTTCATCCATTTTCTATGCAGACTTCGCGTCGTATCCTCAGGAGAGGGGTCGCCTCCCTATCGGGGTGTTCGACTCGGGTACAGGCGGCCTGACCGTGCAGGAGAAACTCCTGACTCTGGATGAGTTTGACAATATTACCGGCAAGCCATCACCTGACGGAGTTCCCGATTTTGCCGGGGAGAACTTCATATATCTGGCTGATGATGCCAATATGCCTTACGGAGACTACGATGCAGCTGGGAAGAGTGACTATCTGCGTGAGTTGGTAGTGAAGGATGCATTGTTCCTTTTGGGAGACTCATATTACAACCTCGCGGTGGATGATCAGCCCTATGGGGTGAAAGAGCAGGTGAAAATTCTGGTTATTGCCTGCAATACCGCTACTGCATATGGTCTGGCAGATATCGAGAAGCTTCTGGAGAGGAGCCGTACAGGGGTGAAAGTTATAGGTGTGATCAATGCCGGTGTGAGGGCCACACTCACAGGACTGGACAAGACCCAAAACTACGCCATCGGTGTGATGGCTACCCCCGGAACCATTTCATCCGGAGCATACGAAAGGACTATCAGACAGATGGCTGCCGAGCAGGGCTTTGAAGGTGCCATTACAGTGGTAAACCAGCCTGCTCTCGGATTTGCAAATGCTGTAGACGGGGTGGAAGACTATGTGAAGCCGGGTGTAGTCCTCCCGAGAGAGGAGTATAGAGGGCCGGTTCTGGGAAAAGGGGATGGAGATATCAATCCATCGATTATGGACAGATATGACTTCGACTTCTCTAAAGGTGGTATAGTCTACTCGAAGATGGATGGCGAGTACAGCAGAGTGCAGATCAACTCTGCAGACAACTACGCCAGATTCCATCTGGTATCTCTGGTGGAGAAGCATCGCAAGAGCGGCAGCAAGACCCCATTGACACATATTATCCTGGGATGTACCCACTACCCTTACCATCTGGAGGTGCTGGAAGAGACAGTGGAATTTCTTCGTAATTACAAAAAGGATGGTGTCTATATCTACCGCAATGTTATAGCAGCTGACTTCAAATTCATAGATCCCGCACAGTATACTGCGACGGAGTGCTATACCCTTCTCAGAGAGAGTGGAGAACTGGCATACAGAGTGGAGAAAGGTGCCCTTTATCCCTACATCTCCATTCCGGCCTATGGCCTTCCGGTGGAGAATGTGGACAAAAATGGTGATTTGACATACGATTTCAAATATGGCAGAGAGGTGGGTACAGAGGATGTAACCACTAAGGTGGTGCCGTTTTCATCAAGATATATAGACCAATCTACTATTGACCGTATGGCACGTCTGGTCCCTGAATCGTACGAAATGTTCAAGGAGAGATTGTAAATTGTTATAGAATGGAATTTGCAGAAAGTATATCAGTTGAGGAGATAGAACAGCTGGAGCTGGCCACTTTTGATGGTCCCATCATCGTGGTGGACAAGATCAATGAGGACTATGCAGAGGCTGTCGATTATCTGAGCGCACAGAGTGTGCTGGGGTTTGATACTGAGACCAAACCCTGTTTCCAGCCGCATCAGCCACGCAATCAGATGGCCCTCCTTCAGCTCTCAGGTCCGGATAAAGCATATCTGTTCAGGCTCCACTCTGTAGGGCTGCCCAAACCAGTGGCAGCGATATTGGCTAACCCCAATATAGTAAAGGTGGGTGCTGCGGTCAAAGACGATATCAGGGGACTGCAGAAGTATCTGAAATTTACAGCTAAAAACTTTGTAGATCTGCAGATTATAGGGCAGGACTATGGAATCAAGGATAAGAGTGTGAAGAAGATGGCTGCCATTATTATGGGGGTGAAGGTGTCGAAGGCACAGCAGCTCTCAAACTGGGAGGCACCTGTACTGTCGGGACCTCAGCTCAAATATGCAGCCATAGATGCCTGGATATGCAGGGAGATGTATCTTAAACTAAAAAGCAGCCGTCAATAATGAAGAGAATAGTATTAAAGAGAGGTAGGGAGGAGTCATTGAGAAGATTTCACCCCTGGGTCTTTTCCGGAGCTGTCGACAGGATCGAAGGGGATCCGTATGAAGGTGAAGTGGTGGAGGTGGTCTCCTCTGATGGGGAATTTCTGGCATACGGACACTATCAGGTGGGATCCATATCTGTGAGGGTATTGGCATTTGATCAGGAGTATGAGCCTGTCGATGGAGAGTTTGAACTTGGCTTCTGGGTGGAGAAGTTATATCTTGCCTATAAGATGAGGAGGACTCTGGGTGTGGACAACGGACAGACCAACTGTTATAGACTGGTTCACGGAGAGGGGGACAATCTCCCCGGACTTATTATAGACTACTATGATGGTGTGGCGGTGGTACAGGCTCACTCTGCGGGTATGTACCTCTCTGAGGAGAAGATATGTGAGGCTTTGAAACAGTGCTATGGTGGTGCACTGAAGGCTGTATATGACAAGAGTGAGGGGACGGCTCCATTCAAGGCGGGACTCGAGCTTGGGGACAAATATCTCTGGAGAAGGGATGACTTTAAAGAGGAAGAGTGTCCTGTACTGGAGAATGGGAAGAGTTTTCTGGTTAACTGGGAGAAGGGTCAGAAAACGGGATTTTTCCTCGACCAGAGGGACAACAGGGAGATGGTGGGAGAGCAGTCTAGAGGCAAGAGGGTGCTCAATCTCTTCTGCTATACAGGTGGGTTCTCCATCTATGCTTTGGCTGCCGGTGCGAGGAAAGTGGTCTCAGTGGACTCTTCGAAGGTGGCTATGGCGATGGTGGACAAGAATGTAGCTTACAATGGATTCGATCCTTCACTACACGAATCTGTGTGTGAAGATGCGATAGATTACCTCAAAAAGATCCCGGCAGGGGAGTTTGATGTGATGATAGTAGATCCACCGGCATTTGCCAAACACAGAGGGGCGTTGAATAATGCGTTAAGGGCTTATAAAAGACTGAACGCTTGTGCAATAGAGAAGGTGGCTCGGGGCGGAATAATCTTTACCTACAGCTGCTCTCAGGTGGTGGACAAACAGGCATTTGCCCTGGCGGTGTTCTCTGCTGCAGCTTCGGTGGGGAGAAGCGTCAAGATCCTTCGCCGCCTGACACAGCCGGCCGATCACCCTGTGAATATTTATCACCCCGAAGGGGAGTATCTTAAAGGTCTGATGCTTTATGTCGAGTAGTTATCACGTGAGTGCAGGTGCTTCCAAGGAGGAACGCTATCAGGAACTGATCCCTCAGCTGGAGGCGAGTCTGTCGGTGCACGATTACTCCATATCTACACTGGCAAATGTGTCTGCTGCACTGAAATCTGTTTTCGGGTTTTTCTGGGTGGGGTTTTATCTGGTAGATGACGACAGAATGTATCTTGGCCCGTTCCAGGGGGATGCTGCCTGTACATTTATCGGTTATGGAAAAGGGGTGTGCGGTACGGCCTGGATGATGCGCAGAACTATGGTGGTCCCAGATGTGGAGGACTTCCCGGGACACATAGCCTGCAGTTCGCTTTCGCGCTCTGAGATAGTGGTTCCTATGTTTGGAAGTGACGGCAGTGTTATCGGTGTTCTCGATATTGATAGCGACAAGTTGGCCGATTTTGATGAAATTGATGCAAAATATCTTGAAATCATAGTAAAAATAGTTTGCAAAACGATAAATTAGTGCTACATTTGCAGTCCTGAATCGGTACCATGGCCGAGTGGTTAGGCAACGGTCTGCAAAACCGTCTACAGCAGTTCGATTCTGCTTGGTACCTCAAAACGAAAAAGACGTCTTCGGACGTCTTTTTTTGTTTTGAGGTACCAGTTCCCCCCGTAGGCCCCCAAGGGGCATATCCTCCTTTCACTACGTTCCAGTCGGGTGGCTCCGTACTCATAAAAGCAGTAGGGAATGAATACAGTAATTTCATTCCCTACTAAGGCTCTTTTTTGTCGAAATGATGTGCGCCCCTTTTGTTGGACGGTTTAACTTCCGATATTGATTTTGCGGCCGTGGCACTCAGCAGGCGGAGCAGCCCTTAGGCTGAGCTGCGCAGCTTGCTGAGAAGCGCTGGCTGGCGTATTTGCCAGCGCTGGTGCCTTGCTACACGTTATTCTTAACTTGCCTTTGCCTGATGAAGCAATCTGTACTGAACCGGACTTAGACCATCAAGCTTGAGCTTTATTCTGTCTTCATTGTAGTACTTTAGATATGCCTCCAACTTCTCTCTAAAGTGATCTACCGACTCGAACTTCTGCAAATATAGTAGTTCTGACTTAAGCAGTCCAAAGAAGTTCTCTATTATAGCATTATCTAAGCAGTTGCCTTTCCTAGACATGCTCTGGGTTATCTTATTCTCCCTCAGCAACTCCTGATACCTTTTATGTTGATATTGCCATCCCTGGTCAGAGTGCAATATAGCATGGCTGTTATTGCCTATCACATCAAGCGCCTTATTCGCCATTTCCAGAACCATTTCAAGTACAGGATGTTCGTAGATTGTATAACTTATCAGTTCACCATTGTACAGATCTAAGATCGGAGAAAGATAGAGCTTTCTGCCAAATAATGAGAACTCCGTCACGTCTGTAACTAGCTTTGTATAAGGGGCTTCTGCATTGAAGTTCCGCTCAAGGAGATTAGGGGCAATCTTACCCACTTCACCTTTGTATGAGCGGTACTTCTTCACTCTCACCATACACTTCAGATCAAGCTCCTTCATAAGTTTGCGAACGGTTTTGCCATTCACTACATATCCCTGGTTACGAAGTTCTGCCTGGATTCTACGATAACCATAACGACCTTCATTCTGATGGTAGATCTCATGTATCAGCTGTCGCTCAACCGACCACTTATCACGCTTGGCATCCTTGTTATAATAGAATGTAGATCGGGGCATCTCCTTGATTTTCAGCATTAAATCAAGATTGTGAGTCGGCCTTAGTTCTTGGATGATTCCTGCCCATTCGCGCGTTGTTGGGCCCTCTTCGCCTCGACTAAGGCCTTGGCTTTTTTTAGCATTGCATTCTCTGCTTCAAGCCATTCATTTCTACGACGGAGTTCTGTAAGCTCATCCAACTCGTCTTGAGTATACTCTCGTTTTTTTCTTGCCATTGTTTTACCAGCCTCGTTTTTTCGGTGCAATCCATTCACGCCATGGGTCTGGTAGGCCTTGAGCCATCCTTGTAGTGCATGAGGTGTAACCAGATACTTTTTTGAAGCTTCACTCAAAGATAATGCATTATTCAATACGTCTTCAATTATACCCAATTTTTCAGATACTGATTTATGCTGCTTATATGATTTTCGTAAGCCTTGTTCACCTTCCTTCTTATATATAGCAAGCCAAAGATGTAGTGACCTGGTACATATGTGTAACTCTCGACAAATCTGATACATGCTGATTCCAGACTGATGCATTAGCACAGCTTGAACTTTAAGTTGGTACATACTTTTTTTCATAACTTCTTATGTTGTGTCCAACTTTTGGGGCGCAGTTCAAAATTGCCATTTTTGATGGATAGTAGGGAATACCAAGAGTGTTTTGTTCCCTACTTTAATTAGGTCTTATTCCACCGGAGCGAGTTTGACGGTGAAGTGGCGGAGTAGGGGAGCTTCCCAGGTGATCTTGTAACCGTGTTTGATCTCGTCGCGACGGTCGAAGACATTTTTGAGTGCCACAGCGATCACATCCATATGGTTATTGGTGTAAGTACGGCGAGCGATGCACAGACGGAGAAGGTCAAGACCACCGAAGCGGTTCTCACGGGTTACGGGGTCGCGGTCTGCCAGGATGTATCCGATCTCACAGCCACGTACGCCGGCCTCTTTATAAAGTTCGATAGCGAGAGTCTGTGCAGGGAACTCCTCTTTAGGTACATTTGTCAGGACAAGAGAAGCATCTACGAAAAGTGCGTGACCACCTACTGGACGCTGATAAGGGATTCCGAACTCATCAAGTCTTGAAGCGAGGTACTGGACCTGTTTGATACGTGTCTCGATGGTGTCAAGCTCGGTGTTTTCGTCAAGTCCCACAGCGAGGGCATCCATATCGCGACCGTTCATACCACCATATGTCAGGAAACCTTCATATCTGATGCAGAAGCCTTTGGCACCTTCGTACCAGTCTTCGTGGCGGGTGGCGATAAAACCACCCATATTTACCAGACCATCCTTTTTAGAAGACATTGTCATACCATCTGCGTATGAGAACATTTCACGGCAGATCTCTTTAATGCTCTTGTCGGCATATCCCTCCTCGCGGGTCTTGATGAAATAGGCATTTTCCACGAAGCGGGCAGAGTCGAATACGACGCGTTTGCCATATTTGTCTGCCAGAGCGCGTACACCGCGAAGGTTCTCCATCGATACAGGTTGGCCACCGGCGGTATTGTTGGTGATGGTAACGATGATAAAAGTGACCTTGTCACCTTGCTCAGCGAGCACTTTCTCAAGTTTGCACAGGTCTACATTGCCCTTGAACGGGAGTTCGAGCTGGGTATCTTTTGCCTCATCTATGGTGCAGTCCACTGCGAAAGCGGCACGACCCTCGATATGTCCCTTGGTAGTATCGAAGTGTGAGTTGCCGGGGACTATGTCACCCTCTTTTACCAGGTAGCTAAAAAGTACATTCTCGGCAGCACGCCCCTGGTGGGTAGGGATGATGTGTTCGAAGCCGGTAATCTTGGTGATGGTCTCTTTAAGATGGAAGAATGATGATGCTCCGGCGTAACTCTCATCACCGGTCATCATTGCAGCCCACTGACGATCACTCATTGCACCTGTGCCGGAGTCGGTGATACAGTCGATGTATACTTGCTCTGATCTGAGGCCGAAAAGGTTATAATGTGCATTCTTAATCCACTCCTCGCGCTCCTGACGGGTCGATTTGCGAAGAGGTTCCACCATTTTGATTTTGTACGATTCTGCAAAAGGAAGTTCCATATTTCTTTATATTTTTAATTATTAATTGGCATTTAACTTTCAAATATAATAAAAATTGTGGAAAATGCAGTAGAGGATTACAGACTGTCGCCGAAGTCCTTGCGGAATTTTTCTACGAGTCTTGATGGCCAGTCTGTGAGCGGTTCGAGTTCGCCCATAAAGAAGCGGAGGACGCTTGGTTCGTAGGTGAATTTGAGACCTCCGATGAGGTGTCTGTTCTCATATAGCCAGGCCAGACGGTCCACTACATATTTGGTCTGTGACAGGGTGAACACTCTTCGGGGGAATGCAAGTCTCATAAGCTCGACATCTGCGGGGATCTCCACACCATTTTCATCACGGACACTTGACATCGTGCCACGCTCCATTCCTCGTACACCTGAGCAGATGTAGAATGCTGCTGCAAGTGCACCTGCAGGGTATTCGTTCTGAGGAATATGGGCACAGAATTCGCCGGCATTGACGTGGGCGCCGAGGACACCCGGAGGGGTCACCATAGGGATACCTGCTTTGACAGCACTCTCTACACAATATTTGATGAAGTCCACACTCTGGCTGATCATAGTCTCGTCGATGGTCTCATAGATACCTACAGCCATAGCTTCGATCTCGCGGATGGACATACCGCCATAGGTGAGGAATCCTTCGAATAGGGGGATAAGGGGTTCCATCTGTTTGTAGAGTTTGGGGTTATTGGTACAGATACCGCCACCACGTGAAGAGGTTAGTTTACGTGCAGAGAAATAGACAAGGTCGGCAAGTCCGGTCATCATCTTGATGATGTCTGCCATAGAGTTCTCTTTCCACTGCTCTTCGCGCTGTTTTACGAGGTATGCATTTTCTCCGAGAAGTGATGCGTCAAGTACCAGCATAATGCCGTATTTGTCTGCCACCTGACGGACATCCATCATATTTCTGATAGAGAATGGCTGTCCTCCGATAAGGTTTGTAGATGCCTCCATACGGATATATGCTACATTTTGGGCCCCTACCTCTTCTATGGATTTGACCAGTTTGTCGATGTCGATATTCCCTTTGAATGGGTTGTCAGATTTCAGTTCCAGGGCTTCATCACGAAGAAGTTCTATCACCCGTCCCCCCACTTCGTTGATGTGGGCAAGCATAGTGGTGAAGTGGTAGTTGGTCATAACGACCTGACCTGGCTTGACGAAAGTGCGGGATATGATGTTTTCAGCAGCACGACCCTGGTGTGCAGGGAGGAAGTGTTTTTTGCCAAGTACATCTTCGATACCTTTCTGGAGACGGACGAAGGATTGTGACCCTGCATAGGCGTCATCCGCGTGCATCATAGCTGCAAGCTGGTTGTCGCTCATAGCATTGGTGCCACTATCTGTAAGCATATCGAGGAATACATCTTTAGTGGAGAGCTTGAAGGTGTTGTAACCAGCCTCTTTGATGGCGTCACGACGACGCTCGATAGGTACAAGATTCAATTTCTGCACGATTCTCACTTTGTGGAGCTCGAGAGGAAGTTCCTCTCCAGAGAAGAATTTGATGTTTGGCATAATATGTAATTTTATATGTTTGTATTCAAATAAAAAAGCCCGAAAAATTCGGGCAGCTCAGATTATAAATATATACATACGAAAACGCGCCCGATCACTATGACTGGCGGTAATAATATCGTATGTTTGCTATCTGTTTCATTCTGCTGACAAAGTTAAAAATCTTTTTTTTATTTTTGTGCATAAAATAACAGAAAATAAGATCTATATGAAAAAATTGATTTTCCCTTTGATCGCTGCGTTGGCTATATTCCAGAGTTGTGCCTGCGGCAATAATAACAATTCGACCGAGGAGGCTGCAACCAAAGCAGAAACTGCAGTGGTGGCAGACAGCGTAGGTTATATAGTAAAGGTAGGCGATATAGCCCCCGATTTCACTTGTACTCTTACAGATGGTTCGCAAGTGAAGATTTCAGATCTCAGAGGAAAGGTGGTTATGCTGCAGTTTACTGCCAGCTGGTGCGGCATCTGCCGCAATGAGATGCCCCATATCGAGAAGGATATCTGGCTCAAACATAAGGACAATAAGGATTTTGTCCTTATCGGTATAGACAGGGATGAGCCCCTTGAGACTGTGGTGGAGTTCGGTAAAACTGTAGGAGTAACCTATCCTTTGGCACTCGACCCCGGAGCAGACATCTTCGCCCTTTATGCACTCCGTAATGAGGGTATTACCCGAAATGTCCTTATCGACCGTGACGGCAAGATCGTGATGCTTACCCGCAAATTCAAACCGGAAGAGTTTTCTGCCCTCTGCGGAATGATCGACGAGATGCTCAAGTAGCCAGTGTGGATACCAATAAAATAAAAAAAGAGGATGACTGCTGTCATCCTCTTTTGCTTCCATATATCGGGAAATACTATAGCTCTTCGAAGTTTACATCTGAAGAATACTGTCCCGGAGTGGTGTTTTCAGGTGCCACTCTCTCGGTGATAGGGCATCTCTCCTTGATATATTCCACAACTTCTTCAAGTCCCTGAGCGAATTTCTCAAAATCTTCTTTGTAGAGGAAAATTTTGTGTTTGTCGTAAACAAAACGCCCGTCTTTCTCAATACGTCTTTTACTCTCGGTAATGGTAAGGTAGTAATCGTTACCTTTAGTCGCCTTCACATCAAAGAAATAAGTTCTCTTTCCAGCCCTTACAGGTTTTGAGTAAACGTCATCTCCAGCACGCTCTTGCGCAACACCATTTTCAATGTCTTCAGAATACATAATTTGTCTTTTTTTAAAATTCTTCATACAAAGATAAATAAATTTCGTACGAAAACTATAAATTTGCAAAAAATATAGAATATATATGTTGAATAGACGTTTAATAAGGATAAAAGTATTTAAATCACTCTTTAGCGCAGTCTCTTCCGGTGCCGATTCAGTAAGCTCACTTGAGAAGTCTTTTCTCAAGTCGTGCGACAAGACAAAAGATCTTTATTTCTTTATGATGAATGTGTCTGTGGCGCTTAAACGTGCAGCTGATGCCAAGATCGAAGCCGGACTGAAAAAGTTCCATCCCACACCCGAAGAGAAGAATCCGAATATGAAGTTCTCAGAGAACCTTTTTGTGGAGAGGGTAATGAGTGAAGAGAAGTTTGTTTCGTATGTGGAGAGAGAGGGGCTGCTCTGGAACAATGATGAACTGATCCTTTATGTAAAGAGACTTTATAACAGGATAGCGGAGAAGGAGTACTTCAAGGAGTATATGGCGTCACCTGAGCGCTCACTCAGAGAGGACTGCGATCTTTTTATCAATATCTTTACCCAGGAATTTGAAGATGATGAGACTCTGGAGCAGATTCTGGAGGATATGTCCCTATATTGGATGGATGATCTTGGTTTTGTTCTGATGACCATCGTGGCCAATATAGAGTACTTGAGAGACCGTGACAGGTTTGCTATCCCCAAAACATTCCTCAAAGAGGATGACAGGGAGTTTGCCGTGGAACTTATGAACTACTCTTTCATCAACTATACCAAACTTTACGACAGAGTATCACAGAACCTGTCAAACTGGGATTCTGACCGTCTGGTAAGTACAGACATCGCCCTGATCGTGATAGGGGTGGCAGAGGCTATGAGATTTCCGAATATCCCTGTCAAGGTGACCATCAATGAGTATGTGGAGATATCCAAATACTACAGTACCATTAACAGTAATGTCTTCGTGAACGGTCTTCTCGACAAGCTTATCCAGAGTATGGTCGCATCCGGAGAGATTGTGAAGACAGGCAGAGGCCTTATAGAATCTTAGTTTTATTTGTATATTTGTAAATTAAATAATTATTGATCTGATATGACACTTTTATCATTTGCAACACTTTTGCAGGCCGCTCCGGCTCAAGCTACTCAGGGGGGGAATTACTCTTTCCTTATTATGATGCTTCTTATTTTCGTGGTGATGTATTTCTTTATGATCCGCCCTCAGCAGAAGAAGCAGAAAGAGATCGTAAAATTTAGGGAATCACTTAAGAAAGGTGACAAGATCGTAACTGTAGGTGGTATCTACGGAGTAGTGGCAGAGGTGAAAGAACAGTATGTATTGATGGAGATCGACAATAATGTGAAGATCCGCGTGGATAAACAATGCGTCGTAAGAGACAGCACTGATATTCAGGTTCAAAACTAATTGTATGTCCCGCATCAGTCTGAACTGGATTCATAAAATAGCTAAAGGGAGAGGAGAATGGCTGACTCTGCTGTTCTCTCTCCTTTTGGCTTTATTTATATGGACTGTTCATAACCTGTCCCTGAAATATACTACATATTTGCAGTACAATTTGCGTATAACCACAAATATAGAGGGGAGGGTGATGGAGACTCTGGCAGAGGATGCGGTAATGATGAGGGTGAGGGCTTCGGGCTACTCTCTCATCTCTCACCGGTCGGACGATGAGATAGATCTTACACTGGATCCGAAATTCCTGCACCAGTTGGCCCCCGAGTCAGATACATTTATGGTGTATATCTCTGAAGTCAAGGGGGAGATAGAGAAATTCCTCCTGGAGGATATCTCTACTATAGAGAATTTTACTACAGAGATCGTGAGGGTAATTCTTCCTAAGATAGACACTAAAAAAGTGCCTGTCGTAGCGCAGTCGCAGGTGGACTTCTCTCCCCAGTATATGGCTATCTCCCGGATGTCACTCAATCCGGACAGTATTCTGATCTATGGTGAGGAGGATGTTGTGGAGAATATTGATGCTGTGTATACCAGAATTATCTCTAAAAAAAAGGTGAACAAGAGGTTTCAGGGTGTGGTAAACATCCTCCCTATCAAAGGTGTGACCATCTCCCAGTCCCAGGTCTATTATACACAGGAGGTGGGGAGATATATAGAGCAGAGTATTGAACTCCCTCTTAATGTGATCAATGTCCCTCTGGATAGGGATCTGCTCCCTCTGTCTACAAGTGTAACAGTAATATACAGGCAGCTTCTCTCTTCCCACAAAGCACTCTATCCTGCAGATTTTACCTGTGTGATAGACTACAATGAAGCTGTGTCATCCATTAACTCTCAGGTAGTGCCATATCTTCAGAAAGCACCTGAAGGAATATATTCTGTAACATTCGATCCACCATATATTGACTGTATTATTCTGGACAAATAATGAGAGTTCTGGCTGTAACCGGTGGTATAGGAAGCGGTAAAACCCACATCGTAAATATGTTCGCTTCATTGGGTGTCCCTGTCTATTTTACAGACGACAGGGCCAAGACCCTGTACGATACATCTGATAGGCTGGTAGAGGATATCAGGAAGATATTGGGTGATGATGTGGTGGAGTGCGGGCGTCTGAGAAAAGATATAATGGCGAAGAAGCTGTTCGCAGACAAGGAGCTCCTGGGCAGGGTAGAGGAGGTGGTCCATCCGGCAGTGATAGAGGATTTCAAGCGCTGGAGGGATTCATATGAGAATCGGGGCATCCCTTTTGTAATAATCGAGTCTGCCATTTTTCTGGAAAATCCTGCGCTCGTGCCGTTGGCTGACAAGGTGCTGGTGATTACTGCACCGCTGGAGCTGAGGATAAGCAGGGTGCAGAGCAGATCAAATATGAGCAGGGAGCAGATTGTTGAGAGGATAAATAACCAGTGGAGCGACTCCAGAAGGGTAGAAATGGCTGATTTTGTCATCGTGTCGGACGAGCAGAAGGCATTGCTCCCGCAGGTATTGGATATATATAACAGTTTTGGTTATGGGAATAGGTAAATGGATAGGTGGTATATTGGGCTGGACACTGGCCGGACCCTTCGGGGCTCTGCTGGGGGTGGGGCTCGCCTCCCTTTTCGAAAAGGGGAGCGGAAGCTATTTCAGCCAGCAGCCACAGCAATATAACAATTTTATGGTCTCGCTGCTGATTCTGTCATCGGCGGTGATGAAGGCTGACGGTAAGGTTCTCCGCTCTGAACTGGAGTATGTGAAAAACTTTATCAGGGCCAATTTCGGAGAGGAGGCACTCCCCGATGCGCTGAAGATCCTCAAGGAGATGATCCAGAGGGATGTGAATGTGGATGAGGTGGGTACCCAGATCTCTATGAATCTCCCCATTTCGCAGCGTCTGCAGCTTTTCCACTATCTCTGCGGTATCGCCAAGGCGGATGGTTCGCTGTCTGAGGCTGAAGTGCAGATTCTAAGACGTATAGGTGCATCGATGAGGATACCTCAGCAGGATGTCGACTCGATGTTCGCTATGCACGGAGGATCGGTCGAGGATGCATACAAAGTGCTGGAGATCGACCGTACAGCTACAGATGACGAGGTGAAAAAGGCCTATCGCCGTATGGCTATGAAGCATCACCCCGACAAGGTGGCGACCCTGGGTGAGGATGTTAAAAAAGCGGCTGAGGAGAAGTTCAAAAAAATCTCCGAAGCATACGATAAAATCAAAAAAGAGAGAGGAATAAATTAATTAAAACAATATTAAAAATGGCAACAGATCTACAAAGAATTCTATCAGTTTCAGGCGAGCAAGGCCTGTTTGAATATGTGTCACAGGCTAAGTCGGGCGTAGTCGCTGAAGCATTGGCAACCAAAAAAAGGACAGTATTCGGTATGACCGCCAAGGTTACCGCACTTTCAGATATCGCTATTTATACAGATGAAGAGGAACTTCCTCTAAGAGAGGTATTCCTGGCTATGAAAGCCAAACTTGGCGAGGAGAAGGCTCCTGACCATAAAGCAGATTCCAAAGTGCTGGTTAAATTCTTCGAAGAGGCTCTCCCTACATACGACAGAGACCGTTTCTATGTCTCTCATATGAAGAAAGTGGTTCAGTGGTACAATATCCTGAAGGAGTACGCTTCTCTTGATTTCGTAGCTCCTGAAGCAGAAGAGGAAAATGAATCAGCAGAGTAAACCTAAAAAGGTACAGGTAGCCACACTCGGGTGCTCAAAGAACAAAGTCGATTCTGAGCACCTGATGGTGCAGTTGGAGAGGGCAGGGATTGCCATTTCCCCGGAGGGGGAGGATCTCTCTACTGCAGGTGTGGATACCCTGATCATCAATACCTGCGGCTTCATAGGAGATGCCAAAGAGGAGTCCATCCAGGCTATTCTGGAGGGGGTGGAGGCCAAGAATCAGGGACACATATCCCAGGTTCTCGTGTGGGGCTGTCTGTCACAGCGCTACCGTGAAGAACTTATCGAGGCTATCCCTGAAGTAGACCGTTTCTTCGGTGCATACGATCTGGACAATATATTGGCATATCTCGGAGTCGAGAAGAACCCATTGCTCCTGACCCAGAGATACCTTACCACCCCCAAGCACTACGCATATCTGAAGATATCCGAAGGGTGCGACAGGCAGTGCTCATATTGCGCTATTCCCGGTATCAGAGGGCGACATATCTCCGTGCCTATCGAAGAGCTGGTGCGTGAAGCGGAGTTTTTGGCTTCAATAGGGGTTAAAGAGCTGATTCTCATAGCTCAGGATACTACCTATTACGGACTTGATATCTACAGGAAAAGGGCATTGGCGCAGCTTATCGAGAGACTTGAGGCGATAAAAGGGATAGAATGGATCAGAATACATTACTCATATCCGGCATCTTTTCCTGATGATGTGCTGGAGATAATGGCACATTCACCGAAGGTGTGCAAATATATGGACATTCCGCTTCAGCACTCTGCAGATAAGGTGCTTGCGGCTATGCGCCGCAATATCGACGGAAAGCAGACCCGTGCGCTGGTCGAGAGGATGAGGGAAAAAGTCCCGGGCATTGTCCTGAGGACCACTATGATAGTGGGGCATCCGGGAGAGGGGAAACGGGAATTCCAGGATCTGCTGAATTTTGTGCAGGAGTATAAATTTGAACGCTTGGGGGCCTTTACCTACTCGGAAGAGGAGGGGACCTGGGGCGCTGAAAACCTGAAAGATACTATCCGTAAAGGGATCAAGCAGGAGAGGTACGAGGAGCTGATGGAACTTCAGTCGGGTATCTCCCTTGAATTCAACAATTCCCGAGTGGGGAGTGTGGAGAGGGTTCTTGTGGACTCGTTTACCGATGGGGTATATGTGGCACGAACTTCGAAGGAGTCCCCTGAAGTGGATGGTGAGGTGCTTCTTGGAGGAGAGTTTGATCCTGCAAGGATCGGTACTTTTGCCGACGCAATGATAACCCGAGCCAATGAGTATGACTTGCTTGGCGAATTTATAAAATAGAGTATGAGAAAAGTGTTGCTCTCTTTGGTCGGATGTGGACTTTTATGGTCCCTTGTCTCTTGCGGTCCAGTCAAGACATATATCAATATAGAGTCGAAAGGGGCCTCTGAATATCCCGTCACCCTCGATGGGAAGAGTATCTCTGTCGTCTCTGTGGTGAAGAAAAGTGATAGGGACAGTGCGCTTGTATCTGAATTGGGCCTGGGTGTGGCCGAAAAGATAGAGGTCGAAATGGGGCTACCCCAAGGTGCTGTCGGTGTCTATTCGGTTCCTGAGAATGACTCCAATGTTCTGAGCAGCTCCACTCTGGATATGGTAGCTATAGAGTCGGACAGCGATATTATAATCGCTCTCGATTCTTTGCAAGTGGGGAGTTACAGTATAATCCGTGATGGGAGTAAGGCCTATCACGAAGGGGAGTTCAAGGATGTGGTGGATGTGGCACTTCCTGTCGCCTATAAGGTGCAGGCATATGATGCTGTCCATCTGAAGACACTTGTCGATAAAGAGGTGGTGGACACCATCACCTGGAGTATAATGGGGGATGGCCAGATACAGAACTCCACTGCTATCTCTCAAGCCAATACCCATCTAAAGGAGGCATTCAGAACTATCGGTGAAGCCACTGCCCATATATTTCTCCCCGAATGGAAACAGCAGGAGAGGATGATAGTCTGCTTCAGTGGGTCCAAGTGGGAGAATGCATATTATCTCGCTTCCGATTTCAAGTGGGAGCAGGCGATGGATGTGTGGCTTGAGCTGGTAAAGGGTGGGAGTCCTGACAAGCAGGGAGCCGCTGCCTATAATCTCGCTGTGGCGTGTGAGATTCTCGGACGCTACGACACTGCCCTTAAGTGGCTTGACTTCGCTGAGAGCAAATGCTATTTTTCACAGATGAGCACCCTGAGGAAGAAACTCCAGGAGAGGTAATATGTTCATTTTTAGTCCAAAGAGCGCGACTGTGCAGTATTTCGTATGAAAATTGTCACAGTGGTGTTAAAAATCAGGGGAAATAGCTATTTTAGGGTACCACTGTGACACTTTTTCGGGAAAATACTACACAGAGCTATCACATACACCTCTGCAAAGTCGCTCACGACGGATTGCTCCGTGCTGCTCACTGCTCTCTCATCTCCTTGCCGGATAACTCATCCTTATAGTCCGACTTCGTCGGCCTAACGTCTTCAGACAAAATCCGGCATTGGCTTCGCCACACGGAGATTTGCCGTTTGTTCGCTTGACGCACTTCGCAAAGTCGTTCGCTACTCTTTGCAGAGGAGGGGGCTGTGTAGTCAGGGTGTGTGAATGGTGGATGTGAAAAAGGCACGGGGTTGGTTCCGTGCCTTTTGTGTGGAGACTCCCAAACGAAGTTAGCTACGTCAGTGCGAATGCCGAGACTGTGCCACCCTCGGCACCATAAGAGGGAGGGGCCCGCGACGTCAGTCGTGGGAGGGGTCATGCGAAGCATGACGTCAGAGGCATCGCACTGACTGGTAACTGAAAAACAGAGACACCCAAACGGAGTCGGGTGTCTCGTGGTATATGAGTGTGTTAGTCCATTACGCGTGGTGCGGGGACGCCGGGGAGTTGAGGGTAGGTCTTGATCTGTTCAAGGAGTACCTCTACTGCTTTGTTAAGCTGTGCGTCATTACCAAGATAGTCTTCAAATGGGTTGATGTCCACGTAGATGTCTGGTGTGACACCTTCATTTTCGAGAATCCATTTGCCGTCGGTAGAGTAAGATGTGAAGAATGGTGTCCTTACATCCTGACCATCAACGTATGGTTTCGAACCTGAAATACCTACGATACCACCCCAGGTGCGTGTACCGATAAGTGGTCCGATACCGAGTTTCTGGAAGCCGTAAGGGAAGAGGTCTCCATCAGATGATGAGTATTTGTCCACAAGACATACCTTAGGACCGTGATGGGTAGATTCAGGAATGGTAGCCAGACCCTCTGATCCGTTGCGGTACATATTCATTCGGTAAACCTCTCTCTGAAGTCTTTCGATAATCATAGGAGATACGTTTCCGCCACCATTCATTCGGTCGTCGATGATGAGGGCCTTTTTGTCAAGCTGGGTGTAGAAGAGTTTGGTGAACTCGTCCAGACCTACGGTACTCATATCTGGGATGTGGATGTAGCCGATCTGACCACCACTCATCTCGTCCACTTTCCTGATGTTGTTATGTACCCACTCGTAATAAGCAAGCTGAGTCTCGTCAGCGATAGGTTTCACGTAGATGGTACGGGCACCCTCCTCTGAAGGTGTAGTGTTCACTTTGAGTGCCACCATAGACCCTACTTTACCTACAAGGGTCTCGTAGATATTCCTGACATCTTTAAGAGATTTGCCGTTTACAGCCAGAACATAGTCACCCACTTTTACACCCAGACCAGGCTCTGCAAGGGGCGATCTGTTGGTCTTCGACCAGTCTTCACCCTGGAAGATCTTGGTCACCTGGAAGTAGCCAGATTTGTCCTTAGCGAACTGACCTCCAAGAAGGCCCACTTTTACCCTCTCTGCGCGTGGCGCCTCACCTGTAGTGACATATGCGTGACCGATATTCAGCTCGGCAATCATCTCACCGATAAGGTATGTGAGATCCTGTCTGTGCTGAACATATGGGAGCATAACGGCATACTTGTCGTGGATGGCATCCCAGTCCTTACCGTGCATATTCTCCAGATAGAAGTGGTCTCTGAATACCCTCCAGGTCTCGTCATAGATCTGTTTCCACTCCTGAGCGTAGTCGATGGATACTCTCATATCTGAGGTGGGTACATTGGCTTCACCTTTGAAACTATTGGTAGATACCACTTTAAGGGCACCTTTCGACATCACAAGCGCTTTTTTGTAGTCTGGTGTGGTGGTGATGACTCTATCTTTGCCGAGCTTGCTCTCTTTCATATCTTTAAGTGAGAGTTTGCAGGTCTCGCCACCCTTTGTGTAGTATAGATGGTCACCCCAGCATCCGATGATGCCGAAGCGTCCCGATCCGATAGGGAGGACTGCTGCCCTCTCGATGAGGCCATCTGTGTCCACAACAGTCTTGGCTGCAGGGGTAGGGGCGGGGGCAGCACTAGCCTTGCCCGGGGCTGGTTTGTTGCCACCGGCAGGTGTGCCAGGTGTATATTCGTCACCTTTAAGAAGGGTAGGGGCCGGGGTAGCTTTGGCAAGTGGAACTACGAAGATGTAGTTGGAGATGTCATAGGCTGCATTCCACTCTACGCGTGAGTATCTTGACTGGAACTCTCTGGCCGATGTGAAGAAAAGGTATTTGCCGTCGGCAGAGAAGACCGGTGAATAAGAGTCGTACCAGGTAGTGGTTACAGGGTAGTGCTTCTTCTGGGCGACATTGTACAGGTAAACTACCGATACATTGTTCTGAGCAGATGCTGAGTAAGCGAGCCAGGCGCCGTCTGGTGATATGTCGTAGCCCCTCATTCCACCGAATTTGCCGTAGAAAATCTTGGTGAGTTTCTTGCTCTCTACATCGAGTGAATATGTGTTTTTCTTCTCATCGGAGAAGTAAAGGGTCTTCGAGTCGGGTGCCCAGGTGAGACCTTGTGGGTAGCCGGTTTTGAAGTTGGTCATCTTAACTGCAGAAGCTGGATCTGCTGCATCAGCCACATAGACCTGGTATTCTCCCGAAGCATCGGAGAAATAGGCTATCTTATTGCCGTCAGGCGACCATACCGGCTCTCTCTCCTGTGATGAGGATGAGGAGGTTATCTGGTAGGTGGCCCCTTTGGTGGCAGGGAGGTTGAAAATGTCACCTCTGTGTGTGGCAAGTACCCTTTCCCCGTCAGGAGAGAGGCTGAAACCACCGCGGTACATACCCATTGCACTCTGTGCGGAGGGGGCGTCTGAAAGTTTGCCACGGGCGTAAACTCCGTCTGACGACAGAGTGATATTCACTTTCTCGCATTTGTCAGCAGCGATATTGTATTTGTATATATAACCTCCGTTCTCAAATACCACGTATTCCTGTGAATATGAAGGGAATTTGCAGTCGTATTCTTTGAAGTCGGTCACTTTGCGGGTCTGGCCTGAGGCTACATCGTAGCAGAAAAGATTCATAGTGTGGTCCCTGTCTGAGAGGAAGAAAATCTTTTCTCCGACCCACATAGGGAAGATGTCCTGAGCAGGGTTGTTGGTGATATTTACCAGTTCTGTAGTCCCTACGGTGTTGATCCAGATATCATCTGCCTGACCGCCACGGTAGTATTTCCAGGTTCTGAACTCGCGGAACATACGGTTCAGTGCGAGTTTCTTGCCGTCGGGTGAGTATGAGCAGAACCCACCTTCAGTGGTAGGGATCTGGCGGAGATCCGATCCGTCCACCGGTGCGTGGTAGAGGAGACCTCTGAGCCCTGAGAAGGTGTACCAGCGGGTGCGGAATACTACATCCTTGCCGTCAGGGGTCCAGCACATTACGATGTTGTTGGGACCCATACGGTCGCCGATATCGTCCCTGTCGAGGGTAGCTGTATAAGTAAGTCTCTGTGGAACACCGCCCTCTGAAGGGATAAGGTAGACTTCGGTGTTGCCGTCATACTGACCTGTGAATGCGATGGTCTTTCCGTCGGGTGAGAAGCGTGAGAATGTCTCATACCCGATATGGGAAGTGAGCTTGGTGGCTTGACCGCCGTCGATGGAGACGGTGTAGAGGTCACCAGCGTAGGTAAAAGCGATTTTGTCTCCCCCCACTGAAGGGAAACGGAGCAAGCGTGCCTCTTCTGCATTCATCAGCAGAGGGAGCAGCATAAAAAGAAAACAAAAGGTTTTACGCATAACTATAGAATATTAAGTGATTGTTCTTTTATCTTTTCGAGTTCGTCCTTCATCCTTACGACCCATTTCTGGATCTCCACGTGGTTAGCTTTAGAGCCCATAGTGTTGATTTCGCGCCCCATCTCCTGGGCAATGAAGCCCAATTTCTTTCCTGGGTACTGCTCTTTTTCGACTGTCTCGAGGAAGTAGCGGCAGTGCTGGCGGAGACGGACCTTCTCTTCGTTGATGTCGAGTTTCTCCACGTAGAATACGATCTCCTGTTCGAGGCGGTTTTCGTCGCAGGTGGTACATACTTCCTTGACTTTCTGGACAATGCGGTCGCGTACAGATGTCACCCTCTCAGCTTCGTATTTCTCTACCTCCGATACAAATGAGCAGATGAGTTCCACCCTTTTGCAGACATCCTGCTTGAGGATCTCACCCTCTCTGGTACGGAACTCCACGAGGTGGGCGGCAGCCTCCTCTATCGCGCTTCGCAATGCTTCCCAGCCCTCAGGGCTCATCTCTGTCTTCTGGGACTCGATCACATCGGGAAATTTGAGCAGTGCAGGGATTATGGCGTCAGCGTAGTTCCCCGGGAAAGGGAGGTCGCCGATAGCCTCGGTCACCTGGCTGAAGTAATCGCGGAGGATCTCCTTGTTAATCTTTTTGCTCTGGACAGTCCCGGTCTGCTCGACTGAGGCAAAAAGGTCGATATTTCCCCTGACAAGCTGCTGTGCGAGTGCCTGTCTCACCTCCAGCTCTTTATCTCTGGGGATGACTGATGATTTTATGGATAGGTCGCAGTTTTTTCCGTTGAGGGAGCGTATCTCGACTGTAAATTTCTCTGATGCAGTACTTTTTTCGGCTTTTCCGTAGCCGGTCATAGATAGAATCATAATTTCGATTTAATGTTTCGTCATTTTAAGATGTAAATTTAACTAGAATAAATTACCTTTGCAAGATAATAAATACGCTAAGCTAATGGAAGAAGTAAAAAAAGAAGAAGTGGTCGAAGCAAGACCATTGAATTTTTTGGAAGAGATTATCGAGAATGACCTCTCATCAGGGAGACATACATCTGTATTGACCAGATTCCCGCCGGAACCTAACGGATACCTCCATATCGGACACGCGAAGAGTATCTGCCTTAACTTCGGTCTGGCAAAACAATACGGTGGCAAGACCAATCTCCGCTTTGATGATACCAATCCTGTGAAAGAGGATACCGAATATGTTGATTCTATCAAGAACGATATCCAATGGCTTGGCTTCCAGTGGGCAAATGAGTTCTATGCATCTGACTATTTCGAGCAGCTCTATGAGTGGGCAGTGCAGATGATCAAGAACGGTCTGGCTTATGTGGATGACCAGACCCAGGAGGAGATCAGAGCCGGTAGAGGCACTGTGCAGACTCCGGGTACCAACAGCCCATACAGGGACAGAAGTGTGGAGGAGAACCTCGATCTTTTCGAGAGGATGAAAAACGGCGAGTTCCCTGACGGTTCGAGAGTCCTCAGGGCCAAGATCGATATGGCGCATCCCAATATGATGTTCCGTGACCCTCTGATGTATCGTATCATCCACGCAGATCACCACAGGACAGGTTCCAAATGGTGCATCTATCCTATGTATGACTATGCTCACGGACAATGTGACTCTATAGAGAATATCACACACTCTATCTGTACACTTGAGTTTGACGTACACAGACCTCTGTATGACTGGTTTATAGAGAAACTCAATATCTTCCCGTCCCATCAGTATGAGTTTGCAAGACTTAATCTTACATACACAGTGATGAGTAAGAGAAAGCTTCTCGAACTTGTGAGAAATAACTTCGTGTCAGGGTGGGATGACCCACGTATGCCTACCATCTGCGGTCTTCGCAGAAGAGGTTATACCCCTGAAAGTATCAGGGCATTCGCTGAGAAGGTGGGTGTGGCCAAGAGGGACAATATGATCGACCTTTCACTTCTGGAGTGGTGCTTGAGGGATGACCTTAACAAACGCTCTAACCGCTATATGGCTGTCCTCAATCCTGTGAAGCTGGTGATTGACAACTGGCCAGCCGATGTGGAGAGTGAGATTTGTACAGCTCCTAAAAATCAGGAGAATCCAGATGCAGGTACACGTGAGATAGCTTTCACCAAAGAGCTCTACATCGAGAGAGAGGACTTTATGGAAGAGCCACCTAAGAAATTCTTCCGTCTCCGTCCGGGTGGAGAGGTTCGTCTCAAATATTCATACATCGTCAAATGCGAGTCTGTGGTTAAAGACGAGAATGGCGAAATTACAGAGATTCACTGTACATACGATCCTACAACCAAACCGGGTAATGGAACTTGGAGAAGTGTCAAAGGTACTATCCATTGGGTATCGGCACAACATGCCAAGAAGGTGGAGGCACGCATCTATGACAGACTATTTACAGAGGCTGATATGGGTGGTATCCCAGAAGGCAAAGACTATAAGGCTTACTTGAACCCTGAGTCACTTGTAGTGAAAGAGGCCCTTGTAGAGCCAGCACTTCTGGAAGACAATTCAGGTATTGCTGTTCAGTTCGAGAGAAACGGTTATTACATTAAGGATGCCGACTCTACACCTGAAAAACTTGTATTTAATAAAGCTACCGGTCTTAAGAGCAGTTTTTAATTAAACTTAACAGCAGATGAGTCTATAAATTTAGGAGGATGCCACCCTCGGCTAGGGGGTGCCTGCGGCATAGAAGCAGGCGGGGCCTCCGAAATTGTAGACTCCTCTGCGATAAATAGATTGATATTATGAAGTATATCGGTGCACACGTGAGCGCTGCGGGTGGGGTGGAGAATGCCCCACTCAACGCATATAATATAGGGGCTACAGCCTTTGCCCTGTTTACCAAAAACCAAAAACAGTGGGTCGCTCCCCCTTTGTCTGAAAAGAGCATTGAACTCTTCAAGCAGAGGTGTGCTGAGTGGGGTTTTGCACCAAATACGATACTTCCCCACGACAGTTACCTCATCAACCTCGGTCACCCGACCGATGAGGGACTTGCCAAGTCGCGCGCTGCATTTGTCGATGAGATGAGCCGCTGCCAGCAGCTGGGGCTGGACCGCCTCAATTTCCATCCTGGAAGTCACTTGAAAGCTATATCAGAGACAGAGTGCCTTAGAAGAATAGCAGAGTCGATAAATATTGCCCTGGACAAGACTCAGGGTGTTATTGCAGTTCTGGAAAATACAGCAGGGCAGGGGTCCAATATGGGGCACCGTTTCGAACATCTGGCAGAGATCATAGAGCAGGTGGAGGACAAAACAAGGGTGGGTGTCTGCATCGATACCTGTCACGCATTTGCAGCAGGGTATAACTTGCTTCCCGGTGCTGCCGACAGCTTGTTCGGCGCGGATGCTGCAGAGGTCACTTTTGATACCGTATTCTCCGAATTTGACAGGATAGTGGGCTTCAAATACCTTAGAGGTATGCACCTGAATGATGCGAAAAAACCTCTCGGGTCGAGGGTGGACCGTCACGACAGTCTAGGACTGGGCGAACTCGGTAAAGGTGTCTTCAAAAGGCTGATGGAAGATCCCCGCTTTGATGATATACCTCTGATCCTCGAGACACCGAATGTAGATATCTGGGCAGAGGAGATCGCTGAACTGAAAGGTTGGGCAGGGGTGTAGCTATGTCAAACATTTTGGATAGTGATATAAAGTATCTGACCGGTATCGGTCCGAAGAGGGGGGAGCTTCTGGCCAAGGAGCTTGGGATCGCCACGTTCCGGGATCTTCTCTATACATTCCCTTTCAGATATGTCGACAAGTCCAGAATCTATGCTATTAGTGATGTCTCCTCCACTACTGCATACATTCAGCTCAGAGGGAAAATTACCCGTATGGGTATGATGGGAGAGCGGCAGGGAAAGAGGTTTGTCGCTACCCTCACAGACAGCACCGGCAGCATCGATCTGGTCTTTTTCAAAGGGATCAAGTGGATTCAGGAGAAGCTCATTATAAACAAGGAGTATATCGTATTCGGCAAGCCCTCTATCTTCAGGGAGAGTTTCAATATGGTCCACCCCGAGATAGATCAAGTCTCTGATTCAGCACCCGCTGGCGAACCATCCATGATAGGTATCTACTCCAGCACCGAAAAACTGAAAAGTGCAGGGATCGGGAACAAGGTATTCTCCAAATTTGTGATGACATTGCTCTCAAAGCATCTGAGCCAGATTCCGGAGACATTGCCTGAGTATATCATTAAAAGGCACAAACTGTGCCCATTGCAGTATGCACTGAAAAATATCCATTTCCCATCTGACCCGAAAGCCCTCTCTGCAGCGCAGATGAGGCTTAAGTTCGAGGAACTGTTCTACTTGCAGCTGTCGCTCCTCAAGACGAAGAAAAAGAGGACGCAGGAGTCGGTAGGGGTGCTGATGCCCAGGGTAGGGCAATATTTCAACAAAAGTTTCGCAAATATCCCTTTTGAACTGACCGGTGCCCAGAAGAGGGTGATAAAGGAGGTGAGGGGCGATATTATGAGCGGAAAGCAGATGAACCGCCTGCTGCAGGGTGATGTGGGGAGCGGAAAGACAATGGTGGCATTGCTCTGCTGCCTGCTCGCTGCCGACAACGGCTACCAGAGCTGCATAATGGCACCCACCGAAGTTCTTGCGCAGCAGCACTTTGCAGGGGTGCAGAAGACCATTGCCGGAAGCGGCATAAAGACCGCCCTCCTTACTGGAAGCACCAAAGCCAAGGAGCGCCGGGAGATCCATCAGGGTCTTCTTGACGGTTCTATCCATATACTTTTTGGGACTCATGCAGTGATAGAGGATACTGTGCAGTTCCAGCGTCTGGGTTTTGTAGTTATAGATGAGCAGCACCGCTTCGGGGTGAACCAGAGGGCCAAGCTCCGGTTCAAATCGGAGATTGCACCACATATCCTGGTGATGACTGCGACCCCTATTCCCAGAACTCTCTCGATGACCCTCTATGGCGATCTGGATGTCTCGGTGCTGGATGAATTGCCACCGGGGAGAAAGCCTATCCAGACCCTTCACCTTACAGAATCGAAGAGGGACCAGATGTTCGCCTTTATGAAGAAAGAGATAGCCCTCGGAAGGCAGGTGTTTGTAGTATATCCCCTCATAAAGGAGTCAGAGACAATGGACTACAAGAATCTCGAAGAGGGGTATGAACTGATCACCCGTGAGTTTCCCGCTCCGCAATATATCACCGCTGTGGTCCACGGGAAGCAGAAAAACGAGGACAAGGCTTACGATATGAAACTTTTTGCCGAGGGGAGGGCCCATATTCTGGTGGCTACCTCAGTGATAGAGGTGGGGGTCGATGTCCCCAATGCATCTGTGATGGTGATAGAGAGTGCCGAGAGATTCGGGCTCTCGCAGCTCCACCAGCTTCGTGGGCGTGTAGGTCGTGGAGCCGAGAAGTCATACTGTATCCTTATGACTGGCTACAAACTTTCTAAAGAGTCGCGGCAGAGGATCGACCTGATGTGTGCGACCAATGATGGCTTCGAACTGGCCGAGGCTGACCTCCGTATGAGAGGTCCCGGCGATATAGAAGGGACACAGCAGAGCGGTCTGGCCTTCGACCTTCGGATCTCAAACCTGGCGCAGGACAGCCAGATACTCCAGCTCGCCAGGATGACTGCGGAGGAGATACTCGATAGGGATCCCTCCTTGACAGGTGGGGAGAATTCACTTCTGGTATCCCAGCTCGCCCTGATGAAGAAGCAGGATCCGCTGGTAGATATCGATTATTCTAAGATCTCATAGAAAATTACTTGTTGATAGCCGGATACTGCGAATGCTTTAATAGAAAGCCTGATTGGGATGCGGGGGCGAAACAAGTCATTCTGCCCCGGAATGGTGCTCGCCGACAGCAATCGGGGGCGAAACAAGCCTTTCTGCTCCGGAATGGGTATTGGTTGCCCGAATAGGTCGGGCAGATGGTGGGTCTGACTGATCTGGAATGGTGTTACAGAAACTTCGAGGCGGCGGCGACGGCGAGGGCGTCACAGCGCTCGTTTTCGGGGTGTCCGGCGTGTCCTTTGATCCAGACGAAGCGGACGCGGTGGCGACGGTACACCTCCAGAAAGCGGATCCACAGGTCGGGATTAGCCTTCTTGTCAAAGTTCTTTTTCTCCCAGCCGAAGACCCAGCCCAGATTGACAGCATCCACTACATATTTGGAGTCGCTCCATACGATTACCTCAGCATTCGGGCGCTTGATGGCTTCGAGTCCGACGATCACAGCCATAAGCTCCATCCTGTTGTTGGTGGTCTCTTCAAAACCCTCTGAGATCTCCTTGTAGTGTGGGCCGCACTTAAGGACGACCCCGTATCCTCCAGGACCGGGATTGCCCCTCGATGAGCCGTCAGTGTATAGCTGAATGGGAAGTGGCATAATTGGATATTATACCGGTCCTTTGATACCCTCTTTCTCAGGTTCGTTAGCCACTTTAAGGACATCAGCCCTCATCTCTTCATAGAGCCTTCTGTTACGGACGATGTCGATGGCGGCGTAGATGGCCGAGATCATAGGCATAGCGTTTGCTTCATTTTTGCCGGCCAATTCGTATGCGGTACCGTGGTCAGGTGATGTGCGTACTACAGGAAGACCGGCTGTATAGTTTACACCGCAGTCGAATGAGAGGGCTTTGAATGGGATAAGTCCCTGGTCGTGGTACATAGCCAGTACAGCATCGAACTGATTCTGGAGATTGTTTCCGAAGAAGCCGTCAGGTGAGTATGGACCGAAAGCCAGAATACCCTCTTCATTGGCCTTCTTGACAGCGGGGCAAATGGTGGTGATCTCCTCATCTCCAAGCAGACCGCCGTCGCCGCAGTGAGGATTCAGACCGAGTACAGCGATCTTTGGTTTGATGATATTGAAATCTCTCCTGAGAGACTCGTGCATAAGTCTGATCTTGCCCAGGATCAAGTCGATATTAAGTGCCCCTGACACTTTGGTGAGAGGGAGGTGGTTAGTCACTACACCCACTTTCATCTGATCCGAGCAGAGGAACATAAGTCCGTCTGCAGCTTTGAACTCATTGATGAGGTACTCTGTGTGTCCGGGAAATCCGAACGAACTGTCGCAGACAGCCTTTTTGTTGAAAGGTGCTGTAACCATAGCGTCTATAAGTCCCTCTTTAAGGTCTTTGACACAGGCCTGCAGAGAGAGGATAGATGACTGGGCCGCTTCGTTTGAGGGCTGCCCGGGTTCGATCTTGAAATTGTCCGGAACGCAGTTTATGATGTTGATCCTCTTGGGATGACAGTCTTTGGCGGTATTGATGATATTTGTGTTAATGGCCTCGTTGTTTGGAACTTGCTTTTTATAGAAGCCAAATGTTCTCGACGAACCGTAGATAATCGGGGTGCACATATCGAGCATTCTGGCATCTGCGAGGGCTTTGATGATAACTTCGTAACCAATTCCGTTAGGGTCTCCTTGGGTGATACCCAATATTATTTTTTGATTCATATTTTCTGTATAGTTTGGGGGTGCAAGTTAGGAAAATTTTCTATAATTCACTATCTTTGTCTGATATTGAAGAGTATCGATATGAAAAGAATTTTAGAAAACGGGGACCCTAAGTTCTCTGTGATAGGTGGAGGGAGCTGGGCTACAGCTATAGTCAAACTCCTCACCAGAAACGGAAGAGAGGTCAAATGGTATATGAGAAATCAGACCGCTATAGATCATATCAGGAAGTATCAGCACCACCCTTCTTACCTTCCGTCAGTAGAACTTGATATCGAAAAACTGGATATCAGCAGCGATATGAATTATGTCGCCAGCGAAGGGGAGATTCTGATATTCGCTATCCCTTCAGCATACTTTATGGATGAGGTCCGGAACCTTACTGTAGATATCAGCGATAAGATGATAGTCTCTGCAGTGAAAGGTTTTGTGGGCGATGACCATATCACCATCGCAGAGTACTTCAATCAGGTGCACCACATCCCTTTTGACAGACTGGGCGTTTTGAGCGGACCCTGCCACGCAGAAGAGGTGTCGAGAGAGAGACACTCCTATATCACAGTCTCTTCCAAGCATATGGAGGTATCAATATATCTGTCTGAATTTTTCAAGAATCACTATATAAATGTAGTCCCCGGTACCGATATTTACGGTGTGGAATATGCTGCGGCGCTCAAGAATATCTACGCCATAGCAGCCGGTATCTGTGTAGGCCTTAACTACGGAGATAACTTCCTGGCGGTCCTTATATCCAATGCCTTCGGTGAGATGAAACGCTTTATAAATGCGACTCACGCTGACGACAAGAGGGATACCACCAACTCTGCCTATCTGGGAGACCTTCTGGTGACCTGCTACTCACAGTTCAGCCGTAACAGGACTTTCGGTGTGATGATCGGAAGGTCTTATTCGGTAAAGACAGCACAGCTGGAGATGAAGCAAGTGGTGGAGGGGTATTATGCTGTAAAGGCGATCCACGAGATCAATCAGAAATTCAACGTCGATATGCCTATTGCAGATGCAGTCTATTCGATCCTGTATGACCACTGGTACACAGACGCTGTGATTAATGTATTGAGATCAAAACTGAAATAGAAAACGATAAAATATATTTACTTATGATTAAACTTACTGCAAATCCTTCAGAACAATATCTTGACAAAGCTCTTGAGGCTTTGGATGTTTTGGCAAATGAAAATGGTCCCGGCAACGACTTCCTGGGCTGGAAAAAACTCCCTACCACTACCCCTGAATCACTTTTCGAGGAGTGTGACGAGGTGGTTAAAAACTGGAAAGAGCTGGGAGTGGAGGTAGTGGTGGCTATCGGCATCGGTGGCTCTTACCTCGGTGCAAAGGCTACCATTGAGGCCCTTTCACACAATTTTGAGGCGGCAATGTCTGCAAAAGGACCCAGCGTGGTGTTTGCCGGACACAACCTTTCAGAGGATTATCACGCAGAACTTCTCGAATACCTTGAGGGTAAATCTGTCGCAGCAGTGGTTATCTCTAAGTCGGGTACTACCACTGAGCCTGCTCTCGCTTTCAGAATCATCAAGTCTTATATCGAGGCAAAATATGGCAAGGAGGGTGCGCGAGAGAGGATCGTGGCAGTTACAGATGCTGCCCGTGGAGCCCTTAAGACTATGGCAAATGATGAGGGTTACAAGACATTTGTGATCCCTGATGATGTGGGTGGTCGCTTCTCTGTCCTTACCCCTGTAGGACTTATCCCTATCGCCCTTGCCGGCTATGATATCCGTGCACTTGTAAAGGGTGCTGCCGCAATGGCTGCAAAATGCTACGAGCGCAATCACGACAATATCGCAGTACGCTACGCTGCTATCCGCAATGAATACTACGATGCAGGCAAATCTATCGAACTGCTTGTAAATTATAACCCTAAGCTCCATTCTATCAGCGAGTGGTGGAAACAGCTCTACGGTGAGTCTGAGGGTAAGGACGGCAAGGGTATCTTCCCTGCATCAGCCACCTTCACTACCGACCTTCACTCACTCGGCCAATATGTTCAGGATGGACAGAGAATCCTCTTCGAGACAATGTTCTCTGTAGAGAAGACCAATAAATCACTTGTCATCGGTGAAGATGCCCAGAACCTGGATGGTCTGAACTACCTTGCCGGCAAGCATCTTGAGTACTGCAACCAGATGGCAGAGGCAGGTTCCCGCCTTTCACATATGGATGGCGGTGTCCCTTGTATCTCCCTCTCTATGGAGAAGATCGACGAGTACAATCTCGGAGAGCTCTTCTACTTCTTCGAAGTGGGCTGCGGCGTAAGTGCATATATGCTTGGTGTCAATCCATTTGACCAGCCGGGTGTAGAGGGCTACAAGAAAAATATGTTTGCCCTCCTCGGCAAACCGGGCTACGAAGCACAGGGCGACGAGCTCCGCAAGAGACTGTAGGAGCAGGAATGATATGCCGATTAGACTGAAACTTTATTATGGGCTGGAAATGTGGCAAAATCCAGCCCATAATGTATAAATGGGGTGGTTTATAGAAGAACAGTGTATGAAGAACGAATTTTTAAAGCAAGTAGCCAGACTCTATCTGGAAAAAGAGGGTGACGGGATAGCAGACTGCTGTTTCGTCTTCCCCAACAGACGTTCGTCCCTTTTTTTTAGGAAATATCTTGGGGAGCTGCTATCCAAGCCGATGTTCAGTCCTACACTGACCACCATCAACACCCTCTTCGCAGAGATCTCCGGCCTAAGGACGGCAGATAAAATATCTCTTCTGGTAGACCTGTACAAGGAGTATAACATATCATCATTTGACGAGTTTGTCTTTTGGGGGGACATAATCCTCAATGACTTCGATGATATCGACAAATATCTTGTCGATGCCAAAAAACTCTTTACAAACATTAAAGATCTGCACGAGCTCGATGGTGGTTATGAGTTCCTTTCAGATGAGCAGATACGGGCGATCAAATCTTTCTGGGGGACATTTAATAAGTATTCTGATGGGGCAAAAGAGGAACAGTTTCTCTCCATCTGGAACAATCTCTACCGAATCTATACCGACTTCAGGGCCAATCTTCTCTCCAAAGGGGAGGCTTATGAAGGTATGATATACCGTTCGGTGGCAGAGGCTGTCAAAGGGGATGCACCGACAATGCCAAGTGCTGCAGAAGGGGTAAAGTCCCTTCTCTCCAAATATAGAAAAATAGTCTTTGTAGGTCTCAATGCCCTCAATGAGTGTGAAAAAGCCCTTTTGACCTATCTGAAAATGGAGGGGGTAGCCGATTTTTATTGGGATTTTTACGGAGAAGAGATAACAGATGAGGCGAACAAATCATCCCTCTTTATGAAAGAGAATGTGTTGAGGTACCCCTCTCTGTACCCATTGCCCAACGGGCAAAATGATATATCTCTTGCAGATAGGGTGATAAATGTGATAGGTGTCCCATCGGCAGTAGGGCAGGCCAAGTACCTGATGAACCTCCTCCCGGAGCTTGATCCTCAGGAGACCTCCATTGTCCTGCCGGATGAGACATTGCTATACCCGGTATTGAACTCCATTCCTGAGGAGATCCGGGATATAAACGTAACTATGGGTTACTCCCTCAAAAATTCGCAGCTGGCCACCTTTATGGGGCACATCTCCCCTCTGTGGAGGAAGGCTAAGGAGATAGGGGGCGAGACCCATTTCTACCATTCGAGTGTGAGTGCCATCCTGGGGCACAAGTATATACAGGACCTTCCCGAGGTGGGGGAGAGGGCCAGAGAGCTGAAAAAGGAGATTGTGGAGAGAAATATGATATTTGTCCCGGCATCCTTCTTCGGAGGATATGGTATTCTGGGGCTGATTTTCAGGCAGAGGCCGGAGTCGATGGCAGAGTACCAGATAGCATTGCTCGAAGAGCTGCAGAGAGGGTTGGACCCACTCGACAAGGAGTTTGTCCTGGGGTATTTCAAATGCATCAACCGTCTCAAAGGGTTCAATCTCAGCATTAAGGATGAGACCTGGTTCAAACTGCTGGCGCAATTGGTATCGGCCATCTCCATCCCTTTCAATGGGGAGCCCCTCTCTGGGCTTCAGATTATGGGCCCTCTGGAGACCAGGGCGCTTGATTTTGAGAATGTGGTAATATTGAGCTGCAATGAGGGGAAGTTCCCTTCGAGGAGTGTGAGCAACTCCTTTGTCCCATATAATCTGAGGAAAGGTTTCGGACTCCCAAATTATGAGTTCCAGGACTCAATATCTGCATACCATTTCTATAGGAGTATCTATAGGGCCAAGAGGGTGTATCTGCTGTATGATACCCGTACTGAGGGGGTTAACCGCTCGGGTGAGGTGAGCAGGTTTGTCAAGCAGCTCAAATACCACCACGGTGCCACTCTCACTGAGAAGGTGGTTACATATAAGATCGACAATAACCCTTCGGGCAATATAAAAGTGGAGAAGAGCGATGAAATCATAGAGAAGCTTCTGGAGCACAACTTTTCAGCCTCTTCACTCAATACATACCTCGACTGCCCTCTGAAGTTCTATTTCCAGGCGGTGGAGAAGATAAAGGAGGAGGATGAGGTGACAGAGCAAGTGGAGGCCAATGTCTTCGGAACGATGTTCCACGAGGTGATGCAGAAGATATATGAGCCTTACTGCGGAGAGATCATCTCCCCACAGATGATAGACGAGTGGACCAGGAGTGAGCCGATGATTCTGGAACTTATCAGGAATGCATTTGCCAATGAGATGAAAATCAAAAATATAGAGGGGAAGAACAAGATAGTGGAGGCCCTGATCCTCAGATATGTCCTCAAGACACTTGAGCAGGACAGGAAGAAAGCTCCGTTTGTATTTACCAGTGTAGAGGAGAGGTGCTTCGTGAAAGCAGCCCTCCCGGGAAGCGGCGCTGAGGTAAAATTCTTCGGAATAATAGACCGCCGGGACGGTATGGATGGCAATGACCGTATAGTGGACTACAAGACCGGAGGCTACTCTATAAGCTGGAAGGAGGTGGGTGATATGTTTGATCTTCCCGCAGAGAAGAGGGGATATACAGCATTCCAGATGATGTTCTACCTATATCTTCTCGACAAGAAAGGGCTGGTAAAGGATGTGGACAAGGCGGTTATGGCTGTCTGCTCCCTCAAGGACCTGTTCGGCTCATCAAGAGGATTGTCTGCCTTCGGTATAACCCGTGCAGATTATGACCTCTTCGTGGAGCGGCTGTATGATCTGGTGGAGAACCGGATACTTAATAAAGAGATCCCTTTTGAGGCGAAAGGGGAAGGTAAAACCTGTGAGTATTGCCCATACTCCGTAGTATGCAACAAATAGAACTATGCTGGAGATTTGCAAAGCGTCCGCAGGGTCGGGCAAGACATACAAACTTACAGGTGACTATATAGTGAAACTCTTCCGTAATGGTGAGAAGGATGGCTACAAACATATTCTGGCTGTGACCTTTACCAATAAGGCTACAGATGAGATGAAGCAGAGGATACTTGAGAAGCTGCACTCATTGGCGACCACGGCGGAGAGAGATACCATCTTTGAAAATATAATGGCGATCGGGGAGCTCCAGTGGATGGGACCCGACCGGAGGGAAAAATATATCCGAGAGAGTGCTGGGAAGATGCTCATCGAGATTTTGAATGATTACAGTCAGTTCAATGTCAGCACCATAGACAAATTCTTCCAGCAGACCATGCGCTCTTTTGCCCGTGAATTGGGCCATTTCGCCTCATACAATGTCGAACTCGACACCGATTCTGTATTGTCGGAGACTCTCGACCTTATGATGGACTCCTTGAGCGAGAATCAGGAGCTGCTTGACTGGATGATAAAGATGTCAGTCGAATCGATAGAGGGGGGAGAGGGGTGGAATCCCCTCCCAAGACTCAAGAATCTGGGTGCACAGCTATTCCAGGAGACCCTTAAACTGAAACAGAGGGCTCTGGGTGCCGGGCTGGCTGATAAAGGGGTTATAGATAGATACAGGGCCCATATGGAAGAGGTGATGAAGGGGTTTGAGGATGAGAGCAGACGGATAGGTAAGGAGGGGTGCCGGATTATCGGGGATTTCGGATTGACCACAGAATCGTTTGCCGGTGGGAGCAGATCGCCGTTCAAACACTTTGACAAGTGGGCTGAAGGTGAGATAAAAGAGCCCACAGGGACATTCGTCAAGCTTCACGGAGATATTGACAAGTGGTATACCAAGTCAGCAAAGGACTCTCTGAAGAATTCCATAATAGGTGCTTGCAATGCAGGGCTGGATGATCTTGTAGGTGATGCAGTGGAGCTGTACACTAATGGTGTTGTCGAGTACAATACCGCCAAAGTTATCTCCCGGAATCTCTTTACCCTGGGGATACTTGGCGATATATATGAAGTGTTTCAGGGGTATTGCCGTGAAAAAAATATAGTATTGCTTTCGGAGACCAACGATGTACTGAACAGAATTATCGATGGCAGCGACACTCCGTTTGTCTATGAAAAGATGGGTGTGTGGCTTGACCACTACCTTATAGATGAGTTCCAGGATACTTCACAGATGCAGTGGAGCAATATTCTGCCGCTGGTAAAGGACAGTGCCGACAAGGGGCTTGACAACCTTATCGTAGGTGATGTCAAGCAGAGTATCTACCGCTGGAGAAACTCCGACTGGAGCCTTCTTAATGAGAGGATATACAAAGACTTCAAAGGGTATGACCTTAATGACGGACAGCTGAGTACCAACAGAAGAAGTCTGGAGAAGGTGGTTACCTTCAACAACTCCTTCTTCAAACAGTGTGCGACCATCTTGCAGAGTGGGTACAATGAATATGTAGGGGAGCAAGAGAATAAACTGATAACAGCGATTTATGACGGTGATCCCGACTCTAAGAACTATTTCTGTCAGGAGGTGCTGCAGAGCAAGATGGGGGAAGGACACGTGAAGGTCTCATTTGTAAGTGAGGATGGGGATCGGGACTGGAAAGAGGTCAATATCGGGAGAGTGGTGGAGGATATTCGTCAGCTCAGGGAGAATGGATGGAGTTACAAGGATATGGCTGTGCTGGTGAGAACAAATAAGGAGGGTTCTATGGTGGCGGAATCACTTTTGGCTTCCGGATTTAAGATAGTCTCTGATGACTCTCTGATAATCTCGACTTCGGCAAGTGTTCAGAAGATAGTCACAGCCCTCAAATATATATCTGCGCCGGAGGACCCTTTGGTGAAGTTTGTTTTCAATGGTGTGGAGATATCTACAAAAGAGAAGACTTTGTACAATATCTGTGAGGATATTACCAGACAGATGCCGGCTGGAGATCTTCTTGAAGGTGCCTTTATACAGGCATTTATGGATTCTGTCCTGGATTACGTGTCGGTAAACGGCTCAGATGTGGAGGGATTTCTGAAATGGTGGGATGAGGTGGGTCGCAAAAGATCCATTTCGGCACCTGAGGGGGATGATGCCATAAGGATTATCACCATACACAAGTCTAAAGGTCTCGGGTTCGATGTGGTCCTGGTGCCGTTCTTTGATGAGCCTCTCTACGATGCGAAAATAGAGGATCGGGGGAAAATACTATGGTGTACACCCAAGTCGGCCCCTTTTGATGAGATAAAGATACTCCCTGTAGCCTCATCATCGAAGCTACTCAATACTATCTTTGCAGGAGATTATAAGGAGGAGGTCCTTTACAGTTATATAGACAAGATCAATGTGGCGTATGTAGCCTTTACCCGGGCCAAGTCTGAACTTCTGATCTATCCTAAATTGCCAGACTTCAAGAAGGATGGGAGTTACGATGTCAAGTCAATGGCCGATGCCCTCTATTCATTCTGTGGCGAGGTGACAGAGTACGAGGAGGGTGCCCCTTGTGTCAGATCCGGTGTGACCGATACTCCCGGTTTGTCTGTAACCTCTGACCCCGTTCGGGCATCTGATACCTATCGTTCCATCCCTGTCGGTGACCGACTCCAGATTACCTTACGCTCAGGAGAGTTCTTCTCCCCCGAAAGCAGTCGAGGCAGAGGTGTCATAATGCACGATATACTGGCGAAGATAGCGACTGCAGATGACCTTGACCGGGCTCTGGATGATGCTGTCTCAGAGGGTCTCCTATCATCGGATGAGAAGTTGGAGATCAAGTCGGAACTTCACGACAGACTCGACTCAGTGGCCCCTCGTCACTGGTTTGACGGTACACTTGAATTCCGTAACGAGGTAGACATTATCCTCCCAGGAGGGCAGTTCCGCCGTCCGGATAGGGTGATGGTTAGTGGCGACAAGGCAATAGTGGTCGACTACAAATTCGGTCAGAGCAAGCGGTCATCATACATACGTCAGGTAGAGCAATATATGTCATACCTCACCAAGATGGGCTACACTACAGTTGAAGGCTACATCTGGTATCTTGAAGATAATGAGATAGTGCAGGTGTGACAAAAGATACCTGATTAGCGGAGAGCTAGAATCTTACTCTCAGTGTGTCGTAGGCGGGGGTGACGCCGTCGGGGAGGAAGAGGGAGAGTTCGCTGTGCTTTTCGATCTGGTGAGAGAGGTGTGTCAGATATGTCTGGCGGGCACCGACACGGCGGGCGACATCGAGGGCTTCATCAAGTGAGAAGTGCGAGATGTGTTTCTCCCGACGGATGGTGTTGATGACAAATACATCCACTCCACGGAACTTCTGAATATCTTCGTCAGAGATATAATTGGCGTCGGTCAGATAACCAAGCTTTCCAAAACGGTAACCCAGTACTGGAAGTTTGTAGTGCATCGCTCTGACAGGAATAATCTCCACACCATTTATAAAGAATGGATCTGTCCCTATAGTATGGACCTCAAATTCGGGTACACCAGGGTATTTGTGCTCACGGAATGCATATGAGTACTCCATCTTGAGTGACTCCAGGACATTGGGCTCACAGTAGATAGGCATATTCTTACCTGTGATGTAGTTGAATGCTCTTACATCATCAAGACCTCCTGTGTGGTCCTTGTGTGGATGGGTCAGGAGAATGGCATCCAGATCACGGACATCCTCCCGCAACATCTGTTGCCTGAAGTCAGGACCAGCATCGATAACCACCTTGATCCCTTGATATTCTATAAGAGCTGATGAACGGAAGCGTTTGTCACGAGGGTCTGTCGAGTCACATACTTCACAATGACAGCCTATAAGGGGAATCCCCTGGGATGTCCCTGTACCTAAAAATGTAATGGAGTTTTGCATGCCCCAAAGGTAGTGACTTTTTCCATATTATTATTACCTTTGCCCACCTAATAATTATGACTATGAAAGGTAAACTGTATCTCGTGCCATCACCGCTGGGGAGTGCCCCGAATGAGGTTATCCCCGAGTATGTATTTGGGCAGATAGCCCATATAACCCACTTCGCTGTGGAGGAGCTGAGGACAGCGAGACGTTACCTTTCGTCTATAGGTTTCAGAGGTAAAATCGACGGTCTGAACTTCTACGAGATCAATGAACATACCACCTTTGCCGATTCAGAGCAGATCGTGAAGGTGCTTCTCGAAGGTGAGGATATGGCTCTTATCTCGGAGGCCGGCCTCCCTGCCGTGGCAGACCCGGGGGCAAATCTGGTAGACCTGGCCCACAGGCACGAGATAGAGGTGATCCCTTTTGTAGGCCCCTCTTCGCTGATGATGGCTCTTATGTCTTCAGGAATGAACGGGCAGTCGTTTGCCTTCAACGGATATCTCCCTGTGAAGTCACACGAGAGGAGAGCCAAACTTAAGGAGCTGGAAAAACGCTCCAGAAACGGCCGCCAGTCCCAGATTTTCATAGAGACCCCTTACCGCAACGATGCTATGCTGGGGGATATCCTGGAAGTGTGTGAGGCTTCCACCAAAGTGTGCATTGCGGCAGATATAACATTGCCCTCGGCATATATCAGGACCAGGAGTGTGGAGGGGTGGAGAAAGAATAGGGTGACCATAGGGAAGAGACCCTGTGTATTTATTTTAATGGCTTAGAGTTATGGGAATACTTGAGATCAACGATATGATATTTTTCGCCCGCCACGGGTGCTTTGCCCAGGAGAGGACCATCGGAAACAAGTTTGTGGTGAATTTCAGAGGAAAGACCGATATGACAGGGGCGGCAGCATCCGACCGTCTGGAGGATGCGGTGAATTACCAGCTGATATACAATGTCATCAGGGAGGAGATGGAGATTCCGTCAAATCTTCTGGAACACGTTTGCGGCAGAATTCTGAAGAGATTGGAGCAGGAGTTCCCTGCACTGGTGAGCGGTGAGATATCCATTGCGAAGCTTAATCCTCCCATCGGGGGACAGGTAGGTGCTTTCAAATGTACAATGTCCTATGGAGAGTAATCGCGACAGTGTAGCATTCGTAACCCTCGGCTGTAAACTTAACTACTCCGAGACCTCTACCTATGCCCGTGAATTTGAAGAGCACGGCTATAAAGTGGTGAAGCCCACTGAGGTAGCAGATGTCTATGTCATAAATACCTGCTCTGTGACTGACCATAGCGACAAGAAATGCCGCAATATCATCCGGAGGCTGCATAAGAAGAGCCCATCTGCAATTATTGCAGTGACAGGGTGCTACGCCCAATTGAAAAGCGAGGAGATCCTCGCAATAGAGGGGGTTGATATTGTCCTGGGTGCCCAATATAAAGGGCAATTGTATGCAGAGGTGTCAAAAATAGGGGGCAAGGGCTCTTCGAAGGCATTTTCCTGCGAGAGGAACCGGATCGAATCTATATTCCCGTCGTTCTCCACAGGGGAGAGGACCCGCTCATTCCTGAAGGTGCAGGACGGATGCGACTACTTCTGTGCATATTGCACCGTACCAATTGCCAGAGGCAAAAGCAGGAATCTGCCGATCGCTTTGCTGGTGCAGGAGGCGGAAAAAATCGCTGCAAGCGGGATAAAGGAGATAGTCCTTACCGGGGTTAATACCGGAGATTTCGGGAAAACCACAGGTGAGTCTTTTTTAGACCTATTGAAGGCTTTGAATGGGGTAGAGGGGATCGAAAGGTACCGCATCTCTTCGATTGAGCCTAACTTGCTGACTGAAGAGATTGTCAGGTGGATAGCCTCCGGAACCAAGTTCTTGCCCCACTTCCATATACCGCTCCAGTCGGGGTGTGACACTGTGCTTGCTGCTATGAAAAGGAGGTATACCACAGAGATGTTCAGGTCTAAAATAGACCTCATCAGGGCAAATATGTCGCACGTTTTCTTCGGCATAGATGTGATAGTGGGCTTCCCCGGTGAGACAGAGGAGCTCTTTATGGAGACTTACAGGTTTCTTGAGTCGGTCAAGCCTGCGTTTATCCATATCTTCCCATATTCTATAAGGCCCAATACAGTGGCCGCTGCTATGCCAGGACAGGTGGACAGTCAGGTGAAAGATGAGAGGGTGAAAAGGCTCGAAGAGCTCTCAGACAGACTCCACTCGGAGTTTTGCCTCTCAAATAAGGGTAGAGAGGAGGAGGTCCTTTTCGAAAGCACTATGAAGGGGGGGATGATGTATGGATATACCAGAAATTATATAAAGGTGGAGCGACCCTACAATAGGGATGAGATAGGGAAGATCGTGAAGGTTACCATATAGACTCCTTGGCCTGGTGGATCTCCTTTTTGTGCTCATTGGCCTTGTCCTCTTCTACAATCTGCTTTTCGGCTTCAAGCATAAGTTTGGTCTCGTACTCTTCGCGACGTTTCTTGCTCCAGAAGATATTGCGGAGCAGTTCTCTGAAGTTATCGAATTCGTCCTGATATGTGAAACCGATACCGTGTCTTTGGGTATTGTCGAGGTAGTTTGAGTAGTCATCGGCAGCGCGGGTGAATGCTTTAAGTCTCATTTTACCTTTCTTGTCCAGTTTGACCTCTGCCTCGAAGTCTCCACCCCAGGCCTGGGATGCCTGATTGTTTCCTACATTGCCGTTTATCACCATCCTGTTGTTGAACGCCTGGTATGACAGGGCGACATCGAACATATCGTGCGTCTTTCCATCTGTGGCAGGCTGGAAGTTCAGACCGAGATCGAGAGGGATATCGAGCTGTCTGAAGACGTTGTTGAACTGGTTTGAGAGCATCTCGCCGGCATTTGAATAGAGGATAGTGGTATTGTTCACGATACCTGACTGCTCATCGGGGACGAAGCTGCCGGAGATAAGGAGTGCCATAAACTGTTTCTGGATCTTGTCGTCTGTACTCAATGCACTCTCTACGCGACCTTTGGTAATAGGGTCGAGATCCTGGACATCGATGGCAAAGGAGATGTTTGGATTAGAGAGGGAGCCACTCATCTTGATGCCGCAGTCCACAACCCTGCGGTTACCTACTGCAGAGGTGTCGGAGATGAGTGTTGATATGGATGCTTTGGTCTGATAGGTGGCACCCACATTAAGTGAGGTGCTCTTAATGTCACCATTAAAGTTGATACTTCCCCCATTATCTATGATAAAGTCTTTCGCGGTGATGCCGAGCAGGACAAACTTGTAACTACCCTCGTCGATGGTGTAGTCCCCCTTAAGGTCGAAAATGGATCTTGCAGGGTCGACGGATACATCCACAGCTCCGTTGCCACGACATTTGAGGATATCTCCGAGCTGTTTGTTGATCTCGATGTAGAGCTCAGCATCTGAAGTGACATTGGCCTTGGCCTGAAGGGAGAAATTGGATTTTTTACCCTCCTTTTCCTTCTTATCCTTCTTTTGGATCTTCTCCAGATATGGATCCACCTTTATCGTATCTCTGATGGAGAAGGTGAGAAGATCCTCACTCTTGGCAGATGAGGCAGATGAGAGGGGGATGTGTATAGCAGTATTGGGCTCTGTAGTGGCAGTTATGTCCGCATACAGATCGTTGAATGGACCGGAGATGTTGATATTGCCGGAGGCAAAGGCACTTCCGTAGAATGTGTCATTGTCCTTGTCTGTGGAGTTGAGGCACTGCAGGTTATTGAAGGCGAGCCTTGCATCCAGGTACATATTTTTGAAGGATCTGTGTCTGAGCGAGCCGCTAAGGGTCCCTTCATTATTGAACTTGTCGTGGACTTTCAGGTTGTTGAATGATATGGCATCTCTGGTGAATCCGACAGGTCCGCTTACCACGTACGGTACATTTGTAAATACCGGGGTAAATGTGAAGTTATGGAGCATAGTATTCTCACTGGTGAGGGTGAGTCTGTCCATAGTCCCGACGAGTTCCAGATCTCCAGAGATCACACCACCGGTATTTGTCAGAACATCTTTCAGGAAAGGCTCAAGTATGGCCAGACTGAACTCTTGGAATGAGATATTGGCGTTTACAAATTTGCCCTGAGGCTGGTAATAGCCCGATACTGTCAGAGGATTCATCCCCTCTATCTGATTCTGAACCAAAAGATTCATCCTTTTGTTAGTCTGATCCCACTTGCTCAGGAGCTGTAAGTCTCCTATGGTGCGTGACATCAGGGCCAATCCACTCCCTTTTACATCCATCAGAATATTTGGAGTATCAAAGATGCCGGAAGCTGTGATGTCGCCGGTGAGGATTCCTTCGATGTTTATCTTCTTCTTGAGGAATGAATCTGCGAATGAAAGGTCAAATTCGTGGAGGGTTACCGATACGCGGTCTGCACTATTGTCGGTAATATCACCTTCTATGGAGATGTACTGATCCTCGTTTTGAAGTCTGAAGTCTCTGAATTTGAAGTTTTTGCTGCTGATGGAGATAGTAGATGGGTTAAAGTGCCATTTGTGCCCTTTGATCGTCACGAATGATGTGTCGATGGCTACATTTGTTACTAGCTTGTTATTGGCACCCCTATCGAATGAGATGTCAGAGATAAGAGAGAGCTCACTTTGGTTAAGTCTGGTGTTGTCAAATGTGCAGTTCAGACCTATGATACCATCCTCGATTTTCATACCTATTCGGGTGTCGTTGAGGTCGATACTTGCTACGTTGGCAGAGCTTGATGTGATGGAAGAGTGGATGATAGAGTCCTTATTCTCCACGATAAGGGAGAGATCCTTCAGGAAGTTCTTGTTTAGGGCGATCCTCTCAGAATTGATACTCAAATGGAGTGAATCCTGATCATTTAGACTTAATCCTATACGGGTGCTGTCAGCCAGATATAGGTCGGGCATCACGATATCACAGATGGATTCTGTGTTGAATGTCACCAAAGAGAGATCGGTGATCCCTTTGTATGGGAGATCAGGTGTGGCTTTCTCCTTCTTCCCATTAGTGAAAGTCTCTCCGAACTGCTCCTCCAGAACTATCCCTTTTACTCTGGATATGAATGCGCTTGGCGATTCTGTCGATGTATATCTGGCATCCAGGAATGGAGCGGTAAGGGCTATATTGTAGTCTTTATCTTTGAATAGTGCTGACAGGGATATGGAGTTGAACTGGTACTCCTCTTCTCCCCAGAAGGTTACATTTCTAAGGTCAATATTTCCTATGAGGTTCTCCCCGCTGAGACTGACATTGGCAGCTGTCCTGAGGCTCAATTGGGCTTTCTCCTGAGTGTCAAGTATTTTGATGGCTGCAAGGTCTGCAAAAGGGATGTCTGCGTGCAGTTTATATGAACTGTTCTTCTCTTTGTCTGCGAGTGATGCGATTCCCTGGATCTGGAAGTGGAGATTAGGGTCGTGGCCGATGATTCTTCCATCAAATTTCTTGTCGGAATAGCTGGCAATAGCGAAAATATTGGAGTAATTGTACCCTTTGAAACCTAATTTTGCTATTCTCAAGGAGTCAATATTGGCACTTAACCCTCCGAACTCTCTCTTTCTCAGTCTTATGTCTGCCTTAACTCCGGCAGATACCTCTCCCAAAGTGGGGGATGATATGATCTTACCCAGATTCAGGTCGTATGTGCTGAGTTTCCCCTTGATGATACCCCCCAGATTCTTACCCGGGAACTCGAGATCCAGATCAAATGCAGCATCTCCTAATGAGGTGTGTAGCCTGCCGTCTGTCACGAAATCGTAGATGGTTCCCAGCATATTGAGATGAAGAGCTACATCTGCCCCTGGAATCATAGGGCCGAGAATAGGCTTAGTGTCGGGGGCGAAGCCCGCTATGATATGGTCTATATCTTCACTTCTGGATCTGAGATCTTGTATATGGGCATCAAATATGGTTTTTCTTATGTCGGGGAGACCCTTCATCGAGAATTTCAGACGGATATATGTGTCTTCTGATGGGGTGGATACCTCCAGTGATTGACTCTGCAGATGTGCTACAGGGCCGTAGACCCTTCCATTTATGCTAAGCTTCAGATGGTTCCCCTGCATAGAGTGGGTGAAGAATCCTACCGTTCCAAAATCGAACTCTGTGTCGGTGAAGTCTACATCCAATTTGATTTTGTTTATGAAATCTTTGAGGTCCTTTCCGCTGTCGTATCCGAATGTCAAGTGATTTGCCTTAAGATTTGTGTAGTTATCACGAAGGGTAAGGTTCCTCATCGCGAGGAGGTTCTTGTCCAGTGAGAAATCACAGCTCAGCTGCTGGAGGTCGAGCCCCGATTTTTCTTTCGCTTTAAGTGTGTGTATCTTGGCTGTAATCCCTTTCTTGGGCCTTACCTTTATGTCGTGAATACGGAGATTAATGTCGCTGAGTCCGATATTTGTATAGTCCATACAGCCATCCTTGACGGGGGATTTTGGAGGTGTGTCCCCGACATAGTTGAATCTGTAGTCCTGGATGCGGAGCTCCCGTATGGTGATAAATGGCCATCCCCCTTTGGTGGTATCATTGGGGTCTTTCTCCATTTTGAAAATCCTTGACAGGTTTGAAGTCTTATTTCCCTCTTCGATGTAGTTGAAGACACCATTTTTGATAGATATCCTGTTTGCTCTGATATCGCCGTGAAGTATGTCAGAAAACGATACATATACAGCCAGTTTCTCAGCACTTATCAGGGTGTCTCCTGGGGCCCCTGTGACAGCCAGGTCCTCGATTATGACCCTGCTTACAAATGTTATGGTGAGTTTGCTGAACTCGATCTTACCATCTATTTTAGGCTCTATTTTGCTGATGACTTTGTGTGCGATGAAGTTCTGTACAGAGGGGATGTGTATGGCGAGGTGTATCGCTGTTAGTGAGATCACCAACACGATAAGTATCCTGATGAATATTTTTTTTAACCTACTGATAGCAGAATTACCTTTTAACTTACAAATCTAATTAAAATATTGCATATTTTTGCCAAATAATCGAGTGTATATGTCAAGAATTATATTAGGAATAGAGTCTTCCTGCGATGATACATCGGCAGCAGTGATAAAAGATGGGTTTTTGCTCTCAAATGTGATGGCCTCGCAGGAGGTTCATAGAAAGTATGGCGGAGTTATCCCCGAACTTGCATCCAGAGCGCATCAGCAGAATATTCTTCCTGTGGTGCATCAGGCTCTTAAAGAGGCAGAGGTAGAGATGTCGCAGGTGGATGCCATCGCATTTACCCGAGGCCCCGGCCTTCTTGGCTCACTCCTCGTAGGGACATCATTTGCCAAGGGACTCTCATTGGCCACAGGAAAGCCTTTAGTGGAGGTGAACCATCTCCAGGGACATATCCTGTCACACTTTATCCAGGAGCCAGGCAAAGAGAAACTCCTTCCTTCATTCCCATTTCTGGCACTCCTCGTATCGGGAGGACATTCGCAGATAGTCAGAGTGGACGATTATCTAAAGTTTGAGGTTCTTGGCCACACTATAGATGATGCTGTGGGTGAAGCGTTTGACAAGTGCGCGAAGATTATGGGGCTGGGCTATCCGGGAGGTCCGATAGTGGATAAACTGGCTAAGGAGGGCGATCCGAACCGTTTTAAATTTGCCAAACCGCATATCCCCGATTTGAACTACAGTTTCAGCGGCATCAAAACATCACTTCTCTATTTCCTTAGGGACCAGGTAAAGGAGAATCCGGACTTTATCCAGGAGAATATGCCAGATATCTGCGCATCTTTCCAGAAGACACTGATAGATATCCTGATGGATAAGCTCCTGAAGGCAGTCAAGCAGACAGGTATCAGGCAGGTGGCCATTGCCGGAGGGGTATCAGCCAATTCAGGACTTCGTGACAGAATCAGGACAGAAGGGGAGAAGAGGGGCTGGACCACATATATCCCGGAATTCAAATTTACCACCGACAATGCCGCTATGATAGCCATCACCGGAATGTTCAAATTTGACAAAGGGCTGACCACCTCACTCGATGTGGCCCCTATATCACGAGCATTGGAATATAAAGATTAGTCTGTATGAAAGAGTTCGAAGTATCATATTCCATAGGGCATATCCCCACGCAGGAGGAGCTGTTTGCTTCTGCGGCACGACAGATGGGGCTGCCGAAGGGTAAAGTGGCTGCAGCAGTGGTGGTGAAAAAATCGCTGGATGCCAGAACAAAGAATATCCAATATCGCTACCGTGTCCAAGGTTATTCGGTGGATGAACCCGGGTATGAACCATACCGTACACCCGAGTACAGGAATGTTGCCGGTGCTGAGCCGGTCATCGTTATAGGGGCGGGCCCTGCCGGACTGTTTGCTGCACTCCGTCTTCTGCAGAGGGGGCTCAAACCTGTTATCATCGAAAGAGGTAAGGATGTCCACAAACGCAAATATGATATTGCGGCTTTGTCGCGCTATGGCAATGTCCACCCCGATTCGAACTACTGCTTCGGAGAGGGTGGGGCAGGTACATTTTCAGATGGAAAGCTCTACACCCGTTCGAACAAGAGGGGGGATGTCCGTTCTGTCCTGGGACAATTGGTGGACTTCGGAGCCTCAGAGAGTATAATGGTGGAGGCACACCCTCACATAGGGAGTGACAAGCTCCCTGCCATAATGGAGGGGATCCGCCGCTGTATCATCGACCACGGCGGAGAGTATCATTTTGGCTGCAGAGTGGAAGAGTTTGTCCGCAAAGGTTCGGAGTGGGAGGTGGTCTGCAAGGTGGAAAATGAGGATGGGACTTCGTCCAATGAATATTTTGCTGCACGTAATGTTATCCTCGCAGCAGGCCATTCCGCCAAAGAGATCTACAGAACATTCTATGAAAACGGATGGGCTCTCGAATCGAAAGGGTTTGCCCTCGGTGTCAGAGTGGAACATCCACAGGAGCTTATCAATAAAATCCAATACAAGGGCGCCCGTCACCATCTCCTCCCTCCGGCAGAGTATTCTCTTGTGGAGCAAGTGGATGGGAGAGGGGTATTCTCTTTCTGTATGTGCCCCGGTGGACTTTTGGTCCCCTCATCATCATCTGCCGGAAGTCTGGTGCTGAATGGTATGTCCAATTCGCAGCGGTCGTCCAAGTGGGCCAATGCAGGAATCGTGGTGTCAATAAATCCGGAAGATGTACGTGAACAGGATCCGCTCGCACTTCTGAGATTTCAGGAGAGTGTGGAGAAGGCAGCTTTTGATTTGTCAGGTTCACTTAAAGCACCTGCACAGAGAATGACAGACTTCGTCCGTACCGGAAAGAACAGACAAGCGACATCGGGACAGCTACCCAAAAGCTCATATTTTCCAGGACTTGTATCGTGTTCGCTCTCGGATGTACTTCCCGATATAGTGGCTGACAGGATGAGAAAGGCATTCTTGCTTTTTGACAGAAAGATGAAAGGGTACTACACTCAGGAGGCTCTCCTTCTGGCGGTCGAGTCCCGCACATCATCACCTGTCAGAATACCGCGCGATCCCGATACCCTACAGCATATCGGACTTCCGGGAATCTACCCCTGTGGAGAGGGCTCAGGCTACGCCGGCGGCATCGTCTCATCAGCTCTTGACGGCATCAACGTAGCAGACAAGATTTAATCTGACCGCGTGCGTCACCCGCTATGTAGCGCACCCACCTCCTCACACCCAATCCCGTTCAGGTGTCTGAATCGCGAAGAGGTTAGGCACGAAAATGGGCCTCCAGGTGGGAAAAGTGTTCCTAATCCCGTGTGGGATAGAGGGATTGGGCACGCTAATCACTCATAGAAGCACCTGCAGCAAGGATTGATGTGCCTAATCTGTTCGTGATGACATCGCCAATGTCCTAGTAGGGAATGAAAAGCACACTTTCATTCCCTACTACATCTGAAAATACCCCAAATCCCCCCGAAAACCGGCCTAGTAGGGAATGGAAACATAGTGTACATTCCCTACTAGGTAAACGAGAGGGCGATCAGCATCTGCCATACATCCAACTGTCAGAATTTTTTCCACCCATAGGTGCAGTAAGTGCTTTATTTATCAGATGTTATCAGTTCAAATTTTGTTTATATTTGGAAATACATTATTCTAAAAATGATTTTTTTCACATTTTTAAAATTATGACAGAACGTACAAAAAAGTAAACAGATAAAAGTGTTGACGAATCTGACAGAAGAAGTCAACAATAAGTTAGAATATTGCATTCAGAAAATTTTAAACGATTATTTTTATGATGACTCAAGAGAAACAACGTTATGTGGACATACTGTCCAACAGTGGATTTAAGGCAGTGTTTGGAGATCAGGACAATAAGCCGGTGTTGATAGATTTTCTCAATGCATTTTTACCGCAGGGTAGAAGGGTCAAGGATCTTACCTATGCCACTACAGAGATAGAGGGGTTGACAGCGAGTAACAAGTCTGTGAAACTTGATTTGCGGTGTGAAGATGAGGATGGGACCTCATTTATAATAGAGATGCAGCGCTATGATCAGGCCAATTTTTTTCAGCGATGTGTCTCATACAGTTCGAAGGT
>JAFVQD010000021.1 GCA_017504965.1 Bacteroidales bacterium | reverse complement strand
TTACCAAAGCGAGAAATTTGTTTTCGGTCGCTTATCTTACGTAAGTACTTGGAAGCCTTTTGGAAAAATGGGAAAAGTTTGAACTCTCGTTTGGTGTTCTTTGGTAGGGACCCATAACCCGCACAAGGGGACATCTTCATCAGAGGATGTCCCTTTTTTATTTCCATAACTCATTGAATATCTGTCCAATATATCAAAGAATTTATTGCGGTTCTCGGTTCGATAACATCTGATACTTCAAAATACTTCGAAAATATAGAAAGTTTATTGGAGAAATAAAAAATCTTCATACCTTTGCATCAAACGCATTTTAAAGGTTATCCTAACCTTTTATCAGATACCTATCTCCCAAATGGGTGTCTGATTTTTTTAACAGAGAACCTTAACCGAGGAGTAGAGATAGGGAGAGGCGAAGAAGTCCAAGAAAAGTTCTTTCAAGGATAACTGAATTAAAATGCGTAGAACTTTTTCTTTTGACCTTCGGCTTACTATTGGAATAGCAGTGCCGAAACTTGTCAGAGTGAGAGCGTATAAGCGTTTTCGCTATGGCAAATGGGAGAAGGTCAGTGCACACTACCGCAGATATTGGGAGTATCTGTAAGAAGTAGGTCACTGACTATACCTTAACAAGGTGTGCTACCCCTCCTCGGTTATTTATCAATACCATTCTTTATACCATTCCACAAATTCAAGAACCTTATATATGCATCTTGGCTAATAACTTACCGGCGTGGGCCCCGTCCTACTTGGGGGAGAAAAATCAGCAGAAAGTTATCTTGCCACCGTGTTCGTCGCAGGTTATCTGCACATCGCGGCCGAGGTAGATACTTGAGTTCGGGAATTCGTGTCCGCAGCTAAAATCGAATATCACAGGGATATCAAGTTCGCGAGTGTAGCTGTGGATCAGGTCGTAGACAGAGCACTGCCACTGGTCCTGGTCGTGGATATCGGTGAAGTAACCCACTATGATACCTTTACATTTGGCCAGAATGCCACTCTCGCGCAGGTGCCACATCTTGCTGTCTATCTTATGCATATGCTCGTCGATATCCTCTATGAAGAGGACTGTGGGCTCATCCCAGTTGTGATCTATGGGTGTAGAGAGTAGATTTCGGAGCAGTGTGATGTTACCGCCGATCAGGCGCCCCGCCCCAGTGCCGTAATTATTGTACTTGGATGCCGGAGTAGTATATTCAGTCACCTCCCCGAAGAGGGCCTTGCGGAGTGAATTCTGCGAATAACCGTCAAATCCGGGCTCAAAGGTGCCTGGCATAGCTCCGTGAATCGATTCCAGACCTATCTTCTGCAGCGCGAAGTGGAGGACTGTGATATCACTGTAGCCTATAATCCACTTGGGGTTCTCACGGAAGATATTCATATCGAGATATTTGATGGTATGCATCGTCCCATACCCACCTCTGATGGAAACGATCGCTTTCACTTCGGGATCGAGGACCATCTTGGTCAGCTCTTGCGCCCTCAATTCGTGCGATCCTGCGAAGTCATAATGGATCTTGTCAGCGATGTGCTCCCCCACTTTGACTTTTAGTCCCCAACTCTCAAACTGCTCTTTCCAGTTGGCGGCCATCTGGGCCTGTGATGGTGATGATGCTATGGATATGACAGCGATGGTGTCTCCGGGTTTCAGGTATTGTGGTCTCAATGTACTCATACTCTCTATATATATTTAAAATATTGATTCTTCAGTTTTGGTAGTCAGGAGTTCCAGGGCTTTCATCCCCATAATGGAATTCCCTTTGTCGTTAAGGCGCGGGCTCCATACAGCCACAGAGTATCTCATCGGATGGATGGCTGCTATACCTCCCCCCACTCCACTCTTCCCGGGAAGTCCCACGAGGAATGAGAACTCACCCGCCTCGTCATAGAATCCGCAGGTCTGCATTATGGCGTTCATCCTCTTGATCTGAGAAGAGGTGAGTGTCACCCCTGCATAATCAAACGGCATTTTATGGTTTGCAAAAGGGATAAAGGCCCGGGCCAATTCGGCACAGCTCATCTCTACCGAGCACATCATAAAGTAGAAATGGAGGACACGTTCTATATCGTTCTCTATATTGCCATAATATTTGAGAATATTGACTATGGCTGCATTGAGATAGCTTTTCTCCCTCTCGGAATGTGCTACTCTCATACAATAATCTATCTCTTCATTCTGGGCCAGTGATCTGACAAAAGAGATAAACTTCTCTTCAGGATATTCCAGTTTGGAGAGTAGTATGTCAGCCACCACGAGATTCCCGGAATTTATGAAAGGGTTGCGTGGGATCCCCTTCTCTATCTCGAGCTGGATAAGGGAGTTGAAGGCTGCACCTGAGGGCTCTTTCCCCACCCTCTTCCACAGTTCGTCCCCCACCACGCTGAAACACAGGGCCAGAGAGAAGACTTTCGATATGGACTGGATCGAAAATCTCACATCTGCATCACTTATAGAGTACATCTCCCCTGAGATGGTCTCCAGCGACATCCCGAACTGATCGGGATCCACTTTTGCCAACTCGGGAATATAGTCAGCCTGCTTCCCTTGTCCGGCCAGAGGCTGTATCTCATCATATATATCAGAAAGAATCTTATTGTAATCCATATTCAAAGATATTTATAATATTGGAAACCATATAAAGACAGCGACATCCCATAGTGCGTGCGAGAGGATTATAGCCAGGAACCTTTCAGGGAAAAATCTATACAGCAGTCCCCACGCCAGACCGGCCACCAGTGCCGCCATAGTGAGCATAAAATTGAATGATCCAGCGTGCACAAGTGCGTATATAAGGGTAGTCACTACAAATCCGGCATTTGCTCCCCACCTTGACGACATATTTTTCTGAATATACCCCCTCCAGAAGATCTCTTCAGCCGGGCCGATAAGAAAGAGCATCAGAAAGGTGAGCAGCCAGGGTGACTCACCATCCTTCATCCCATAGATGGTGTCGACTTGGGGTCTGGCGAAATCAAGCATCCAGGAAGAGACTTTGTCCCCTATCCAGAATACACCCCACAGGGCCACCGCTATCAGCACCCCAAGGGCCAAATTGGAAAAATTCCAGCGAAGATCCTTCCACCACCCGGGATTGAAAATGACAGATAGTCCGGCCAGCACACACGCCGACCCGGTCATCATCCACCAGAAATTCACATAAGGGGCTGTCCACGGCGAAAACATCACAGTCCACAGGACAAACGCCAGCACCACTGTAAACCAGACCCTTGACATCTTCACATCCGAACCAGCACCCGATACGACAGAACCATTTCCCATAACGAACACATTTTAAATAAGTACACCAAGCACCAGACCCACACTGAACAGGAGGCTGAACACCAGCTGAAGCTGAGCCGAGACCTGATCCAAGTTTGCTATCGCATCACTCCCTCCACTTTTATAAGAAAGCATCACACGACAAGCTTTCCACGCCGGGACCAGTGCCATCAAAGAGAGGAGAGCCGCTACAGGGAGCCATCCGAGGGCGACACTCACCACCACAGATACAAATGGGAGAAGCACCTCCAGAACATATATCACCACCGAGCTCTTCGGCCCCACCAGCGCTGCAAAAGTGGATATCTCCGCCCTTGCATCTGTCTGCATATCTCTGAGGTTATTCGAATGGAGGATCGATACGGTAATCAGCCCTACGGGCAATCCTACCACCCACACGCCCCAGTCGATCACACCGGCAGCCACATAACTGGTACCGATCGTAGGGAGAAAGGCATAAGCCATAAAGATCACCACATCCCCCAATGCCCTGTATTTGAAAAAAGGGTACAGAAGGGTACAAACAAGCCCCCCTAACCCGATAAAGAGCAGCTGCCATCCGGTCAGACATATCAGTGTCACACCGAAAACAGACCCTACAATCAGCAGACCGAGTGCCAGTGCGCGGATCTGCCTCGAGGTGAAGAGTCCGTCTGTCAATGTCTTATTGCCATAGGTATCATCAGCATCCACCCCTTTTTTATAATCGAAATAGTCACTCCAGGTATTACCACTGGCGTGGAATATGACCACATTCAACACTGCCCATATTCCAAATCCCCAGGAGAGCTCATACCCCCTCCACCAAAGGTAGAAAAGTGTCACCAACACCGGCATCGCCGAGGCCGGGAAGGACCAGGGGCGTGTAGCCAGAAACCAATCTTTAAATGTATGCTTCATTGTCAAATCGATCTTATTTTATCCATAAATTCTCTGAATACCTCTGCATAGTCTCCGCAGAAGATGAGGTGGTGATTGCCGACAGGCCCTTTGAGGAAGTAGTCCGATACACCCTCTGCCCGAAGCACCACCTGAGTGCGACAGAGCCCTTCCTCAGCCTGATTGCGAAGCAGCTGCGCCGGGGTGACGAAGTAGCGGGAAAGGTCCCCTGCTATCTTGAAAATGGTGGCATTGCCCTCGGGCAATACCCCTCTGATGGCAACCCCTATCCCCGATTCGAAGTGGGTGGCGTAGCCATAGCTGCTCACCATATCGAGCGGGACGGTGCAGTGTGCAAACAGATATTCTCCGGTGGCAGGATCGATCCGCGACGGATTGGCCTGGAAGCCGCATTGCCCGGTGAGGGAGTGTCCTATGGCCATAGTGACAAGTGCAGGGATATCCCCTTCGCACGATGCCGGAATCCCTTCAGCATTCAGACGGGCAAGGGCGAGGCAGCCGGTATTACGGATGGTATCGAGCAGATCAAAACATCTGAGGGTCAGCCCCTGCAGGTTCTTCTCTACCACAATCCCCTTGAGTACCTTATATATATATTCTGCCCCCTCCATAGGGTCCTGCGGAATCCCCTCCAGCTTCGCAATGAGATCGGTCATCGGAACCCTCACCAGCTCTACACCCAGTTTCTCCCTCAGCACCTTCCCGTCAGGATGGCTCGCTATCAGCCAGTCTGAAGGCTCCCCTATGACACCCAGTCGCAATCCTCCTGCAAGTCTCTTCCTCCCCCTCTCTACCCGAGCCAGGAGCTCGACCCTCGCCGCCACATACTCCGCAGAGCCGTGGATAATCTCCCCACTTCGTCCCACCTGCTTCAGATAGGATAGGATCTCCATCGACGCTGCGAGGGAATTGCTCTTGCCCGAGGTGAGGATATGGACGTGCCCCTGAATCTGCGGCAGTGCCTCCAGAAAGAGCCCTTCGGTCCCTCCGGTCACCACATAGACCAGGTCGAGATCAGATGTGCCAAAAGTGGAAAAATCGCTACCGCAATCCACCAGAGTGCAGCTAACGCAATGCCCACGGACTGCATCAAGAAACTCACCTGCCACCCTCCTTGTCGCCACAGGATCGTGAAGCGGCGAGACCAATGTATAGATAGAGACATTCATACCGATCATCTTTAACTATACAAAGTTAATAAAAATCTAAATATATTTGCCCTATGAAAAATACTCTGAAACAATACATCGAACAGGAGATAATTCCCCGCTATGACCATTTCGACAAGGCGCACCGCCGCGACCACGTGGAGATGGTGATAGCCCAAGGTCTCAGCCTCGCCACCCATTACGAGGCCGATCCCAATATCATCTATGCTGCAGCAGCTTACCACGACACTGGACTGGCCGTGGGTCGCGAAGTGCATCACCTCGCATCGGGAGAGATTGTCCGTAAGGACCAGAACCTGAGGCAATGGTTCTCCGAAGAGGAGATCGAGACCATTGCGCAAGCGGCAGAGGACCATCGCGCCTCGAACAAAGGGGAGCCCCGATCGATTTACGGGAGGATCCTCGCAGAGGCAGACAGGGTCATCGACCCACATCAAATCATCCGCCGCACCATCCAGTACGGCCTGGCGAACTACCCTGAGCTGGAGGTTGAGGGGCACTGGGAGAGGACCGTCGAGCACCTGCAGGAGAAATATGCAGAGGGGGGCTACCTACGCCTCTGGATCCCCGAATCCCCGAATGCCGCCCGCCTCGAAGAGCTGCGCGCCATCATTGCCGATAAGGGGCAGCTCCGCACAATATTCGACCGGATCTTCGCTCAGGAGCGCTAGAACCGGTAGGCAAGCTTCACCATAAAATTCGCCGGTGCCTGGGGGAATATCCCCAGATCGGCGATGATCATCTGCTTATCGCAGTCGTAAACATTGTAGGTCCAGCCGTCTGCGTAGTAGAGGTGGTTCAGAAGGTTATTCACAAAAACACTCGCCTCGAGGGTCCCCTCCCCGATGTGGAATGTGTGGGTCGCTGAAAGATTGGCGACAAAATAGTCGGGAATCATCCTCTCGCTGGAAGAGGTATTGTCGATATACTGTTCGCCTACATACTTGCCATTAAGGGAGATAGAGGTCTGCTCAAAAGGGCGGAATGTGAATTGGAGCATCCCTATCAGGGAGGGGGACATCAGGATGTCGGTCTCCCCGAAATCTATCCTCTCCTGTCCGTCGAGATAGTTCCAGTCAGAATCTATCCTGTCAAAATACCCTACGAAATGGGTGATTTTATTGGTGCTGAGGGTGGCATTGGCATCGACCTGCAGCCAGGTGAGAGGGGTCCAGGCCCCGGCCAATTCGATACCGCGGCGGTAACTTCTCCCGACATTCTCCTTGATCGCATATCCGACATCGCTGAGTTTGCCGGTCTCCAGAAGCATATCCCAATACTCCATAAGATAGATGTTTGCCGATAGCGCCCCCCTGGCTCCGGACCAGGTGTAGCCCAGCTCTATATCCACCATCTTCTCCGGCTTGAGGTCTGCCTTGTCATCCCCCCAGTTCCGGCTGATAATCACCTCCTTGATATCGCTCCTCCCCGGCTCGCGGTGGCCAAGGGCTGCAGACAGGTAAGCCCTGTGCCCCTTCCCCCACTGGAAATTGAGACCCGCACGGGGATTGAAGAAATTCCAGGTATTCTTATAATCGAGAAGACCCCCATCATCCTCTTCTCCACTCATCAGGAGGGAGACACCGCGGTACTGGAGATCGGCGTAGGCGGTCATCCAGGGGAGAGGTGTGAACTCGCCACGGAGAAATGCATTGGCCTCCCGCTTGAGTCCACGGTTCAGATACCAGTAATGGCTGTCGTAATCGTAGCCGCTCTCTGTACCCAGGACATCGCTCCAAAGGAGTTTGCCGAAGTGGTCTCCATCATAGCTGGAGAGGTTGATGCCGCCGGTAAGGCTGAGACGGTCGCGACGGAAGCGGAGGTCTGAATTCAAGACGAAATAGTCATTGGCCATAGCCTCACGGATGATGAAATCTCCGTAGAATTTCTCATCGAACCCATATTTGGTAGAACTGCGCTCCGCCTTGTAGTTCTCGTAATAGCCGTCACCGCGGGTATAATTGAAAGTGGTGGTCCACAGGAGAGCATCTGTAAACTGACGGGTGTAGTTAAGCTGGAGGTGGTGCTGACGGTAATTGTCGGTCTCATTGTCGTAGTAACGGAGATTGCCGTAGGCATCTGTATATTCACCGGCAGAGTTGTAGCGGCGGTCCTCTTCGTATTGCGACAGCGAGATGCCGTTCCAGGTGATGCCGGAGTGCTGATCTCCGAGGAGATAGGTGAGTTTCAGGGAGTTTTTCTCATTCATCCAGCCGAGGACTGAATAGAGCGACTGCACCTTGGCGAAAGCATTGCGGATGTAGCCGTCTGTATAATTGCGGGAGTAGACCATATCGAAATAGAGCCCGGAGGGGCCTTTTCCTGTCCCTGCCGCCACAGTGGCGAGGAAGGTGTTGTATGAGCCCACTGCCGCATCGAAGCGGGCGTAAGGATCGGGGCCTACGGAGGCGGTGCTCATATTGATGCTGGCACCGAAAGCTCCGGCACCATTGGCAGAAGTGCCAAGGCCACGCTGAAGCTGTACCGAACTCAATATATTCGAGAGCGAGGGGATGTTCACCCAAAACACCTCCTGGGACTCTGCATCATTGAGGGTAATGCCGTTGAGAGTGACATTGATCTGCGACCCCTTGGAGCCGCGGACAGTCAGCTTGGAATAACCGATGCCGGTACCACCCTCATTGACTGAGACCACAGAGGGCTGGAGGGAGAGGGTCATCGGGAGAGAATTGAGCGGATTGGTCCTGCGGAGATCCTCCTTGGAGACCATCGTGTAAGCGACAGGGGTAGAACGCCCTGCTCTGGAAGTGGAAACGATCACACTGTCAAGTCTTTCGACTTTGAGAGTGTCTTCAGGGACGGCACCTTGTACCCTCCCCGGGATGAGTGCTGCCATCAGCACCCCTAAAAACAAAAAACCTCGCATAATGTAAACAAAATGCAAGGGGTGTACTCTATGTGTACTCGAGATATCGGCCTACGTCAGCATTATCTGAATCAGGTCACTGGGTGTAATCTCAGCCGCCTTCGGGAGGAGAAATGTCTCCGCTCCCTCTGGGATATACGGCACCCCTTATGTCGGCGACAAAGGTAAGGATTTTTTTTGAAATCTCCACCTCTTGTGAAGAGATTGGAAGATCGAGCCGACAAACTGTCACTTGACTCGTTTGGCCAAAGTCATTCAAACTGAAAGTGCTATATCTTTTGCAATGTTATTTCCCTGCTTTATTTTTCAGTGACACGAAATCTGATTCTGGGATTCAAAATTACCGACCCCCCTGGTGCAGCTACCTCCCTGCTGATACATTTGCGCCCTCCAATTACATTTTTCCTATGGAGACAGCTGTGTACTCCCCTTTGCGGCTGTAATGGAAACCGGTCCAACCTACATTTTGCAGGGACAAGAAAGTAATCTTAGTAAAAATTTTTCGTGCGGAAAATTTTAGCACGGTTTTTGTATATCCCATTTTAAACATTAATAACAAGTAGAAAAAGATATGAAGAGATTAGAGAAAAATGTAACCCTCATCACCGGCGGCGGGAAAGGTATCGGCTTCGGATTGGCATCGGCATTCGCCAGAGAGGGATCAGATATTGTTATCACAGGGAGGACAGAGTCCAGACTTATAGAGGCTAAGAAAAAACTTGAGGATCAGTACGGAGTGGAGGTGCTTGCGGTAGTAGCAGACGGAGCGGATGAGGCACAGATCAAGGGGGTTATCGCCCAAACGATCACGAAATTCGGCAAGATCAACACCCTTATAAACAATGCACAGGCATCATCATCGGGGCTTCCACTGATAGAACACACTAAGAAAGATTTTGACCTGGCTATCAACTCAGGGCTCTATGCGACATTCTTCTATATGCGCGAGGCCTACCCTTATCTGAAAGAGACACACGGATCGGTCATCAACTTCGCTTCCGGTGCCGGCTTCTTCGGAAAGCCGGGACAGAGTTCCTATGCAGCAGCTAAAGAGGGTATCCGCGGACTGTCGAGAGTGGCAGCTACAGAGTGGGGCCCTGATGGAATCAGGGTCAATATGATCGCGCCTCTGGCAATGACTGAGAGTCTTCGTGAGTGGAAAGAGAATTATCCTGAGCTGTTTGAGAGGACCATTCAGGGGATACCGCTTGGTCGCTTTGCCGACCCTATGGAAGATATCGGTCGTGTAGCTGTATTCCTTGCATCTGAGGATGCATCCTATATCACTGGAGAGACCATCTCACTTCAGGGAGGCTCCGGACTGAGACCGTAATGACGAAAAAGTAATGTCAGCTACAGCAAGGTCTTAAAGAGAAGGAATCATCACCTCCTCAGAAAGGCCGTAAGGAAAATACAGATGACTTGGATCAGGTAAGCTGGTACCGGTAAACGCAGGTGACTTCGATACGATAAAACCATAAAGAAAACATAGCAGACATCGATTCGGTAAGGCCGGTAAGAAAATGCCGCTGACCTGTATCAGGTAAAACAGGTAAGTCTGGAGACATCATCTTCAGACTTACCTTTTTTGCGTTTCTCTGGACTGAACTGCGCGATCTCTGCGGCCAAAAAGAGCTATCCTAATAGCGCCTCTATCTCAGCTTCAGAAAGGCCAGTGTGTCTGGACACATCACATACAGACATACCACTGCCAAGCAGACTCTTAGCCACTTCAAACAAGCCTTCCTTTCGGCCTTCGGCTCTTCCTTCGGCTTTTCCTTTTGCCATCCCCTCGGCTACTCCTTCTGCTCTTCCTTCAGCTCTGGCTTTCTGTTCGGCTGTGCGACGTATATTGATTTCATCTCTCTCTGTTATCATATCGTGTTCGTATTTTTCCCGTTTCTCTGGACTGAACTGCGCGATCTCCGCGGCTTGAAAGAGTCTCTCAAATACGCTCCTCCTCAATTCTAATGGCAAACTGTCGAGTTTACTCATATACTTCAAAGCGTAACACCACTTATCTATGATACTGCTACAATCTTCCAACCGCTTCTCAAAGCGCTTCAGTTCCACAAAGATAAGAGAAATTGTTTCACATACCACCTCACCAGTATACTTTTCTCTGAATGTATAATCCGAAATGAATCTGTCCCTCCACATTTCACTTCTACGGTCAAAACTGTCTACGGCTAATATACCGATAAGATAAACCGGTGGAATATCATAACTTTCATCACCCTTGGTCGTCTTCATATCGTAAACCTTCGAACTGTATGAGACACATCGCTGAAAAAAATTGGCCTGATCATAGCGCTGCATCTCTATTATAAATGAGGTCCCATCCTCATCTTCACACCGCAAATCAAGTTTCACAGACTTATTACTCTGTGTCAACCCCTCTATCTCTGTAGTGGCATAGGTAAGATCCTTGACCCTTCTCCCCTGGGGTAAAAATGCATTGAGAAAATCTATCAACACCGGCTTATTGTCCTGATCTCCAAACACTGCCTTAAATCCACTGTTGGACAGTATGTCCACATAACGTTGTTTCTCTTGAGTTATCATAATAAATAATCATTTAAAATTCTATGAATGCAATATTCCAACTTATTATTGACTTTTTCTGTCAGATTCTTCAACACTTTTATCTATTTACTTTTTTTATCGTTTTGTCATAATTTTAAAAATGTGAAAAAAGGGATTTTTAGAATAATGAATTTCCAACTATAAACAAAATTTGAACTGATAACATCTGATAAATGAATCACTTACTACACCTGAGGGTGGGGACAGGTTCTCGGATTTGAATGTAAGATAGAGGTGAAAGCAGAGGCAGTGGCGAAAGCAGAAGCAGGGGTAGAGAAAGCGCCTCTGCGAGGGGAGGCAAGAGTTTGATGGCTCTTGCATCCCCTAGCTCAGAGACAGAGTGGTATCAGAGCGTGGTGCCATATGCCCAAGCACCCCACTCTGATGCTCGTGTGAGGGCGCCATCGCACATAGGCAGGTGCTCACCGCTTTTATACCGGCTCTCGCCGGACCAGCGCTCCCGGCCTTGCCGTATTTGCTGCGCAAATACACGGCC
>JAFVQD010000020.1 GCA_017504965.1 Bacteroidales bacterium | reverse complement strand
TCCGGGTTATCCTCCTGAACAGGGCATGTTGCTCACGCGTTACGCACCCTTGCGCCGGTCGCCATCAATCAGTATTGCTACTAATCATGCTGCCCCTCGACTTGCATGTGTTAAGCCTGCCGCTAGCGTTCATCCTGAGCCGGATCAAACTCTTCATTGTATATTTTTATTTTATATTTCTAGCTTGTCCTGACCGGTTAAAGAATTAACGAGATTATAAATCTCTTACCTTTACACTCGTACAATGCTATCAATGAACTTTCTTTGTTAGCCGTTTCATTTCCGAAACGGGCTGCAAATATACGGACATTTTTTTACCTACCAAATTTATTTGAACTTTTTTTGCATTTTTTTTCAAAAATTTTTCCCTCCCACCCTGGCCTCTCCACCTCCAAATTCACACAACACTCTGATTATCCGAAAATAAAGGGAGGCAACAATAAAAATGTCGCCTCCCTAAAAATTTTATAGATTTTTTAATTATTCTACAAATGCCACGATCTGGTTCTTCTCCACTTTGTCGTTTTGGCCTACTGCCACATAAACGATCTTACCGGTCTTAGGAGCCTTGATCTCTTCAAGTCCGTAGTAAGTCTGAACATAGCAGATAGGTTTACCCTCTTCCACTTTGTCACCGATAGCAGGAGCTGTGCTTTCAGCCACTACATCGTATTGCCATACCATATTACCTTTAGCGGTAACCTGTACAGGCATTGCGTTAGGATGTTGTGCAGCTACAGCCTCAACATCGAATTTAGGCATCTCCACTACAGGGCGAACTACGATCTTAGGTGCACCTGCTTTCTCTTTAGCAGCTTCAAGGTCTTTCTCGAAGCGCTCTTTAGCGATACCGCTCTTGTAGTCACGATATTGTCTTTCGTGCATAGCAAGCTCGAACAATTCTTCATCATCCTGACCGCGATCCCATCCTTCGTCTTTCATCATCTGCTCAAACTTAGGAAGCTCATTAGGGAACGCATCCTGAGGATTACCAGTGTAGAACTCAAGACCTTTCTCTTTAACGATCTGAATGATCTCAGGAGCAAGTTCACCAGGAAGTTTACCAGTCTTGCCAAGAATCATATTCATAGTATCCTTATCGATAGTCTTCCAGCGAGGCTCACCTTTAAGAGTATGCATCAAGTTCATAAGTGCAGTATTCTTCACATACTGGCTGAATGGAGTTACAAGTGGTGGATAACCAAGACGAGGCCATACATACTCTACCTCCTGGAACAACATCACTGCAAGTTCGTTAAGGGTAACCTCTTTCTTGCCCTGATTTCTGAGTGACATATTGATTGCTCCGTGGAAGCCTTTCAAGTCAGCCATCATAGAACCCATCATACCACCAGGAAGACCACAACCTACGAGTAGTGATGAACATTGATAGTTAGTAGGCTCAATAAAATATCCAAGATAGTCATCGATGAAGGTCTGAGTCAGACGACGGGCCTCCATATATGCATCCATATTGATATCTTTAACTTTGAAACCTGCATCTTTAAGCATAGCCTGGATAGTGATCACATCCGGGTGAATTTTACCCCAAGATAGTGGTTCCATAGCCACGTCGATATAGTCAGCACCTGCGCGAGCTACCTCAAGCATAGAAGCTACAGAGAAACCAGGACCTGAGTGACCGTGGTACTGAACTACGATATGTGGATATTTTTTCTTTATCTCAGCAGTAAGTCTACCCAAGAAAGCGGGACGGCCGATACCTGCCATATCTTTAAGACAGATCTCATCACAACCATACTCTACCACTTTATCCACAACACCCATATAATACTCTACAGTGTGGACAGGTGAATAGGTGATACTCAAAGCTACCTGAGAGATCATACCACCTTTCTTAGCGCCGATTACAGAACCTTTAAGGTTACGATGGTCATTAAGACCGCAGAAAGAACGTGCGATATTAGTACCTTGTTTTGCTTTAACTTTGTACATAAGTTCGCGAACGTCCTCAGGCACAGGATTCATTCTCAATGCATTCAAACCTCTTTCAAGCATGTGGGTCTGGATACCTACTTTGTTAAAAGGAGCGGTCCATTCACGAACTGCTTTGTTAGGGTTCTCACCAAACAACAAGTTAACTTGCTCGAAAGCACCACCGTTAGTCTCTACGCGGTCGAAGCAGCCCATATCGATGATAACAGGAGCAATTTGTTTAAGCTGTGCTACCTTAGGTACATATTTACCTGAAGATTGCCACATGTCTCTGTACAAGAGAGAAAATTTAATTTCCTTTGCCATGATTAAAATTATAGTTTATGTGTGTAATTTTACATTTTAACAGTCTACAAATATAACAAATTTATTTAGTTATAACAAAATCAATATCTTTTTGTGATAAATTCATCATCATAACCATCGCACCCACATTGGTCCCGAAGATATACCTTACATCCCCTTCACCACCTCCATACAGTGCTATAAGCTTCGTCCTGAGTATCTCAAGGCTCTTTTTATCCACACACTGCACACCACCATACACACCTTCGTTCATAATGGCATAACCCAGTTTGGCCAGATCATCCATAGTGGTGGTAAAATACCCTTTTTCAAACCTCGAATCTGCCATTCCGAGGGCAGAAGCCACCTTACCCATCTTGGATTTTGGCAGCAACTCCTCCTCCACCCTCACCAGAGCATTGTATTTGAGAGATGCCCCGTCGGGCAATGAAACCTCATCGCCAAGAATCTTGCCACCTCTGACTCTAAATTCTGCAGAAGGGGAATTGGCCACCACCTCGAGCCTTGTAGCTGACTGCCACCTCTCAGAAGAGCCGCACCCATACAGTTCGGTAGCCACAGGGAGGACACCCTGCGCAGGGATACCGCCAAAGACCAGTTGGGCAGCAGCCATATTATTGATTTCAGTATTGTCATAGGCTATGACAAAAGCTTTGAAATTGGTATGAGCCGGGAGTTTGTTGAGCGCATACGGAGAGCCGAAATAAACCCCTATCAACTCCTGTTCGGCAGACCATTGGGCTATATAATCAGCACAGAGTGTATCGATGCCGAAATTCTTATGCGGACGGTGATTGATCGAATGGATACCTATAATCACCTCATCATAGTTCTGAAGTCTGTTTCTCATCTGCTTCAGCTCCTCAAGCGGAGCCCCTTTCTCCAGGTAGAAAGTGTCTACATCCGCATATCTCTTGGCCATAGAGCCGAAAGCTCTGGCACTGGGGGTCGCCTTGTACCCAAAATAAGCGATCTTCTTCTTATCCAATTGACCTATGGGCAATGCATTGTTCTCATTTCTGACCACGGTCAATGAATTTTTGCAGAGCTGCTCGATAAGGGCATCGTGTTCCACATTGTGGGCACCTGCATCCAGACCGACAGTATCCACAATCGGGCTGTACCCCTGTTCAAACATACCTGCACGCACCTTCAGCCCCAGCATCTTTCTCACCTTCTCATCAAGTTCCGCCTCAGAACCCTCACCGCTGCGGATATAATCCTCTATCATCGAGATAGAATTGTGCTCGTCACCAGGCATCAGGAGGATATCCACACCCGCCTTATATGCCTCCAAAGTCACCTCCTTGGGCTCCATCAGCTCAGAAACCCCTTTCATCCCCAGAGCATCGGTAATGATAATACCCTTGTAACCCATCTGCTCCTTGAGCAATCCTGTAACGATAGGCTTGGAGATAGAAGCAGGAGTCCCTGTTGGATCGAGAGCAGGGATACTGAGATGCCCTACCATCACCATCTCCACATCCTGGGATATCAGCTCCCTGAATGGATACATTTCGAGATCTTCAAGTCTCTGTCTGTCAAAAGTCAATACAGGCATCCCGTGATGGGAATCGACATTGGTGTCACCGTGACCGGGGAAATGCTTGGCAGAAGTATACACGCCCACATCCTGCATACCTCTCATATAAGCTGCCCCGAATCTGGCCACTTTTTCTTTATCCGCACCGAAAGAGCGGGTATTGATTACGGGATTGTCGGGATTATTGTTTATATCCACGGTAGGCGCAAAATTCACATATATATTAAGGTCCTTACACTCCTGACCCACATAACGTCCCATCTGATAGATAAGCTCGTCTGAAGTAAGGGCACCCAGCTGCATCTGATACGGATATACAGGATACTCATCATATCTCATCGACACCCCCCACTCACCATCGATAGTGACAATCATAGGAAGTGGAGACTTGGCCTGAAGCTCATTCACCCTGGCAATAGACTTGGTAAGATCATCATCCATAACGATAAGTCCACCTATATGCTCATAGGTTACAAGTGAGTCCTGAGTAAACTTTCTCTCCGGACTATTCTGCGAATTCATCGCTACCACAATGATTTGCGCGATTTTTTCACGTAAAGTCAAAGTCTTCAAAATCGACTCCACTTTCTCATCAACTACCTTATTGTCAACACTTTGACCATTTAAGGACATAACACTAGCCATAACAGCTACCAAAACAAAAAATAATTTTTTCTTCATAATGGGTGCAAATTTAGAAAATTGTTATATCTTTGCACTCCCTTTCGGGAAATAAATTACATGGTGGATGTAGCTCAGTTGGTTAGAGCACTAGTTTGTGGCACTAGGGGTCGTGGGTTCGAATCCCATCTTCCACCCAAAAGCCGATGCAAATGCATCGGCTTTTTTTGTGTCAGATGGGATTCGATGAGCAGCTCTGCACGAAGTGCGGGGCATTTTTTGTTTAAAACCGAGCCGAGCTCGCTCGAGTGAGGATATAAACAAAAAATGAACTGAATGCCGAAGGCATAGAGCTGCGGGCAAGAATCCCACCACAAGCAAAAAGCCATAATTTATAAAAAAGCTTTTGGAAGTGCCCCGCGGCGAGCGGAAAGGGAATGGCAGAGCCTCAATCCCGGAGGCACAATCCCGGAGGGAATGGACACACCACTCATAAATTTTCTTTAAATTATTTGTTTCCTTATGAAATTTATTTATCTTTGCAATAAATGAAAATTAAAAACAGAGTAAACATATGAGCACAATTAACGTAAACTTCGCAGGATTAGAGTTAAAATCCCCTATTATCGTAGGTAGCTGTAGCCAGACAGCATCATTAGCCAAAATTCAGGAATTTGAAAAAGCGGGGGCAGGGGCAGTGGTTCTCAAATCTCTTTTCGAAGAGAGCATCACCAGAGAGGTGGCAGCACACGGAAGCACACTGGACGAGCATCCAGAAGCATACGACTACATATCTTCATATCTGTCAGACAAGGTGGTATCTGATTACCTCAGCCTGATCCGTGAAGCGAAAAGCAAGAGCAGCATCCCTATCATAGCATCTATAGCTTGCCACACTGACGGCAAGTGGGAAGAGTTTGCCACTCAGATAGAGGCAGCCGGCGCAGATGCTCTGGAACTGAATGTAATGAGCTTGTGCACCAGAAAGAGCTACACTTTAGGGGACTTCGAAAGGACACACGAGGCCATCGTATCAAATGTATCCTCAAAAATAAAGATACCTCTTATAGTAAAAATAGGATCGAATATTTCAAATCCGGTAGCACTTGTCGACTCCCTATACGCCAGAGGAGCCAAAGCTGTAGTACTTTTCAACAGGTTCTACCCTACAGACATTGATATAGACAAGATGTCATTCACTATGTCAAATTCATTCACATCTTCATCTGATCTTTCACAATCTATCAGATGGGCAGGTATCATCTCTGCATCCGTACCACAGATCCCTGTAGCAGTATCCGGAGGTGTAGAGGGATGGACAGAAGTGGTTAAATCTATCCTGAGCGGAGCTACTGCAGTAGAGGTGGTAAGTTCGATTATGAAAAATGGACCTGAATGGATAACCCGCACCAACGAAGCGTTATCTGCTTGGCAGAAAGAGAAAGGATACGAAGCGATCAATAGTTATAAAGGAAAGATGAATGCATCAGACCCTGAGCACGCCGACAGACTTATGAGGACCCAATTCCTTAAATACTTCAGCGAGATTCATTAATATTATATATACCAAAAAGAAAAGAGCGGGATGGCGTCCCGCTCTTTCTATTTTATCTCTTCTTCAGCCACCCTTTGGCGCCGGCTACACCTAATATAATAAGTGTTGCCACCAGTACGATACTCAGGAAATGGATTCCGTAACCATTGACAAAGGCTACAGGGGCGAAGGTAATAAGAGCGATCTCTACAGGGGCTATAAAGAGATATGCCAACGCATAATCGTCCAGACATCTGCTCTTCATCTCGTGATCCACTACCCTCAGAAGGGCAATACCCATAGCCATAGTGCCTGTGTACCATCCCCAGGTAAATACAGCCTTCTCGAACCAGCCATTCCCTTTAAACATCCTTTTACCCATCCAAAATACATATAATAGAGTGGCAAGAAGACCGCATACCAATAATATAGATAGAGGTACGATATAGTCGAGCACTACCGACAGTTTGATCGATGCGATACCAAACGCTACCAGAAAATCGGTAAATGTCCCGCTCAAGTGACTTACACTCTGTTTGGACACATATTTGGTCACATCCGCTTTATCCATCACAAACTTAGCCAGGATACCGAAGATGAATGCACAGCTGAACACCGGCATCTCCAGTGTAGGGACCAGCATATTCACACCTTTACTGATGAGATAACCTCCAAATGCGACAAGACAGATTATAGCGAGATTGAATGCCAGGCCATCGATAGAGATCGATGAGCAGGAAGACTCTCCCATACTCTCTTTCTTCCCTTCAGGGAGCAGACCGGTCCTCAACTCGTGTGGAAGCTCTGAAAAATCTGACAAGAAAGATGTATGCCCTTTCCTGGTCGCCCACTTGATCATCAACATACCGATTACTACCGATGCGAGGATACCTACAGTGGCAGCTGTCATCGCCAATGTGAGCATCTCCTCATTTCCAAATCTCTGGAACGCTGTACCGATAGCTGCAGCAGTGCCGTGCCCTCCACAGAACCCGCAAGGCATAGAGATACCGAACGCCTTGTCCAATGGCCAGATCTGGCACAATACCAATATTCCCAAAAAGCCGCCGAATGCCCATTGAAAAAGCATACCGCTCTGAGAATAGGCCCACATCTTGCCGATGCCGCTCCTCTGCTCCTTGGTAACTTTAGCCGAGGTAAATGGGAGACAAGCAAACACAAGTGCAATAAGGATACCTGCATAAGTACCTAACTGCCCTGAGAACGGGAGCCAGTCAAGCCCCTCCGGACCCAACAGCAAACCCAGAAAACCCGCTATGAGGCTTGGTGGGATAAACATCTTCTGAATGGCCTTCACTTTCACTCTGATCAGCTTACCGACCAGTAAAAGTGCAGCCACAATACCTACATCCACAAATAGTGTCCAGGGGGTAAAAGCTTCCATAGTTCTGATATATTTTTAAGATTATGCCTACAAAAATAACATTATCCGATGAAAATCGCTATTATTGTATGGATTTTTTAATAGCACGATGACAGACACTACTTTCTTCAAGAGAAATCAAGCCATAGATATATTGAGGGCTTTAACTATGACCTTAATGGTCTTCGTAAATGATTTATGGAATGTAGCATATCCCAAATGGATGGGGCACGCAGGGATGACAGAGGACTATTTCGGTCTCTCTGATGTAGTATTCCCCTGTTTTCTGTTCGTGGTAGGTATGTCCATCCCCTACGCCCTGGAGAGCTCTTTCTCCAAAGGGAAAAGCGGGCAGCAGGTGGCAGGGCACATCCTCAGCAGAACACTTGCACTGCTCATTATGGGAGTATTTCTCGTCAACACCGAGGGTGGTATTTCTCCGGAAGTGGGGATCTGCTCCCCCGTATACAAACTCCTCCTGGTCATATCATTCATCCTCATCTGGAACACCTACCCCAAGACCCAGAGCAGCAGAAAGGCCCTTATTTATAAGGGTCTCAAATGGCTCGGCATAGCTCTTCTGATCCTCCTCGGAATCATATTCCTCGACAAGGGGGGCAATATGCTCAGGCCCAAATGGTGGGGAATCCTCGGAATCATCGGCTGGACCTATCTGGTCTGCGCATTCATATACTATTTCGTCAGAGACAGGCTCAATATATTGATCCCGATCTGGGGATTTTTCGTCCTGTGGTGTATGCTCAGGTGCAATTTCATCCCACTCGATCACCCGATACTCAACCTCCCTGCAGACCACGCTCTCTATGCTTTTGCAGGGGCAATACATATTGACACAGGTGCCCACTGCGCCCTCACTATGGGTGGTGTCATTCTCTCTGTGGCAGATGTCAAAAGCAGAGGCTGGAGCGGTCGCAGTAGGGGACTTGCAGCAGCAGGATTCACCATTGGATTTATCCTTCTCGGCTTGATTTCCAACCAGTTCTGGATCGTGAACAAGATACAGGCCACCATCCCGTGGGTATTCTACTCCATTGCGGCAGCAGTAGGGATGTACGGACTTATCTCCTGGGCTGTCCAATATGGAAAAGAGAGTTGGTTCAATATCATCAAGGCTGCAGGCACTGCGACCCTCACCTGCTATATGGTCCCCTACCTTTGGCATTGCACCCTGAATATCCTGGGACTCTCCACCACCCGTCCCGAGTGGTGCAATAGCGGCATCCTCGGGATACTCACCTGCATAGGATTTGCACTCCTCTGCGTATGGACCACCCACCTTCTGGGAAAGGTCAATATCAAACTTAAAGTATAAATTCCAAAAATTATTCTTACCTTGGCTTGAGAATTGCGTTAGGCAGTTTATACATTCACCGATTAATTTTTGAATACATATGAAATCATTTTTAATGTTTTTTGACCGTTCTTACGGTTATTCCAGAGCTATTCTGGCCGCTATATTGGGCATCGTACTTATCATTTGGCCAGGCACCGCTGTAAGGACCATCATCATAGTAATAGGTGCAGTTCTTATGCTTCTCGGCGCAGTATCACTGATTTTCTCTAAGAAACCAGAAGAGGGTCAGAACCGCTCCCTCCTCTCCCTCAATGGGATAGCGAGCTTGGTTTTCGGTCTGATACTGGTTATCTTCCCTACATTCTTCGCAGGAATCATAATGTTCCTGTTCGGTGCGATACTCCTTATCGTGGGGGTGAGTGAAGTGGCAAATCTCATCTCTGTCAGACGGGAGACCAAAGCCCCTGTATCGCTGTTTCTTGGTCCTGTCATCACTACCGCCTGCGGTATCGTTATCTTCTTCAACCCTTTCAGCACTATCGAGTGGCTTTTTATCTTCTTCGGAATATCTCTGCTGGTCTATGCCATTACAGAGTTCCTGTCGACAAAGAAGATCCGCAAAATCTACAGGGATTTTACCGCTTCGAAAGAGAAGGAGAGTGACTTGATCGAAGATGTCAAGTACGAAGAGGTCGAATAAAGGTTAGTACGCCCGTGGGGAATCGAACCCCAACCTAAAGAACCGGAATCTTCAATTCTATCCATTAAACTACGGGCGCATCGCAGCAATAGCGTCCGCAAATATAATTGTTTTAACTGAACCTGAAAAAAAATGAAAGCATACGTTTTTCCCGGCCAAGGCTCCCAATTCACCGGAATGGGGAAGGATCTGTACGATTCGAATCCTAAGGTGAAGGAGCTGTTCGAAAGGGCAAACACTATCCTTGGCTTCAGAATCACCGATATAATGTTTGAGGGCTCCTCAGAGGATCTCAAACAAACCAAAGTCACCCAACCGGCAGTATTTCTCCACTCTGTAGCAGAGGCATTGACCATAGAGGATTTCAAACCTGATATGGTAGCAGGGCACTCACTCGGAGAGTTTTCTGCACTCGTTGCCGCAGGGGCCATCGATTTTGAGGACGGTCTCAAACTTGTTTATGCTCGCGCAATGGCAATGCAGCGTGCCTGTGAGCTCACCCCATCCACTATGGCCGCCGTCCTGGGTCTCGAGGATGAGATGGTAGAGGAGGTCTGCAAAAGGTTCGAGGGGGTAGTCCCCGCGAATTACAATTGCCCTGGGCAATTGGTCATCTCCGGCCCTGCAGAGACTATCAAAGATGCCTGCAAGGCAATGAAAGAGGCGGGTGCCAAAAGGGCCCTGCCACTACCGGTAGGTGGAGCTTTCCACTCTCCGCTGATGGAGCCTGCCCGTCAGGAATTGACCCAGGCCATAGAGCAGACCGAGTTCCACACCCCTGTATGCCCTGTATACCAGAATGTGGATGCCCTCCCCCACACATCCGCTGCTGAAATCAAAGAGAATCTTCTGAAGCAGCTCACCTCCCCAGTCAAGTGGACCCAAACCGTAAAAAATATGTGTCAGGATGGAGCCAAAATCTTCGCCGAATTGGGCCCTGGAAGCGTTTTGGAGGGATTGATAAAAAAATGTAACCCAGAAGCGGTTTTTTAATTGTTTTTTATGTACCTTTGCCCGATATTGTACACGAATCATTTCAAAATTCAAATTTAATACGAAAATATAATGGCTAAAGAGAAGACATTTATTACCTGCGATGGCAATTATGCGGCGGCTTATGCTGCATATATGTTCAGCGAACATGCCGCCATCTACCCTATCACCCCTTCTTCAACTATGGCTGAGCTTGTTGATGAATGGGCTGCTTTCGGAAAGAAAAACATCTTCGGTCAGACTGTAAAAGTTACCGAGATGCAGAGTGAAGGAGGTGCAGCAGGTGCTGTACACGGTTCACTTCAGGCCGGTGCCCTTACCACCACTTTCACCGCATCACAAGGATTGCTCCTTATGATCCCGAATATGTACAAAATCGCAGGAGAGATGCTTCCTACGGTATTCCACGTTTCAGCTCGTGCACTCGCAGCACAGGCTCTTTCTATTTTCGGTGACCACCAGGACGTAATGGCTTGCCGCCAGACAGGTTTTGCTATGCTTGCATCTTCAAGTGTTCAGGAAGCTATGGACCTTGGTGCAGTAGCACACCTTTCTACCATCAAATCAAGCATTCCTTTCGTTCACTTCTTCGATGGTTTCCGTACTTCACACGAGATTCAGAAGATCGAGCTTCTCGATCCTGAAGATCTTAAGAAGATGGTAAGCGAGAAATCACTTGCCAAATTCCGCGAGAGAGCCCTTAACCCTAACAAACCTGTGACCCGTGGTACCGCTCAGAACCCTGACGTATACTTCCAGGCTCGCGAGGCCTCTAACCCTTACTACACATCTGTTCCAGATATCGTAGCACGCTATATGGGTGAGATCTCTGAACTTACCGGCCGTCACTATCTACCTTTCGACTACTATGGTGATCCTAACGCCAAGAACATCATCATCGCTATGGGTTCTGTTACCGAGACCATCAAAGAGGTTGTCGACAAACTTATGTCACAAGGTGAGAAAGTGGGTGTTATCAATGTTCGTCTCTACAGACCATTCTCAGCTAAATATTTCTTGAGAGTTCTTCCTAAGAGTGTGAAGAGAATAGCTGTTCTTGACCGCACTAAAGAGCCTGGCTCAGTAGGAGAACCTCTATATCTCGATATCAAAGCAGTTCTTGCAGAGAGAGGTGGCGATATGCCTCTTATCGTAGGTGGCCGCTATGGTCTTTCATCTAAAGACACCACCCCTGCACAGATTATCTCAGTATTTGAGAACCTTAAAGCTAAACAGCCTAAGACCGACTTCACTATCGGTATCGTAGATGACGTAACCTTCAAGTCTCTACCTGCTAAAGAGGAGATCTCATTGGCTAAAAAAGGTACTTACGAACTTAAATTCTATGGTCTTGGTTCAGACGGTACAGTAGGTGCCAACAAGAACACCATCAAGATCATCGGTGACAATACAGACAAATATTGCCAGGCATACTTTGACTACGATTCTAAGAAATCGGGTGGATACACTTGCTCACACTTGAGATTCGGTGACGAGCCTATCACTTCACCTTATCTGGTTTCTACCCCTGACTTCGTAGCTTGCCACGTATATTCATACCTACGCAAATATGATGTTCTCAAAGGTATCAAGAGAGGTGGTACATTCCTTCTGAACAGCCTTTGGAGCGCAGAAGAGACCGCTAAGAGACTTCCTGACTATATCAAACAGGTAGTAGCACAGAACGACATCAAGATGTATGTTATCAACGCTACTAAGATCGCTGAAGAGATCGGACTTGGAAACAGAACCAACACTATCCTTCAGTCAGCATTCTTCAAAATTACAGGGATCATCCCTTACGAGCAGGCTGTAGCATTGATGAAGAAAGCTATCGACAAATCTTACGGCAAGAAAGGTGAGAAGATCGTAAATATGAACTACGCTGCAGTAGACAGAGGTGCAGAATACGAACTTGTAGAGGTTCCTGTAGAGTGGAAGAACCTTCACTCTAAGTTCACCCCTTCAAGCTTTGACCGTCTTGCACCAGAATGGGTACGCAACGTAGCTGACGTAGTAAACGCTCAGAACGGTTATGATATCCCTGTAAGTGCATTTACCGGTGAATACGCTGACGGTACTATCCCTGCAGGTACAGCTGCTTACGAAAAACGTGGTGCTGCTACTCACGTACCTACTTGGATGTCTGAAAACTGTATCCAGTGTAACCAGTGTGCATTCGTATGTCCTCACGCTGCTATCCGTCCATTCCTCAGCACAGATGAAGAGCTTGCCAAAGCTCCTGCAGGTGTGAAGAGCAAGAAAGGTAACGCAGTATTCAAAGAGTACAATTTCACTATGCAAGTATCTGTAATGGACTGTACAGGCTGCGGCAACTGTGCCGATGTATGTCCTGCTAAAGAGAAAGCACTTGTAATGACTTCACTTGAGAGCCAGCTTGACCAGCAGCCTGTATTCGACTACATGCACACACAAGTTGGTTATAAAGATACCGTAGCTCCTAAAGCTCAAAACGTTAAGAACTCTCAGTTTGCACAGCCTCTATTTGAGTACTCTGGCGCTTGCGCAGGCTGTGGTGAGACACCTTACCTGAAAGCCATCTCACAGCTGTTCGGTGACAGAATGATGGTAGCAAACGCTACAGGATGTTCATCTATCTACTCAGGTTCATTCCCTTCATCACCTTACTGCACTGACAAGAATGGCAGAGGTCCAGCTTGGGCTAACTCATTGTTCGAAGACAATGCTGAGTTCGGTCTTGGTATGAAAGTGGGTACAGAGACTATCCGTAACACTGTTGCCAAACTTATGAAAGAGGGTCTTGAGTGTCCTCAATGCTCATCAGAGATGAAAGAGCTATTCGCAAAATGGCTTGAGAACAGATCAAATGCCGCTATCACTCGCGAAGTGGCAGATGCATTGGTTCCTATGATGGAAGCTTGCGGATGCGACACCTGCAAAGCCCTTCTTGAGGTTAAAGACTACATCGCAGCACGCAGCCAATGGATCTTCGGTGGTGACGGTTGGTCATACGATATCGGATACGGTGGACTTGACCACGTATTGGCATCTGGTGAAAATGTAAACGTAATGGTTCTTGATACCGAGGTTTACTCTAACACAGGTGGACAGTCATCAAAATCTACCCCTGCAGGTGCTGTTGCCAAATTTGCTACCTCAGGTAAGAAAGTACGCAAGAAAGACCTTGGTATGATGGCTATGAGCTATGGTTATGTATATGTAGCACAAGTGGCTATGGGCTCAAGCCAGGCACAGTTCCTTAACGCCCTTAAAGAGGCAGAGGCTTATGATGGACCATCTTTGATCATCGCTTACGCACCTTGTATCAACCACGGTTTGAGAAATGGTATGGGTAAGAGCCAATACGAAGAGAAACTGGCTGTAGAGTGCGGTTACTGGCATCTATACAGATTCAACCCTGCACTTGCTGACGAAGGTAAGAATCCTTTCACCCTTGACAGCAAAGAGCCAGACTGGAGCAAATTCCAGGACTTCATCAAAGGTGAGGTACGTTACAGCTCACTTACCAAGATGTTCCCTGCTGAGGCAGAAGAACTATTCGCAAGAACTGAAGAGTACGCTAAACTACGCTACAACTCATACAAGAAATTGGCTCTATAAGAGACGTTTTCTTAACCAATCGAAAAAAGGGATGACCTCTGGTTATCCCTTTTTTGCATATATTTTACAAAAATTGACACTTTTTTAACAATTCACTTTCATTTTAGTTTTATTTTATTTATTTTTGTTTAAATCTTTCCTAGTGTAAGAAAGATACTACTGAAACTAAAAACCAATTAAAAATATTATTAACCACAATCAAAATCTATCTATGAAGAAATTGATTCTAGTTGCTATTGCTGCATTACTATCATTTGCTGCTATAGCACAAAATGTCCAGGTGACCGGTACAGTTACCGACGCCACTGATGGATCTCCACTTATCGGAGCATCTATCGTAGTTAAAGGGACTCAGACAGGTGTTTCTACTGATGTAGACGGTAAATACGTTATATCAGTACCTGCCAATGCTGTCCTTCAGTTTGTTTATATAGGATACTATCCTATTGAGATCCCTGTTAATGGCAGAGAGACCGTAGATGTATCTCTTACTCCTGAGGCTGAGTCTCTGGAAGAGACCATCGTGGTAGCTTACGGTACAGCTAAGAAAGGTACTTATACAGGTGCCGCTTCTGTAGTTAAACAAGACGCTATCAAAGACGTTCCTTCTCTTTCATTCGAATCTGCGATGAACGGTAAAGTAGCCGGTATGCAAATCACCACCTCTTCAGGTCAGGCTGGTTCTGCTCCATCTATCCGTATTCGTGGTATCGGTTCTATGAACGCTTCAAACGAGCCTCTTTATGTAATCGACGGTGTTCCTGCAACTTCTGGTTCAGGTCAGATGGGTGACTACATCTACACTTCTAACAGTGTGATGAACTCAATCAACCCTAACGACATCGAGTCTATTACTGTATTGAAAGATGCTGCTGCTTCTGCTCTTTACGGTTCACGTGCTGCAAACGGTGTTATCCTTGTTACCACTAAAAAAGGTAAATCAGGCAAACCTTCTGTAACTTTCAGAGCTTCTGTAGGTATCACCCCTTCTTGGGCTACTGACAACTACGAAGTGGCAGGTGTACAGGAGAACATCAATATGCTATATATGGTTCTTTGGGATGCCAATAAAGGTAAAGGTGTAGACTACACTAACCTTTCTACTCTATCTGATGAGAAAGCAAGTGCTGCATCTCTTAAATCATTGAACAGCAAATTCAACAAACACGGTTACAAACTTACTACAGCTACCCCTGGTCTTTACGAGAACGTAATCATCAGCTCTTATGATGATGAGGCTGCTAAAGCTGGCCGTACCCCTGGCAACTATTTTGATTGGGAAGATGCTTACTTCCGTACAGGTGTATACCAGACTTATGACTTGGCTGTAAGTGGTGGTAAAGACAATACCACTTATTACACTTCACTTGCTTACACTAAAGATAAAGGTCGTACTATGACTAACGAGTTCGCCCGTATCGCAGGTCGCGTAAGTGTAAATCAGAAAGTTGGAAACTGGTTGGATTTCTCAACCAACGTTAACTTGGCTCACACTAACAAAATAGGTTTCAACGATACCCGTAACCTTGGTGCCAACTACTACTTGCAGACAAGAAACTTGTTGTGGGGCTTCTACTATCCATACGATTATAAAACAAATGATCCTTGGACAGCTCGTTATGGTAGCTACGCTTACAACCAGGTTTACTATAAGGATACTTGGGACAACTACTCAAAGAACTTGAAAATCTCTGTTAACGAGACTGTAAACATCAAATTCGCTGACTGGTTGAACCTAAGAACTGTATTCTCATATGATGATACCCGTATCAGAGATCACGTTTACTACAGCGCTGACCACTATAACTGGACTGGTGAACACGGTCACGTTACCGAGATGCTTACCAACTACCAGACATTGGTATCTTCTACTACCCTTAACTTCAACAAGACTTTCGCTGACAAACACACTGTAGGTATCCTTGCAGGTTTCGAGGCTGAAAAGAACGTAACTGACTTCGTACGTGCATCTGGTGACAACCTTCCTGTAGGTTCACTTCAGACTGTAGCTACAGCAGGTGTGCTTGACGCAAACGCATACTGGTGGGGTAACTCAATTATGTCTATCCTCTCACGTGCTGAGTACAACTACGACAATAAATACTACCTCTCAGGATCTTACCGTCGTGACGGTTCTTCAAGACTTGGTCCTGACACCCGTTGGGGTAACTTCTGGTCAGTAGCTGCATCTTGGAGAATTGACCACGAGGACTTCATGAAATCACAGGACGTTATCAGCGCATTGAAACTTAGAGCTTCTTACGGTGTTAACGGTACCCTTCCTTCATCTAACTACGGATGGCGTTCACTTGCTGCTTACTCATACCAGTATCAGGGCGAACCTGGTGGTGCATTGGCAAACGCAGCAGATGCTAACCTTTCTTGGGAGACTTCATACACTGCTAACGTCGCTCTTGAATTCGGTTTCTTCGATGACAGACTACGTGGTAGCGTTGAGTGGTTCAACAGAGATTCTAAAGACCTTCTACAGAGCGTTCCTATCTCTTACATCACCGGTTTCAGCTCTACACTTAAGAACGTAGGTGAAATCAATAATAAAGGTATCGAGTTCGAACTTTCTGGTGACATCATCAAGAATACCGACTTCCGCTGGAGCGCAGGTATCAATGGTTCACACATTGACTCTAAAGTAACTGAACTTTATGGTGGTCAAGATATTATCTGGAGCGACCCTACAGGTGGTGACTCAAGAGCACAGTTCATCTACAGAGAAGGTGAATCTACCCTTGCATTCTACGGTCGTGAATGGGCAGGTGTAGATCCTGAAAACGGTCAGAACCTTTGGTTCGTAAATGAGAAAGAGGATGAAAACATCCAGGAAGACAAGATGGTAGACGGCAGAAAAGCTGTTTACGATTATGGCGATGCTAACGAAGTAATTATCGGAGATGCTCACGCTGCTCTATTCGGTGGTTTCAACACTGACCTTGAGTGGAAAGGCTTGACAGTAGGTTTGAACTTCACTTACAAGATCGGCGGTAACCTTTATGACGGTGCTGCTAAAGACGTAGCTGATGACGGTTACTACTGGGAGCGTACAAGATCACAGTTCTACTTCGACCAGATGTGGAGAGCTGACAACAGAAAAGACGGTACTCTACCTCGTCTAAGTGGTGAAGACTGGACAGATGCTATGAGAAACTCTACACGTTGGCTATACGATGCGTCTTACCTAAGATTAAGCACTGTATCTGTAGGTTATACACTTCCTTCAGATGTAGTTAAGAAGATGAAACTTAAAAATGCCAGAGTATACTTCAATGGCGGTAACCTTCTTACCTTCTCTAAGTATAAAAATGCAGACCCTGTTGTTAATGAATATGGTACAAGAGGTTGGGAAACTCCAGTTGGAAGAACTTACACCTTCGGTATCGAACTTAGCTTCTAATCAATTAAATGGATAAGACAATGAAAAAAATAAATATTATACTTGCAGCTCTTGTGATTCTGTTCACAGCATCTTGCGAAGGTTTCCTTGATGTGAAGCCAAGTAACCAGGTGAGTTCTGAGATCTCTATCCAGAATGCAACTGATGCACAGATCATGCTTAATGGTCTTATGAACAAAATGACCAGTACAAGCTACTACGGCAGAAACTTCCCTATGTATGCCGATGCTAAAGGTGGTGACCTTACCATCTTCTCGGCAGGTAACGGTGGTGATGGTTGGTACTATTTCAACCACTCTCCTGAAAGCAACAGTTATAGCGGCTATTGGTCTACTATCTATAACTGCCTATGCCAGGCAAACAACATCATCTCAAACATCAATGGTCTGCTTGCTGATCCTGAGAACACTGAGAAAGAAGAACTTGAAGAGTACAAAGGCCAGGCCCTTACACTTCGTGCCCTTATGCACTTCGACTTGGTTCGTCTATATGGCAAACCTTACAATATGGACAAATCAGCTCTTGGTATCGCTGTAGTAACTGAACCTGTAGACGCAGGTGCCCAGCTTACAAGAAATACTGTTGAAGAAGTTTACACTCAGATCGTAAAAGACCTTTTAGAGGCTGCTCCTCTTATTGGCAAAGGTACAAATGATGGTTTCATCAACTACTACGGTAACCAAGCACTTCTTTCTAAAGTTTATATGTATATGGATAACTTCTCTGAGGCACTTAAAGTAGCTGAAGGTATTATCACAAGTGGCAAATTTGAACTTTACACCCCTGAAAAATGGGTAGAGTCTTGGACTAAAGAGTACGGCTCAGAGTCTATCTTCGAGCTTAACATTAAAGCCGGAGAGAACGATCCTGGTGACGGAGGTCTAGGTGCATACTATCGTCGTCGTGCTCACGGTATCTCAGCCGGTGGTGTATTCTTGGCAAGTAAATATTGGTTGGATCTTATGGGTCCTAACGATGTTCGCTGGGGTATTATGGACTATGACCAGTCAGATGAAGAAGATGGTACAGGCCGTAAAGGTGCTAACTACAAATACAGTGGTAGTGTAGACCTTAAAGGTGACGAAGGTGCTACAAGTACTGCTGTAAACATCAAGATCTTCCGTCTTTCAGAGGTTTATCTTAACGCTGCTGAATGTGCTGTAAGAACTTCTGACAACACTAAAGCTGTAAAGTATCTGAGCGAGATCGCTAAGAGAAACCCTGACTGGGTAGCTCCTGCTACTGTAACTGTAGAAGATGTTATGGATGAGAGAAGAAGAGAGCTTATGTGCGAAGGTGTTGTATACTTCGAATATATGCGTCAGAATATGACTATCAAATATGATGACAATGCATTCGAAAACTCAACCAATCCTCCTCACGAGGGTAGAGGTCAGCTAGCAAATGGCTGGGTAACCAGAGATTTCTACAAGACTATCCTTCCTATCAGCCAAGCTGAGATCAATGCTAACCCTAACATTGAGAAAGAACAAAACCCTGGTTATTAACAGATAATCATATAACAGAAGAGGTGGCCCATCCGGACCACCTCTTATTATTTATATCAAGTAAAAAAATTACATCATCCCACCATCTACGGTCAGAACCTCACCTGTCACATAAGCGGCCAAATCAGATGCCAGAAACATCACCACATTTGCTATATCCTCTCCCTGACCAAGACGACGTAAAGATATACGTTTTGCATACTCATCCTTTACCTCCTGAGGGAGCGCATCTGTCATCTCAGTGGCAATAAATCCTGGGGCAACTGCGTTTACTCTAATGTTTCTTGCCCCCATCTCTTTGGCTACAGATTTTGTAAGGCCTATGATTCCAGCCTTTGAGGCTGAATAATTGGCCTGTCCCGGATTGCCGTTAAGCCCCACAATAGAGGAGATATTTACTATTGATCCCTGCCTCTGTCTGGCCATTATAGGGACAACAGCCTTAGTAAAATTAAATGTAGATTTGAGATTCACATTGATAACATCATCCCATTGCTCTTCAGACATCCTCATAAGGAGGGTATCTTTGGTGATACCGGCATTGTTTACCAATATATCTATCTTTCCAAACTCCTTATGTACCTCAGATACCAATTCCTGAGTCAGACTATAATCTGAAGCATTAGAGATATACGCTTTGCACTTTACCCCTAAATTTAAGAGATCAGATTCGGTCTGTCGGAGAGCATCACTCTCCCTCTGACCTGTAAAAGCTATCGATGCACCTGCTGATGCAAGTTTCAGAACTATTGCTCGTCCTATACCACGGGTTCCACCTGTGACCAATGCCACTTTTCCTTCCAGGATTTTCATATCAGATCATTTTAGAATTATCTACTAACATAGTTCCCATTTTCAGCAAAGATTCAGCATCCGAAACCATCTCTTGGATTATCTCTGCAGCAGGTTTTATCTCTTTTACCATTCCGACACTCTGACCGGCCATAAAACTTCCGTATACCTCATCACCATTCTGCACAGCTTTCCTGAGAGAGCCTGAGCCATACTCCAGAATCTGCTCCGGAGTCACCTGCGGATCTTTCTCCATAGAGGCAAACTTCTTGGTAAAAGGGGTTTTGAGCGCCCTTACTGGGTGGCCAAGAGTCTTCCCTGTAACGATAGTATCTGTCTCGCTGGCTGCAAGAAGTTTCTCTTTGTATATCTGGTGAATTATGCATTCAGTGGACCCGAGAAATCTGGTTCCACACTGCACACCCTCTGCTCCAAGCATAAATGCTGCTGCTATACCTCTTCCATCTCCTATTCCACCGGCTGCTATTACAGGGATAGATACCGCATCCACCACATTCGGGATCAAGGCCATTGTGTTCATCTCCCCGATATGGCCACCTGACTCTCCACCCTCTGCTACTACGGCTACAGCCCCAAGTCTCTCCATTCTCGACGCTATGGATGCTGCTGCCAATACAGGTATCACCTTGATGCCTGCTGCAAGCCAAGCATCCATATATTTGGCAGGAGATCCGGCACCTGTAGTAACGACAGGTACGCCTTCATCTATAACCATCTGCGCTATCTCTGCTGCATTTGGTGCCTTGAGCATTATATTGACTGCAAATGGTTTATCTGTGAGTGCTTTACATTTTCTTATCTCTTTCCTGATAATTTCTGAGTCGGCATTAACACACGAGATGATACCTAGGCCTCCAGCATTTGAAACTGCACTAGCCAGTGATGACTCGGAGATCCAGGCCATTCCACCCTGGAAAATGGGGTATTTTATCCCCAGCAATTCACATACTCTGCTTTTTAACATTTTCTTTATTTTCAAGGAAGCAACTCCGACAGCATTAGGCCTCAATTTTGGCATCCACTACAGCCAGAATCTCTTTCTCCCTCTTCTGGGCCTTGTCTGCTATCTCCGCAGCCTTAGAGATAAGGGCATCTGCAGCGGCACGATCCTTCAAGCCGGCAGCATTGATCTTGACATTAAGAAATGCTCCAAGTACAGCAGAGCGGGCGGCCAATGCACCCACCCCTGCATCAGATACAGAGTTGGGATTGCCCTCCTGCGCCATAGCCTCCACCAAATCAAACACCTCATATGATACCTCCATAGTCCTCAACGGCACCTGGGTAGCATATAGGGTAGCCTCCTGAAGTGCAGCAGCGCGGGCAGCCTTTTCTTCATCATTGCCCTTGGGCATACCGAGAGCCTCCATTATCTTGTTGAATGCATTGGTATCTTCATCTACCAGATGGAGCAGTTCATACATCAGGGCCTGCCCTTTCTCTGCCCACTGCGAGAAGAATCCGCAGCGCGAGTCCCAGCCTGGCTTATGGGATGAGAGGTTTGCCACCATAGAGCCGAGGGCTGCACCCAGCGACCCCATATATGCAGAGATCGATCCACCTCCGGGGGCCGGCGATTCGCGGGAAGTCTCCTCAGCAAAACCTTTGCAGGTTAAGTCCACAAGCTTCGCAGACTTCTCCATATCCTCAAGTATATACTCTATCACCTTCTCTCGAGGGTTGAATGGTTTGAGGTCATCCAGCCCCATAGACTTTACAGCGATCTTTATGATATCATCCTCAGGGATACCGCACGAGCGCCCCTGTTTGGCCAGATAGTGTTTTCCGGCATCTATAAGTACCCTTTTGGGGATTAGCCCCACTATCTCAGACCCTGTAACACGTATACCTCTTGCGTATGCTTTGTCACACACCTCATCGAAGGCTACGTGTACCGGAGTCTGTGTAATATTTGTCACATTCATAGAGACCTGAGCGATACCGTACTCATCTATATACCACCCTATCGCCTTACACCCTTTAAGTGAACCGGGGATCCATACAGGCTCTCCGTTCTCATCTTTCACCACCTTACCTACGATAGGATCACCCTCTCTCTTCTTACGCCCTTTTTCGCGCACATCGAAGGCCACAGAGTTTGCTCTGCGGGTAGATGTAGTATTGAGGTTATAGTTGATCGCCACCAGAAAGTCGCGGGCACCTACAGCTGTAGCTCCTGAAAGGGCCACCCTCTCATTGAATTCGGCAGGGCCGTAATCGGGAACGCATCCCCCTTCGGTCAGTCTCTTCGGAAGGGCTTCATACTCACCTGCACGGCACACTGCCAGATTTTTTCTCTCTTCGCATTTGGCAGCACTCTCGTAACAGAACACAGGAATACCGAGCTCTTCACCTATCCTCTGTCCCAGTTTGTGGGCATACTCCACACACTCCTCCATAGTGACACCCGATACAGGGACCAATGGACACACATCGGTAGCACCAAATCTCGGATGCTCACCGTGGTGGTTTCTCATATCGATCACCTCCGAAGCCTTCTTGACTGCTCTGAAAGCGGCCTCCACCACATTTTCAGGCTCACCCACAAAGGTCACCACAGTCCTGTTGGTAGCAGCACCGGGATCGACATCCAGAAGTTTGACACCATCCACTGTCTCGATCACCGAAGTAATCTGATTGATTTTATCCATATCTCGTCCCTCGCTGAAATTGGGGACGCACTCTATCAATTTACGCATATCTCTTATTCTTGGTTAGGATCTATAAATGTGATACCTGCATCCAGTCTTGCAGACAGGGCCGGGTAATCTATCTCAAAATAGTGAATAGGATACAGAACTGCAGGCTTAAGCTGGTTTGCCAACCCTACAAATTCATCATCGGTCATAGTATATGGGAGATTCTTCGGCAGGAAAGCGATATCGAGTGCAGGGAGCTCTTTCATCTCCTCTATTGGCTCGGTATCACCAGCCACATATACCTTGAAACCTCCGAAATCGAACAGGTAAGCGTTACCGAATCCTTTAGGGTGGAAGTGGTCACCCTGTTCATTCCTTCTGTTGATATTGTATGCAGGGCGTGCCTCGATCCTGATACCGTCCCACTCACAGGAGTCTCCGTTTGCCAGCGGGATGTATCTATGATCCACTTTGCCGATACTTTCGCTCACAATAAAAGCGGTACCGGTCCCCAGAATCTCATTGAACGCCTTGGGATCGTAGTGGTCATAATGATCGTGTGTACTCAGGATAAGGTCAGCCTCATCCATCCCTGTATAATCTGTCACATCACTGTACGGGTCTACATAGATATTTTTTCCGTTTATCTGAAAAAGTAATGATGCGTGCCCAAATACCTTTACTTTAAGCTCGCCAAGTGGTGTTTTGTAACTATTCATATTCTATATATTTTTCCAAATATAATAAATTTATCCGACAATCTCCCCATTTAGAATCACAGTATCCACGAGTGGTGTAGAGAATGAGTATGGGAGGAATTCGTAAGATGGCACCTCTTTGGTCACAAAGACATTTGCCACCTTTCCTCTGGTAATCGATCCCAGCGAGCTATTTACATCCATAGCAAAAGCGCCATTGATGGTAGCAGCATTTATCACCTCCTCAGGGAACATCTTCATCTTCAGACATCCCAGCGCCATCATAAATTTCATATCACCACAAGGGCAGGAACCTGGATTGTAGTTGGATGCTATAGCCACAGGGAGTCCGCACTCAATCATCCTTCTGGCCGGCGCGAAATCCATCTCCAGAAAGAATGTCGCCCCGGGCAATAGTGTAGGGATGGTATCCGACCCCTTCAAAGCCTCAAATTCGGCCTCACCCGTAAACTCGAGATGATCCACACTCCTCGCACCGTATTTGACACCCACCTGCACACCTCCTGAAAAACTCATCTGGTTCGCGTGCACCTTAGGTCTCATACCATATTTTATACCCGCCTCAAAGATCTTTTCAGAGTCCTCTACACTGAAGAATCCCTCCTCACAGAAGATATCCACATAGTCTGCCAGCCCCTCGGCAGCGACAGCCGGAATCATCTCTCTGACTATCTCATCGACATACTCATCTTTTCTCCCGGCATACCTTGCAGGGACAGCATGTGCGCCCAGAAAAGTGGTTTTCACAGTCAGAGGGGTCTGCTCATCTACCCTTTTTGCCACCCTCAACATCTTTATCTCATCCTCCAGGGTGAGGCCGTAGCCGCTCTTTATCTCCACAGCACCTGTGCCAAAGGCAATAATCTCCTCTGCCCTCCCTTTAGCCTGGGCATACAGGGCATCCTCGGATGTGTTGTGCAGTAGCTCCACAGAGTTCAGAATTCCTCCCCCCCTCCTGGCTATCTCCTGATATGAGAGCCCTCTGATCTTGTCCATAAACTCTATCTCCCTGCTCCCGGCATAGACCAGGTGTGTATGGGAGTCACAATAGGAAGGGAAGACCATCTTACCTTCTGCATCTATCACCTTATCTGCCATATTCTCAAGAGACTGCAGATCACACTCTCCCATCGTGCCATAATCGGAAATAAGTCCCTCCTCAATGAGAAGGTAGCAATTGTCTATGGTCGGCAACACCCCCAGCTCCCCACCTGAAAGGGGACGACAAGGGGACTCATCACGGACATTGATGAGCTTTTTAATATTCTTTATAAGGAGTTTCATCTCTCTATAAACTATAGTTTCTGATAAATTTGACAGAGTTGGCCATATGGGTATACATCACCTCATCCTCTTCGATAAATGGGACCACCTCCCTATATTGCGCCACAAACTTCTCCAGCACAGGTGATGATTTCAGAGGTCTGCGGAAATCGAGTGCCTGTGCCCCGTTGAAAAGCTCGATAGCCAATATCTTCTCGAGATTCAGGACGACATTCACACACTTGGTAGCGGCATTTGCCCCCATACTTACGTGATCCTCCTGACCTTGCGAAGAGTCGATGGTATCCACACAGGCCGGTGTGCAGAACTGTTTGTTCTGGCTCACTACCGATGCCTGGGCATATTGAGGTATCATAAAACCTGAATTGAGGCCGGAATGTGCCACCAGGAATGAAGGGAGACCGCGCTTCCCTGAGATCAGCTGATAGGTCCTCCTCTCCGATATCGAGCCCAGCTCTGCTACCGCAATGGCCAGAAAATCGAGGGCCAAGGCCAATGGCTGGCCGTGGAAATTGCCTGCTGAGACTATCAGGTCCTCATCCGGAAGGATGGTAGGATTGTCAGTTGCACTGTTTAGCTCGGTTATAAACACCTTCTCAGCATATCCTATGGCATCCTTCGAAGCACCGTGCACCTGAGGTATGCAGCGGAAAGAGTAAGGATCCTGCACGTGCTCCTTAGCTCGGGCTATCATCTGGCTCCCTGCCAGAAGTTCTCTCATTCTGGCTGCAGTCTCTATCTGCCCTCCGTGTGGTCTTACCTGATGCACTCCATCAGTAAAAGGCTCTAACCTGCCGTCAAAAGCATCCAGAGACACTGCACCTATCTGATCTGCCAGAAGGGACAGTTTCTTCGCGTGATGAAGCGACCATATGGCGTGGGCCAACATAAACTGAGTGCCATTAAGGAGGGCAAGACCCTCTTTTGATGCCAGTGTCAATGGCTCCCAGCCGAAAATGGCATTGACCTCTGCTGCCGGACGCCTCTCCCCCTTATAGTTCACCTCACCGAGCCCAAGCAGAGGGAGACACATATTGGCCAGAGGGGCCAGGTCGCCTGAGGCTCCCAAAGAGCCCTGTTTATATACGACAGGGTATACACCCTCATTGAAAAAATCCACAAGTCTCTGCACAGTTTTTACCTGTGCACCGGAGAAACCATATGCCAGAGACTTCACCTTCAGAGCAAGCATCAGCCTCACTATCTCCTCCGACACCTCCTCTCCCACACCGCAGGCGTGAGACATCACCAAATTCTTCTGAAGTTGGGAAAGATTTTCCTTATCGACAGAGACATTGCACAGAGATCCGAATCCGGTAGTCACCCCATATATAGGCTCCACCTGACTCTCCATCCTTTTGTCCAAATAATCACGGCACTTTTGGATTCTGGCTACAGACTCTTCTCCAAGAACCAATTTACAATCCTTTTCAAACAGGAGCTCCACGTCCTCGAATGTGTGTTGTTTGATGTCGATATTAAAAATATTCATTCTCTTATTTTTTAGATGATTTCCAAATCCAGACCTCTCGACCCCTTATCTCCTCCATAATACCCTCCATATAACCTGGAAAATACTTTACTGTATGATCAAAGAGTGGATAATAGGGGCTCTCAAGTGTATATTTTCTACGGGAAGGTCTGATGGAGACATCTGTCAGATCATACCTGTCGACAGGTCTCTCATCCCCTCTCCATCTGAAATCTTTAAGTTTCTGATCCTCCACTGCGAGCTCCTCTATAGGGAACATATTGCTTTTGATGGACTCGAAATAGAAGTTCTTTTTAAGTTCACCATTCTCCAGGATAGATGATATCATCTTGCAGTCCTTGACGTTGGCATAAGCTACAGTAGAGCTGTCCGCCAGATATACCAGCATCTGGGCACCGCCCAATGCATCGAAACGGGATATCTCCCCATCCTTGAAGAATCCGGCCATCTCAGGGGCCTTTATCTGATTATAGTAATCCTCGGAGTCATAAGAGGCGAGAAAACCGTTCCCCAGCATCAGCCCCTTATTCATCTCCCCGTTCTTCATCACTATCTGCATACTGTCAGCTGTAAGCTGGTTCTTTATCTCATTCCATATGACAGGATCTTTGAAAAGTCTGGCCATCGAGTCGAGGTCAGAATAGAGGAGCGAGTCACATTTGATCTGATTGTCACTCTTGAATATCAATACGTTATGATAAGCCTTCAGAAACTTTATCTCGGTAGTATCGGGAGCCTCCGCTACATGGATAGTATCTACAGGAAGTGTCTGCACCTGGAGGGAGTCGTTCAGTACCTGGAGGGAGTCGTTCTGCATCATATCCTCCGGTATCTCCAGTTCATTCTCCTCACCTTTTTTCTTATCCTCAATACGCCCCTGCATATCCATATCCATCCCCTCCATCTTTTCACCAATTTTCATATCCCCTTTTCTCCCCCCCATCTTTGAAGCACCGGGGGCTCCTGGAGCACCTGGGGCACCCATACCGTCACTCTCCTGACCGCTCTTCTGAGATGCTTTTTGCGCCCTGAGATTAGCTACAGGATCGACCAAAGCGAGCTCTTTCCTCTCTTTGGCTGTCACCTTGGTCAGACTGTCCACTTCAAACATCCTCTGGGTGGAATAGTGAAGGGTATCGGCAGCTATAAAGACACTGTCCATCACATTATTCTCCTCCACGAGTGCCAGGAAAACAGCCTTATCGGATACTGTCACACTCCTGGGCTCATTAAAGAACTCAAGGTGTTCACCGAATATAAATGCCCCATCTATGGTATCTGTCACCTGAATATCACCTCTCAGGATAGAGTGGTTTGCTACCCTGTCGAAGAAAAGATCGTCACACCAGAGTTCGTAGTCCTTCGTCTGGCCATATACCTTGTTATCGAAATAGAGTGTCTCATTAGCCCTATTGTACCACCCCCCGTGGGATGAGAAGTAATTCTGATTCTTCCATCCCATCGTATTTTTACTGAAATATGCTGTCTCGAGATCAGTTCTGTACTTAATGACATCTGAGACAAAAAACAGGGAGTCAGAAAACATCTGTACCTCTTCGACAAAAGTGAAAAGCTCTTTCTTGGACTCGTATGTCCCTTTAAAACTCTCTATGACATTTCCTGAGGAGTCCCTCATACTGGCCCCGTTCTGGAAATAGGCTATACTGTCTTTGGTGTTGTAATCCAGGTGTTCGGTCCTCAACGCATTCCCTTTGTCATCCTTCAGCTCTACTAGAGAGCCTCGGAACTGCGCTAAATCCTGATTAATCAGGTAATGGAGCCTGTCCCCTGTAAGGAGGGTATTGTCCTGGATGATCTGGACGTGACCTATGGCATCGACATAATCCTTGTCGACATTCCAGAATGCAGTATCACAAATGAGATAAGTATTATTATGCAGGAATCTGGCAGGGCCCTCCACCTTTCTACAAGCATCACCCTCTATCTCCATCAGCTGTATCTTCTTCGCACTGAGGAGTCTGATAAGACTGTCAGCATCCTCCTTCTCCTGCGAAAAAGCCAAGCAGGAGAAGAGACACGACAGAATTATAAGCAGAGATCTCCTCTTCATTATTTAACCCAACCTTTTCTCTCAAAATCACAATTATGGAACAATGGGTCCAGAACTATGTATGTAGTTTTTATTTTCTCTTCCAGGAAATTATCGATCGCCTTCTGCGCCTGAACATTATTTGCCACATTCTGCAATACGCTGAAGTCATCATCGAAGTTAGCTACGTGAGAAGGGATAATTTTATCCAGCTTGATAATTTTATATATGGTATTTCCGCTACGGCCCTCATTGTCGACAGACTCGAATGGGGCAGATATCTCCCCCACTTTCATATTTTTGAGGACTGCATAATCCTCAGGCTTGAGAAGGTCCTTTTCGAACAGGACAGAACCGGTATTCTGGTCAGCCATCAGACCACCATTGGTACGTGTATATGGATCTTCTGAGTAGATTCTTGCTGCGAGGAAGAAAGAGATGCTGTCTGCCTCGATAGAAGACTTCAGGCTGTCAAGTGTCTTGAACGCTTTGGTCCTGTCTTCTGATGTATACTTTGGTTTGATAAGAATATGTCTTGCGTTGAACATATCCCCATCCTTTTTGATCATCTGGATCAAGTGAAATCCGTCAGGGGTCTCCACAATAGGTGATACCTGACCATCCTTAAGAGCCATAGCTGCATCTGAGAAAGCAGGCCAGAAGATGGTCTTGGATGCCATACCGAGCTCTCCACCTTTACTTGCACTTCCCGGATCTTCCGAGTAGAATGTGGCGAGCATCGAGAAGCTCTCACCATTAAGAATTCTCTCCCTGAACTCCAGAAGTCTCTCTTTAACTTGGACTTTTGCCCTCTCCACATCCGGATATTTGACAATATGACTTAGCTGATACTGGGTAGAGATGATAGGGAGACTGTCTTTGGATGTCTTTTCATAGAACTCTTTAATCTGGGCAGGGGTCATCTCCACTGCTGAAGACTGCACTTTCGCCTGCATATCCTGAGTCATCGACTGCTCGGTAATGATCTCCCTCCAGTCCTCTCTAAGTTCATACAGACTCTTCCCGAAATACTCTTCTGTCTTTTTTTCACCACCCAACTGGGTCAGGACTGTATTCATTCTGTTGTCAAGGTTTGACTCGACCATAGCCGTATTGGCCACCAGACTGTCAAGCTTTGCCTGAGCCAGAAACAGTTTGGACATCATCATCTGCTCGAGGACCTGACATCTGAGGTTTCTGTCAGAATAGTGCCCCTGGAACTGAAGCATCTCGACCTCCTGCTCCACCTGGGAGAGAAGGATCATCTCACCGCCAACTACCGCTACCGTCTTATCTATAAGGCCGTTTTCATATTTCTGAGCATAGGCTTCAGAAGTGGTCAACACACACAAAACAGTCGCAAACAGCCAAAAAATCTTTTTAGTCATTATTGTTAGAATAGATTACAAGTTTATTATTGTTCAAGGCATCCTCTAGCAGATTTCGTTCCAAATTTGCTATCAACTCTTGTTTTCTTTTACTTAAAATAGACTCTTTTATTAAATTGATATTGTAGTCATAAGGGGTAATGTCTCCCGCTTTCACCCTTTCATACACTCTGACCATATACAGGAAACTCCCTTTCTCCAGCTCGATATATGACTGTTTGTTAAGCAGTTCTTCACACACTGAGAGCTTCTCTCCCATATCTCCTGCTATATGGCTGAGAGGGACCCAGTTCATATTGAAATCTGTGTATGTATCTGCTGAATTTCGGGAAAGCTCCTCCACTATATCGAGATCCTCCACCTTCATCGACCTGTATTTGGACTTGATTACCTGACACTGCGGAGATGCAGTATTGACCTTGATATATCGCACCTTTACCAGCGAACTGGCAGAGACATATGTCTCTTTATGCTGCTCATAGTAGTCCCGGCACTCCTGCTCGCTAATCAATGTATCCAGATTTTTCTCGACATAGAGCTTCTCGTATCTGTAAACGAGAAGGGAGGTTTTATAGTCATTCAATGCCTGCTCGATATCCTTATCTTCCCTGGAAAGACGCTCTTCGGCATTGGTGAGGAGAATCTTGTTTGTAGCCCAGGTATTTATGTACTGACGGACTATCGAAGCGCTATCTTCGGGGGATGTCCCTTTCGGGACAAGCCCGTCGATATCTTTCTGGTAAAGGACATTATTGCCCACCCTTGCTACGACATCCCCATTGAGCACACTGTCGATGAATGCACAGGAGCCCAAAAGGGATACACACATTATGGACAATAAAATCCTCTTCATATACACACTATCTGCTATAGTTTGGAGCCTCTCTGGTGATAGTAACATCGTGAGGGTGGTTCTCTGCAAAACCGGCTGCGGTTACCCTTACGAACTTGGCATTTCTCAGCTCCTCAATGTTATGTGCACCCACATAACCCATACCTGCCCTTAGGCCGCCAACCAACTGGTAAACCACCTCTTTAAGGGTACCTTTGTATGGAACCTGAGCTACAATTCCTTCTGGCACCAGTTTCTTGATATCCTCTTCCATATCCTGGAAATATCTGTCCTTTGACCCTTTCTGCATAGCTTCCAAAGAGCCCATTCCACGATATGACTTGAATTTTCTGCCGTTAAGGATGATAGTCTCTCCGGGAGACTCTTCCACACCTGCGAAGAGTGAGCCTGCCATAACAGTGCTTGCACCTCCGGCCAAAGCCTTCACGATATCACCTGAATATCTTACGCCACCGTCAGCGATAATAGGAATACCTGTACCTTTAAGGGCATCAGCAGCGAGCATAATGGCTGACAATTGTGGCATACCTACACCGGCTACCACACGGGTAGTACAGATCGATCCTGGTCCGATACCCACTTTCACAGCATCTACACCACACTCATAAAGAGCCCTCGCAGCCTCTCCGGTGGCGATATTGCCAGCCACGATCTGAAGATGAGGAAACGCAGCGCGCACTTTTCTGATAGTCTGAAGAACAAACTCCGAGTGTCCGTGGGCTGTATCCAGAACGATGGCATCAGCTTCCACAGAGACGATCTGCTCCACTTTCTCAAGTGTATCAGAGTTGATACCCATAGCAGCAGCTACCAAAAGACGACCCTTGGCATCCTTGCTTGCAGTAGGATTATCTTTGATCTTCATAATATCCTTGTAGGTGATCAGACCGGCAAGCTTGCCGCTGTTGTCCACCACCAGCAGTTTCTCGATTTTATTCCTTCTGAGAAGATCGGTAGCCTCGGCCAGATCATAACCTTTAGTGGTAGTTACCAGGTTTTCCTTGGTCATAACCTCATAGATAGGGGTCTTCATATTGTCCTGGAAACGAAGGTCCCTATTGGTCACGATACCACACAGAGTACCTTTCTCATCCACCACAGGAATACCACCGATGTGATTCTCCTTCATAAGACGGAGTGCATCACCTACCGTAGCATTTTCTCTGATGGTGATAGGGTCGTAGATCATACCATTCTCGGCCCTCTTCACCTTCCTCACCTGCTCCATCTGAGCTTCAATAGGCATATTTTTATGAATTACACCTATACCACCTTCACGGGCTATGGCGATAGCCATTTCAGCCTCGGTAACTGTATCCATAGCTGCAGATACAAGTGGTGTATGAAGTTTGATATCTCTGGTGAAATATGTATTGAAATCTACTGTCCTTGGAAGCACCTCTGAGTGTGCAGGGATCAGCAATACATCATCAAATGTAAGACCTTCAAGTATGGGCTCTCTTGTATATGTTTGCATATCTGTATTTTCTTTGCCAAAGGGTGACCGGATACAATCCGACCACCCTACTGTAATGTTAAATGGTTATTTGTGATTATTTGATAGCTTCACCAAGCTTTTCACAAAGAGCATCCAGCGATTTGAGGAACTCCTCTGTAGTGTTACGGTAGTAAGCTTTCAGGTTTCCACTTTCAGGATGGTTGATCTTTGAATAGGTATCATCGCGAAGGTCGATAGCCTCATTGATGATATCCAAAATCTTCTCTCTCTTAGACTCTTCTCTGGCAAAACCCATACTGATAAGTGCATCAGACAGGAAATCCTCAGTCAAAAAATCTATGTCCTTCTTAAATACTCTTAAGTTCATAATATATATTGGTTAAAAAATTACAGTTTAATGATTCCTGGCTTCGGTGTAAGGCCAAGACCAGGTTTGTCTTCAAGGGTGATTCTGCCGTCTACAAGCTTCATACCGTCGAAGCAGTCGTTGCCAAGCAAGTAGTTACCGTCAAGGTCTGCCCACTCCATCTCAGGTGAAAGCTGTGCAGCTGCAGAGATGGCGATAGAGGTCTCAGTCATACAGCCGATCATAAGTTTCATATGGAGGGCTTTGGCCAGAGATACCATCTCGCGTGCCTCACGCATACCGGTACATTTCATAAGTTTGATATTGATACCGTGGTATGCACCGTGAAGGGTTCTGATATCTGTAAGTCTCTGGCAAGACTCGTCTGCAAAAATTGGAAGTGGTGATCTCTCAGTGATCCAAGCCACATCATCAAGAAGATATTTCGACATAGGCTGCTCGATCATAGATACACCCTGCTCCTGTAGCCAGTAGATCATATCAAGTGCATAATATTTGTCTTTCCAGCCCTGGTTAGCGTCGATGATGATAGGACGGCTGTCACGGGCACGGATAAGGTTGATCATCCTCTTGTCCTCGACCTCAGTCATACCAAGTTTCACTTTGATGATCTTGTTCCAGTTAGCTTCGTCAAGTTTGGTATTGATCATCTCATCGCTTGCATCGTAACCGATAGTGTAGCTGGTGTAAGGTGCTTTTGCAGGATCAAATCCCCACATTTTCCACCAAGGCTGACCCATAATATTACCTACAAGGTCGTGAAGTGCAATATCTACCGATGCTTTGGCTGCGGTATTGTATGTAGTCAGCTTGTCCACTGCCAGCATAATGTCCTGGATGCAGAATGGATTATCAAATTTAGGAAGTACATTTTCCACCACTTTCTTCAGGAACTCGTTTACAGATGCCTGTGTCTCGCCAAGATAAGGAGGCATAGCTGCCTCACCGTAACCTGAATAGCCATTCCAGCTCAAGCGGGTAATAACGATAGGAGTACCTTTACGAGAAGATCCCGATACAGTGAAGGTGAACTTCATTATACCGTCAAAATTCTCCCAGTCCAGCTGAAGTTTTTTGCTTGTGCTGATTTTTTTGGGATTGCTCTTCTGTGCGAAGATATCAGAGGGCTTCATAAATGCAGTAGCTGCAGTAAGAACGCCGGCTGTTTTAAGGAAATCTCTTCTTGTTGTCATGATCGTTATTATTAAGATTATTTATTTTCAACATTAAAATACCAAGGGTGTTTGGCTATAGACCAGAGGCCGTAAATAGTATCCTGCATACCGGTAATACGTCTTGCACATACCATATGACCGTCGTAGTAGTCAGGTGTACCAGGAACGAGGTTATTGATCTTCACAAATGTAGCTGAGTGGATGAAGCTACCATCACCGATATACATACCTACGTGTGTCACCCTTGCAGGTCTGTCTGCTGTAGCCTTACGGCCGAAGAACAGGATATCACCTTTCTGAAGGTTCTCGATACCATTGGTAATATCTATCTCCTGACCGATCTTAGCCTGCTGAGAAGCATCTCTTCTTAGGATGATGCCGTTAAGGAAGTGAGAGGTCTTCACAAAACCGCTGCAGTCAAGACCTTTGATAGAGGTACCTGCCCAAAGATAAGGGAAACCGAGGAACTGCTTACCTGTGTTGATGATATTCTCGGGGGTAGGATTTCTGCTGTCAAGCCATTTCTGAAGAGGTTTGATATCCTTTGCAGGGACATAACCGATCTTACCGTTAGGGAGAAGTATCTCCTGATAGCCGTTGACTATTTTTTTGGAAGATACCTGTGCGATATTTCCCCATACAGCATCGCTGATGATAGCACCTTTGGCGTTAGGGGTGTCACGTACAAGTGTATAGTGAGTGTCGACAATCACCCTGTCAGAGCCTCTCCAAGCGGTGAACTCCTCTTCGTTCATAGTCTTAACACTACCCACTGTCACCCAAGCGATATATCCCTCTGGGGTGATGACTCTATACCAATAACTCTTTTTCTCCAACACCTTAAGAGGGGTACCCATCAACACTTGAGTAGCCATCTCTGAAGAGTAGTCTGCCTCATAACGGATGTTTGCCACTGAGTGAGCTGTCACAGCATAGATCTTACCCTGAGCCACAAGTTCAGTATCAGGAAGGACCTTCATACTGTCAAGCACATCGATATTCTTCGCTGCCAGTTTTTCCAAAAGGGCAGCTTTGGCATCAGCTTCAGTGGTAGAACCGTAAAGAACCCACTTGCCATTTTCCTCCTTAAGTTTGGTTTCAAAGGTTTTATCCCTTCTGTCGGGAGCAAATTCAGATTTCACCTCTTTTGAAATGGTATTGAATACCTCCACTTTATCCACACAAGAAGATAAAATTAGCAGAAGTGCTGCAGATAAGAGTATAAGTTTGCGCATAAAAAAACTGTTTTTAAATATAGTACTATTCTTATCCTACAAAAATATCTATTTTTTAATAAAATGCCTACTTTTGTGAAGCAAAAAGAACAAAAAAGTATGATAATAGATTCAATAAAAAGTTTTGAGAGGTATAAAGAGTTCCAAAAAGGGTTCGACAAAGTGTATGAATTCCTCAGAAAGAACGACCTTCACACACTTGAACTGGGAAATCACCCTATAGTGGAGAATGATGTATGGTGCACTATCTCAGAGTCTGAAGGGAGAGACATCGCCACCCTCCCACAGATGGAGGTACACGATTCATTCATAGATATCCATATCCTCCTCGAAGGGGATGAGACCATCGGCTGGAAAGACAGAGCCAAATGTGACAATCTCCAGATGGCCCAGTACAATGAAGCTCAGGATATCGCCCTATTTGACGAGATGCCCGAAATATTCGTCAGCTGCAGCCCCGGGAACTTCGTTATGTGCTTCCCTGCCGACGGGCACACACCCCTTCTCGGATCCGGAACCATCAAAAAAGCTGTATTCAAAATCAGAGTTCTGAATGAACCCGCAGCAGACAAATAGCAGATACAACTCCTTCGTAGGATATTTCAAGAAGACCTTCGGCCAACGGTTACAGAAAATCGTTATCGATGCAGGCTTCACTTGCCCCAATAGGGACGGCACCATCTCCAGAGGGGGGTGCACCTATTGTGACAATCTCGCCTTCCACCCAAACTACAGCACCAGCGACAGGAGCATCGCCTGGCAGATAGAGGAGGGTATCGTATTCCACAAGAACCGCTACCGCAAGACCGAGAAATACCTCGCCTACTTCCAGCCCTATTCCAATACATACGCACCTCTTCCCAAGCTGAAAGAGCTATACGAAGAGGCTCTATCCCACCCCGCAGTGGAGGGGATAGTCATCGGGACCAGGCCCGACTGCGTGGATGACGAGAAACTTGATTATCTGGCCGAACTGGCCCGCAAACACGTAGTTATCATCGAATACGGCATAGAGTCCTGCTATGACAAAACCCTCGAGAGGATAAACCGCGGCCACACCTTCGCTCAGGCACAGGAGGCTGTAAAGAAGACCGCCGAGAGGGGAATCCATCAGGGGGCACACTTCATACTGGGACTTCCGGGTGAAAGCCGCGAAGAGATGCTGGCTATGGCTCCACTGATAAACAGCCTCCCTATCGACTCCGTCAAATTCCATCAGCTGCAGATAGTCAAGGGGACAAAAATGGAGAAAGAGTTTGCCCAGAGACCCGAAGACTTCGTCACATTCCCACTCGAAGGGTATATCGACTTCTTTATCGACCTGCTGGAGCACCTCCGCCCCGACCTTTACATCGAACGCTTCGTGGGAGAGGTCCCTCCACGCTTCGTAAACTCCACACCCTGGGGACTTATCCGCAATGTCGAACTCCTCCGAATGCTTGAAACCCGCCTCGAAGAGCGCGACACCTGGCAAGGGAGATTATATTAAGGGTGGCTGAGAATAAACTCCGGAGTAGCTACCAAAGAACCATCCATACCGCTGAACTGGGGCACCCAGGCCGATATTATCTTGAACCCCTCCCTGCACACCACTATGCGTGATGGCATCCCTTCCGGGGTGATATAACTGAAGCATAGTGCATTGCCAGGCTCTCCCCTGAAAAGTGGTGCGCTGCCACTTGGGACGACATTATAATTTTCATCGAGAGAGGTTTCCCATATCTCCAGGGTGTATGTGGGAGATTTAGGCATCACCACATAGGTCAATTCTCCGGGTTCCCAGTCTCCATAAAGCATTGGCATCGGATACCCTTTTGAGAGGAGGTAATTAAGTCCGTCCACCTTCTGATAGAAATCCTTCACACTGGCGTGGTAATTCTCATTAGGCGTTTCCGGCTCCTGCTGTTCGCTCTCCTCCTTTGGCGGCATAGACTCAGAAAAATATGCCCGCTCACTATCTGTCACCTTTAGTTCGCTCTTGATGGAGGCCTTATTGGTTCTTGTTATGACACTGTTCACCCCTGATGCATCGATCAGATTGAGCATATTTTTCAGTTCGTCTTTAGTGAAGTATGAGAGGTAGCCCGGGCTCATAAGGTAATCTGTAACCATACTCTCTACAGGCTGTCTGATAGCATCGGCGAGCTGTCCCTGGCAGTGGTGGAGGTAATCCGGAGTGAGGGTCAGTACCCATACAGTCTCACCTACAGGACTTCCTACAGAGAGAAAATACATCCCCTCTTCTCGTGTGTATTTCACAAGCCATCCGTATTGGGCCCTGAACGGGGCTTCGTATGCGGTATTGGAAGGCTCGAGTGTATACGTTCCTGCGAGACCCGGTATTTTACTCAGAAAGAATTTGTAGTCACCCTCCTCATTAACCAATTCGAAGAAAGCCTCATTCGGATCTGAGACGCAAGCCCTATAGAGATTTTTACCATCCCACCATTTTGATCCGTCCTCGATGGTCTGGGCGTAAGAGATAACTGAGAATAAGACAGATATAGTGATTATCAATAACTTTTTCATACGCTTTGGACTTTAAATGTTAGTACACTGAATTGCTTTTTTGGGGCCCTATACCTCTATCTTCGAGTGGTTCATTGTCCACAAAGACACCGGTCGACTCATCTATAAGTATGTTGTTCTCACTCCCAAATCCATCTGCAATCGGGTGGTGGATCTCTGAAGCGCGTACCTCTACATCGGTATCTACAGCGAAAAGCACACCTTGGTTTTGGGCAAATCGGCAGTGATTGAATTGGATATTTGAAGAGTTTCCATCGATCTCCACCATACTGAATTCTCTGTTTCGGAAGAAATCACACTCATTGAATTCTGCATAACTTACTCCATAAAGCTGCATTATCCCATATGAGCAGTCTCTGATTATAGATTTTTCCATTAGGAATGGGCTCTCTTGGGACACTATGCCGTAAGCTCCACAACCATACAGATCGCAGGACTTGATGGTTATAGCCGAACTGTTTGTCAGACCTATCACCCCTCCGGTGCAATACCCCTCCTCTGTATGTCCCATAGTGAGATTCTCTATAGTGATATTGGTGCAGTTTACGAAATTGAGAACAAAAGCATACGCAGGATCCACTACGATGCGTGAGTTGACACCACCTTTTATGGTTATGTTTTCATAGTTTACGATAGTGAGCTGTCTGCCGTTGAATACAGACTCGCTTACCACGGCAGGCTCTGACAACCTGGTGAGATCGGTATATGCCTCCCCAATCCATCTTCTGTCGCTTGTCCTGAAGTTCTCACTGATATTCAGGGCGTCGGTAAGGTTGATGGTAGCATTGTCTGCTACTTTTATTTTGGCTCCTGACTGTATGGCAGTCAAAAACTCATAGGCATCTCTGACCACCTTAAAATCGTAGTCACTCTCACTCATCATATAATCAAGATCGGTGATCTTGTATCGGCTATAATCGGGGATGCATAGTTCAGTAAGGATAAGCTTGTAATTAAGATCCTCTATATCTGAACGATTCCTGCCGTACAGCGACTCTTCAGCAGCTCTCAGCTGAGTCTTCGACAGGGTAGCCAGGTAGTAAGGGTTTGTGATCATATTCTTCATATTCCATTCCACAGGCTGCTCTGTGTGCCAAAGCTGAGAGGCGAGGCAGTCCCCCTTACTCTTAGTGGTCTGCACAAGGGTCCACACTACATTGAAATTGTCATCGAAAAAATTTGAATCGTAGATAGTGAAGACTTTGCCCCCTCCTACCATATCTAATATGGCCATAGAGTCGTAGCTCCCCCCTCTGAAAGGGAGGAAACCTTTATTGTTCTCATCCTCTTTAACCAGGGGCCCGTCTATGGTATTTTTGATATAGAAGGAGAACCTGTTCCTACCATCGGCAGATTCTCCCTGAAAATGGTACACACCATCCTGCGGTTTGTATGATGTATAGTAATTGTACCCATCAAACCAATGGGCTTTCTCTGGAGAGCTCTGTGCTGACAAATGGAGACTTGCACATAGAAATACAAATAGTGCGAAGAATTTTCTCATTGTAGTATAGCGTTAAGTGTTCTTAATATCTTCCTGTTGGCTTGGTAACAAAGATACCAATATCTGACGAATAAAAAAAGGGGGCGACTAATTAATTTAGTCACCCCACTTTATCATATTTCCGACTCCGTTCGGGAATCTTCCTACTCGTGATTCTCAGGTTTTCTTTTTGGACCACCCTCTCTGCGGTGACCTCTGTCACCATCTTTGCGGGGACCGCGATCGCCTGAAGGTCTTGGTTTGCGCTCACGCTCTACCCAACCCTCCGGTGCAGGCATAAGAGCTCTGCGAGAGAGTCTCATCTTACCCGATTTTGCATCGATCTCCAGAAGTTTAACATCCACTTCATCACCTACATTTAGGACATCCTCCACTTTCTCCACTTTCTTGTAGTCAAGCTCAGAGATGTGAAGCAGCCCCTCTTTTCCAGGGAGTATCTCCACAAATGCGCCGAACTCCAGGATTGAGACCACTTTACCGTGGTAGGTCTCACCCACCTCAGGAACAGTGGTTATAGCTTTGATACGTGCCAATGCAGCATCCATACACTCTTTGTTCTCGCCGAAGATATCGATAACACCCTGACCCTCTACCTCAGTGATAGTGATAGTGGTGTTGGTAGTTTTCTGGATCTCCTGGATAACTTTACCGCCGGTACCGATCACAGCACCGATGAACTCACCTGGGATAGTGATCTGAACAAGACGAGGAACATTTGGTTTGAAGTCCTCACGAGGCTCAGAGATGGTCTTCATCATCTCACCCATAATATGCTCACGGCCCTCTTTTGCCTGAGCCAAAGCCTGCTCAAGAACTTCGTATGGAAGACCGTCCACCTTGATATCCATCTGGGTAGCGGTGATACCGTCTTTGGTACCTGTCACCTTGAAGTCCATATCGCCAAGGTGGTCCTCATCACCAAGGATATCTGAAAGAACTACGAATTTACCGGTCTTCTTGTCTGAGATAAGTCCCATAGCGATACCTGCCACAGGTTTCTTGATCTTAAGACCTGAATCCATAAGGGCCATAGTACCGGCACATACGGTAGCCATAGACGAAGAGCCGTTTGACTCCAGGATATCTGACACTACACGTACTGCATAAGGGTTCTCGTCTCCCACTGGAACCATAGGTTTGAGAGCTCTCCAAGCCAGGTTACCGTGACCGATCTCACGACGGCCTATACCTCTCTGAGGTTTTGCCTCACCTGTAGAGAATGGAGGGAAGTTATAGTGAAGGACAAACTGCTGGGTCTCCTGAACCAAAACTTCGTCAAGCTCTTTCATATCAAGTTTGGTACCAAGTGTTACAGTAGCCAAAGCCTGGGTCTCACCACGGGTAAAGATAGCAGAACCGTGTGCACCTGGAAGATAGTTGGTCTCACACCAGATAGGACGGATCTGACGGGTATTACGGCCATCAAGACGAACACCTTCGTCCACGATCATACGGCGCATACACTCTTTCTCTACCTGACCATAGTATCTGTTGATCATCACCATCTTGTCATCTCTCTCCTCCTCAGGGATAGTCTCGATGAACTCATCCTTAAGTGCAGAGAAAGCATCCTCTCTCTCGTGTTTGCCAAGCTGTGATTTGGCGATAGCATAACATTTGTCGTAGCAGTAGCTTACAAGGGCATTGCGAAGATCCTCATCATCCTCTTCGTGGCAATACTCCCTCTTGTTCACTTTACCCACCTCTTCCATAAGCTCTTTCTGAGCTACGCAATGTTTCTTGATCTCTTCGTGAGCAAATTTGATGGCATCAAGCATATCCTTCTCAGTCACCTCTTTCATCTCACCCTCTACCATCATAATGTTCTCATAGGTAGCTGCTACCATAATATCCAGATCTGCCCTCTCAAGTGCCTGGAAAGTAGGGTTAATTACAAACTGACCGTCTATACGAGCCACTCTCACCTCTGAGATAGGGCCACCGAATGGGATATCACTCACTGCCAGTGCAGCCGATGCTGCAAGACCTGCAAATGCATCAGGCATAGTCTCTTTATCTGCAGAGATAAGGTTTACTGTTACAAATACCTCTGCGTGGAAATTATCAGGGAAAAGAGGACGCAAAGCCCTGTCGATCAAGCGAGCTACCAGGATCTCAGAATCAGAGGCTTTACCCTCTCTCTTCATAAACCCGCCAGGAATTCTGCCGGCAGCTGCAAATTTCTCTTTATATTCTACTGAAAGAGGCATAAAGTCCACATCTTCTTTAGCATCTTTCGCACAAGTTACTGTCGCAAGCAACATTGTGTCACCGACTTTGAGAACGACACTACCGGCAGCCTGTTTGGCCAATCTACCGGTCTCGATCTCTACAATTCTTCCATCACCCAATGTGATGGTCTTTTTTACTACATTCATCTTATTATTATTTTTTTCCGCTAATATGTCGATAGATAGAAAAAGAGGCTGTCGTATATGATTGACAGCCTCGCCTTATTATTTACGAAGGTTAAGTGCCTTCACAATTGCCCTGTATCTCTCGATGTCGGTAGTCTTCAAGTAGTCAAGAAGACGACGTCTTTTACCAACAAGTCTAAGCAAAGCCCTCTGTGTGCCATAGTCTTTTTTATTGCTACGAAGGTGCTCTGTCAAGTGAGCGATACGGTAGGAAAATAGAGCGATCTGACTCTCAGCTGAGCCGGTGTCTTTATTAGACTTCCCGTATTGTCCGAAAATCTCCTGCTTTTTTTCTGCTGCAAGATATTCTGCCATAACTTTAAGCGTTTGATTTTAAATTGTTTTGTCCCAAAATTGGGAGTGCAAAGATAGACAAATAAACTCATTCTCCAAAAAAGATTAGCCGAATATCACTATTTTTGTCCCTATGAAAGCGAAAACTATAGAGCATCCCGAATTCGGTCAAGTCCTCCTCATCAAAAGAAGGGGTGTACGCCGCATCTCCATAAGAATCAGTGACACCAGAGGCATAAGGGTCACTATGCCGTGGTATGTTCCATTTGCCGTTGGGGAACTCTTTTTGAGAAATTCCGAGTACAGAGTTACAGAGATTATCAAGGAAAGACGCTACCACACCGCTTTCCGCACCCCCATCTCACTTCCGGAGGACCCCATTGCATTTATGCAGCTCAAAAAGGAGGCAACCATCACCCTGAGCAGTCGCACTCGTGAGCTGGCCCTGCAGCACGGATTCACTGCCCCTGACGGATCACCACTATACAAGAAAATCACCCTCAAGGACAATAAGACCAATTGGGGTTCCTGTTCTGCCAAGGGGAACATTAACCTGAACATCAGACTCCACCTCCTCCCTGAGCATCTTCGCGACTATGTTATCCTGCACGAACTCTGCCACCTCAGGCATATGAACCACGGACCGGAATTCAAAAAGCTCCTCTCAACACTCTGTCCCTGCACAGAACTCAAACGTGAACTTGTCAAATACACTATCGCCTGACCGTACCATCAAAGAAAAAGCCCTCAGTATAACTGAAGGCTTTAACACTTATGAGATTTGAATATTACTGCTCATAAATCCACTCAATGTGCTCATCCACATTCCAAGAGCCTAATTGTCCTTCTCTTAATGTAAGGGTCTCACAGCTTGGACAGCTGTATAAATAAAGGGTAACATTAGAATCACTACATTCGGTGATATCCAGACTCTTCAGAAGGGGATTATTTTGCGCACGTATGTTGGACAATCCATTACACCCTTCGAGATTTATGCTTTCCAGATTCTGACATCCATTAGCTCTTAAAGACACGATATTACCTGCTATGTTAGAGAGATCCAGCTTACGAATAGATGAGCTGGAAACATCCAAACTCAAATCGTCGTTGTGATCCGGCTTCGGTAGAACAATATTTGTAAGCTTACTATTATATAAGCCTATTTCTCCTCTTAGATTTGTATAATAAGACAAGTCAAGTTCACCTTGCAGGGCTTCACTCAAGCCACTTAAATCGAGACTGTGCAGAGCCTTGGATCTTGGCAGTTTTATTTCAGACATTGCATCACCATTGTAGCGGCATTCGAGTTCTTCCAGTTCCTTCATCGCTCTCAGATCCACCTTAAGTGTTTTATAGTTGCGGGAATATTTGAATTCTTTCACTTTCGTATTGTATGAAAAGTCCGGATTCTCTATAGATGTGCCCTCCACTTCTATATATTCTAAATTCTTGGCACGGCTGAAGTCTACTGACGTCAATTGTGGACTATCATTAATTTCCAGATAGGTCAAGGCACTATTAGAGGCACTGTTAAATTTGAGATGTGTCAACCCTTCCACATACCACAACAATTCTACAGATGTAAGAGACTCAAAAGGTGACAAATCCAATATCGGTGATTCTGACTTAAACTTAACATCATATAACTGCAATTCTGTAATGTTACTGAACCTTTCAAGTTCGAACCCAGGTTCTGCAGGATCAAAATCCCCGATCTCTTGAAGCCACAGATAGGTGACAGCCTCAGCCTCCTCATCACTCAAGACCCCATCCCTATCTTTATCATATCTGCGCAACAGCTGTTCGACATAACTTTCGGGCTCTTCTGGAGGAGAGACGGGATCGTAGTCAAATTCATAAAAATAAATACCATTCCTTTCGGCCACCAATGCCCCATTCATAGAAACCGACGACAGACCATTTGGGTATCTCATAGAGAACTGAATACTGTTAGAATAGTCACCCGTATAATCCTGAGATGGAATGAAGAAATAGAAATCTCTGCTCTCCCCCGGAGGGATGGTTATATAACCGCCCTCTTCACCACTCATATCAAGTTTGATGGAAGAGTTTCCACCGGAAGAATACTTCGCGGTATAATCTATAGGATCATCTGTATTCTCTTCCAGAATTATATAGAATTTACCCCACAGAGGCTTACCGCTCACAGACTTCATAGAGATCTCCCTTACAGGCTGATCGAGTTCTGACGGGTTATTGAGTGTTAGGACAACGTATGAACCTACATTCTTGAAAAAAAGATTTCTCTCCTCACGGTCTACAACATCTACCATATAAAACTGTCCATCACTTAACCCCTCCGGAGAATAGGTCTGAACCTGAGGAAAATCCATATAGAGTGTATCGCCATTAAGGCTTATCCTATCCTTTTGGTACGGGAGTACCGCCACAGAATAATTTATAGGATCCCCACCGAAGGTATAATCGCCTCCGGCTATAGCTTTAAGGGCACCCTTTGTGGCACCGGTCTCTCCCTCATATACATATTCTACCTGGATATCCACACCGGGATATATGGCTACCCTGTCGTTATATGTCCAAGTAAAGAAATCATCTCTACCGAGAGCCCCTGTCACCTTGGTACCGGCATCACTCTGGCCGAGGTCATCACCACCGATATAGAACTCGGGGAATGCTGGGTCAGTATTTACAATTTGTTCATCATTCTCAATGACAGAACACCCTATAAGGGCAAATATCATAAAAGATATAGACAGAAATGGAAATGTGTATCTCATAGGCGCAAAATTTATCAATCCCAAGCAGAGTCTGAAAATGGATCATAATTTCCGGGAACCGGCTGTTCAAAGTTACCACCACTCTGGGCAAAGCCATACTCAGGCTCCACATCCAGAATTTGTACCATAGGTGAAATATAATCTGAAATTTTCATTCTCTGCTCGGGATTAAATAATTATTAAAAATTGGGTTCTTATTCGTAAATCCATTCAATATGATCGTCAACACTCCACGAAGAGAGCTGACCCTCTATCAGTGTAAGCGACTCACACTCCGGACATCCATACAAGTTGAGGACAACACCGTAATCTCTACACTCTGTAATATCCAGACTCTTCAGAATAGGGTTATTATACACGTTGATGTTATACAAACGAGTGCATCCATCAAGGTTTATATTCTCTAAATCGGGACAGTTATAAGCTCTCAACTGAACAATATTACTTGACAAGCCACTGATGTCCAGATTTTTGACAAGTGTATTGTAAACACGCAGTGTTATATCCGAACTGTGTTCTACCTTTGGAAATATGATATTGGTAAGTTTATTGCCATTCAACCATATATCTCCTGCAAGTGAGGTATAATAAGACAAATCAAGTTCTCCTTCGAGTGATGAACAATTGTCCATCTCAAGGTGAGATAAATCCTTGCTTTTTGGAAGTTTCAACTCTGTAAGCAAATTATTAGAATAGCAAGTCAGAGATTGCAAACTCTTCATAGCCCTCAAGTCAAGCGAAGAGATGTTGGTATATATCCAACTGAAGGATGTAACCTTCTCATTAACTGAAAAATCGGGCTTAGTTAGCTTGACACAGTTATATACATACAGATAGCGAAGGCCCTTCAAATCCCTAAAGTCAAAATCTTCCAAGCTTTGAAGATTTCTAAGAGTCACATTCTCCAAAGCAGCATTTGGAGCTCCGGCAAGCTTAACACTCTTAAGATCATAATCATTCTGGATATAGAGGGTCGTTAGCGACCGGAAAGGTGTCAAATCGAGGGTAGTGGTCACAGAATTTGATGGACTGCTTATCGATAATGTTTCCAGATTCACAAAACGCTCCAGTTCAAATCCCTCCTCATCTGCATTAAATCCTGAGACAGACTGATCTATGGCGATAGATGCTACACTTTCAGCCTCCTGATCACTTAGAGTACCGTCACCATCAGCGTCAAATGTACGAAGAAGATACTCCACATAACTTGACGGCTCCACAGGTGCAGCTATAGGGGTATACACGGAAGAGCGACGATAGTAACTATTTCTTACTGCAGTAAATGCGCCATAATAATACTCTTCGTAGGTATAAGAATAATTATTATAATATACCTTAAAATATAGCCCATTGGGATAATTCTGAGATGGGATGAAGAAATAGAAATCTCTGCTCTCTCCCGGAGGGATAGCCACATAACCGCCATCCTCACCGCTCATATCAAGTGTGATGTAAGTGCTTCCACCCGAAGAATACTTGGCGGTATAGTCTATAGGATCATCTGTATTCTCTTCCAGATCTATACAGAATGTACCACAAAGAGCCTTCGAATTATTTGCTATAAGTTCGATCTTTCTGACAGGCTGCTCGACAGTCGAGGTATTCTCTAATGTAAAAATCAAATACGATCCTACAGACTTGAAGTATAGGTTTCGGATCTCCGGCTCTGTCACATCTACCATATAGAACTGTCCGTCACTTAACCCTTCAGGAGAATAGGTTTGAACCTGAGGAAAATCCATATAAAGTGTTCCATCTTCAATTCTAATCCTATCCTCATCATATGGAAGGACCGCTACATTATACTCCAAAGATTTCCCACCGAAAGTATAATCACCTCCGGCTACAGCTTTAAGAACACCCTTTGTAGCACCTGTCTCACCCTCATATACATATTCTAACTTTGTATCCACTCCGGGATATATAGCCACCCTGTCGTTATATGTCCAAGTGAAGGAGAGAACACTTCTATCGAGAGATCCGCTCACCTTAGTGTCCTCATCACCCTGACCAAGGTCATCGCCGCCGATATAGAACTCAGGGAAAGATGGATCTGTACTTACAATAGGGTCATTATTTTCTACAACAGAACATCCTATCAGAGTCAACATCATAAAAGATATCGACAGAAACAATAATCTGTATTTCATAGGCAAAAATTTATCGATCCCAAGCAGAGGCCGAAACACTTTCTCACTCCACTTGGGATCGAATATTATAAATACTAGAATCTAAATCCTAACTTCAAACGAGGCTGGGAGAAGATCTTGATATGATGGTTATCTGCCTGAAATGCCTGATATCCCACATGGTGAATATCAATTACTGAGTAGTGATAAGATGCAGGAGCCACTTCAATACCGATAATTAAACCGGGAGCCACTGCATAATCTACACCAGCCATAATACCACTTCTGATAGAATACGCCTGACCGGCACGATAACTGTTTCTGACTAGTTCTATCGGATCCCCTTCACTTGACAACTCACCGGTATATGGATACATCGCCTCTACACGGGCCATCTGATAACCACAGAAGGCTCCGATATATGGACTTACCCTCTCATTTCCGGTTTTGAAACGATAGTTGGATCCTACTTCTACATTAAACAGGTGGTTTGTCTCACCCAAAATATACTTATAACTGGGGATAGGCATATCCGGAACTGTATATTCACCCTCTACATAGTCTTTTTTAGGGGTATAATTGATATTCATTCCGAACATCGCTGTAAACTCCAGCTGTTCCAAAGCGAACCACGAGAAGTTTACACCTATCATATTAGTTAAAGTATTCGAGTTGAGAGAACCCAAGTTGAAGTATGTTCTCATCTGATCACCTGTTACACCTACTTCACTAATTACGCCATCTTTGTTTGTCTGTGGAAGCAGACGATAACTGTGATTGTCTAGAAAATAGGTAGATGGACCAATAAGTACTCCAACTTGCACATCACCTTTCTTGGGGGCATAAGGGACAGCGGAGCCTGTAGACTGTCCCCACACAGGGACAGTCATCAGTGCTACCACAGCCATTATGATAAATTTCCTCAACATATCGATAATGTTTTTGTTGGTTCTACATTAGTTGATTGATTAGGCCTCTTCGCCACCTTCTGAAGATTCACCTGCGAAAGCAGCCAAAGTGTCTTTCAACAACTCTTCGTATTTCTCGATCTCAGCAAGACGCTCTTCGATCTCTGCCTCAAGTTCCTCTACTTCAGCTTTAGCTTTCTCAAGCTGCTGCTCGAAGAATACATTATCGGCATCGGTACCGTTCTTGATCTGCTCAAGGGTCTCAAGAGCTTCGTTCATATCTTCAGTAGCATCGATAATAGCCTGCTCAAATGACTGGATCTGTGACTTGAATGCAGCCTGAATAGCCTCAGAATTAGCAAAAGTAGGTAGTGTTACACCTGCCTCAGCTGCGTAGTACTTCGCGATATAGCCACGATATACACTTGCCAAATCATTAAGTCTACCCATCTCAGCATTTAGAGCCTGAATCTGAAGATCGATTTTCTTATATTCATCCTGAAGTGCTTCAAGTTCTGCGATAAGCTCAGCTTTAGCTTTATTAAGGTCAGCTTTTGCATCCTCGGTCATCTCATCAGCAGCCTCGATGATAGCTTCGATCTCTTCGTCGATCTTGTCAAGTACAGCTACCAAAGCCTCAGACTCAGCTGAATAACCCTTAACTTCCTCCTCAAGATCTACGATAATCTCATCGATGTCAGCGATAAGTTCGTCATACTTAGGACCGTTAGCCAGTACATTCTCTGCATTCTTAATAAAGAAGTCTAAATTAATTTTGTTAGTCCAGAGACAATACACAAATGAATAACTATACCTCAATTCAAATGAAGAGTTCTGAGGATTAGATAAAGTCTCATCATAACCAACTTCCACTAATGCATTGTAAACATTACCCACATTGGCTACCCTATTTTGATCTACCAATCTGAAATCTTCACCTACATAATCATCTACAGATACTCTCAACTCATCGATACCCCACAATACCTGTGACAAATGGTGCCATTTAGGAAGAAGACCTTCCTTAGCGAAGTCTTCATGTTTATAATCAGATGCACTTACAAATGTATCATAATCATAACCCAAAGTTGCCTCACCGCGGATAGCGTCAAGAACAGCAGTGGTAAACAAAGGTGTCAGCGAACCAGCTTCTTGCCAGTTCTCTACTTTAAGGTGATCAGAAAGGGGTTCTTTCTCACCATCTATAGTTACAGTGTAGATAACACCTGTAAGCTTCTCACGAAGTTTAAGATATTTTGCATAGTTAGCAAGATAAGCATTCTTCTGGGCATCAGAAGGTGTAACCAACTGTGTATATGCGTTGTGTGCTGCTATCAAATCATCTTGTGCATCCTGTTTATATTCAAGTTTGTAAGCTGCCACTGCTGCAGGCATCTCTTCAAGGACTTTTTCCCAGTAACCTTTTGCCAAATTGAAGTCTTTCTCAATAGCTGCATAGTCTGCTTTAGCTGCAGCCAACTCCTCTTGTGTAGCAGGAAGCTCTGCCCCTGACACACCTTGCTTATAATACTCAATTGAACTTTTGATATTATTCAAAGCAGAGATAAGACCATTAGTAGCTGCAGGTTTGAAAGCATTGTTTTTAGCCCAATTATCAAAATCAAATAATGGGTTAGTAGGGTAAACTTTCTCTTCAAGTTTAGTATAATCAAACAATACTTTCTCTATAGTGTATTTACCATCCTCAAATTCATAAAGTTTGGTCTCGTCATTGAAAGCGACTTCATCATCAGTAGTTACTACAGAATTGATAGAATTGGCCACTACCTGTGCGATCTCAGCAGGAACCTCGAAAGAAGCAGCTACTTTCTCTTTAGCCATCTCATCTTTCTCCTCGTTGAAAGCTTTGATAGATTCAAGTTTGGCCTGCTCTTTCACATATTTCTTAGATTCCGGATAGTATTTGTCAGTAGCAGGGGAAATTAGTGACATAGGTTCTGGATCTGCTGTTCCAAAGGCATTAATATACTCAGCATATCTGAGTTCATCAACCTTACCTATCTCAGTATTTACATCAGAAATCTCTTTCTTAACGTCTGCTATAGCACCTTTATCATCGGCAGGATTTGTAGAAGTACCGTTATCATCAAATAGAGCTTTCAATGTTACAGTAACATTATCGATCTCGATCTCGATCTCGTCAGCTGCTTCTTCAGCTTCTGCTGCAGCTGCCTCCCACTCCTGGATATTCTCCATCTTGGTGAAAGCTATGAAATCTTCGAGATTTTTCTTAGCTCCCTCAAGAGTAGTAGCTGCTTCAGCGCTGTCAAGTTCTGCCTGCATAAGTGCAGTCTCAGCATCCCAGTTGAACTGTGCATTCTGAAGGTTAGCGTTAGCTTCGATCAAATCCTGACGAAGTTCAGAGATAGATTTGGCTACAGTCTGAGTATTACCGGCAAGATCCTCATAAGTACCACCATATCTTAGAGCTTTGATCGCTGCTACATAGCCGTCTACGATAGCCTGCTGCTCAGGGGTCAATTTAAGTTTTGAAGCCTCCATAAGTTTAAGGGCGTTCTCGTATTCAAGCTCTGCCTGAGCCACCTGAGCCAGCAAATCCAACATAGCGATTTTATGCTCCTCGATCATCTCCTCCATAGCCTGTTGTTGCTCGAGCAAGTCTGCTTCATATTCAGCTTTTTTTGCTTCCCAACGAGCTTTTTCAGCTTCTGTCTCAGCTTGTTTTATCTCAAGATCAAGTTTTGCGATCTCATTCTCAATAGCCTTAGCTTCATTTTCAAGAGTTTGAAGCTCATTTAGTAGAACCTGCTCTGCAGTAAGAGCATTCTGGAATTCAACCTCAGCCTGCTTAAGGGCAGCTTCAGCTGTACGATAAGCTGCATCAGCAGCAATAAGAGCGGCTTTCGCCTGACGCAACTCAACCAGAGATGCGGGCTCTTCGTTTTTAAGACACGATGTAAACAGCATAACTGCCATCGCGATCAAACATAAAAATTTCTTCATAAAGCAATTTTGTTTAATAAAGTTAGTACTGATTTTAACGGCTTATAATTCTATTCCTTACTAATAGGATTTTTCCCCTTTTGTGACAGGATTCTATGCAAGAAGCTCCAGAGGACAATCCCGACCGAGACAGATACATTCAGTGAGTGTTTGGTCCCCCACTGAGGGATCTCCATACACATATCGCACTCATCTATGACATCCTGAGATACCCCTTTGACCTCATTGCCAAATATGAGTGCATATTTTCCCGATGAATCCATCTCCATATTCTGAACAGGTGTAGAGTTCTCTGTCTGTTCTACCCCTATCAGAGAATAACCATCCCGCTTAAGACCCCGAACAGCTTCAAGTGTACTGGAAACGTATTCCCATTTTACAGAGAACTCCGCCCCCAAAGCTGATTTGTGGATCTCCGGACTAGGAGGTGTAGCGCATATACCACATAATATAACCTTCTCTACCAAAAAAGCATCCGATGTTCTGAAGACAGAGCCGATGTTGTGCTGACTGCGCACATTATCCAGAACCACCACTACGGGGATCTTTTCCATAACTTGATAATCCTCCTCTGATGGTCTTTCTAGCTCTATACTTGTAAGTTTCTTAAACAACATCTTTACCTTAAGTTTTTTTGACAAATGAAGGTTTTTAATTAACTTTGTTGAGCGAAGATAAACATTTTTTATTAAAAATAAAAAATTTATTCAATTAATTATGAAAAAAGATATACAAATCTCGGAATTAATCAAGCAGGAAGAGAATCGTCAATCACACGGTATCGAGCTCATCGCCTCTGAAAACTTTGTGAGCAATGGTGTTCTCGAAGCACTCGGTTCCTGCCTTACAAACAAGTATGCTGAAGGATATCCCAAAGCACGCTACTATGGCGGCTGCGAAGTGGTAGACCAGGTAGAGCAGCTGGCTATCGACCGCATCTGCGAACTATTCGATGCAGAATATGCGAATGTTCAGCCACACTCTGGTGCACAAGCCAATATGGCTGTTTTCTTCGCTTGTCTGAAACCCGGCGACACTTTTATGGGTCTTGACCTGTCACACGGTGGTCACCTCACTCACGGTTCTCCGGTCAATATGTCCGGTGTCAACTATAAGGCTGTCGCTTACGGACTAAACGAAGAGACAGGTCTTGTAGACTACGAGGATATGGAGAGAAAGGCTCTTGAATACAGACCAAAACTTATCGTGGGTGGTGCATCTGCATACTCACGCGAATGGGACTGGGAGAGGATGAGAGCTATCGCCGACAAAATCGGTGCTATCTTTATGGTAGATATGGCTCACCCTGCAGGTCTTATCGCTGCCGGCCTTCTTAAAAACCCTGTAAAATATGCACACATCGTCACCTCCACCACTCACAAGACCCTGAGAGGTCCTCGCGGAGGTATTATATTAATAGGTAAGGATTTCGAGAACCCTTGGGGACTCAAAACACCTAAAGGTGAGATCAAGAAGATGTCACAGCTCATCAACTCGGCCGTATTCCCAGGAATCCAGGGTGGTCCCCTCGAGCACTGCATCGCTGCAAAAGCTGTAGCATTCTACGAGGCACTTCAGCCTGAGTTCAAAGAGTACCAGATCCAGGTACAGAAAAATGCCAAGGCAATGGGTGAGGCATTCATCAAGAGAGGTTATAAAGTGGTATCAGGAGGTACAGACAACCACCTGCTCCTTATCGACCTCCGCACCAAATTCCCTGAGTTGACAGGTAAAGTCGCTGAGAAGACCCTTGTACTGGCAGATATCACAGTAAACAAGAATATGGTACCATTTGACAGCCGCACACCATTCACCACATCGGGTATCCGTGTAGGTACACCTGCCATCACCTCAAGAGGTCTGGTAGAGAAAGATATGGACGGCATCGTAGAGCTTATCGACCAGGTATTGAGCAATGTCGACAATCCTGAAGTTATCGAGAGAGTCAAAGGGGAAGTTCGTGCCAAGATGCACGGTCTGCCACTTAACGCATGGTAGAGAGCGACTGACCGGAGGTTCCGGATGACCAAAATGGGCACTGAAACATCTGTTTCACTGCCCATTTTTCATTCCGAGCAACAACCTCACAGCGACACTACATTACAGCGTCAAAGACAGGACCACCCCCACGTCACTAAACTGATGATACAACACTCCCGACGCTACACAGACAGCACGACACTAGTCGGCACAACACCGACTGTACGACACTGACCCAGCGAAACCGACTGGTGACACTAAATCAAAGCGACACCGACAGGACAGACAGTGACAGCACGAGTTCCGCGAAATGTCACTGACCCAGCGAAACCGATTGGCGAAATCGATGAGGCCCGGAAGGGGCGCGAGAGGGAGGTCTCGCCGACCCTTTGGGTCTTAACCCCTCGCCCCTGCGCAGGGTTAAGGCCCAAGATGTGCCCTGCAGCACACTGCAGAGCACATCCCGGGCCCTACCGATTTCACCCCCGCCTAATAATCTCTTATTACACAAACCCCTTAAGTATATTCACATCGACATTGAGCATTCTGGATATCTGTTTATGGGTCGCCCCATATTCATAACGCAGTTTTTTGGCTATCTGGATTCGCTGTGACATATTGAGCAGTCCCCTCTTCTCCAATCCAAACATCTCTCGGGTCAGACTATCTGTGATAGAGCGCATCTCTTTATCGGGAATAAATGAGCCGACACCTTGAGAGAGTTTCATATCGATCTTACCTTCCAGCTTCTTAGAGAGAAAATAGAGATACCTGTTAGGTGACCGGTATATCGACTCGACGATTCTATAATCCACAAAACATCGAGGATTGATCATCCCTGACTTATCTATCTCCCAATCTCTCGGAATATCCACTCGCGTCGACAAATTTCTCTTCAGATTTTTAAGACTTCTCTCCCCTATCTTTTCAAACCCGGAAAGCAAAGCGTCCATCGAAAGGGTATCCTTGAAGAAATATCGTGACATTCCCCACCTGTACTCTGTAGGCATACATCGGTAACCTGCCATAATACTGTTCCTGTCCACATACGCTATCTCTTCCATCAAAGCCTCCTCTGAGCCGACGGGAACTATCGTAGTGGCCACTTTAGAGAGATGGTTAGCAATATTGTGTCTATGTGACACCCACTTGCCGGTCATCTGCTTGTACTTATTGATAAAATCTTTACATAGCGGGAGACTCCCCTTTAAGATAAAATGGACGTGTGTATCCATTAATATAAAATCAACTACCGCTACATTTACACTCAACACACAAAAGCCGATCCTATTTATCCCTGCGATAAAATCTATTTCATCCCTAAACATCCACGGAAGATCTTCTCCCTTGGTACACACGTGGTAATATGAAGTCGCCACCATACAGATATCTTTATAGGCCTACTAACTGCACTTCCCAACACCACCCAGGCCATTTTGGTGGACTATTTGAGTTCGTTGACAAATATCACCATTAAAATCGTAATTTCAAAACACTTAAGCAGAACATAAAAAAGTTGGCACGAAATCGATGGGGCCCAGAAGGGCCGCGAGAGTCCCCTCTCGCCGGCCCTGTTGGTCTTAACCCCTCGCCCCTGCGCAGGGTTAAGACCCAAGATGTGCCCTGCAGCCCACTGCAGAGCACATCCCGGGTCCCATCGATTTCGCCCTTGACCCCTCGATCACCCTGATCCCTACAACGCTAACCCTACGACACTGACCCTAATTCCTCCCCAACATCCCCCTATTCTACCCACAAGTCTGGACACAAAAAGGGCTGACCCCTCGGCCAGCCCCTTTTATATTGTGAGATCCCCAGTCAGTTCACTCTTCGTGATACAGACGCCCAGACAGGTCTGGTGTGACAGGGATGACGCATTACGGATTCATCAGGTCCTTATTAACAAATCGTATGATATCGTAGATGGACTCTATCGCCGCATCTGCAGGACCGTCGGGCTCTATCATCTTAGCCTTACCATAGGCATTGATGGCATCGCCCCACATCTGCTGTCTGCGATAGATACCACCCAGAAGGTACCACCCCTTTGCACTATTGGGCTCCTGTTTGAGGAAATCGTGAAGCGCATTGAAAGCCTCCTCGATTTTCCCCTCGGCAAGCACCCTTTCAATATTGACCAATGTCTCCATTTTCAATCAGATTAAACAAGTCCGCTGAAGCCCATAAAGGCCATAGCCATAATACCTGCAGTGATAAGTGCGATAGGGACACCTCTGAAAGCTTTAGGAACATTATTCAGATCCAGCTGCTCTCTGATACCTGCAAACAACACCATAGCCAGACTATAACCGATCGCATTAGCGATAGCGAATACCACTGACTGGCCAAGATTCATCATAGCAGGGTTTAGTGCACCGACATTGTTTATAAAATCGAATTCTTTAGTAACTACCTGGATAGCCACACCCAAAACCACACAGTTGGTAGTGATAAGTGGCAGGAAGATACCAAGAGCCTGATATAGTGATGGAGAGATCTTCTTAAGGATAATCTCTACCATCTGTACAAGAGCAGCGATCACCAGGATGAAAGCCACAGTCTGCATAAACCCTATACCGAAAGCGTCAAGTACATATTTCTGAAGAAGGTATGTTACAAGGGTAGCGAGTGCCATAACGAAAGTAACGGCAGCAGACATACCTGCAGCGGTACTAACCTTTTTAGAGACACCCAAGAAAGGACAGATACCCAAGAACTGTGACAGTACGACATTATTTACAAATACTGCCGAAATGATAATGATAAAATATTCCATATCTATGCCTCTTTATTAGTTAGTTTTTTAAACAATACCATCAGATAGCCCAAAACGAGGAATGCACCGGGAGCAAGCACAAAGGCAAGCATACCGTCACCTTCCATAAATTTGAGACCGAAAACTGATCCGCTTCCAAGAATCTCCCTCACTGCACCGATAACGGTCAGGGCAATGGTAAAGCCAAGACCTACACCGATACCGTCAAGAGCAGAATCCACTACACCATTTTTATTTGCAAAGGCCTCTGCACGACCAAGCACGATACAGTTAACCACGATAAGTGGGATAAACAGACCAAGGGTCTCATATAGTGAAGGTACATACGCCTGAAGCAAAAGCTGAAGGATGGTAACGAATGCTGCGATGATTACGATATAAGATGGGATACGCACTTTGTCAGGAATAACCTTGGCTACAGCAGAGATCACCATATTTGACAAGATCAGCACGAACATAGTAGCGACACCCATACCCAAGCCGTTGATGGCTGAAGTAGTGGTACCCAAAGTGGGACACATACCCAACACTAAAACAAATGTCGGGTTATTTTTGATGATACCATCAGTGATTAGTTTCAATTTTCCCATAACATTTATTATTTAGCTTGAATTTTAAGAAATACTCCGTAAGCAGCCTCTACACCTTTCAAGAAGCCTCTTGAAGTGATGGTAGATGCAGTGATAGCGTCGATAGAGCCACCATCATTTTTCACCACAAGAGGTGTAGTAGCAGGGTTAAGATTTTTCATCTGAACTCTGATAGGGATATTATCATCCAGGATCTTGGCTCCCAGACCGGGGGTCTCATTGGATGCAGCCACTATAGATGTGTTATAGATGATACCATCAGGTGTGAATCCCACCATAATCTGGATAGGACCACCAAAACCACCTGACTTCACCTCTACTGCATAACCTACGATCTCGCCACCTTTTTTGGCAGGATAGACTTTGCTCACTTTTGCGCCATCCTCGATCTCGAAAACCTCCTCTGAAGGGACATTGTCAAACTCGGGAACTACAGCTGAGATAGCGGCATTCACTTTTGCCACCTCTGCTTTGGCGATAGGCTCTGCAGTCACATTATATACTACAGCCAGAAGTGCTGAAGCTATAAGGCAGATAGCGGTAAGGACCACTACCATATTTTTAAATGATGATTTACTTGCCATTTTTCACCTCCTTCCCGAATCTTGCGGGTTTACAATATTTGTTAAGCAATGGAACAGCCATATTCATAATGAGGATAGCGAATGATACACCCTCAGGATATGCACCGAAGTATCTGATAAGGACTGTCAAAAGACCGATACCGAAACCGAAGATGATCTGACCTGTGGTACTCATAGGTGAGGTAACATAGTCGGTAGCCATAAAGATAGAACCGAGAAGGACACCACCGGTAAGGATGTTGAAGATAGGATCGGTAAACTGATCAGGATTAACCAGCCAGAAAATACCTGAAACCACGAAGATAGTGCAGATGATGGTCACTGGGATGGTAGGTTTGATAACTCTTCTGACAAGAAGGTATACAAAACCGAGGATAAGTGCCAGTGCAGAGACCTCACCGACAGAACCGCCGATCTTAGTGAACAACATATGTACATAAGAGATATCAGGGTTTGATGCCATAATCTGCTCGATAGTCAGGCCATTGGCAAGACCCTCTTTAATCAATGCAAGAGGGGTAGCTCCTGTAGTGGCATCGACACCCTCTCTGAACCACGACTCAGGAACACTCCAGTCTGTCATAAGTACAGGGAAAGATACCAAAAGGAATACACGACCTACAAGGGCAGGGTTAAACACGTTCTGGCCAAGTCCACCGAAGGTCATTTTAGCCACACCGATAGCTACGATAGAGCCGATGAGGATCATCCAGCCCGGTGAGCTTGGTGGCAAGTTAAGTGCAAGCAACAAACCTGTAAGTGCTGCAGAATAATCGTTGATAGTTACTTTGGTCTTCAGAATGTATTTCTGAATGACATACTCCACTGCCACGCAGGATGCAACACCCACAAGAGCAAGCTTGATGGCAGAGAATCCAAAGAAATAGATAGAGACAAGCAGAGATGGGCACAATGCGATAATGACATCTCTCATTATTCTCTGGGTATTCTCTACGCTATGGATGTGTGGAGAAGGTGAGACAATTAGTTTTCTCATATTTTAAATTATTTTTTGTTCACTATTTTTTAGGACGGCTACGCATAATCTTCATAACCTCAGCTTTTGATGCTCTGATGTGGTCAAGAAGTGGAATATATGCAGGGCAAGAGAATAGACAGCATCCACACTCTATACAGTCATATATTTTGTTCTCTTCCAGCTCATCATACATATTGGCTCTCGAATATCTCACCAATAGATATGGCTCAAGCCCCATAGGGCAGGCATCGATACATTTACCGCATCTGATACAGTTTGATTCGGGTTTTCTCTTGGTCTCCTCTTCTGTAAGCATAAGGATAGCAGAGCTGCTCTTTACAGTGGCAGCCAGAAGATTTGATACAGCTTTACCCATCATAGGACCACCGCTGATGATCTTCGCTGCATCTGCAGGGATACGGCCGATAGCATCGAGAAGATTGATGATAGGTGTACCTGCTCTCAAGCGGAAGTTTCTCTGCTGCTCAGAGCAATTACCTGTTACGGTCACAATACCTTCGAAAAGAGGTTTGTTCTTCTGAACAGCCTCATACACTGCCAACGCAGTTCCGCAGTTCTGAACCACAGCACCTGCATCGATAGGGAGACCCATAGAAGGGACTCTCCTTCCGGTCAATGCCTCGATAAGCTGTTTCTCACCACCTTGAGGATATTTTTTCTTCAAAGGTACGATCTCGATCTCAGGATACTGAGCTGAGAATGATTTAAGTTTTGCGATAGCTTCAGGTTTGTTCTCCTCTACACCGAAACGGCATTTTTTAACATCCAGAGCTTTCATCATGATCTTGGCACCGATGAGCACTTGCTCAGGCTGCTCGATCATAAGTCTGTAGTCAGATGTAAGGAAAGGCTCACACTCGGCACCATTGATAAGGAGATACTCTGCAACTTTTCCCGGAGGAGGGGTAAGTTTGATATGGGTAGGGAAAGAAGCTCCACCCAGACCTACGATACCACAGTCCTGGATTCTTTTTATGATCTCCTCTTTAGAGAGGGTAATATCTCTTACTACATCTGGTGTGCGGTCGATGCTCTCTTCCCATTCATCACCTTCTACATCTATAATAACGTGCATTACAGGGTTACCTGCCAGGTCTGCATAAGGCTCTACTGCAGCCACAGTACCGGATACAGATGAGTGGATATTTGCAGATACGAAACCTGTAGGTTTTGCGATCAATTGGCCCACTTTAACCTTATCCCCTTTCTGAACGATAGGCTCTGCAGGTGCGCCTAGATGTTGGGCCATAGAGAGGTATGCTTTTTCCAATACTGGAAAATCCTCGATAGCGCAGTCCTTTGATATTTTAGAATCGTGGGGGTGTACACCGCCGATTTTAAATGTTTTCATATATCACTATTCGTTTTTAGGAGTTTCTACTGGTTTTACTTCAGGTGCCGGAGCGGGAGCAGGGGCTGCTGCAGGTGCAGGAGCCGGTTTTGGCTCAGCTTTAGGTACCCTTACAGGGAAGTTTACATCCCAAATGGCTTTAGTAGGACAAGCCTCGGCACATTTACGGCACAGACGGCACTTGGTGAAATCGATATAAGCCACATTGTTCTCCACAGTGATGGCATCAAATGGACATACGGTCTTACACTTGCCACAGCCGATACAAGCCACTTTACAAGCTTTGCGTGCTACAGCACCTTTGTCCTTGTTCACACATTTCACAAATACCCTCATAGATTTCTTGCCCTTGTTCCTGAGCTCGATAATCCCCTTAGGACAAGCTTTCACACAGGCGCCACAAGCAGTACATTTGGTCTCATCTACCTCAGGCAGACCTGTTTTAGGATTCATCGAAAGTGCTCCGAACTTACAAGCCTGAACACAGTCGCCACAGCCAAGACAGCCATACTTACACCCTGTGTCTCCAGAGTAAAGGTTAGCTTTCACTTTACAAGAAGAACAGCCGTCATAGACATTGGTGGTCTCCCTGTTGTCACAAGTACCGTGACATCTTACTACAGCCACCATAGGTTCTTTCTCCTCCACCTGGAGGCCAAGGGCGTCTGCAACTTTCTGCATCACGGCATTACCGCCCACCGGGCAGAAAAAGCCTTCCAAAGATCCTGCCTTAACACAGTTCTCGGCAAATGCACGACATCCGGCAAAACCGCAACCACCGCAGTTTGCTCCGGGCATCTGTGCCTCTACCTCGTCGATACGGGGATCTTCTTCAACTTTGAATTTTTGTGCCACAAGATAAAGCACAACAGCCAGCACTAGTCCCAAGATACTGAGGCTGACTACAGTAGGAATGATAATTGTACCCATATTTTTGATCTAAAGTTTCTCAATAGTAAAGGAGAACTTGTTCTCCAGCTTATCCTTCAGGAGCCACACGAAAAAATAGTAAACCGCCACACCTGCTATGCTCCCAAGCCCGGCAATCAATTCGTTCTGATAAGTATTCTGCAAATATAATAATAAAATTGTTAGAATAATCAGGGGAAACAGATAAGATATCACTACAGCTTTATAGCCCATAGTTCTGGTCAGAGAGACCTTTACCTGCTCACCCACCTTATAGTCGTCGTAAAATCTCCTTTTTACCGCGATATTCTTCACTTTCATATCGGATGCCGTACACATCATCTTGGCGTGACACTCGCTGCAGGCAGATTTGGTGATTATCTCTACATTGATAATTTTGTCTGTAACAGACTTTACTACACCTTCGTGTGATACTCTTTTCTCTTTCATATAGGTTAGAACTCCGGATTCTGGTCAAATTCAGATCCATTCATCCTCGACTCCACACCCATATACTCCTCTGAAGGGGCCTGTGAGAACATATCCAAATCATTTGCATCCACAAATCTCGCCTCGGACTGCCTGAACTTCATCTTCACATCCCCCACTTCACCATTACGGTGCTTCGCAATGATGATCTCAGCCAACCCCTGCATAGCGGGATCCTCCTGCATCCCATAGTAATCGGGACGGTGGATAAACATTACAATATCGGCATCCTGCTCGATGGCACCCGACTCACGCAAGTCGCTCAGCTGCGGTCTTTTGTTGCCTCCTCGAGTCTCGACAGCACGGCTCAGCTGGGATAGGGCGATTATAGGGATATTGAGCTCCTTGGCAATAGATTTGAGCGAACGTGAGATGGCAGATACCTCCTGCTCTCTCATACCTTTGAGCTCCGGAGGACCCGACATAAGCTGAAGATAGTCGACAATGATGATCTGCACCCCGGAACTTCTCACCAGCTTCCTCGCTTTGGAGCGGAATTCGTAGATGGAGAGGGACGGGGTATCGTCGATATATAATGGTGCTTTCGCAAGATTCTTAATCTTTTCGTTGAGCTGCACGAGCTCGTGGTTTGCCAGCTTCTGGCCACCTTTGATTTTGTCTGCAGAGAGGCCCGATTCGGGGATAAGGAGCCTCTTGACCAGCTGAAGTGACGACATCTCCAGAGAGAAGAGAGCCACAGGGATATTGTGCTCCACCGCCATATTTCTGGCCATAGTGAGGACAAATGCAGTCTTACCCATCGCAGGACGCGCTGCGATAATGACCAGATCCGAAGGCTGCCACCCGAGGGTCATCTTGTCTATGCCGGTAAATCCGGAGGTGACACCACTCAGGCCATCTTCTCTGCTCTGGTTACGCTCTATCTCATCGAGAGCCTCCCTGATAACCGCCTGAATGGGGAGAGTCTCCCTCTTCATATTCCTCTCAGCGAGACGGAACATATCGTCCTGTGCCTGATCCAGCAGGTCATCCACAGGGATATTGTCATCAAAACTGTCTTTCTGCACCTGATACGAGATAGATATCAACTCCCGCTGAATATACTTCTGTACCAAAATTTTAACGTGATAGTCTATATGGGCTGCCGCTCCGATTTTAGAGCTTAGCTGCGTCAGATAGAAAGGGCCTCCCACCTGGTCTATATCCTTGGTCTTTTTCAGCTCCTCTGTGACGGTGAAGATATCCACCGGATCGTGCTTGGAAGAGAGGGAACTGATGGCCATAAAGATTTTTCTATTGGCCTCCTTATAAAAACACTCGGGAGTAAGGGTATCCAGCACATCGGGAACAACATTGGGCTCAAGCAGCAAGGCACCCAAAACTGCCTCCTCTACCTCTATCGCCTGAGGGGGCACCTTTCCCATATCGATACTGATAGCATCGATTTTCTTGTCCTGGACTTTCGGTTTATAATTAGTTTTCGCCATTTCTTAAAAAAAAGCACCACCCATACAGATGGTGCAAAAACTATCACACAAGTTTTTCAAATTATTCATTCTCGAACTCTGAGCTAACGATGATACGTCCGCAGTATTCGCAAACGATCAGTTTCTTGCTCAAAGCGATATCAAGTTTCCTCTGAGGGGGTATCTTGTTGAAGCAGCCACCGCAAGCATCTCTTTTGACAGTAACCACAGCCAGGTGATTGCGGGCATTAAGGCGCATTCTGTCGTATGCTGCCATAGTTCTGGCATCCACACCTGCTACAAGTTTCTCTTTCTGTTTCAAAAGGGTCTCCTCCTCTTTAGAGGTCTCAGCGATAATCTCTACCAACTCAGCTTTCTTGTTCTCAAGATCCACCTCTCTGCCGGCCAAATCTGCTGTAGCTTTTTCAAGTTCAGCTTTTTTATCTGCCAAAGCAGCAGTATTCTCTCTGATTCTCTTCTCAGCCAGCTCTTTCTCCAGACCCTGGAACTCGATCTCTTTTGACAGTGAGTCGTACTCACGGTTATTTTTTACATTGCTTCTCTGATCCTCATATCTGGCGATAGCTGACTTGCAGTTCTCGATATCGAGTCTCTTCTGAGCCACAAATTTTTCTATCTCTGCTATATCGTTGTTGATATTTGAGATTCTGGTTCTCAAACCTTCAATAGCATCCTCCAGGTCACGAACCTCCTCAGGAAGTTCACCTCTAAGAAGATGTATCTGATCTATCTTGATGTCGGTTTGCTGGATGTGATAGAGAGTACGCAACTTGCTCTCCATGCTTGAATCCGAGTCGTTCAGATTCTTTGACAAAGAGGTAAAGGTCTCTCTATTATCGATAGGTGTCTCTACTTGAGTCTTTTTCTGTCTGCTTGTAGCCATACTATATATAATACACTAAATGGTTATTTTCTCTAATTACGTGAACGGCAAAGGTAGGAATTTTTTCTTTAAGTATATCACTTATTCTTTCAACAATATCAATTTCACCCTCATAATGGCCTATATCCATAAGAAAAAAGCCGTTCTCTGTCATAAATTCGTGATAACTGATATCACCTGTGATATATGCATCGGCACCCGAAGCTACAGCATCCCGGATAAGGGATTTGCCGCTGCCGCCGCAAAGGGCCACCTTCCTGATCATCCTGCCGGCAGGGATAGAACATCTCATCTGTCTGAGGGAGAATTTTTCCTTTACGATACGGGCAAAATCCCTGTCTTCCACAGCCTCTTCCAGCCACCCTGTCACACCAAGCCCCTCACCGTGCTCACCTTTGACAAGCACCTCCACATCTTTAAGGCCCAGGCGGGCTGCCATAAGGCCACTGACCCCTTCGATAACCTTGTCCATATTTGTATGTGAGCTGTAGACTACGATATTGTGCTGTATCGCCTTATAGATCATATATCCCAGATTGGTCTGGGGTGATATCTTGGCCACACCTCCGAAGATGAGAGGGTGGTGGGTAATGATCATATCTGCCCCCATCTCCACCGCCTGATCCACCAGATAAGGGGTGCAGTCAAGTGCCACTACGGCAGAATGTACCTCCTGCTCGGGGGAACCTATGCAGTACCCCGAATTGTCCCACTTCTCCTGATAGGCAAGAGGTGCAAACTCCTCTATGACAGATGTTATCTCCTTAGCCTTCATATTCACTGTCCAGTCCTTTCTGAATGGCCAACAACTCCTGTTTGATGGCATTCAGGCGTGTTACTACCTCTGCCCTATTGTCCGAGCCCTCCTTATTGTTCTTCAGACGGGCCTGCGCACCTTCCAGGGTCATCCCCCTCTCCTTTACCAGATAGTGAATAGTTTTGAGAGTCTTTACATCATCTGCGGAGAATTTCCTGTTACCTTTTTTATTTCTCTCAGGCTTGATATGCGATGAAAATTTGTCCGACCAGAAACGGACCAGGGAGGTGCTCTCTCCCAGCAGTTCAGCCACTTCACCTATGGTGTAGTAAAGCTTCTCGATTTTAAACTCTTTGTATGGCATAGGCTCTTATATTCTGCATCAGTCGAGCGATTGACCGGTATTCACTGCGATCATCATCATCTCGCGATACTCTACAGGGTTCAAATCTACAAAAAAATAATCAATTGGATTCATATATTCCCCATTATAAATCACTTCATAGTGCAAATGGGGGGCAAATACGGTCCCGGAAGTACCTACCCTCCCCACGACAGCACCCTGCTTCACCTTCTGCCCTTTGCTCACAGTGATATTTGACAGGTGGGAATAGGTAGTCTGATACCCATTGGAGTGATCTATTATCACCTGATTTCCTTTACCTTTCTGGGACTTGATCACCGAAGTGACCACCCCATCTGCAGTAGCCATAACCTTGGTCCCGGCCGATGTGACAAGGTCCAGACCGGTATGCTCTGTGACTGTCTTATAGAAAGGGTGCATCTTATCCCCTACTGTCGCTCCCGTTTTAGGGAGTGTGAAATCCTCTATGGGGATAATGGCAGGTATCCTTTTCGCCTTCGCCAGACTATCTGAAATGAAAGCACTCACACTGTTCATAACTCTCTCGAAATCACTCATTCTGGACTCCAGAGCCAAGGCTTTGTCCGCTGTATGTCCGGCTACTGTGGAGAGGTTAATGGTATCGACCTCTGCCAGAAAAATCTCATAATCTTCACTCTCAAAATTGAATGAAGGGGGATCTGAGTTGAATATGTTTTTATAAATCTCCTGATCCTTGGACTGCAAATTGTCTATAACCCCCTCCAGCATATCCATCTGACTCTCCATATACCCCAGATTCTCCTCTATGGCACGAATCTCTTTTATGAGCTTCTTCTCTTCTGCATTGGAAAATACCAGAGAGAGGACCACATAATAGACCAACGCCAGGAGGGAACATCCCAGAAACCAGTTTATCCCTTTTTTCAGGTAGTCGGAGATTTTGGATTTGTTATCAGAAAAATCCAGATTGTTTTTATCAAAACCTACCCCTTTGGCCATACTATCTGTCAGATTTTACAGGTTTGACCAATTGTTCATACTCCTCAGGTGTGATATCGAGGCTGAAATAGTTCAGAGGGTTTACAGTCTTGTTCTTATAGAATACTTCATAGTGCAGGTGAGGGCCCCTCGACCGGCCGGTATTTCCCAGTTCAGCTATATGCTCCCCTCTCTTGACCAACTGCCCCTCGGAGACAAGCGCCGCCCTCAGGTGGGCATATCTGGTCTTGTATCCAAATCCGTGATCCACTATGATATAGTTTCCATATCCCATAAAATCGTGAGCCACCTTCAACACTATGCCATCACCTGTAGCATATATAGGGAGCCCCTGTCTGGGACTTGAAAGATCGACTCCGTGGTGAAATTTCGGTTTTTTGGTAAATGGGTCTGTACGCATCCCGAATCTGGATACCAGTCTTATCTTGTTTTTGTCTGTAGTGACAGGTGGTATAGTGGGGATGCACTGGGCCATCTCTTCAGATCTCTTGGCCAGGACAGACACCTCGTCAAGTGATTTCACCTGAACATAGGCTTTTTTAGAAAGTATATCCAGCTTTGCAGAAAGAGATGCCAATTTGCCGGAAGCATCATAAAGTTCGAGGAATGAGTATCTGTCCACACCTCCAAAACCTGCCTGGGCAATATCCGATGAGAGGGTATCCATACCGAAGATGGGGCGATATACTGTATTGTCCCTGATCTGCAGCTCCCTGAGGAGATTGTTTTTCTCCTCATATCTTTGGGTCAGAAGATCGAGTTTTGAATGGTACGCTGCATTCTGCCTCTTCAGGATAGTGGTTTTAGGTGATTCGAGTCCGAGCACATCTGTGAAGATAAACATATACAGAACCATCAGACCGAAACTCACACCGGTCATCAGCAGCCCCTTCACCAGTTTTTTGGAAACAGGGACCTTCACCTCTTCATACTGAAGTGTTTCCGGGTTGAATCTGTATGATATTTTCTTCGACATCGGCAATATCCTTAAATAAAGACACCGCAAATTTAAATATTTTTAATAAAAAAACTATTTTTGTACCTTATTTATACCAGACTAAACGAGAAACATATATGATGACATCTAAAGAGATAAGAGACAAGTTTTTAGAGTTCTTCGCCAACAAGAGCCACACAGTAGTACCTTCAGCACCTATGGTGGTAAAAGGGGACCCTACCCTAATGTTCACAAATGCAGGTATGAACCAGTTCAAAGACTGGTTTCTGGGAAACACCCCCATCAAATACCCCAGAGTGGCAGACACACAGAAATGTCTCAGAGTAAGCGGCAAGCACAATGACCTTGAAGAGGTGGGTCACGACACATACCACCACACTATGTTTGAGATGCTCGGAAACTGGAGTTTCGGAGACTATTTCAAGAAAGAGGCTATCGCCTGGGCTTGGGAACTCCTGACTGAAGTATATAAACTTGACAAAGACAGACTGTATGTAACCATATTCGAAGGAAATCCCGAAGAGGGTGTAGACCTCGACCACGAGGCAGAACAATACTGGCTTGAGCACGTCCCTGCAGACAGAATTATCCTCGGAAACAAAAAGGACAATTTCTGGGAGATGGGTGAGACAGGACCTTGTGGCCCCTGCAGCGAGATCCATATCGACCTTCGCGACGAAGACCAGAGAAAAGAGATCTCGGGTAAAGAGCTTGTAAACAAAGGACACCATCTGGTTATCGAGATCTGGAATCTGGTATTTATCCAGTATAACAGAAAGGCCAATGGCCAACTCGAGCTTCTCCCTCACAAACACGTGGATACAGGTATGGGCTTCGAGAGACTGGTTATGGCAGTAAATGGCAATAAGAGTAACTACGAGGGTGATATCTTCCAGACACTTATCTCGAAGATCTCTGAGATTTCGGGTATAAAATACGGCACATCCGAGCAGATAAATGTGGCGATGAGGGTTATCTCTGACCATATCAGAGCCATCAGCTTCTCTATCGCCGACGGACAGCTCCCTTCAAATGTGAAGGCAGGCTATGTAATCCGCCGTATCCTCCGCCGCGCTGTACGCTATGGCTACACATTCCTCGGTCTGAATACCCCATTCCTGTGCAGACTTGTCCCTACCCTTGTAGAGGTTATGGGTTATGCATACCCTGAACTGGAAAAGCAGCAGACCCTCATCGAGAAGGTTATCAAAGAGGAGGAAGAGGCATTCCTGAGGACCCTTGAAAAAGGTATCAAGCTCCTTGACTCTGTGATGGAAAAATCAAAAGAGACCAAAGTCATCTCTGGTAAAGATGCTTTCGTGCTGTACGACACATACGGTTTCCCTATCGACTTGAGCGAGCTTATAGCCAAAGAGCACGGCTACACTATCGATCTGAGCAAATTCGAAGAGGAGCTTGGCAAACAGAAAGAGAGGGCCAGAAATGCAGCTGCTGTAGAGGAGGGTGACTGGATCGAAGTGGCACCTTTCACATCTTGTGAATTCGTGGGCTACGACACCCTCGAGTGCGATGTCAAACTTATGAAATACCGCACAGTCAAGACTAAGGGCAAGGAGCTGTATCAGCTGGTATTTGACAAAAGTCCATTCTATGCCGAAAGTGGCGGACAGGCCGGTGACAGCGGTCAGATCTTCTCTGAAAGCGGAGAGACCGTAAATATTCTCAACACCATCAAGGAGAATAACCTCAACATCCATCTTGCCGACAGGATCCCTGTAGACAAAGATGTCACTTTCCACGCCTCTGTAGATGGTATCAAGAGGGAGGAGACAGCTGCCAACCATACAGCTACCCACCTTCTCCACTTCGCACTGAGACAGATTCTCGGAACACATATCGAGCAGAAGGGCTCATCTGTAACCTCCGGCAGCTTCAGATTTGACTTCTCACACTTCGAGAAGATATCTGAAGAGCACCTCAGAGAGGTAGAGAAACTGGTAAACAAGCTTATCCGCCAGGATATCCATAAAGAGGAGCACAGAGAACTCCCTATCGACCAGGCACGCGAAATGGGTGCTATGGCTCTGTTCGGAGAGAAATATGGTGACAAAGTACGTGTCATCAAATATGGTGACTCTGTAGAGCTCTGCGGCGGTACACACGCCACATCTACCGGAAGAATCGGTTCTTTCAAGATAGTTTCGGAGTCAGCTGTAGCTGCCGGTGTAAGGAGAATCGAGGCTATCACAGGGCGCCACGTGGAGAACGCCGTATACTTTATGGAGGACCAGATAAAGAGCATCAGACAGCTTCTTGGAAATGCACCTGACGCCATCAAGGGTCTTATGAAGGTTCTCGCCGAGAACGACACACAGAAGAAAGCTCTTCAGGAGGTGGCCCTTGAAAGGATCCATAACCTCAAAAAGACACTTATACAGGAGAGCCAGGAGATCAACGGTATCCGCATCTTCTCTGTAAGGGGAGCTTTCGTCCCCGACATCATAAAGAATGTGGCATTTGAACTTCATAAAGAGTTCGAAAACGCCGCACTCGTAGGTGCTATCCTCAACGGTGACAAACCAAGCCTGGTACTTATGTACACTGACGACCTGGTCAAAGGTGGTGCAGATGCATCCAAGGATATCAAAGAGGCCTGCAAACTCATACAGGGCGGTGGCGGAGGACAGAAATTCCTCGCTACTGCAGGAGGAAAGAATCCTGATGCCCTTAATGATGCATACAACCTCCTTATGGAGATAGCGACTAAACAATAGCCTGAGGTTTGAAAAAGTTAGACAGATTCATACTTACCTCCTTTTTGGGACCATTCGTGATGGTCTTCCTCATCGTGGTGTTCATCCTCGTGATGCAATTTCTGTGGTTATACATCGATGAACTGGTAGGTAAGGGATTGAGTCTGTGGGTGATACTCGAATTCCTGATGTGGGGATCCTGCACCATACTTCCTCTGGCTATGCCATTGGCGACCCTCATTGCATCGATTATGACACTGGGCAATATGGGTGAGAGCAATGAGCTTCTGGCTATGAACGCTGCCGGTATCTCCCTCAAAAGGATCCTCATCCCACTTATCGTAGTATCTGTGGGGATAAGCATCAGCGCCTTCTTCGTATCGAACAACCTTATCCCCGTGGCATACAACAAGATCTACACCCTCCAGTACGACATAAACAAAACCAAGGAGGAGATCAAGATCCCCACCGGCACCTTTTACAATGGTATTGACGGCTATACACTCAGGATAAGCGACCGTAACAAGGAGACCGATATGATGTACGATGTGATGGTCTATGACCACACAAAAAACAAGGGCAATATCAGTGTGGCGGTGGCAGACTCAGGTCTCATCAAGTCCACCCCCGACAAATCAGCACTGGTGTTCACCCTTTTCAATGGTATATCCTATGAAGAGGACAACACTATGAAGTATCGTGACACCACCCTGGTACTGAGCAAGATCGAGTTCGATATGCAGGAGATAGTCATACCTCTGAAGAATTATGCATTCCAGAAATCGGAGGATGACAAATATGGCAATGAGATTATGGCCAAGAATCTAAAGAGTCTGCAGCAAGACAGAGACTCGATCGGTCAGGCGTATGACAAGATGTACACCAAGCACTGGAACAAATATCTGTATGGACTGGGGCTGAAATATCCAACCCAGCTCGACACAGCGAAAAACAAAGGGTACCTGGACAGGATCACCCGCGACTCCCTGTTCCGAGAGTGGACACTCCAGGAGGAGCTTGCCGGTATGGATGAGTCGACAGACCACTCCAGAAATGTACAGAGTATGACCGAATCATTCGAGAGGGAGATAGCACAGAACAGCTATTTCCTCAGAAAGATCGACCTCGAATCGTTCAGGAAATTCACCCTCTCATTCGCTTGTCTTGTCTTCTTCTTTATCGGGGCCCCACTGGGGGCAATCATCCGCAAAGGGGGACTCGGCACACCGGTAATTATCTCTGCAATATTCTTCGTCCTGTACTGGGTAGTGGATATCAGCGGAAAAAAACTGGCCACAGACGGAGCCATCACCCCCCTTATAGGGGCATTCATATCGACACTGGTGCTACTGCCGATGGGTATATTTTTAACTTGGAAAGCTACATCCGAATCATCGCCATTCAATATTGAATCATTCAAGCAGGAGGCGGTAAAGGCTTTCAAAAAATTCAAGAAAAAGTATTTATGGAGAAAGAGAGTAAAAGGACAAAAATAGTTTTTATGGGGACCCCTGAATTTGCCGTAGGCTCGCTGAAAGCATTGGTAGAGGGTGGATACGATGTAGTGGGTGTAGTAACTGTCCCTGACAAACCGAGCGGCAGAGGTCTCAAGGTCAATATGAGTGCAGTGAAAGAGTACGCTCTGGGGCTCAATGTCCCCATAATGCAGCCCGTCTCACTGAAAGAGCCCACCTTCCTCGAGCAGCTTGAGAGCCTGAAGGCAGACTGCTTCGTGGTGGTAGCATTCAGAATGCTCCCACAGGTAGTGTGGTCGATGCCACGACTCGGCACCTTTAACCTGCACGCCTCTCTCCTCCCCCAATATAGAGGTGCAGCCCCTATAAACTGGGCCATCATAAATGGGGAGACCCGCACCGGAGTGACCACCTTCTTGCTGGACAAACAGATCGACACAGGAAATATCATATTCCAGCAGGAGTGCGAAATTGCTCCGCAGGAGAATATAGGATCACTCTACGATCGTCTGATGGAGATAGGTTCTTCTCTGGTACTCAAGACGGTAGATGCATTGGCTCAGGGGAGCGTAGTCCCGAAGCCTCAAGTGGAGAGCGAAGTGCTCCACCCTGCACCCAAAATCACCAGAGAGACCTGCAAGATAGATTGGAACAGCTCTTCCACCCGGATAAATAATCTGGTCAGAGGGCTGAGCCCATACCCTGCAGCATACGCCACCCTGGTCAATGGGGAGAAAAGGGTCGATGTAAAGATTTTCGAAGGGGCAGTGGCTGATGAATCGGGAGAGAATGGAGAGCCGGGTGCCATTGTAATAAAAGAGAAGAACAGACTCTGCGTCAAATGTGCACAGGGTCGCTATGAAATTCTGGAACTGCAGATGGCCGGAAAGAAGAGACTGAAGGCAAAAGAGTTCCTTGTAGGGATCCATAATATTGAAAATTACCATTTCGAATGATGCAATACGTAATCCTGGCAGCCGGAGAATTCCCCAAAAGGGGAGAGACCCTCGACATTCTGACGGGTGGTGATATCCTCATATGCTGCGACGGAGCAGTGGAGGATGCACTCAGATACCGGGTGCCCGATTTCATCGTAGGGGATATGGACTCCATCTCTCCACAGAACAAGGAGAGATTTCGCGAGATCATCCACTCTGAAAGTGAGCAGGAGTACAACGACCTCACGAAAGCGGTAAGATTTACATTGCGCCACGCGCAAGGGGTGACAGGGCCCTTCAGCATAACTATCTTAGGTGCCACAGGGAAGCGCGAGGACCACACACTTGGGAACATATCACTGCTGATGATGTATGCAGAGATGCTCCCCGAGGGTGCTACTATAGAGATGGTCTCAGACAGGGGGAGATTTGTCCCGATCGATGGGGACGGTTCGATCCTTGTAGGGAGAGGGAGGGAGATATCGATTTTTGCCACCGACCCGACACTCAAACTCACCACCTTCGGGGTAGAGTACCCTACAGATGAGGTGATATTTGACCAGTGGTCGTGGTGGAAAGCGACACTCAACGTGGCGACAGAAGATACAGTAACCTTTAAAATGAACCACCCCGCCAGGATATTGGTCTATGTCGGGGGGATGAGATAATATGAAATTTGAACTACTGCACACAGATCCCCAGAGCTGCGCACGCAGGGGAAGACTACATACAGACCACGGCACGATAGAGACACCTATCTTTATGCCGGTGGGGACACTCGGCTCGGTAAAAGGGGTATACCACAGGGACCTGGCCGATGACATCAAGGCGGAAATATGCCTTGGAAACACATACCACCTCTACCTCAGACCCGGTCTGGATACCCTCTATAAAGCCGGTGGACTCCATAAGTTCATCAGCTGGGACAAGCCTATCCTTACAGACAGCGGAGGATTTCAGGTATTTTCACTGGCTGAAAACAGAAAACTCACCCCGGATGGATGCACATTCCGCTCACATATAGACGGATCCAAACACATATTTACCCCGGAGAACAACGTAGACACCCAGAGAAAGATCGGAGCCGACATAATTATGGCCCTGGATGAGTGTACCCCGGGCGATGCCGACTACACATACGCAGCCAAGTCGCTGAAACTTACACAAGCCTGGCTTGAGAGGGGGATAAAGCACTTCGACGAGACAGAGCCCCTTTACGGATACCATCAGGCATATTTCCCTATAGTCCAGGGGTGCGTATATCCCGACCTGCGCCGTCAGGCAGCAGAGCACGCTGTATCTCTCGACAGAGAGGGTTATGCCATAGGTGGACTGGCCGTAGGTGAACCCACAGAGAAGATGTACGAGATGATAGAGGTGGTACATCCCATTTTACCGGCAGACAAGCCACGCTACCTTATGGGGGTAGGTACACCGGCCAACATACTCGAAGGGATCGCCAGAGGTGTCGATATGTTCGACTGCGTGATGCCTACACGCAACGGTCGTAACGGGATGCTCTTCACCTGGGAGGGTACGATCAATATCAGAAACAAGAAATGGGCAAACGACTTCACCCCTCTCGATCCCCAAGGAAAATCTTTTGTTGACAAAACCTATACAAAAGCTTATCTTCGCCATATGTTTATAGCAGGAGAGATGCTTGCGGCACAGATAGCCAGCGAACACAATCTGGCATTCTACCTCGATCTGGTGACACAGGCCCGTGCCCACATCGAAGCCGGAGACTTCAACTCCTGGAAAAACAGTGTGGTGAAAAAACTGGAAACCAGAATTTAGATGAAACTACCGAGACTGACCATACTCGACAGATATATCATAAAGAAGTTCATAGGGACATTCTTTGTGGCACTGGCGTTGATTATCGTCATCGTCATCATCTTCGACATCAGTGAGAAGATCGACGACTTCGTGGACAATGAAGTGAGCCTGCGTGAGATAGCATTTACATACTATGCGAACTTCATCCCCTACTTTATGAATATGTTCAGCGCCATATTCGTCTTCATTACCGTTATCTTCTTCACATCCAAGCTGGCCGGTGACAGTGAAATAATAGCTATGCTCTCGGGTGGGGTGAGTTTCAAAAGGCTGATGGTCCCCTATATGATATCTGCACTTATCATCGCGTTATTCAGCCTCTGCCTGAACCTGTTCATCATCCCCCCTGCAAACAAGACCAGACTTGCTTTCGAGGGGAAATATATAAAAGGTGCCCGATTCTACAACAATAAGAGACATATACACTACCAGATAGCACCCGGAGACTTCGCATATGTGGAGTCGTTCAGCACCTGGAACAACACTGCATACAGATTTACCCTCGAGAGTATAAAGGACAATGAGATGATCTCCAAAATAAGTGCCGAGACTGCAGCCTGGGACTCCACCAAGCAGGCCTGGACACTCAGAAAGTACTTTAAGAGGGATTTTGTAAACGGTAAAGAGACCATCACCTTCGGATCTCAGCTTGACACAGTGATCAACCTGTCGATAGATGACTTCTACAGGAGGGAGAATACGGTGGAATCGCTCGACTATTTCCAGCTTAATGAACTTATCGAGACACAGAAGATGAGGGGTGACACTATGGTCAAATACTCCCTTATCGAGAGGAACAACAGATATGCTATGCCCTTCTCGGCATTTATCCTCACCATCATAGGTGTATCGCTCTCGTCCAAGAAAAGACGGGGTGGCATAGGTCTGAATCTGGGTGTAGGAATAGCTCTGAGCTTCTCTTACATATTGTTTATGAGATTCAGTCAGATGTTTGTCTTTACAGACACACTCCCACCGGGAATAGCCATCTGGCTACCCAATGTCCTCTACGCCATCATCGCAGCAGTACTCTACAAGATGGCTCCGAAATAGCGAGGTATAACGCATAAATCACCCTATGTCTCTGTATAGAAAAAATTATAAAAGAGGTGTGATTTCAAGGCATATGATGCTACGAAAACCGGAGTTTACTTGGCGTAAATGAGGATTTTCGTAGCGAGGTATAACGCAGAAATCGCCCTATTTTATAATTTTTTAGAGATTTTGTCAAGCATATCATCTATCATAGCATCGATATCCCACTGAGGATTCCATCCCCACTCCTCTCTGGCACAAGTGTCGTCAAGCTTGTTTGGCCAAGAGGCTGAGATCTGTGCCTTCACTGGATCGATATCGAAATCGAAAGTAGCATCCGGGATACGCTGTTTGATCTTCTCGAAAAGCTGGGTAGGTGTAAAACTCATACAGGTGATATTGAAACTGTTCCTGTGGATGAGTTTTGATGGATCTGCCTCCATAAGCTGTGTCACAGCATTGAGGGCATCGGGCATATAGAGCATATCCATATATGTATCGGGAGGTATAGGGCAAGTGTAGTGCTTGTGCTTGAGTACCTCGTAGAATACCTCTACAGCATAGTCTGTAGTACCACCACCGGGGAGGGCTCCATTTGAGATGATACCCGGGAAGCGTACACTTCTGGTGTCTACACCGAATCTGGTAAAATAGTAATCGGAAATAAGCTCACCTGAGACCTTGCATACACCATAGATGGTATTGGGTCTCATCACTGTGTCTTGTGGAGTATTGTCGTGTGGTGTGTTTTCTCCGAAAGCCCCGATAGAACTGGGGGTAAAGAGTGCTGTCTTATACTCTTTTGCCAGAGTGAGGGAGTTCATAAGAGCCCCCATATTTATTTTCCAAGCGAGTTCAGGATTCTTCTCTCCTGTGGCTGAGAGGAGAGCCACCATATTGAAGATGGCATCGATATCATATTTTTTGACGATGGTCTCGAAAGCATTGATATCCAAGATATCAAGCTTCTCCGTTATCGCTACTTGAGACATTTTGGCTACCATATCATCTCTAAGATCGGCAGCGATCACATTATCGTGACCATAATGTTTCTGAAGATGGGGGACCAGTTCCGTACCGATCTGACCGCCTGCACCTACTATAAGTATCCTTTTCATCCGCTTGTACTTTTATTTATACAAATTTATACAAATTTTCCTCTTTATGTTCTTTTTATTTACTTTTATGGTATGGAAAAAATCATCTCATTCGGATCTTGCTTCGCATCAGAGGTGGGGAAACACCTCTCTGAAAATGGATATAACATTATAAATAACCCTTTCGGGGTCCTATTCAACCCTGTATCCATAGCCAACTCCATATCCCGCCTTATGACTAAGGAGCCTTTCTGTATGGGTGATGTGGTGGAGAGGGACCCTCTCTATGGGAAGAATGCCGGCCTCTCCCGTCCCAAGAGTTATGTGTCGTTCTATCACCACGGCAGCTTTGCCTCCCCATCCCCTGAAGAGTTTCTTGAGATGGCCAATACCTCACTGCAGGAGACATCTGAGTATTTCAAGGATGCATCCGTAGTCATAGTCACTTTTGGCACCTCCTGGGTATTCAGACATAAAGAGAGAGATATAATAGTCTCAAACTGCCATAAAGTCCCTGCATACGAGTTTCACAGAGAGAGGCTGGATGTAGATGAGATAGTAGAGATCTTCTCCCCTCTGATATCCCATCCCGAGTGGGGGGCAAACAAGAAGTGGATCTTTACGGTGAGCCCCATCAGACATTTGAAAGACGGCCTGCACGGCAATCAGATTTCAAAAGCGATACTTCTGCTGGCCATAGAAAAAATGTGCGCATCTTTCGATAACGCACATTATTTCCCAGCTTATGAAATAGTACTGGATGAACTTCGGGACTATAAGTATTTCGCCGAAGATACTGTCCACCCCTCCGATGAGACTGTCAGGATCGTCTGGGAGAGGTTCAGAGACACTATTTCTTTATATGTTTAGTACCGAATGTCACCTGGAGTCCCAGCTTGGCATTCATAATCACTTTGTCTACAGGGAGTCCCTGAGGGATGTAACTGAAATTCATATAGTCTGTACCGAAGAAGATGGCCATACCATTTCTGGGGACGAACTCCATAATGAAACCTAAGGTCTTGGCAGTATTCAGGAATGAATAGTTAAGGCCTACATTGAATATATCCTTTACCTTCAGGTTATATGAAGCGGTCAGATCGCTGATTCCATACATATATGAGTAGAGAAGACCTACACTCATAAGGTTATTGAGCATCGGAGCCTCTACACCCACATAGGCTTTAGGTGTAATGGCCGCAGATCCCCCCTGATCACCCTGGACCTCCTGGAAATTGGCCAAAGCCATAAAGTCAGCACCTATCTTCTTTAGGCTCTCGTCGATATCGAACTCTGCATTGATATCCTTTAGCCCCTCAAATGCTGCATTACCTTGAGACATAAGTCTGGTAGCACTTCCATTTGAATAGATGATGGTACCCAGATCTACTACAGACGCAGAGAAGTTGACGCCATCGATCACAGGTATATCGAGATCAAGTTTGTACTCAGCACCCAAATCAAAGGCCACACCCCATCCTGCTACACCCAGCTGGTCTGTTTCAAGCTTGATCGAAGGAAGAGACTCATCTGGTCCCGGCTCCTGGAAATTAACACCCTTTCCATAGATGACACCCTCAGCATCTGTAGAGAGCTCCCACTTGTCCTGGCTCATATACACAGTAGCATCGTTTATCTTCATATCTATCCTGTCGATACCGGCGAGGAATTTGACTTTTGCACCTACGCTAAGGCCGGGAACCAAATCGCCCAAATCCCTTTTGTATCCGACAGATGCCTGAAGATAAGCATTCTGATGAATGGTGAAATCCTTGAAGTTATAGGTATCTTTAGCCATACCATCCTTGAGGAATACGAAGAGCTCTGAGGGGACATCCATCCTCAGGTCAAATCTTTCACCCACATCCACTGTTATGAAATTCTTCTGTCCGATATAAAAACCGGTGCCCAGAAGATCCATATCCAGAGCCATCTGTATCCTGGGCTGAGCCGGCATCATAGCCAAAAACTCTGCAGTGGATACTCTCTGGTTCAAGTATGTATACAGCTCCCCATCCTTAGGGAAGAGGAAGTTGGAAACACCTATATTACTGTTCACGTGCAGTGCAAAGTCACCAAGAACAGGAATAGTCACATAATTGGTCTTGGGTGAGAAAGCGGGGTTCATCTTCACCCTCTGGAGTGATGAATCGAAGAAGTAACTGCCTCTAAGTGCCTGTCCGCATACAGCGAGAGGCAACATCATCAAAACAAGATATGTAAATATATATTTGCGCATAACTCTTCTATTATTCTTGATTACTTAAAGTGATACCTTTTGGAAGATTGACCCCCAGCTTTGCCTGGATATATGATTCCTCTGTGATAGGGATTCCGGCCACATTCCTGGAGGTAATTTCAAATGAGACTTTAATCTTGGCCAGTTTGGTCATATCTGTACCCTCTTTAGCTATAAGCTCAAGCTTCAGAGGTGTATGGGATGCAGAACCATCTGACTTGCAAGGGAGAATCTTCTGAGAGACAGGCTCTGTATCCAAAATCTGGTCATCACTGTCCAGAAGGAGTGCAGATATCTCAAAGTTAAGAGGGAATGTGTTTGTAATCTCCCCTATCAGCTGGATATCACCCATCTTCAGGATATTACCAATACCTGCCTCTGATACATCGATGGTATCAGAAAGGGCAAACTTCATATCCTCTCCAAATGCCAAAGGAACCACCAGCTCATATTTCAGATCGAGAATATAATCGGCTGTAGTCTCCACCACACTGGTAGTGGCAGGGTCTGTACCTCCGGCTACACTGATCACGATAGAGTCTGGAACAGCTTTAATGATATTTGCCAAATTGGCCTCTACAAACTGCACATCGGCAGGGGCTCCGCTATTATCGCCTGCTATCCATAATGTAGTAGTGGTCACTTTATCGGCAGACTCGGTAAACGGCAGATCAAGATCTACCTCTATGTCTGCACCTGGAATCACCACACCACCTTTATATGAAACCAGATTCAATGTACCTACAATAGGGATACCAACATTTGTAGTGACATCAAGCACTATCCTTGGATTGTCGATATCAAGACACACATCATCACTCCTCAAGAAGTCAGGAAGGTCAGAAAGAGTTACAGACTCTGTAATATCATCGATCTTATAGTCCACCTTACCCTCCAGTTTGAGAACCTTTATGTCCGAAATGGAAGCAGAAAGATCAAGTTTGATATCTTCTGATGATAGCTCCTCCATATCTATGGTAGGATTAGTTACATACACACCACCTGAAATGATAACTTCAGCCTCCAGATCTTTTCCTTCAGAGAAATCAATGCCCGACAGGTCAAGATCCTCTATCTCTATCTCTTGAGAAAACTTACCGTTTTTGAACTCCCCTTTGAGAGCTATCTCATTAGGTACGATTATATCGGGCAGGGTGACCAGTACATCTACATTGATAGAACTCTCCTCTCCGAAATCTGGAAGATTCTCTGCAGCGATAGCCACCTTCAACATAGTCTCGTCTATCTCCACATTAGAGATCTCCACAAGCTCCTTAGGGAGATCTTTGGCTGAAAGAAGGACAAATGATTCCTCCTCTGATACACCAAATGAGTACTCGCTCACACTCACTTCTGCTGCTGACATAGCAGGAATATTGATTGACAACGCTATACCTGAAGAGACAAGGTCATCAAGCTCTGATCCATAAACTGTACTTTCGGGGATCTCTATATTTCCGGACACCGAGAACTCCCCTTTAGCTACATATTTGCCATTTTCGTCTTTCTCCGGGGTTACTACCAACTCTTTTACAGGTAGGGTAATCTTGGGAGGAAGTTCACCTTTAAGTGTCAAAGAGTGCTTCTGCTGATCATAATTCAACGATGGATCCACATCCTTGAGGACAAGCATCTGGGGAAGGACTATCTCGATACCCTCCTGGGCAATCTCTATCTCAAGCGATGTTTCCGGAATATTTACCATAATCTCCACCTTAGGCTCTCCCTGAGGAGTTACCACGAATGTGCCGAAATCTGCAGCCTCACCGGGGAACTCCACTACAAACTCTTCAGGTTCGGTAGTGACAGATTTTGAGACCTTGTTTGTAAATATCTCACAGTCATCAATAACCAACCCAATCTCCACACCTGTATCTACTGTCATATCCTCAGATTTATCTTTCGGGAGTGTCTTGGTATCAATGGTACCGTCAGCCACACACTTGATACTCACTTTTATATCTTCTGCGTAGCTGATCTTGCCACCCACAGGATCACCAAGAGTCATAGATTTGATTTTCAGATTGTCTGTATAAGGGGTAGACAAGTCCACATCCGAAGCCAGTTTCAAGACACCGTCAGCATCGGCACCTTCCACCTCCAACCCCTCTGGGAATACAAATTCAAGGCTTGACATCTTAAGGCCAACACCAGGAATTATATTCTTGGGTGCTATGGTAAATGAGACTTCAGATTCAGATGAAATGGATATTTTCCCTACCCTTTTAACCTCCTCAGGAAGGGTTACCTCGGGAACCTCCAACGAGATCTCCACACTCTCCTCTACCTCAATAGGATTCATCTCCAGCCTTACATTGTCTATGTTCATATCTATATATGTAACCTGAAGATCAAGCTTCATATTCTCAGATGCATCAAGTGCAGCTTTGGTAGTAGCTGCTCCTGAAACAGACACACCACCTGAGATAGAGACTTTCTTATTGGCTGAGAGTGTATTACCGTCCCACTCTGAAGGATCTATATTGAAGGCTGTAACATCGTAAGTCTTCGAGGCTGTAAACCCATTCGCATCACTCAGGACGAGGTCGCTAAGATGGATAGGATCTTCACTGCCTTCGATCTCCAGCAGGGCAGACAAATCGATATCAATAGCAGGTACAATTTTACCTTTTGTCAAAAACGGATCCTCTATCGAGAGTGAACATTTTACTTTTGCATCCGGATTCAATGATATCTCAGAGACACTTTTGATACCATCTGGAAGGGTTATATTGATCTCCATCTCATACTCTTTAGTTTCCAGTTTCTTTTCAGGAAGAATACCATCGGGAATAGAGATCTCACCATCACCCATAGATAGCGCACCAAGAAGATCTTTAGCGTATAGATTGTCCTTTATATACTCCATATCCTCCAGATGCAGAGAAAGCTGGTCATCACTTGGCATAATACCGGCCAAGCCAGAAGCCACACTGCTTTTCATACTTATAGGATCCATCTTCAGCTCATCCATAAGGGAACCTTCACCCAGAGAGAAAGTGCTCTCTATCGCCATCGCCTCAGTAGAGATATCCTGATTGAGGGCCTCCATAGAGAATGTATAAGGCTGGGAGAACTCTACCCCATCGATATTTACCATCTGGGAAAGATCTGGGATATTGTCAGAAAGGGAGAGAGAATCTCCTATTTTAATCGAGAAGACGCCCGATTCATCCTTGCTCAGGATACTGACATCATTTGAATCCAGAAAGTCCTGAATCTTCAACTGCTGAGTACTCCCTAAAGGGATGCCCAGACCGGCAGCCCCTATGGTCATCTCAGTATTCAGCTCCTCTATGTCATACTCTTGCTGCACACAAGAAACGACGATAAGAGATATTGCTGCAAGCAATAGCCCGCTGTGCAGAATTATCTTTTTCATAGCTATGTATGTTTTGATTTTTGAACAAATATAACATTATTAGGACTATATGCCAAAAAAAATAGCCGGACCTTATTCAGGACCGGCTACCTTCTGCGAATATTTATAATTTATTCTGCTTTAGCCTCTTCAGCAACAGGTGCCTCTACTACAGGTGCCTCTACTGCAGGAGCTGCTTTTTTAGCACGGCTACGGCGAGTAGTTGCTTTCTTCTCTTCCTTCTTAGGAGCTGCTGCAAGAGCTGCTTCGTTGAAGTCTACCAATTCGATGAATGCAGTGTCAGCTGCGTCACCTGGTCTGAAACCTGTTTTGATGATACGGGTGTATCCACCTGGACGATCAGCGATCTTAGGAGCTACTACACGGAACAATTCGGTAACAGCCTCTTTCTGTTTAAGATAGCTAAATACTGTACGACGTGAGTGAGTAGAATCGTCTTTTGCTTTGGTAATAAGTGGCTCTACATAAGTTCTAAGAGCTTTAGCCTTAGGTAGAGTAGTCTCGATACGTTTGTGCAAAATCAACGATACTGCCATATTTGCCAACATCGCTTTGCGGTGTCCGCTCTTACGTCCTAAATGATTAATGCTTCTATTGTGCCTCATTTTCTTCTACGTTTTTCTTTTTTACTTCAATGTTGTATTTGGTAACATCGATACCGAAGTTTAGTTTTACTCTATCCATAAGAGTATCGATCTCGTTCATAGATTTCTTACCGAAATTTCTGAATCTGATAAGCTCTGATCTGGGGATAGAAACTAAGTCAGCAAATGTCTCGATGTTAGCTGCTTTCAAGCAGTTAAGTGCTCTTACAGATAGTTCCATATCTGAAAGTTTGGTAAGAAGAAGATGACGCATACGTAGTGACTCTTCATCAAGTACCTCTGCAGTATTCTTCTCTGGAACTGTTTCAAGAGATATCTTCTCATCTGAGAACAACATCAAGTGATGGATCAAGATTTTAGCTGCCTCGGTAAGAGCTTCTTTTGGATGAATCGAACCATCGGTAGTAATCTCAAGATTCAATTTTTCATAGTCAGTCTTCTGCTCTACGCGGAAGTCCTCCACTGAATACTTCACATTTTTGATAGGGGTGAAGATTGAATCGATAGGGATAGTACCGATAGGAGCTGACTCTACTTTATTCTCCTCTGAAGGTACATAGCCTCTCCCTTTTCCGATTCTCAGCTCTACATTAAGGGTGATGTTTGGCTCCATAAAGCAGATGTGAAGATCGGGATTAAGGATAGAGAAGTTAGACAGACCGTTGGTGATATCACCTGCAGTGAACTCATCTTTTCCGGTCAAAGAGATGTTTACAACTTCGTTTTCAACATCCTCTACCTCTCTTTTGAAACGTACCTGTTTCAAATTAAGAATAATCTCAACTACACTCTCTATCACACCGGGGATGGTATCAAATTCGTGATCCACACCGTCGATTCTGATAGAAGTGATGGCAAATCCTTCTAACGAAGATAATAGCACACGACGCAGAGCATTACCCACTGTCACACCATAAGTAGGCTCAAGAGGGCGGAACTCAAAGCGACCGAAGGTCTCAGTAGCGTCGAGCATAATTACCTTATCTGGTTTTTGAAATGCTAAAATTGCCATTTGTTTATAGTTTATTATTTAGAGTACAACTCTACGATTAATTGTTCGTTGATAGTCTCAGGAATTTCAGTTCTTTCTGGCTGGTTCAGATATTTACCTGAAAGCTCAGCTGCATTCCACTCGATCCAAGAATATTTTGAAACCTCAGGAACAGCATTCTGGATAACCTCAAGGCTCTTTGATCTCTCACGAACACCTACTACCTCACCAGGTTTAACGATAGTAGAAGGGATGTTGCAAACTTCACCGTTAAGAACGATGTGGCAGTGTGACACAAGCTGTCTTGCAGCTGCACGTGAAGGGGCAATACCCATTCTGTAAACCAAGTTGTCAAGACGAGACTCAAGTAGTACGATAAGGTTTTCACCTGTAGTACGACCTTTCATCTTACGTGCTTTTTCGTATAGGTTACTGAACTGTCTCTCAAGAAGACCGTAAGTATATTTTACTTTCTGTTTCTCTTTCAACTGAGTTCCGTACTCAGATGATTTTTTACGTTTTTTTGCCAAACCGTGCTGTCCTGGAGGATAATTTCTCTTCTCGAAAAATTTGTCTGGACCGTAGATTGGTTCTCCGAATTTGCGGGCGATTTTAGTTGTAGGCCCTGTATATCTTGCCATATATATTACTCTGTTTAAAGTGTTATACTGAAATTATACTCTACGACGTCCTTTAGGGCGACAACCATTGTGTGGAAGTGGAGTAACGTCAACGATTTCAGTTACCTCGATACCAGCACCGTGGATAGTACGGATAGCAGACTCACGACCTGCACCTGGACCTTTCACGTATGCTTTGATTTTGCGCAAACCTAGATCGTATGCCACTTTTGCAGCATCAGCAGCAGCTACCTGAGCAGCATAAGGAGTGTTCTTTTTAGAACCTCTGAAGCCCATTTTACCTGCAGAAGACCAACTAATAACTTGACCCAAGCTGTTGGTTAATGTTACAATCACATTGTTAAAAGTTGAAGAGATGTGTGCTTGACCATAAGCATCAACTTTAACAACTCTTTTCTTACTAGATGTTGATGTTTTCTTTGCCATAATCAGCTCTTATTATTTAGTTGCTTTTTTCTTGTTAGCGACAGTTTTCTTTCTACCCTTACGTGTACGAGCATTGTTTTTGGTGCTCTGACCACGTACTGGAAGACCGATACGGTGACGGATACCTCTGTAGCATCCTACGTCCATTAGTCGTTTAATGTTCATCTGGATAGAAGAACGAAGTTCTCCTTCAATTTTGTACTCTTCAGAGATTTTTGCTCTGATTGCAGCGATCTGATCATCGTTCCACTCTGATACTTTAGTACTCCAGTCGATACCGCATTCGGTAAGGATTTTCTGAGCAGAACTGCGACCAATACCGAAGATATAGGTCAAACCTATCTCTCCACGTTTGTTTTTTGGTAAATCAACTCCGGCTATACGTGCCATATTCTTATCTTATTTTTTGTTTTTACAAATTAAAAATTATCCTTGGCGCATTTTGAATTTAGGGTTCTTTTTGCAGATAACATACAAACGCCCTTTACGTTTTACGATTTTGCAATCTTCGCTACGCTTTTTGATGGATGCTTTTACTTTCATTGTTGTAAATTTTTATTTGTGTCTGAAAGAAATTCTTCCTTTGGTTAAATCATAAGGAGACATTTCGACTCTCACCTTGTCACCTGGAAGGATGCGGATGTTATGCATACGCATTTTTCCTGATGTGTGAGCTAATATCACCTGGCCATTGTCCAACTCTACTCTGAACATAGTATTGGGCAAAGCCTCGATAATAGTACCATTTACTTCTATAACAGATTGTCTTGGCATAGTTAAAAGTCCTTATAATTATTAATAGTTTTTCTTACCTTCAATATAATCAAATGTTGATAGAACATCTGCTTCACCTTTTCTAATTGCGAGCATAAGTTCGAAATGTGCTGAATTTTTCTTGTCAGAGGTACTTACTGCCCAGCCATCGTCGTGCAGATAAATAGATCTTCCTCCGGCATTGATCATAGGCTCTATGCAGATCACCATCCCTTCTGAGAGTTTCTTACCTCTTCCTGCCAGACCATAGTTGGGAACTTCCGGGGATTCGTGCATATTCTTGCCGATTCCGTGTCCCACCATCTCTCTGACTACAGAGAAACCGAAACTTTCACAGTAACTCTGGATAGCATATCCGATGTCACCTATTCTGTTTCCAGCCACAGCTTTTTCAATCCCTTTGTATAAAGATGCCTTGGTGACCTCCAGAAGCTTCTGTGTCTGGGCATCTACCTCCCCTACAGGGAAGGTATATGCCGAGTCACCGTAGAAACCTTTATATATGGTGCCGCAATCCACTGATACCACATCTCCCTCTTTCAGGACATAGCTTGATGGAAAACCATGAACCACTACATCATTAACAGAGACACATAGCGTATAAGGGAAGCCGCCGTAACCGAGAAAACCTGGTATCGCGCCGTGGTCACGTATGAAAGCCTCTGCGATTCTGTCAAGCTCCATTGTAGTCACACCGGGAGCTACATGCTTTCCTACTTCTGCCAAAGTCTTTGATACCAACAGAGCATTCTCTCTTAGAATCTCTATCTCTTCTGCGGTTTTTGTTCTAATCATAAACAATCTAAATCAAAGGGCTTACATTCCTGAACGACCTTTTAGTCGTCCTGTTTTCATCAAACCGTCGTAGTGACGCATTAGCAAATATGATTCGATCTGCTGTAGCGTATCAAGCACTACTCCTACAAGGATAAGTAATGATGTTCCTCCGTAGAATTGGGCGAACTGGTTATTTATCCCAAACATCATGGCAAATGCAGGGAGAATCGCTACGATAGCCAAGAAGATAGATCCTGGCAATGTGATGCGAGACATAACTGCATCGAGGTACTCTGCTGTCTTCTTACCTGGTTTGACACCTGGGATGAAGCCACCATTTTTCTTCATCTCCTCAGCCATCATAGTAGGGTTCACTGTTACTGCTGTATAGAAGTAGGTGAACAGAACAACCAGAATAGCGAAGATGAAGTTGTACCAGAAACCTGTGAAGTCACTCAATGTAGCCGCAAGACCTCTTGAAGCATCGAAGCGTGCAAGAAGCAGCGGGAACATCATTATAGCCTGGGCGAAGATAATAGGCATAACACCTGCCGCATTGATCTTCAATGGGATATACTGGCGAACTCCACCATATTGTTTATTACCAACTACTCTTTTTGCATACTGTACAGGGATTCTTCTCACACCCTGAACCAATGCGATTGATGCCACGAAGATGAAGAAAAGAATGAGGATCTCGATGATAAACATAAGGATACCACCGGTAGTTTGACCCACTCTTTGGGCAGCTTCTGCAAACAATGCGAAAGGCAGACGTGCGATAATACCCACCATAATGATCAGAGAGATACCATTACCTAAGCCGCGATCGGTAATGCGCTCACCTAACCACATAATGAACATCGTACCTGCGATGAGCACTAAAGTAGCAAAAATGTTGTACGAGAAACCTGAAACCAGGAACGCTGATGCTGGCAACTGTGCGTGCATATTGGTAATATATGCAGGTCCTTGGAGAAGGAGGATCACAATGGTCAGATAGCGGGTCCATTGATTCATCTTTCTGCGTCCACTCTCTCCCTCTCTTTGCATTCTCTGGAAATAAGGAACCATTACGCCGAGAAGCTGGATTACGATGGATGCAGAGATATAGGGCATTACACCCAGAGCAAAAATAGAAGCATTACCGAAAGCTCCACCCGAGAACATATCGAGCAAGCCCAACAGACCGGTTGATGCTTGGCTCTTCAAGTTTGCAAGCTGAGTGGGATCGATACCCGGTAGCACTACATAGCTACCGAGACGATACACCAGCAGCAAAAGAATAGTATAGACGATTCTTTTGCGCAGCTCCTCAATCTTGAAGATATTCTTTATGGTTTCGATAAATCTTTTCATCAGATTAGATTATTGATGCTTTACCACCAACAGCATCGATCTTAGCGAGAGCTGTTTTTGAGAAAGCGTTAGCAACGATTTCCAACTTAGATTTCAATTCACCGTTACCAAGAATTTTCACATTGTCATTCTTAGATACAAGTCCTGCCTCAAGAAGAGTGTCAACACCGACATAAGTGATGTTGTATTTCTCGCTTAGAGCCTGAATTGTAGAGAGATTGACAGCTTTGTACTCTACTCTTGTAGGGTTTTTGAAACCGAATTTAGGGAGGCGTCTCTGGATAGGCATCTGACCACCTTCGAAACCTTTCTTACGAGAATAACCTGAGCGTGATTTGGCACCTTTGTGACCACGACCTGATTGCTCGCCGTGACCTGAGCCTTCACCTCTACCTAGACGTTTTTCTCTTCCGTTTGCGCCTGCAGCAGGCTGTAGATTGTGTAGTTTCATCTTATTCTCCTCCTTTAAATTTCTTCAACTTTTACAAGATGTAGAACTTTCTGAATCATACCTTGGGTTACAGGGGTTAGTTCTAGTTCTACAGTATGATGCATACGGTGGATACCTAGAGATGCCAAGTTTGCAATCTGTTTTTGGGTTGCACCGTTTTTACTTTTGATTTGTGTAACTCTTACTTTTGACATAGCTAATTCCTCCTTAACCTTTAAATACTCTTTGCATAGGAATACCACGAAGACCAGCTACGGTGTAAGCATCACGCATCTCTACCAAAGCAGCTACGGTAGCTTTCACCAAGTTGTGAGGGTTTGACGAACCTTTTGATTTAGCCAAAATGTCGTGGATACCTACTGACTCAAATACTGCACGCATCGCACCACCCGCTTTAACACCGGTACCGGGAGCTGCAGGTTTCATAAATACCCTTGCACCACCAAATTTAGCTGATTGTTCGTGAGGGATAGTAGATTTGATTAGAGGAATCTTAACAAGATTCTTCTTAGCATCCTCAATACCTTTTGAGATTGCTGTAGTTACCTCGTTAGCTTTACCTAGACCGTAACCGACAACGCCTTTCTCATCACCTACAACTACGATTGCAGCGAAGCTGAAGTGGCGTCCACCTTTGGTTACCTTGGTAACTCTTTGAACTGCAACCAATCTGTCTTTCAATTCAAGATCAGTGGTTTTTACTTTCTTAACATTGATATCTGCCATAGCTGTAATTAGAATTTAAGGCCGCCTTCACGAGCAGCATCTGCTAAACTTTTAACTCTTCCGTGATATAGATAACCGCTACGGTCAAATGAAACAGCTGAAATGCCTTTTTCAATTGCCTTTTTAGCAGCTAGTTTTCCAACAAGTTCGGCAACTTGGCAAGCAGTTTTGCCTTTTAGCTCTTCCACCAATGATTTGTCCAATGATGAAGCTGATGCTAAAGTTACGCCGTTAACATCGTCGATGAACTGAACATAGATCTGTTTGTTACTTCTGAATACAGACATTCTTGGCTGTTCAGGAGTACCGTTAACCACCTTACGAATACGGTAACGGATTCTTTGTCTTCTTTCAATTTTAGTAATAGCCATAAATCTCCTCCTTTATTATTTAGCGCTGGCCGATTTACCGGCTTTACGACGAAGTTGTTCACCAACAAACTTGATACCTTTACCTTTGTAAGGCTCTGGTTTACGCAATGAGCGAATCTTGGCAGCCACCATACCTAGAAGCTGTTTGTCGTGAGACTTAAGCACTAGAACAGGGTTCTGACCTTTCTTAACTGGCTCTGCTTCACCTTTAACTTCTTTTGGAAGCTGGAAGTGAATATCGTGTGAGAATCCAAGGTTCATCTCGAGGATCTGACCTTTAGCCTCTACACGGTAACCAACACCTACAAGTTCTTGTTTTACAACAAAACCTTCAGATACACCTACTACCATATTTTTGATCAAAGCGCGGTAAAGACCGTGCATAGATCTGTGACGAGGCTGATCTGTAGGACGTTCTACTCTTAGGACATCTCCCTCTACAGAGACTTTGATGTCTGAATGTACTTTTTGAGACAACTCTCCAAGAGGGCCTTTAACCAATACCACATTTTCAGCGTCAACTGTAACAGTGACACCTTTTGGCAGGTTTACAGGTAATTTTCCAATTCTTGACATTATTTATAGTTTTTAAATATTCATTAATAAACGTAACAAATTACTTCACCACCGATATTCAAGTCTCTGGCTTCTTTGTCTGACATCACGCCTTTAGAAGTAGATAGAATAGCGATACCCAAACCATTCAATACGCGAGGTAGAGTGTCTACACCTACATATTTTCTAAGACCTGGGGTAGAGATGCGCTGGATTTTCTTAATAGCAGCCTTTTTAGTCTCAGGGTGATATTTCAACGCGATCTTAATAGTGTTGTAAGGTGTACCTTCCACCACTTTGTAGCTGAGGATGTATCCTTTCTCGTGAAGAATACGGGTAATCTCAACTTTCATCTTTGATGCTGGGATCTCTACGATCTTGTGACCTGCGAGATAAGCATTTCTGACTCTTGTCAAATAATCTGCAATTGGATCAGTCATGATTTTTAGTTTTTTTAATAGAATCCGACATCTTTTGATGCCCGATATCCAATGTTATTAATAAATTTTTTAATTAGTAGTTTACCAACTTGCTTTCTTTACGCCAGGGATAAGGCCTTTAGAAGCCATCTCTCTGAACTGAATACGGCTGATGCCAAAAATACGCATATAACCTTTTGGACGACCGGTCAAAGAGCAACGGTTGTGCTGACGGCAAGGTGATGAGTTTTTAGGAAGTTTGTCCAAAGCAGCCCAGTCACCAGCTTCTTTCAACGCTTTACGTTTCTCTGCATATTTGGCACATAGTTTTGCGCGTTTAACTTCGCGTGCCTTCATTGATTCTTTTGCCATATATACCTATAATTATTTTTTGTTCTTAAAAGGCAATCCAAATTCTTTAAGAAGAGCGTGAGCCTCTTCATCATTTGTGGTAGAAGTTACGAAAGTGATCTCCATACCAAGAACTTTGGAAATTTTATCAATATCGATCTCAGGGAAGATGATCTGCTCTTTGATACCTAGAGTGTAGTTACCTTTACCGTCCATCTTCTCGTTGATACCGTTGAAGTCTCTGATACGAGGTAGTGATACAGCGATAAGTCTCTCAAGGAACTCATACATCTTGGCACCACGAAGAGTTACTTTAACTCCGATAGGCATACCTTTACGAAGTTTGAAGTTAGAGATGTCTTTTCTTGAGTAAGTTGCCACAGCTTTCTGACCAGTGATAGCGGTCAACTCAGCCTGAGCCACTTCGATAAGTTTCTTGTCACCTGTAGCGATACCAAGACCTTGGTTGATAGTGATCTTCTCCAATTTAGGAACTTGCATTACGGTAGCGAAACCGAAGTCCTTCATTAGTTTAGCAACGATCTCTTCTTTATATTTCTTCTGGAGGGTAGGAACATAACCTGCTACTACTTTCTGCTGTCCTCCATTGTTTTCTGCTTTCTTTGCCATTACTTAATCTCCTCTCCAGATTTTTTAGCGTAACGAACCAATTTCCCTTTTTCACCTACACGGCGACCGATCTTGGTAGGACCACCTTTAGCAGGGTCTACTACCTGAAGGTTGGAAATGTGAACACCAGCTTCTTGTTTAACAATACCGCCTTGAGTATTCTTAGCATTTGGTTTAGTATGTTTGCTAACCATGTTGATACCTTCAACAATAGCGCGATCGTCTTTTTTGTTTACTGAAAGAACTTTACCGGTTTTACCTTTGTCGTTCCCAGCGTTAACATAAACGATGTCTCCTTTTTTAATATGTAATTTCTTATTCATATCAATACTCCTTATTATTATAGTACCTCAGGTGCCAAAGAGACAATCTTCATATAATTTTCACGCAGCTCTCTAGCCACAGGGCCAAAGATACGGGTACCACGAACCTCACCTTGGTTGTTCAATAGTACACAAGCGTTGTCATCAAAACGGATATAAGAACCGTCAGCACGACGAATCTCTTTCTTAGTGCGAACCACTACAGCTTTTGACACTGTACCTTTTTTTGCATCTCCACCAGGGATAGCGCTTTTAACGGCAACTACGATTTTGTCACCTACGCCAGCATAACGACGACGAGTACCGCCAAGAACTCTGATGCAGAGAACCTCTTTTGCGCCGCTGTTATCAGCTACTTGTAAACGTGTTTCTTGTTGTATCATAGCCTATTTAACTTTTTCTACGATTTCTACTAATCTCCAGCATTTGGTCTTGCTCAAAGGGCGAGTCTCCATAATGCGTACTGTATCACCTTCGTCGCACACGTTTTTGTCGTCTTGTGCAACAAACTTGGTGGTTTTATTTACGAATTTACCGTAAATGGGGTGTTTTTCTTTTCTTTTAACGGCAACAACGATAGTCTTATCCATCTTATTGCTTACCACAACCCCGATTCTTTCTTTGCGTAAATTTCTTTCCATAAACTACTTTTCGTTTTTTTCAGCCTCAGCAAGAACTGTTAGCATACGAGCGATATCTTTTTTCGCTTTTTTAATCTTAGAAGTATCCTCCATGGGGGAGATAGCGTGGTTCATAGTAAGCTGAACCAAATTTGCTTTTTCGGTAGCAACGCGATCACGTAGATCCTTAACCGACATTTCACGAATTTCAGATGTTTTCATTTGTCTCTCCTCCATTTCTATTATTCAACATAATCTCTACGTACTACAAACTTAGTAGTTACGGGCAATTTCTGAGCGCCAAGACGAAGTGCCTCTTTTGCGATCTCCAATGGAACTCCTTCTGCTTCGATAAGCATACGGCCCGGGGTGATAGGAGCAACGAATCCTTCAGGAGCACCTTTACCTTTACCCATACGAACTTCAGCAGGTTTTTTAGTGTAAGGTTTGTCAGGGAATACGCGAATCCAAATTTGACCTTCACGTTTCATGTAACGAACTACCGCCTGACGGGCAGCTTCAATTTGCTGACCAGTTAGCCAACAAGCCTCTAGGGTCTTGATACCAAAAGAACCGAATGCAAGTTCTGCTCCTCTGTGAGCGTTACCTTTCATACGCCCTTTTTGCTGCCTTCTAAACTTTGTTTTCTTAGGTTGTAACATTGTTCTATAAAGTTTAAACTATAATACAAACTTATTAACTCCCTGTCTATCAGGTGAATAGACATAATTCACCCTTTTTGACGGGATGCAAAGATATAAAATATATTTGAAATGCAAATCTTTTTTCTCCTTTTTTTGAATATTTTGGATTAAAAAATTTGACACCCAAATCGTCCTTTTTCAGCGAGTTATAGAAATGAAAGATTTATTGGAAATGCGATTTTGGTTTTGGGTACCTGACGTAAAAAACGAAGCCGTTTTCCTCATAAAGTTTGACCTCATTTTCCACCACATCGAGAAGCTCCTGTATCTTTTTAGGATCATTTTTCACTACGAAATAACAGGGTTTGTCGATATCACCGGTAGCAAGCCACTCCCTGTCTGCGCACCTGTTCTCAGGCTGACGGTCCGAATAGAAGTAGTGCGCATAACTCTTCTCCATAGGATATATATAGCAATCCTCCCCTTGCCTCTCCATATAAAAATCTATCGCAGGTGCCTGACTGTACTTCTCCACCTCCCCCACAGCACATAGCATAGTGGTAAAGATGAAAAATATGGTCCCTGCACACAGAATCGACAGGTTTGCGACAGTGGCAGATTTTCTGAATCTCACACAGAACAGGACAGTGCACACTATCAGCACTATACCTATAATGGGCTCAAAACCTATCCATTCAGAGGTAGCTCCCATACTTTTCAGTGTATAGTGGTCTTTTACCAGGGGATAGATATGCTCCTTGAATCTGTCGAAAAGTGTCAATGCAGTCACAGCCACTCCGAACAGGGAGGCTATCCCTATCATCACCCCTCCCATCCACTTTTTGAATTTTATCTTCCCATCCAGCATCCCGGAGACAGAATATGCCGCCATAAAGGTCAATGGGAAATAGCAGAAAGAGGAGTAGTGGATAATCTTGGTCCTGACAATGGTAAAGAGTATCAGCACCACCCAGAAACTGATCATACACCACCTGAACAGCTCTGCCATATCTCTGTTCTGCTCATTTTTCACCACCCCCCTCCTGAAAACAGGAAGTGCTAGGATAGAGGCAGGGAATACACCGAAGAACAATATGACAAAGTGGTAGAAAAGAAAACCTCCGTGTCCTGCATCCTGGGTCTCAAAAAGTCTTATCTGGTACAATATAAAATCCTTTATGATGGTATAGTGCCCTGTAGCTATCTGGAGGATGAACCACGCACCACCTACCACACACAAGACCACTGCATAGACAGCCACATCCTTCCATCTGAACTCAAATCTGAACCTCCTGCAGATCAGCCACACCCCGAAGGTGAGGATAAAAATGAGAAAAGCAACAGGACCTTTGGTCAATATTCCCAGACCTATAAACAAGGCAGAAAGGGCGGCATTCTGCATCATTCTCCCTTTTGCCTCAGGATCGGCATATCTGCTGAAAAAATAGATTCCCAGGAAGATAAAAAGATTGAACCAGGGGTCAATGATACCCGACTTGAAATAGAAAAACGGGAAAAAGGAGGCTGCATACATTAGTACCCACAGCAGTCCGAACCTGTTGCCTGCGCACCTTCTCCCTATATTGAACAGGACCAGAAGGGTCACTATTCCGGCTATCGCATTAGGAAGACGAGCAGCCATCTCCCCCACTCCGAACACCTTCATACAGAGGGCCTGCATCCAGATGAAAAGGGGCGGTTTCTCCCAAAAAGACTCAAAGTTTATCTGCACATTGAGAAGATCTCCGGTGATGAGCATCTCCCTCGCAGACTCTGCAAAATTAATCTCATCCCAATCAAAGAGCCTTACTCCACCCAAACCGGGCAAAAAAAGGACAATACCTGCCAAGGCAATGCATATCTGTATGACAATTCCACTTTTTCTATCCATTTTTCTTCCTCCTGAAAAGCAATATTTTTTTGGCCACGAAGTTCCAGATGAACACCAGAACTGTGGTTATAATCTTAGACACCAGATAGTGGAGACCCATCAACGATGTGAAAATCCACATAAAGAGAGAAGTGAGACCCAGCCCCGCAACCCCTATCATCACAAAAACTGAAAACTCTACCCCTCTGTTCTCTACCGAACGGTGGTCGAAGACCCACTTTATACTGAAAAGGTAAGTGATGACAAGTCCCACCGAATAACTGACTACAGTGGAGAGGAGGTAATGCAGCCCTCCCCACTCAGTCAGTATATATAAAAGGGAGGCGTCAGCTATAAAAGCGACACCTCCTGATATGAAATACCTGACCAACTGGACAAACATATTGCCACTTGGGCTCTTCGAAAAGATATTCAGGATACTCTTAAACACACTATTTATTAAAAAGTTTCGATTTCATAAGGTGCCACTTGCAGAGCCTGTAGACTACCGAGACCCTCAACACACCCAGACCATAGACAGAACTCCTCCACAGATTTATGGATGAAGCATCGTCGAAATATTTAGTAGGGCAAGTCACCTCACCTATCTCATACCCCTTATAGAATATCTGTGCAGCCATCTCGTTGTCCAGAATAAAATCGTCATTGCACGCATTATAATCTATCGAGCGGAGCACCTCAGCAGAGAAAGCCCTGTATCCTGTATGATACTCAGAGAGTTTCTGATTTATCAGAACATTTTGGGTGAAGGTAAGGAATCTGTTGGCTATATACTTGATAATAGGCATTCCACCCTTTCTGGCCCCTTTCCCCAGAATTCTGGATGCAAAGACGACAGGATATACATCGTTCGCGATGATATAGGCCATAGATTCGATGAGTTTGGGGGTATACTGATAATCGGGATGGACCATAATGACGATATCCGCTCCCAACTCCAGAGCCCGGTTATAACAGGTCTTCTGATTACCGCCATACCCTTTGTTTCTCTCGTGCACAAGGACCTCCTTTATCCCCAGCTCCTTCGCCTTTTTCACAGTCTCATCCCTACTGAAATCATCGGTAAGGATCACCTCATCCACCACATCCATAGGGATCTCCCTATATGTCTGCTCAAGGGTCTTCTCCGCATTGTATGCGGGCATCACTACCACTATTTTTTTGCCTCTTATCATAATTATTTCTCTGCAGCTTCCTCTACAGCCTTGAATACTCTTATAAAGTTCTTACCCCAGAAATGTTCTATCTCGTCATCTGTATAACCTCTCCTGAGCATCTCCTTGGTCAGCTCCTTCATCTTGGACATATTCTCAAAACCGGGAAGACCGGCACCGCCATCAAAGTCTGTACCGATACCGATATACTCTTTGCCTATAAGATTCTTCACATAGTCGACGTGGTCGATGATGTTAGCCACAGAAAGTTCTTTCTTAGGCTTGTGCGAGAGGAAATAACGGCCTGCAGGGAGACCTATATAACCACCTTTCGCAGCTATCTTCAGCATCTCTGGATCTGTAAGGTTCCTGGGAATGGCTTTATAATTGTACACACCCGAATGGGATGCCACCACAGGAGCCTTGCTAAGTTTGATACAGTCATAAACAGTACTCCTCGAGCAGTGTGACAAGTCGACGATCATACCGAGACGGTTCATCTCCTTTACCACCTCCTCTCCGAAAGGGGAGAGTCCGCCCCATTCATCTTTCGAGCCGTTCGCAGAGTCGCAGATATCGTTGTCCCCAAAGTGACACAGGGTGATAAGTCTGATGCCGAGGTTATAGAACATCTCGACATTCTTTATATCATTGCCCAGCATATAAGCATTCTCCAGGGAGAGAAGAACAGCCCTCTTCCCCTCTTTCTTGATTCTGAGCAAATCGTCCGAACTATATGCTATCTCGACATAATCGCTGAAATTCTTCTGCACAAACTCCTTAAACAGCGTCAGCTCCCTCACGCCATACTCCACAGCGAGCTGGAGCGAATCCTGAGATCTCCCCTCCTGCCCCATATAGATAGCGAATACTCCTGCATCCAGGCCACCCTCCACCATCATAGGGAAAGAGACCTGCCCCTTCTCCACCGAATAATCCTCAGAATCGGGGTGACAGGCAAAAATGGCATAATCATTGTGTGTGTCAATAGTGAAAAACACTTTGTGCAGAGAATCTGCCTTTGCTGCAATGGCAGCCTCATCCTGCCCAAACATCGCAGCAGAGATGAATATTAAAAACAATGGTAAAATCTTTTTCATAAGACAAAAATAACTACTTTTCTTTACCTTTGTCCCGTTATGAAGAAAATTTATCTCATAATTTTGGTATCGCTACTCCTCCCACTTGGACACCACACCCTTAGTGGTCAGGACAAGTCAGAGTATATGTACTACTCGATAGAGGGGCAGGACACCATATACCACTCCGACATCGCCCCAGCCTACAAAAAATACAGGGAGAAGGTCAAGAGAAACAAAGGGAAAGAGTGGCGGAAATACTACCGGACAGTCCACAACTTCGCCAAGACCTACCCCTATGCACTGGTAGCAAAAGAGAAGAGGGCCGAAGCCGACCAATACCTGGCCAGCCACGACCTGTCAAAATTCGAACGTGAGAAATACCTGAAAAAATACGAAAAAGAGCTTTTCAATACATTTGAAAAACCTCTCCGGAACCTCACCTTTACCCAAGGGAGGATGCTCCTCAGACTCATAGACAGGGAGCTGGGACTCACATCATTCTACATAATAAAAGATTACAGGGGGAATGCCGCTGCCGGATTCTGGCAAGGGGTAGCCAAAATATTCGGTGCAGACCTGAAGACTCCCTACGACAGATTTGGCGAAGACAAGGAGCTTGAAGAGCTGGTCAAAATGTATCAGAATGGCGATTTCGAATTCCTGTACGTCTCCATCTTCGGCAAATTTCCACCCAAGCCAGCTGTCTCACCCAAGAAAGACTTTATTCAGAAGAACCTTTACAGATAAGAAGCTCCTGACCATCGAATACCCCATATTCACCCCCCCGGAGCCAGTCACCCAGAATACACAACCTTCCACCATCCGGAAGGGGCATATCCACCAGTGTATGGAAATGGCCGAATATAAAATAATCTACCTTTTCGGGATACTCTGAAGCATAACGGTATATAGGCTCATTTTCACCCTGGAATGTATAAGGAGTGCTATCTCCCCCATTAGCCAGTCTCGAATTTTTGGACCAGCTGTACCCCAGGCCGAATGCCCATCTGGGGTGAAGTGCACTGAAAAGCACCTGCAGAACCCTATTATGGAATGCCCACCTTATCACCCTGAAGCCAAAAGGTGTATGCCCCAGACCATCGCCGTGACCCAGGCAGAACTTCCTACCCTCTATCTCTACGAGGTAAGGCTGCTCCAGCACCTTCATCCCTATCTCCTTTTCAAAATAGTCGTATGCCCAGATATCGTGATTGCCTTTGAAAAAATAGAGCTCCACCCCTGCATCCCTCAGCCGGGCCAATCTCCCCAGTACCCGGGTATGGCCTCTGGGAATCACATACTTGTACTCATACCAGAAGTCAAATATATCCCCTAAAAGATAGAGGGCCTTGGTATTGGGAGGGAGGGTGTCGAGAAACCCCAAAAATCTCCTCTCCACCTCTGAAGGATCAGAGGCTCTGAGGCCCAAATGGACATCTGATACAAAATAGTACAAGTTCTTTAGCATACAGACAGCACTATAGACAATATACCTGCCAGGGCACAATAGATAGCGAAGTAGACCAGTTTGGCCTTTTTCACGATATTGATCATCCACTTACAGGCCAGAAAACCCGACACAAAAGCCGAGAGGAATCCAAGCACCAGCGAGAGGGTAGAGATACCGGAAGCACCCGCTGCAAACTCACCACCCACCAACTCCAGAAAAGCCTCACCCAAAATAGGGACAAGCACCATCAGGAATGAGAACTGCGCTACAGAACCCTTCTTCACGCCACACAAAAGACCTGTGGCAATGGTGGTACCGGAGCGGGAGAGGCCGGGCAAAACAGCTATCGACTGCGCCAAGCCTATGATTATGGCCTCCTTATATCCCACATCTTTACCCACCTCTTCTCCATTTTGGGACATTTTTGACCTCTTTCTCGAAACATAATCACTCAGGGTAAGGAGGGTTGCTGTCACTATAAGCATAATTCCCACCACCAACGTACCAGAACCGAAAATCTGCTCTACAAAATCTTTACAGAATACCCCCACTATAAGAATAGGGATCATAGAGACCGCAATTTTCAATATATAGTCTGTCTGTGAATTATATTTGAACTTGAACAAACCCTTCAACAGATCCAGAATGGTCTTTCTGAAAACCACTATGGTACTCAGAACTGTCGCGGCGTGAACAGCCACTTCAAAACTCAAATTACTTGAATCGATTCCGAAAAGGGCCTTGGCCAGTGTAAGATGGCCACTGCTGCTCACAGGGAGAAACTCTGTAAGTCCCTGTACAAAGCCCAGTAATACCGCTTCTAACGCACTCATTGTTTTTTAGGTTTTTTCATTATAGCATAAATCTCAAATCCAAATCCGGCGAGAATCACCACCGGAGCCAGGACAAGTCTTCTGAAACTGAACATATCATAATTGAAGACATTAGGATCGTCCGATCCCCCTCCGGAGAGGAGAATATAACCTAAAATCATAATTCCCAACCCTATAAGGATGAGAACAAAATTCTTTTTAGGTAAAGCAAATTTATCCATATCTAAATATATAATTCATCGTTTGTAAGCGAAACCATCCTCCTTACCACTATCACTGTGCTTATGACACATATCAGCACCCCTATAGCTATAACGCACAGAAGAACCAGACCAAGCATCCTGACATCCAGCAATTCGAAGAGCTGATAAAACTCATTTCTCACCACATACATCACCCCGATCAGAGCCAGAACAGCTATAGAGGATGATATGACCCCCTGGAAAAATGCCTGACCTGCAAAAGGTCTGCAGATAAATCCCTTGGTCGCACCTACCAGTCGCATCGTATGGATGGTAAAACGCTTCGAATAGACATTGAGCCTCACGGTGTTATTGATAAGGACAAAAGAGATAAACATCAGCAGAAGGATAAAGACACCCAGAACCAGCCCCACCTTTTCGAGATTTGCATTCAGAAGATCCACCAGAGACTCCTGATACACCACTTCTGCCACAAGCTTCTCCTTCTGGAGATCCTTCTGTATCATAGCCAGACTATCCTTGGAGAAATACTCTGCATTTACCTGTATATCGAGTGATACAGGGATGGGATTTGTCTCGAACACATTCAGGAAATCCTCTCCGAGCATCTCTTTCATCTCTTTGACACCCTGCTCTTTCGAGATGATATCGACAGACTTGACATATCTCTTTTTGGAAAACTTTTTCGCTACCCCTTCTGCCTCTACCTCATTCACCTCCACATTCATTATGGCAGAGAGAGTTATATTCTCCTTGAAGAAATCGGAAACACCCTTGGCATTGGCAGCCACGATGCCGGCAATACCAACCAGAAACAACACCAGGCTTATACTTATCACAGACGACAAGTACGAATGTATCAGCCTTCTAAACAAAATATTACTCTCTTTTTTTCCCATCAGAACAAATTATGGAACTTCAAAGATAATTAAAACAAATTATCTAAAAAATTTTTCGTATCTTTGTACGGCATATTGAACAATAACTAAAACTACAAAAGATGAAAGAACCTAAAAGAGTCTTGTTCGTGAATTCTGAGATATTTCCATATCTTCCGGAATCCGAGATATCACTAATCGGCAGGTATCTTCCGCAAGGGATCCAAGAGAGCGGGAAAGAGATTCGTTCTTTTATGCCACGTTATGGCTGCATAAATGAAAGACGCAATCAGTTGCACGAGGTGATCCGTTTGTCAGGAATGAACATCGTAGTAAATGACATTGATCGCCCTCTTGTGATTAAAGTGTCTTCCATCTCTGCTGCCCGTATGCAAGTGTATTTCATCGACAACGAAGATTACTTCCACAGAAAGTTCATCTACACAGATGCAGAAGGGAACTTGTTTGCCGACAACGATGAGAGGGCCGCTTTCTTCGCAAGAGGTATTTTGGAGACTGTCAAAAAACTTCGTTGGAAACCTGATGTGATACATTGTCAGGGGTGGATATCGCATTTTCTCCCTATCTATCTGAAGAAAGCGTATTCCGACGACCCTATTTTCTCTGACAGCAAGGTAGTCCTCACCCTCTATAACGAGCTCTTGGACCAGACTTTCAGTCCCGACATCATAGAGAAAGTAACTATGCACGGCGTAAAAGCCAAAAACCTGGAGATCCTCTCTACCCCCAATGGCATAAATCTTGCAAAACTGGCGATTCAGTATGCAGACGGCATCATTATGGGCGAAGAGAATGTGAATCAGGAGTTGGTGGACTACGTAAACGAGTACAAACTCCCTATTCTGCCATACGAAAAGTTTGACCACACAGATACCGGAAGCATACAGAGATATAACACTTTTTACGACCAATTTATAAAGAGCAGCAGTGATGTTGAATAAGAGGAACTTTGTATTATTAGCTTTTCTATCTTCACTTTTCGTATATACTTCGTGTATTGAATCCAATAAGACTTTGGGTAGCCAGTTCATACCCGATGACTTTGTACTCAAACTACATAACGCCGAGTTTGAGATACCTGTCACCAATAGCGCCATAGACAGCGTACAGGGCTACAACACCTCATATATGACTTTCGGATACCTGAATGATGAGACATTCGGATATACCTCAGGTGGGTTTGCGACAAACATAACTCCATTCACAGACTCTACATATTTGGGGATAAACCCTGAGCTAAAGTCTGTATACCTATATATGACAATAGACTCTACATCTATACTTCGGGAGGATCAGAGGGGTATACCACAAAACATATATATCTATAAGTTGAAAACAGATCTGGACACTCTGGAGATGTTCAACAAATCGATCACCGCTGACGATTACTATCCTACCCCCATCTCTGTGGGTACACCGGTATTTTTCGGCGATGACTCTATCAAAGTGTACCTGTCTGAAGAGTTCGGAAGGGAACTTCTCGCCACATCTACAGCAGAATACGACAGTACAGCCCTTTTTATCGAGAGGATGAAAGGTCTCTACTTCGCCACAGACACACCTGAGCTGAACAGCGGCGAGGGTAGGATGAACTATGTAACTATAGGTTCATCATCGATCTATGTAAAATACCTCCTTACAGATCCCCAAAGAGGCTTCTACCGTAAAGACACTACGGAGGTGTTTGCTCTCGGGTACAGCCACTCGATAAACACCACTCAGACATCATCCCGGACACTGGCCAATGAAGACATAAGCGAGAAGATGTACATCCAGTCTTTCGATGGTGTCAAACCCCACATAAAGGCGTCAGACCTAAAAGATATCCTTAATGCCTGGATAAGCCAGAATGGCTTTACCAAAGAGAGTCTGGTGATAGCGAGAGCTGCCCTTGAGTTCCCTTTTGAGTTTGACTACGATCACTACACAGACTACAGCAACATCTTCCCACAGCAGATATACCCTTGTGTGTTCAGCAACGATCAGAGCGACTATCTGGAATTTCTCTCTCCATTGAAAGAGATCTATACTAACTCAAGTATCGGTATGATAAACAGATCACTGAACAACTACACCTGCGAGATTACAAATTATATCCAGGATATGCTAAGAGATGATAATGTAACATCTGACCAGGATCTATACATCTGTCCTATCATATCATATGAGACCCAGTCAAGCAGCAGTTATATGTACTCATACTACTATTCATACTCATCGGGATCTACCTACTATGGGATGGACAACCAAAACTACAGACACGGTGTCCTGAATGGAAGTGATCACTCTACGAAGAGACCTAAACTTCTGATTACCTATTCTTTAGTTAAATAGAAAACTTTTTCATAACGACACAAGAGTTGTGTCCTCCAAATCCGAAAGCGTTGCTGATAGCGACATTTACCTCCCTTTTCTGTGCATTATTCAGGGTGAGGTTCATCCTGTAATCTATCTCAGGATCCTCTTTTTCAAAATTTATGGTGGGAGGGATGATACCTGAATTGATCGCGTGTATGCAGGCCAGAGCCTCTACCGCTCCCGCTGCACCAAGCAGATGACCGTGCATAGATTTTGTAGAGCTTATGTTCACCTTATAGGCATACTCACCGAAGACCCTTTTGATGGCGGCCAATTCGACAACATCACCTACCGGAGTAGATGTACCGTGAGCATTTATATAGTCAACTTCTGCCGGGGTGACACCAGCCTCCTCCATAGCCAGCTCCATAGCTCTGACTGCCCCCTCCCCTTGCGGGTGGGGAGATGTGATATGATAAGCATCGCTTGTGGCACTTGCACCACAGAACTCTGCATATATCTTGGCACCTCTCGCTACCGCGTGGTCATAATCCTCAAAGATGAGGATACCGGCACCTTCACCCAAAACGAAACCATCCCTGTCCGCATCAAATGGTCTTGATGCTCTCAGAATATCGTCATTACGGGTGGATAGCGCCCTGGCTGAATTGAATCCACCTACAGAGTTCACTGTGACAGCCGCCTCTGTACCCCCTGTGACTACGATGTCCGCCTTGCCCAGTCTTATGGTATTGAAAGCCTCCATCAGGGCGTGGGAAGATGAGGCACAGGCTGATGAAGTAGCGTAGCCGGGGCCAGTGAAACCATATTTCATGGAGATAAGACCGGGTGCTATATTATTGATGATCTTTACAATATAAAAGGGACTAAAACGCGGTGTACCGTCACCTACGTAATAGTCCCTCAGTTCATCACACATGGTCTCAACACCTCCAATGCCTGTCCCGAGAATAACCCCTACCCTCGATTTGTCCACCTTTGCGGTGTCAATTCCTGAATCCTTAATAGCTTCAGCTGTCGCAATGAGTGCAAACTGGGAAAACTTATCCTGTTTTCTCGCCTCCTTGCGATCTATTCCGAAGTTTGCCGGGTTATAATCCTTTATCTGACAAGCAAACCTGGTTTTGAAAAGAGCGGTATCAAATCTGTCTATCGGACTTGCTCCACTGACCCCCTTATCGAGGTTTTCAAAAAACTCCCCAATACAGTTACCAAGTGGATTAATAGTTCCTAATCCAGTGATTACTACCCTTTTCAGAGGCATTGTATTTATTTAAGTTTCTCTTCGATGTATTTTACTGCATCTCCTACAGTAGAGATTTCTTCAGCAGCGTCATCTGGAATAGTGATATTGAAAGCTTTCTCGAACTCCATAATAAGTTCTACTGTATCAAGAGAGTCTGCACCCAAATCGTTAGTGAAACTTGCGTTAGGGGTAACTTCGTTCTCATCTACACCAAGCTTATCTACTATAATAGCTTTTACTTTTGAAGCGATTTCTGACATGGTTTAAAATTTTAGTTAGTAAATTAATAAAACAAATTTGGTGGCAAAGTAAAGAATTTTTTTCTTAAAAATGAAATTTATGTTGACATAGAGAGTGTGACATATACTCTGCCAATATTGTCGGAATGTCTACTCCACCTATTAAAGAAGCGGTACGAAAACCTGCATTTCCATTCACTTCGCAAACAAGAAATTCAGGATACTCACCCCCACCGAAGAGGATATCCACACCTGCAAACTCCAGTCCCAGAGCCTCTACTGCCCTTACAGCCAGCTCCGCCGCACCCTGCGGCAGCGTAATAGCGTGTGCATTGCCCCCTTGGGCAAAATTAGATTTGAAACTGCACTTATTGCTCCGCAATGTACACCCGGCTACCTTTCCACCTATAACCCATACCCGTATATCCCTGCCGCAACTGGTCTGGATATACTCCTGGTACAACGGCCTGCTCCCTGGTCTTGCCGGAGCCAATTTTTCGCAGTGCCTCCTGGCCTGGGTGTACTGGGCCCTCTCCTCCACAAGGAAGACATCCTCCCCTTTCGAACCGAACGAGAGTTTCATAATTACCGGCTTGCCGCCAAAGTCCTCCACCAATCTCTCCCAGGTGGGGTATTGTTCTTCATATACTACGGTGCGTGGGGCGGGTATTCCCCTGGCAGCCAAAATCTCTGAAGTCGTTATCTTGTCTCTGCACAGCTCCATCGATCGGGTGGTATTGAGGACCCTGATCCCGCCGGATTCAAACTTACGGGAGAGCTCCAGATTGTAGCCACGCATCACCACCGCATCGGGTCTCCCATCCACACTGAGAGGGGAATCGGGGGAGGCTTCATCCCAGAAATGGACCTCCACCTCCATCCCATAGCGGGAAAAGCTCTCGCGGAACCAATCAAAAGCGTTGGAACTCAGCGGAGTGGTGTCGGGATATAAAAACCAGATTTTTTTCATCATAAAAATGCTACCTTTGCGCTATGGAATCGATCGAACGCAGAAAAATTGTATTGGACAAACTTGACGAGTGGGGATTTGATTACAAACTTTATGAACATCCGCCACTCCCTACTATAGAACTGGCACTCGATTACTGGACTGAGTGCTGTAAAGAAGAGGATGCTGTACACTGCAAAAACCTTTTCTTCCGCAATCACAAGGGGAATAAGCACTACCTTGTCATCATCGAGTGTCACAAGACCCTCCCCATACACGACCTTGAGAAGGTCCTTCACCAGGGGAAGTTGTCTTTTGCCTCACCCGAAAGAATGGAGAGATGTCTGGGGACCACCCCCGGCTCCGTGTCGCTGTTCGGCCTTATCAATGACCCCGAGAAGAAGGTAAAACTCTTCCTCGACAAAGATCTGATGGAGGCGGGGCATATTAGCTTCCACCCGAACGACAACACCGCTACTGCCGTAATCCCCAACTCAGACTTCCGCCGCTTCCTGGAGCTATGGGGTGGAGAGTATGAGTTGCTGGATCTTGACAATATAGCTTAATTATCTCTTCTTAAGATATTTCTTGAATGTCTCGGCCATCCTCATAAAGCCGAGATCGGTGAAGTGCGCCCCATCCACAGAGTGCTCGTCATCTGTACCTACATAACCCTCTGAAGGGATATACCTAAGATTCTTGTAACCCTCCTTACGGAGCTGCTTGTAGAGGTCGGACCACATCCGGTTCTTCTCTATCAGGTCTTTGGCTGTACGCTGATTGATGTGCCTGTCGGTAAATTCGACATTCTCCACCATATATATAGTCACCTCGGGACGCTCTTTGGCCAAAGTGGACATAAAGTGGTATGCAGAATCCCTGATGATCTCCTGTGTGCAGTTTGGAAGACAGTTGATGACATATTTCTGGGCATCTATCCTCTTTATAGCCTCAAGCATAGATCTGTCCATACGGGCATTGCCACTGAAGCCCAGATTGATGGCCTCACAGTCAAACCAGCGGCCCAGGATATTTGAATAGGTCATACCGGGGCGCGATGCACACCCCCCCTGAGTGATGCTTGTGCCATAGAACACGATAGGCTTCCCACTTTTGAACTTCTCCACCTTGGGGGCAGAGAGGGTAGATGTGGAGTCTACACCTATTTCGAGTTTGACCACTCCGTCATAAAGGGGAAGGTATGCCAGAAATTCCCTCTGAGAACCATCACCATTGCGGTAGAAGATATTGCGGGACTCCTTTCCGTTTGGCTGTGCTGTGCCGATATGTTTCCACTCTCCATCCACCAAGGTATAAAGGTCAATCCCTCTGATACCGGTCCCGGGCATATGGGCCATATTGAAATTGTTCAGAAGTGTCCACTGGGCACCCATACATTTGGCATTCGATGAAAATCTGATGGCGATACCTGCAGAGTTCAGTCCCAGATCCCAGACAGCCTTGCGGGTCTGGTCCTTCAGGTCTGCAGGGAGACGTGAATACTTCATCTCTGTATTGTCAAAACCTTGGTTTATAAGAACCGCAAACTCCTCTGCATCTGTATACACCAGTTCAGATGCTTTCTGGGCAAAGGCAGCTGACAAACTTGCCACCACGCAAAGAACAAGTAAAAAAACTCTTTTGATCATATCTTAATTTTTAAATTATATTTCTCTCCACTCTATCTCTATACCCTTACGCTCCATCCCCCTGAACCAGGTCATCTGCCTCTTGGCAAACTGATGGATGGCGATCCTCAACTTATCCACCATCTCATCATAAGCAAGCTCACCTATGAGGTATTGGGTGACAAACTTATATTCCAGTCCGTAGTAAAGGAGATTCTCAGCCGGGATACCGCTGTCCAGAAGACCCTTTACCTCCTCGACCATCCCCTCTTTCAGCCTCGCCTCCAGCCTGGCATCTATACGGGCATTTCTCACCTCCCTACTCACAGATACACCCACATACTTCACCTCTGACGGGTCGAAGGGGAGTGTTATGTCGGGGGAGACGAAATCGGGGTGCTCATCCTGATAGATGGCTATCTCCAGGGCACGGATAAGTCTCTGCTTAGTGTCGTAGTCTGTGGTATTGTGAAGATGTTTGTAGGATGCGAGCTTTGCCACAAGGGTATCCATATCCTCTTTATCAAGCTCTGCTCGCAGTTCAGGGTTCTGAGGGACATCCTGCAGTTTATAGTCTCTGGTGGCAGCTTCGATATAGAGTCCCGAACCACCACACAGGATAGGGAACTTACCCCTGCCCACCACATCGTTATAGGCCCTAATGAAGTCCTTCCTGTATCTGAAAATGTCGTACTTCTCCCCTGCATCCATAATATCTATAAGGTGATATGGAATCTCTTCGTAATCACCCAAATCCTTCCCTGTCCCTATATCCATACCCCGATACACCTGTCTGGAATCGGCAGAGATAATCTCACCATTCATCTCTCGGGCGAGACGGACAGCATATTTAGTCTTCCCAGATGCAGTGGGACCCAGTACACATAACAGTTTCATACTACAAATATAAGAATATTGGCAATCTTTTTGTACTTTTGCGTGGTATGGCCAGAACAAAAAGCGACATAAACATTAAAAACAAAAAGGCCTCATTCGAATATGAGTTCATAGAGACCTTTACTGCGGGTATTGTCCTAAGCGGTACAGAGATCAAATCCATCCGCTCGGGAAAGGCATCCCTCCCCGACAGCTACTGCTATTTTGTAGGGAATGAGCTTTTTGTGAAAAATATGCACGTGGCCGACTACTGGTGGGGAAGTTTCAACAAACACGACCCCAAACGTGACCGCAAGCTCCTCCTCACCAAAAGGGAGCTTCGCAAACTCAAACGTGCCTCACAGGAGAAAGGTATGACCATCGTCACTGTCCGCCTTTTCATAGCTGAGAACGGCTTTGCCAAGCTCGTAATCGCCCTCGCCCGAGGCAAGAAAGAATACGACAAGCGCCAGTCCATAAAAGAGAAAGACCAGCGCCGCGAATTCGAGAGAGGGGAGTATTAGCCCTATTTGATTATCTCAAACTGATATTTTACTTTTTCTCCGTTCAGATAGTACGCTCTGTCCACCCAGCAGCTGTCTGTATCGTGAACGATATTTCTGATGGTTACGGTATCTTTCGATGCTCCCCACCAATCGATAATAAGGTCTTCGTCGTCAAACCTTTCTGCACCATCAAACTCCCCAAAGTAGATCTTCCCGTTATAGATGGAAAAGCCGTACCAAGTGGGCATTATCGCTTTGGTCTCCATCTTCTCAAGGGTATATGATTCCCCTCTAAACTCAGCAGTCACCTCAGCATTCAGAATATTCTGACCGTGTGCAGGATCGAGAAGATTCTTTCCGTCTTTATCCTTGACGGTGATCTCCACCCCTACAGGGAGAATGTCCCAAAACACCTTCTTGTCCTTACTGCAAGAGGGGAGCATCAACATTGCCGCTACCAGATAGATAATCCTACGCATAATGATATTTATTTACAAACCATTATATCCAGTATCATATTATCTGTACTCTGCATCCCTTTCGAGCCTATGGTAGCGAGGTTCTGTATGGTCTTCTCCACATCCTCGTCGATGATACCGTCGTGGGACGATATACAAATATTTTCCAGTGCCAGTATAGCTGACTGCACCGACGAAGAGACTCCGGATGCCACTTTCAAGGCACAACCCACCTTCGCACCGTCACACACCATACCGGTGATATTTCCCACCATATTCTTGATGGCATATTTGATCTGTTCAAGAGTTCCCCCTTTGAGCATCACTATGCCGCAGGAAGAACCTGTCGAGGCTATCACACATCCGCACAGGGCAGAGAGTTTGCCGAGATACCCTTTGATATGTATGGCAATAAGATTTGACAACACCAATGCTCTGGCAAGCTGCTCACGGTCTGCACACAGCTCCTGCGCTGCAGCCACTACCGGCATCGACACTGTAATGCCTTGATTTCCACTGCCGGAATTGGACATTGCAGGGAGTGTGCACCCTGCCATCCTCGCGTCGGATGCAGCTGCTGTCAGGGCCATACAGGTATTCATCAGTCCCGAGCCGAACACCTCGCTGTGCTTATGGTCGAGGATGGTCCTCCCCACCCTGAGTCCATATTCAAGTTTAAGCCCCTCCCGGGCCAGTGCCATATTCATCTCAGCCCCTTCGAGGATAAATTCGATATCCTCCAATGGTGTATTGCAGGCAAAATCGTATATCTTGTCTACAGTCAATTTATAATCAAGTGTGGTTTTCTGTCCCCCTGCTGCCCTATCCGGAGCGTCTTCGGCCATACGGAGATCACAAACCACCGCTCCATCCTTCTCCACATATACGATAGAGTCGTGATTGTCTGCTATAATGACTCTGGAGGTGTGCCCACCACAAGAGCAGATAGCCTCCACATAGAGTTTCTTATCGGTCTCTGCCAGAGAGATACAAACCCTCTTGTCATCGACAAACTTCTTGGCAGCATCCACATCTCCAGGGGTCAGGTCTTTCAATACCTCAAGACCATAGGCAGACTTGCCGCAAAAAAGGGCGAGTGCAGATGCGATATAGAGACCCACCATACCGGTCCCGGGGATACCCACCCCCATACCATTCTTGAGAATATTTCCACTCACCTTCACCTCAAGCTCAGCACCGGTGTTTCCGCTCACACCGAGCACCTCACAGGCTTTGGCTACCGCCAATGCTACCGCAATGGGTTCTGTACAGCCAAGTGCAGGCTTTACCTCTTTTTTGATCAACTCAATAAACTCGTGCATAATTTTTTATTTTTTAACTATTCTGCAAGGGACCTTCCTGACAAACGCCATCACCAGAATCGCTATTCCAGCCACAATGAAAGGGACACTTAGCCACTGCCCCATATTCAGAACCATCCCCTGCTCAAATGCCTCCTGAGGCTCTTTTACAAACTCTATAAGAAACCTCATACCGAACAGTACGATGAAGAATATTCCGAAGATCTCCGCCCTGTATAGCTTGTCCAGCCTCTTGATATAGAGCAGAAGGAGCGACACACCCAGGATCAGGTAACTCAGAGCCTCGTAGAGCTGTGTAGGGTGCTTTGGGACAGTCTCACCTCTGAGGGTAAATATAAATCCCCAGGGGAGGTCAGTAGGATTGCCATAGATCTCCGAGTTGCAGAGATTGCCCAGACGGATCAGACACCCTGCAAAGCAGGTGGCTATCACCACTCTGTCCACTACCCACCAGAAATCGAAACCGACCTTTTTCCCATATTTTTTTGCATACCAGTATATGGCGATCACACACCCTATGGCTCCTCCGTGCGATGCGAGTCCCCCCTCCCACACTTTCAATATCTCCACCGGCTGAGCCAGATAGTACCAGGGGTCATAGAAGAGGCAGTGCCCCAGTCTGGCACCCACCAGAGTACCGATAAAAAGGGCATACAGAAGCGGTTCGAGAAGGTCTGCAGAGACCCCCTCCCTCTTGTAGAACTGTTTTACGATCCAGTATCCCAGAGGATAAAGTCCTGTCACAAACAGTAGTGAGTAGTATCTTATCTCCAGAGGTCCCAGGCTCACCAGCACAGGGTCCATATCCCATATTACAGATAACAGATTCATCTTACTTAATTTCCAGTCTTGTAAATACACTAAGTGGAAGTGATCTTCCGAAATTGTCATTGAGCATCAGCTCTCCTGATGTCCTCTTGCCTTTATCCCCTACAGCACATTTTACGAGGGTATCGGCCAGCATAGCGGAGTAACCGTTTGAGTATAGGTTGAGGACCATAAAACTGTGCTCCGGGGCGAGTATTTTGCTGCACCCCTGCAGAAGCTCAAACAGGCACTCGTCCAGTTTCCATTTCTCTCCGTCGGGGCCGTGGCCATAAGCAGGGGGATCGAGGATCAGGCCGTTGTAGGTATTGCCCCTCTTGGCCTCCCTCTTCACAAATTTGAGGGCATCCTCTACCACCCAGCGGATATTGTCCAGCTTGGAGAATTCCATATTGCCCCTGGCCCAGGTAACCACCTGCCTTACAGAATCCAGGTGGGTAACATCCGCACCGGCGCACTTGGCGGCGAGCGAGGCGGCGCCCGTATAGGCGAAGAGGTTCAGCACCTTAGGGGGTGCCTGGGTAAAAGCGGGATCCTCTTTCAGCCTTCTCACCTGAGAGGAGATATAGTCCCAGTTGGGAGCCTGCTCGGGGAAAACACCCACGTGTTTGAAAGATGTGAGCCCCAGCCTCAACTTGAAAGATGAGGGTCCGTTGTAATTTATCAGCCACTGCTCCGGCATTTTTTTAAGCATAGTCCAGGTGCCGCTGTCCTCCTTTCCGGCCTTGCCGAAACCGGCACCGGTAGTAAATCTTGTATGGGCCCTGGATGCCCACTCTTTGTCGCTCAGAGCCTTATCCCAAAGGGCTTTTGGCTCGGGACGGGCCAGAACAAACTGGCCGAAACGCTCAAGTTTCTCAAAGTTACCTGAGTCTATCAATTCATAGTCCTTCCACGAAGGTGATGGTGCTTGTAGTATCATAATTAAAAACTAACTCCAAAGATAGGGTATTTTTGGCACTTTTTTCGTACTTTTGCACCGATATATGTTTTAAAATAAAATTTATACAGAAATGCAAAACATCAGTGACTACAATTTCAATGGAAAGAAAGCCATCGTAAGGGTCGATTTTAATGTTCCATTGAATGACAAATTCGAAATTACAGACGACACACGTATCCGTGCTGCTATCCCCACACTTAAAAAAGTCCTTGCCGGTGGCGGTTCACTTATCGTAATGTCACACCTTGGTCGTCCAAAAGGAGTTACAGAGAAATACTCACTCAAACATATCATCTACAGAGTCGAAGAGCTTTTGGGTGTAAAAATCCAGTTTGCAGATGACTGCCAGAAAGCACAAGAGCAGGCTGCTGCCCTTAAACCCGGAGAGGTACTCCTTCTTGAAAACCTCCGCTTCTATGCTGAGGAAGAGGGCAAACCAAGAGGTTTGGCAGAGGATGCTACCGACGAAGAGAAAAAAGCTGCCAAAGCTGCTGTAAAAGAGAGCCAGAAAGAGTTCACCAAAGTGCTGGCTTCATACGCTGACTGCTACATCAATGACGCTTTCGGTACAGCCCACAGGGCTCACGCATCTACAGCACTTATCGCCAAGTACTTCCCTAACGACAAGATGTTCGGTTATGTTATGGAGGGTGAGATCAAAGCCATCGACAAAGTGCTTGGAAATCCTGAGAGACCACTTACCGCTATCCTTGGCGGAGCAAAAGTGTCATCGAAAATCGGTATCATCGAGCACTTGCTTGACCTTGTGGACAATATGATTATCGGTGGTGGTATGGCCTACACATTCAAGAAAGCCCAGGGTGGCAAGATCGGCAAATCATTATGCGAAGATGATCAGCAGGAACTGGCACTGCGTATTCTTGATACAGCTGCCAAGAAAGGTGTTAAAATTCTCCTTCCTGGAGAGGTAGTGGCAGCTGACGCCTTCAGCAATGACGCCAACACCATAGTCTGCCCTGCCACTGAGATTCCTGATGAATATGAAGGTATGGACGCCGCCCCATCAAGCGTAGAGGCTTGGAAAGATGTACTTCTCAGCTCAAAGACCATCCTTTGGAACGGTCCTGTAGGTGCATTCGAGATGCCTAACTTCGCCAAAGGCACCAATGCCATCGCACAGATCCTTAAAGAGGCTACTGAAGCAGGTGCATTTACACTTGTAGGCGGTGGTGACTCTGTGGCAGCAGTGACCCAGATGGGCTACTCTGACAAAGTAAGCTATGTATCTACCGGCGGTGGTGCTATGCTTGAGTACCTTGAAGGTATCGAACTTCCAGGTATCAAAGCTATCCGCGAATAATAAGATTTATTAAGGGGGGAGTACATTCCCCCCTATTTTCTTTATGTGTATAGTAAAACCTTTTACCTTTAAACACTAACCTAAACCCATTTTTTATGGCCAAAAGAAAGAGGAAAATCCAAGACACAGACAGTTTGTATAATATCCTGAGGTATTATGTAGACTTTATGTTGTACCGCTCTTTCAAAGAGATAAAATATATCGGTCTGGAGAAGATCCCTACTGACGGCGCTGTCATTCTCGCCCCCAACCACGCCAACGCACTTATGGATGCGCTGGTAGTTCTGGGCCGCAAAAAAGAGCCTACAGTGTTTGTAGCCAGAGCCGACCTTTTCAAAATTCCCATCCTCGCGAAGATCTTCCACTTCCTGAAGATTATGCCCATAATGCGAATCAGAGACGGAGTGTCTGAGGTAAAGAAGAACGATGACACCATCCAGAAGTCTATAGACGTCCTGCTGGACAAAGTTCCGTTCTGCATATTGCCCGAGGGTACACACAGGGCCAAACATTCACTTCTTCCACTCGGAAAGGGTATTTTCAGAATAGCCATCCAGACACAGGAACTTCTCGGAGAGAAAGCCCCTCTGTATATCGTGCCGCTCGGTCTGGAATACGGCAACTTCTTCCGATTCCGCTCCACTGTACTGGTACAGGTGGGTGAACCTATAAATGTAAAAGAGTTCCTCGCTTCGCGTACAGATGAGCCTACCCCTGTCGTGATCAATGAGATGAAAGAGGTCCTCAGCCAGAGGATGAAGGAGAATATCGTATATATCCCCGATGACGAGCATTATGATGCCACATACGAACTGTGCGCCATAATGAACAACCAATACGCTAAGGAGTATGCCCGCAAAAATGGGGTCAAAAAGAGAGAACTGACCACCAGATATGCCTGCAACAAGGAGATCGTGGCCCAGATCCAGAAACTCCGTCAGGAGAATCCCGAAAGGGCAGAAGAGCTTCTGACATACGCCAAAAAGGTACACGATGCCAGATCAAAAGCGGGAATCAGCCTCTCATCGTTAGTGGTAAAACGTCCGTTCTACACTAACCTTTTGAAAAATCTCATATTCCTGGTAACACTGCCATACACACTGGCAGCAGGAATCGTGACTCTCCCTCTGACCGGAGTCGTCGGTTTTCTGCTCTCAAAATTCAAGGACAGAGCATTCTATAACTCAGTAAGATATGTAGCCACCCTACTCTTGTGGCCGATTATTCTCATCATATACGCTGTCCTCGCTTTCTGTCTCCTCCCCTGGGAGTGGGCACTGGCCGCCTGGATTCTCACTATCCCCGCCTCTATCGCAGCACAGGATGCATACAGACTTCTGAGAATTATGATATCTGATATCAAGTATATAAATAACAGATCTCTCATCAAAATGGTTAGGAAAGTGAGGGAACTCTATAATAAAAGCATAAACTAAACTTATTACTTTATGAACGGAATGAAAGAACAACTCGAAAGTTTGAGTGACCTTACCATCAACTTCGGTCAGGGTGGGACCACCATAGTAAATATTCTCCTGGCCTTCATTATGTTCGGTGTAGCCTTAGGCATCAAGCTTGACACATTCAAAGATGTGTTCAAAAATCCCAAATCGCTGATTGTAGGTCTTGTCCTCCAATGGGTATGTCTCCCTGCACTCACCACCCTTCTGGCGATCCTTATGAACAACTGGATCACCCCTATGGTAGCTTTGGGTATGATCCTGGTGTCATCCTGCCCCGGCGGCAATATCTCAAACTTTATGTCCTCTTTTGCAAAAGGAAATGTGGAGCTCTCTGTAAGTATGACCGCCATCACATCTGCATTTGCCACATTTATCACACCTCTTAACTTCTTCCTATGGGGAAACCTCTACTACAGGACTGTAAGTATAGCCGGAGATGTTCCCGAACTTGTGATTCCGTTCCTCCCTATGTTCGGTCAGGTTCTTATCCTCCTGGGTATCCCTATCGTCCTCGGTATGCTTTTCGCCAAATACTATCCAAAGGCCACTGAGAAAATCATGAAACCTTTCCAGGTACTCTCTATTGTGGTATTCTTCGGTATGGTGATTATCGCATTTGCACAGAACTTCCAGATATTCATCGACAATATCATCTATATATTCTTCATCGTCCTTATCCACAACGCTTGCGCACTTGGACTTGGCTATGGTGGAGGTGCATTGTTCAAAAGACCTGCCATAGACAGAAGATCACTCACCATCGAGGTAGGTATACAGAACTCGGGGCTGGGTCTGGTACTTCTATTCAACCCTGTAATCTTCCCTCCTGAGATTTGGCATCACCAGTATGGCGGAATGCTCCTTGTCACAGCCTGGTGGGGCGTATGGCATATCGTGTCCGGTCTCACTGTAGCCACAGGTTTCAGAAGATCCTCTATTAACAAATAATGACAGCATCAAAGACTATGAAAAGAACTCTCATAACCCTTGTTACCGTTTTAGTAGCCCTTGGACTCTCTGCACAGGAGAAAAAAGAGATTATTAAAAAAGGTATAAACCTTGGCCCCCTCCCTGTAGTGGCATTTGATGCCGACAAAGGGTTTCAGGCCGGCGCACTTCTGAATATATACGACTTCGGTGATGGTGCTACATATCCGAACCCATACTCACAGTGGTATATGGAGGCATCATTCTTTACCAAAGGGTCCCAACTTTATGTACTTACATACGACACCAAGAGCCTTATCCCCGGTGTAAGATTCTCTCCCGGTGTAGTCCTTATCAACGACAAGGCCCTTGACTTCTACGGCTTCAACGGATACCAGTCATACTATGACCACGAAAGGGTGGCACAGGGTAAAAATGATCCGCAGAGTTACCTGTTCAGCCCATACTACAAGACCGCCAGAACACACCTTATCGCCAAAGCAGACTTCACAGGTGAGATCATAAAAGACAAATTCTACTGGGAAGCCGGTTATATGTTCAATTGGTTCAGACAGGGTGCTATCGACCGTGTAAAAGTGAACAAAGGGAAAGACCCCGAAAAGATGTATCCCGATGAGATGCCTACACTCTATGAACAATACCGCACCTGGGGTATCATTTCAGACGAAGAGGATGGCGGAGGTATCAACAGCGGCCTCAAACTCGGACTTATGTACGATACCCGCGATGTGGAGAACTCCCCAAACAAAGGTCTTTGGATAGAGGGTCACGCTATCCTTGCCCCCAAATGGCTGGGGACATCAAATCCTTACTACAGATACAGCTTCACCTTCCGACACTATATCCCGCTGGTGATGAAAAAGCTCACTCTGGCATACAGACTGAATTATCAGGGAACGATGGGTGAAAGCGCCCCATTCTATGTACTCCCATTCTTCTCGATGTTCGGCTCTTCATACGACAGAGACGGTATGGGTGGATACAGGACTGTCCGCGGTATGATGCGTAATAGGGTGCAGGCCCTCGATGTGGCTTTCTACAACGCTGAGCTAAGATGGAAATTTGTAGATTTCCAGCTCTTCAAACAGAATATAGCTTTCTCCATCACAGCTTTCTCTGATGGAGCCATAGCAGTAAGACCATACGATATGTCATTCAAGAAAGATATTACAGATTTCAGCACCCCAGCCCTTTATATGGCTGCCAAGAAAGAGTATGATGACTATATGGCTCAGAGCACCACATATGGCACTAACCACTTCGATGCACTTCACGCCACAGTCGGTGCAGGTCTCCGCTTCATTATGAACCAGAACTTTATCGTAGCATTCGAGTATGGCAAACCACTCAACAAACAGGACGGTAACGGAGCGTTCTATATCAACACCGGTTATTTGTTCTAATCCCCAATAAGAAATAAAAAAGGTGCACTCATCAAGAATGCACCTTTTTTTCTATTATACTGACACTTACACTGTCATAATCTCTTTCTCTTTGGCTGCAAGAAGCTCGTCCACTTTCTTATTGAATGCATCCACATCTTTCTGGATAACACCTTCAGAGTCTTTTACCACATCCTCAGGCATACCGTCCTTCTGTGCTTTCTTTAGCATATCGATACCATCTTTGCGTGCATTTCTGATAGAGATTTTAGCATTCTCACCCTCACCTTTAGCTTTCTTAACAAGCTCTTTACGACGCTCCTCTGTCAAAGGTGGGATATTGATACGGATCTGCTCACCATTATTCTGAGGTGTAAAGCCCAGATTTGCATCCATAATAGCCTTCTCGATAGGGGCGATCATATTTTTCTCCCAAGGCTGGATCAGCATAGTTCTGGCATCAGGTGCTGTAATACTTGCCACCTGTGGAACCGGTGTAGGTGAACCGTAATAGTTAACCATTACGTTATTGAAAATAGCTGTATTGGCTTTACCTGCCCTGAAATTTTTAAGTTCAGAATCCAAGTGCTCGATAGCATTGGCCATTTTATCTTTCGCAGCAGCGATTATCTCTTTTGCTTCCATATATTTTTAATATTAATTGATTATTCACTAACAAACCAAAGTGCCGACGTCCTCTCCTGTGACAAGCTTGGTAAGATTACCTTTCTTGTTCACATCGAAAACGATGATAGGCATCTTATTGTCTTTACATAGGGCGAAAGCTGTCGAGTCCATAATTTTAAGGTTGTCACTCAAAGCCTTTTCGTATGACAATATGGTATATCTTGTCGCTGTAGGGTCCTTTTCAGGGTCAGCGGTATATACACCATCCACTCTGGTACCTTTAAGGAGAGCGCAAGCCCCTATCTCACAAGCCCTTAACGCTGATGCTGAGTCTGTAGTAAAGAAAGGATTTCCTGTGCCACCGGCAATGATAGCTACCTTTCCTCTTTCAAGAAGCTCGACTGCCTTGTCTCTCACATAATATTCTGCTATAGGCTTCATAGGGGTAGATGTAAAGACCTCTGCATCCACACCGGCACTTTTGATAGCCATAGAGAGACCAATACTGTTAATGACAGTAGCGAGCATACCCATCTGGTCCCCTCTGACTCTGTCAAACCCTTTACCCACACCGGAAAGGCCTCTGAAAATATTGCCGCCACCTATTACGATAGCCACCTGAACACCCATTTTGCACACCTGTGCGATCTCTTCGGCATAATCTGCCATAACTTTCTCATTTATCCCTTTCCCCTCTTCACCTCCAAGGCTTTCACCACTGAGTTTAAGGAGAATTCTCTTATATTTTAGCTCCTGTTTCATAGTTTGTTAAAAAAAGTGATTAACAAAAGTAACCAAAGATTATGAAAATACCAAGTAAGAGGTTATATTTGCAGAATAAAACTAAAACTATAGATTAATTAGAAATGGCTAATATTTTTACTTCATCGATTGGTAAGAAGGTTATCATGAGTGTTTCAGGTCTGTTCCTGATCGTATTCTTGCTTCTTCACCTTACAATTAACGCCCTTTCGCTTATCAGCGAAGAAGCTTTCCAAGCAGGTTGTGACTTTATGGCTTTGCCTATCGTTACCGTTATGGTACCTGTATTGGCATTTGGTTTCATCATTCACATCATTTATGGTTTCTACCTTTCAGCTACCAACTTGAAAGCACGCGGTAAAGAGAGATATGCTGTTGCTCACAAGGGTGCTGCTGACAACTGGGCATCAAAGAATATGCTTGTTCTTGGTATCATCGTTCTTGGTGTACTTGGTTTCCACTTGACTCACTTCTGGGCAGATATGCAGCTTCTTCAGTTCCAGGGTGTTCCACATGAAGAGTTAGCTGATCCTAACGTACTGCTTCTTGAGACTTTCAAGTCTCCACTTGTAGTAGTTATCTATGAGATCTGGTTTGCAGCTGTCTGGTTCCACCTTACTCACGGTTTCTGGAGTGCACTTCACACCATCGGCTGGAACAATGACATCTGGATCAAACGTCTGAAAGTTATCGGCTACGTATTCGCTACTATCATCTTTGTTGGTTTCTCACTTGTAGCTATCGTAGCTTGTCTTAAAGCTAACGGCGTTATCTGCTGCTAAGAGATTTTTATTCTAAACACATACTGAAGGGTGACCGATATGGCCACCCTTTTTCACATCAGCAAGTCAGCAATAATGGAGTCTGATATAAAAAGGGACTCCCGAGGAAGGGCTATATGTCTTCTTTCGGTATCGTGAATCAGCTGCCCCCCAGCTGAAAGTCTGTTGATCTGAGGGAGAAGTCTTCTATATTCATCTTCTGAAAGTGACACCCCCACCCTCTTTCTAAGCCCGAGCATCACCTTCTCCTCAAGTGCCTCATCCGGAGAGAGAATCTCCATATACTCCTCACCCCACCCTGCTTCTGCATTGGCGATATACCCTTTCAGATCTGAAGGATTCCAGCTTCTGACCAACCCGTCAAAAGAGTGTGCTGCTGCACCTAATCCCAAATAAGGGATCCTTTCCCAGTAAGAACTGTTATGTCTTGAATGGAATCCTGGAAGTGAGAAATTAGATATCTCATACTGAAGATATCCTGCACCGCCAAGCATATCCAGCAAAGTGTAATAACACCTCTGGCAAAATTCCTCCGATGGCTCGGTGTACTTGCCAGACAAGGCGAGGATGCTTCCCGGCTCTATGGACATCTGATACGCAGATATATGTTCCGGACGGAGGGCTGTCATAGCCTTTATATCCTTCTCCCAGATATTCAGAGCCTCTTCATCAGAGACAGGGGAGGCCTTATATCCAAATATAAGATCCATAGATATATTGTCAAACCCTGCATCCCTTAGATATCCATACGCCCGGCAGGCCTGCTCAGAGGTGTGTCTGCGACGCATCCATCTCAGGTTCTCATCATTAAAGGACTGCACCCCCATACTGACACGGTTAGCTCCAAATCTCCTTAAACCGGATGCATACTCAGGGGTAATATCATCAGGATTCACCTCTATGGAGAACTCCTCTACCTCTGTCAGATCAAAGTGTCGCTCGAGAATGGACTTGATCCTCTCCAGCTGCTCCATAGACAAAAGGGAAGGGGTTCCACCACCTATGTAAATAGTGCGGGGAGCCCCTTCCAAATCATATTTTCTCCTTTGAATCTCCTTTTCAAGAGCTTCAATATAGAGTTCGGTTTTATTGCACTCTGTGACCGAGTAGAAATCACAATAGACACAGAATGAAGAACAGAATGGGATGTGAATATATATTCCGTACATCCCTATTTGAGCAATAGGTCAGCTGAGCCAAGTTTGCCCTCTTTAGTATATGCATCTACAGTGTATACACCTTTAACAAATGGCTGACCACCATTGTCGAAGTAGATACAAATTTCCACCTCTGTCCCCTGATAATCCACTTCACGGGATGCAGAGTATATCATCTGCTCACCTGCGGCCTCAAATATCTTCTGCTGACCACCTGTCATAAGAATTCCGTCCGGGCCCTTCACTCTGATATATACCTGACGTGGGCCTCTCTCAGCCAAAGCATTTTCTACCAGGTTAAGACAAGTTTTCAGTTTCTCTACCCTCGAGCTTCTGTCTGTCTCCTTATTTGAGCTGTTAATGGCAGACATCATCACGCCACGACCTTTAACCACAGCACCTTTCTCGATCTGTTTGGCATATTCATCTGTGGTCTTGCTGAGCTCCTCGTACTTGGCCTGAGACTTCTTGGCCTGCTCGCGAGCCTGAGCTGCATCCTTTCTAAGGGCTACATTAAGTGTGTTCAACGAGTCGATCTGGACGATATAGTGTTTCATTATAGAGCGGAGAGTTCCCAACTCTTTCTCATATTGTCTGATCTTGGCTCTGTTTGTAGCCTCTGTCTTCTTGACTCTCTCGATAAGCTGCTCCACCTTCTCTCTCTCTCTGGCCAGCTCTACATTGAGGCTATCATTGTTTGATGAAAGGTTCTGATAGTCCATCTGGAGTTCGCCCAACTGCTCTGTCAGCTGATCTTTCTCGATAGTCAGATCATCGATAAGGGCATTACGGTCCACCCAAATATATATCAATACCCCAAGAAGAATAGCCGCTACTACAGATAGCGCTATCACGATACCTTTAAGAGGTGATTTAGCATTGTTTGAATTTGTTTCCATATCTTCTTTTCTTACTTTTAATTATATCGGCGCGAAAATAGCAAAAAACATCCAATTTTACTATATTCGCACCCAAATCATTTAATGTGGACAATTATGAAATATCTCATCAGGTCAGTAAAATACTTTTTCTCTTTCGCTATAGTCTTTGGACTTATCATAGCAATTTTAGTGCTAACTACTGATGGAGCATCACTTTCTACAGTTTTTTCTCCTGAAAACGGACTATTCAAGGCAGGATCATTTCCTAAAATAATGATCTTTTTCGTAGCTGTAGCCGCCCTCTATCCGGCACTCAGCTATGTAAAGAAGGAGACATTCATCACTGGAACATATCAGGAAAACGAGGAGACCATCAAGAGGGTATTCGACAACTACGGCTATGAACTGGTATCTGAAGACAGCGAGAGTGCCACATTCCGAATCAAGAGTAAAATGACACGCTTTATGCGTATGTATGAAGATGCCATCACCATCACTAAAGGTGAGTCACCACTCATTCTGTCCGGCTATAGAAGAGATATCTTCAGGCTCGCAAGTGGCATACAATATGCAGCACTCAAAAGAGACGAATAATACACCCGGATATGAAAGTAATTCAAACTTACACAAACTCTTTCTCTGCAAATCTTGCCAAAGGTCTTTTGGAAGATGCCGGTATCAATGCCTACATTCTTGATGAAAATATGGGGATTGTGACCGGGGTGTTCAACACAGATCTCCTTCCTATCCGCCTTACAGTAGATGAGAAAGATTACTCAGAAGCACTCAAAGTTCTGGCAGCAGCCTCCAAAGCGGAGTAGAACTCCTCACCAAACAGCTGAATAAGAGGTTCCTTCAAAAACACATAGACAGGGACCTCTTCTTTTTTACCCTTGATGAAGGCATCACGGCACAGATCCCAGCGATGCAGATTAAGTGCAGTCAGGCCACTTCTGAGTTTGGTCACCCTGATAGGGTACAGCCAGCAAGATATAGGCTTCTTGAAAGCAGATCCACCACCTATGAAACTTCTCTCTACAGCACAGTAGCAGTGCTCCTGCTCATCTATAATGGTATAAGCACATTTTCCGCCACATCCCACAAGTGGAGTTACCAGATCCCCGTCACCATCCACTTCGAAAAAACCCTTCTGATCCACTACCAGACGCCCCTCAGGGCTCATAAGTGGTGAATAGTGGGGGTACTGGCTCTCGAGAGCCTCACACTCCTCCTCTTCCAGAGGTGCGCCACTGTCACCGATTATGCAGCAGGCACCTTTACACACCTCATAATCACAGCAAAAATGTTCTGTCAATATCTCTGATGATACCAATATATCATCGATTTGAATTATACTTGTCATCATATGTCTCCCCTTTTAAGATTAGTGTTGTATTGTGTGCCTGGTCAAGATACCTTCTGAGGGTGGCATTGACCATATCATCTGTGGCATTTTGTATATACTCTGAATATTTTGAATAGAGATCTTTTCCGTAGACAAACTGCTCTTTGAGTATCTCGACCCAGAAATCGAGACTCTCCCGTTCACCTCTGTTATAAGACTCTATAAGGACATTTCTGGCATTTTTTATCTCAGAAGATGTAGCACCATTCTCTCTGAGATCCGAAAGTATATTCACCAGCTCTGACTCCAGCTCAGTGGTAAAATCCTTAACCACCGATGAGATTTTGTGGATAAGGAACTCCTCCGGGAATTTGACCCAGATAGCTTCCACTTTCACAGGATACCCTCTGTTCTTCATCTCTCTCACCACACGTTTACGGATAATCTCCGAAGCAAGCCCCATATCGGCAGCCCCCTGAGCAGTAAATTTGGCCGGCGAGGCCAGTGTTATATTAAGGTATGATCTGCTGAATGGCATCTGCATACTCCAGACCTTCCTCTGGTCACTCTTCTTAAGGTAGACAGGGACATTTGTCCAGTTTTCCTTCGCCCCACCATCCCCTTTTATGGTCGCGATATAACGTATGACCATATCCTTAAGGTGAGACTCATCCAGGTCTCCTACTATTATGAAGTCGAAATTTGCCGCATTGGCAAACCTCTCATTTATAAATTTCACTACAGAGTGGGAGTCTACAGACTCGAAATCGCTGAGATTAGGTGATGTTATATAGGGGGTGTCGTGATAGATGGATGTGGATATAGTATCCAGAAAAGTTTGCTCTGGGGAGTACCCCCTCATCATAAGCTCCTCTCTCTTTATCTTCCTATACTTTTCATATAGCTCATCATCCAGAGACATCTTCGTGAAATGGAGATTTACCATCCTCAGGAATGTCTCCAGATCGGAAGAGTAGGCCCCACCTGAGAGGGTGGTGGTATTCAGATCAAACCTTTTCTCCAAGGTTATCTTGTCATTTTTCTGATGCAGGAACATCTCTGCAGCGGTGCATCCATCCCACTTGGCAAGCGAGGCGATCTCATTTATATACTCCCTCCCCTTATTGCTGCCGGGCATAAGGGTCAGACCACCCTTCGATACAGCTTCGAAGAGAAATTTATTAGGATGGGCCTGAGTCCTTTTGAATATCACTGTGGAACCATTGGAGAGCTTCCATATTTTGGCACCTGTCACCTCTTCAGGGTACTCTGACACCACGCTTCCCACTCCACTTCGGGGTACATAGTCGAATGGTTCATAGACCCACTTTTCTGAGGCACCGTGGGATCCTTTGAGACTTATATTCTTCTCCACTATAGCACGGAGGGTAGAGTCCTGAACCTCTATGAAATCCGGATGATCTGACCCTGTATATGTCACTACGCAGTTGTCTCCCCCTCTGAAGAAAGATGAAGCATACATATTGAACTGCTCTACATTCACCTGCTCTCTGACCAGATCCATATACTCCTTTTTAAGTTCGATACTTGCCAGTGAGTACCCATCCAGATAGTTCTCTATACATCTGTGGGCATATACCTGATTAGGTGTGAATATACGCCAGTCATAACTGTATTCCAGATCTTCGTAATAAAGATTCTTACCCCGCTCATATTCATCGGGACGGAAACCTGAATGCTTGATGTCGTATATCTCTCCTGTCACTATATCGAGGACCCCTTCCACATCCTGGGCTGATGTCACAAGCTCGACCTTCAGGGCATCACTCCAACTGCTCTCCATATATTTTCCATAGGTAACACTCTGCAGAAAGAAAGGGAGCTTGGAGTCTGCCGATGCATATACCAATCTCTCTGTCATAAGCTGCACCAGCACCGAAGACATAAACTCCTGGACAAAAGGGACTGCCGACATTCTCAGTGCTTCAGGGAGGGGGGGCGCAGTGAATGAGATGGTAAGTTTCCCTTTCGACACCTCCCGGTCACAGACCACACTTACCAATGGGGCATCGTGCTTTACAAATCTGATGGTATCATCCGAGGTCTTCTCCAGAAATCTGGGGAGTGCCTGAAACAGCGATTTTATCTTGGTATCGAAGAGCCCCTTATCTATATCTCCCACTACCACCAGTGCCATCCTCTCCGGACTGAACCACTTATAGTAAAAACTTCTGAGCTCCTTCGCCTTATAGCTCTCTATCTTGTCTACCACCTCATCCATACTCATATAATAGTCTGTAAGGGATGTATCACTCTCCACAATCGAGAGCTGATGGAGGATATCCCCCCTTCTGAGCCCATTGAAGTGTGATGTGAGATTATTCTTATAGTATCTCTTCCCCACTTCGACCTCCTCTTCATCCAGATTTATACCTACTGCCCAGTTATATAATATAAGGAGTGTCGAATCCAGAACCGACTCCCCCCTGTGGATGGGTATGTTCTTTAGGATATACGAGCTGTTCTCCAACCCATTAAGTATCTGGAAATCCGAAGAATGATCGAGCCCCAATTCATCAAAATATGTGGTAATGGTATTATCAGGGAAGTTTCTGGTCCCCTTCACACCCATCTCCCCTATCAGGCTGTTGAACCCTATCTCATCAGCATCCTCGTGGATGAGCCCCACCCTCCTGACGAGGTAAAAATCGGCGTATCCTTTTCTTATATCATTATCTATGAGATAGTATTTAAAACCATTGGCGATCTCCCCTTTTGATATGCGGGGATCATCGGGAAGAGACTCTATATTCTGAGCCGAAAGTGGTCTCACAGCTATCATACAGACTATCAACAATATCAGTTTAAACATACTTTGGCTCTATTTTTGAAGAACAAAATTACAAAATCGGATGGACTTATATTGCTTGTAATTTATATTTTTTCTAATTTTGCGAAATCTGTTTTAGACAAACCTAATAATTTAATAATAAAAGAAGATGAAAAAAGTTTTAACAACCCTATTCCTATCCCTATTTTTCTTCTCTGCTAGCTATGCTCAAGATATGGAGAGCGCGACCAATTTGTACAACACCGGAGCTATGGCACTTAACGAAGGAAATATCGCTGAGGCACTGAGCAACTTCGAACAGGCTCTAGAACAAGCAGTGGTAATAGGTCCAGAAGCTGAAGAACTTAAATCTAACTGTCAGAACACCATCCCTAAGCTTTACCTTCAGTTGGGTAAAGAGGCTGTAAATGCAAAAGACCTTGACGGTGGTTTGGAGAAGATCAAAACCGCTATCGCAAAAGCTGAAGAGTTCGGTCTTGCTGATGTAGCAGAAGAGGGAAAAGCACTTATCCCACAGGTTATGCTTGCTGAGGGCAATAACAAGCTTAATGCCGGTGATTTCGCAGGTGCTGTCGCTGACTATAAGAAAGTAGTGGAGTTTGATCCTACCAACGGTATGGCATACTTCAGACTTGGTCAGGCTTCTCTCCGCATCAACGACGAGGCTACTGCAGTAGATGCATTCAACAAAGCTTGCGAATATGGTCAGGAGAAAAATGCCAAAAAGGCACTTTCTACCCACTATCTGAAGCAGGCTGCTGCAGCTGTTAAAGCTAAAAAATATGATGACGCTATCGCTGCTGCCAACAAATCAAACGAGGTTATGCCTAACGCACAGGCTTACAGCATCTGCGGTAAAGCTGCCATCGCTGCCAAGAAATATGATGAGGCTATCGCAGCTTTTGAATCATACGTATCTATGTCTCCTAACGCCAGAGACATCAACCAGACTTTCTACCAGCTTGCTACCGCTTACGAAGCAAAAGGTAACAAAGAGAAAGCTTGCGGTTACTATTCACAAATTATGAGCGACCCTACCCTTGGTGAGTACGCTACACACAAAGTTAAAAACGAACTTAAATGCAACTAGAGCTTTTAGCTCCTGCAAAAAATAAGGACATCGGCATTGCAGCTATCGACTGCGGTGCCGATGCTCTCTATATTGCCGGTCCTGCCTTCGGAGCGAGAGAGTCCGCCGGGAACACCTTCAGGGATATAGAGCAGCTCTGCCGCTATGCCCACAGATATGGTGTCAGAGTGTATATGGTGGTCAACACCATCCTTTACGACTCCGAACTCGAGGAGGCCCGCACCAGCATCATCAAAGGGTATGAGGCAGGGGTAGATGCCATCATTGTCCAGGATCTCGGGGTACTGAAGATGGAACTCCCCCCCATAGACCTGTATGCATCGACCCAGACCAATATACGGACCCCTGAGCAGGCCCGATTTCTCGAGTCGCTCGGATTCAAGAGGCTTATCCTCGCCAGAGAGCTCTCTCTGGAGCAGATAAGGGCCATACGGGAGGCTACCAGCTGCGAACTGGAATCATTTGTCCACGGAGCACTCTGCGTATCATACAGCGGACAGTGCTACCTGAGCTGCCATCTCACCGGAAGGAGTGCCAACAGGGGCTCCTGCATCCAGGCCTGCCGTTCAAACTACGACCTGGTGGACAGCACAGGGAAAGTCCTTGTCAGACAGAAGCCCATCCTCTCACTGAAAGATTTCTCCCTTGAAAAGCATATCCCCGATCTGGTAGAGGCAGGAATCACCTCTTTCAAGATCGAAGGTCGCCTGAAGAACGAATCCTACGTCAGGAATGTCACCAGACACTACCGGAGAATTATCGACAGCCTCGGATATGAGAAAAGTTCTTTCGGTACGATAGAGGGTGGATTTACCCCACATATCGAACAGACCTTCAGCAGAGGATACACCACCTACTTCCTCACCGGAAAGAGGGGTCAATGGAACTCCGGAGATAGTGCTAAAGCTGTCGGTGAGGAGATCGGGACCATCACCCGAACATACCCTTCAAACAAATTCGAGAGCAAATTCTCATATCAGGGGAGGGAACTCTCAAACGGAGACGGCCTTTTCATAATCACCCCACAGGGGAGAAGCACCGGAGTCAGGGCTGATAAAGTGGAGGGGAACATTGTCACCGTCAAATACACCAGAGAGATTGCCCCCGGGGCAAAGGTCTACAGGAACTTCAACCAGAAATTTGAAAAGGAACTGCAGAACAATCTCCCGAAGAGGACTCTGGGGGTCAAGGTCGATATTGCGGTAGCACCTGACAAAATAGAGGCCACTGCCATCTGCGAGAACGGTGCCACAGCCAGAGGGACGCTCCACCCTGCCAATGGGGTGTTTGAGGCTGCAGCCAACCCAGAACTGGCACTCAAGAACCTTAAAGGACAGATGGAAAAGGTCTCCGATTACCTCCGTTTCTCTGTATCCGGGGTAGAAACCGGCGGGGACTTCATACCATTTCTTCCACTCTCTGCGATAAACTCCCTCCGAAGGGAACTTTCGGGGATGCTGGAGGAGAAGATTGGGGAGCAGAACGGAAGGAGAGGCGGCTACGAGTGCCGCGTCCCGAAAATAACAGGTGTCATATTGCCCCCGGAGCAGAAGATAAAACTGAACTGCTCCAACCAATTGTCCCGATCGCTCTACAGGTCGGTAGGGATCGACCCTGCCAACGCTTTTGAGCTCGACAGGGACCACGAAGGGGAGTACTCAGAGCTGATGAGGACCAAGTATTGCATCAGGTACGAGCTGGGACTCTGTGGCAAAAAGGTGGCAGAACCCTGGTATTTGATAAACAATGGTAAAAAATTGAGGTTAAAGTTCGACTGCAAGAATTGTGAAATGGTCGTTCTTTAGTATATTCGCATATGCAATTTAAAGAGCTCATAGGTAACGAAGTATTGAAGGGGAAACTCGCATCGATGGTAGATGAAGGGAGGGTCCCCCACGCCCTGATGCTCATCGAGGATGATGGCTGGGGAGGGGTGGCTCTGGCCATTGCGCTGGCGCAATATATGTCCTGCCCGCACAAGGAGGGTGGAGACTCCTGCGGAGTATGCCCTGAATGCAATAAGTTCCAGAAACTTATCCACCCCGATATGCACTTCGTGTTCCCCGTAAACGTCACCTCCAAATCGGGAAGCGAGAAAAAGCCTGTGAGTGATACATTTCTCCCTGTGTGGAGGGAGATGCTCCTGAAAAACCCCTATTTTACTGAAGAGATCCTCAATAGGGAGCTGGGGATAGAGGACAAAGTGGGGAATATATCGGTAGCAGAGGCTAAAGAGATCCTCTCCAAGACCAATATGAGATCATACGAAGGGGGGAACAAATACATTATAATATACCTCCCCGAGAGGATGTCCCAGGATGCGGCCAACAAACTTCTGAAGATGGTAGAGGAGCCCTTTGCAGGGACATATTTCCTATTGGTGACACACTCTCCGGAGAAGGTGATAAACACGATCCGTTCACGCTGTTTGCAGGTACATATGCTTCCGGTGGAGACCTCTATGATACAGGATGGAGTATCGGTTTATTTTCCGATAATATCTGAACTCCTCTCCAACTGCATATCCAAAAATCTCTCGGCTATGCTTGACCAGAATGAGGAGATAGTGAATCTGGGGAGGGAGAGACAGAAGGAGTTCTGCAGATACAGCACATCATTTTTAAGAAAAATATGGCTGACCAAACACGGTCTGGCCCACATAGCAAATATTAACCAGGAAGAATCACAGACAATAAACACACTGGCCAAAGCGATTCCTGAACCATTTTTCGAGAAGGCCTTCAATCACTTTGAAGGGGCGAGAGGTGCCGTGGAGAGTAATGCCAATGCCAAGATGGTCTTCTGTAACCTGACCAATTTATTGTTTGTATCTATATAAAATCATCATATATGGAAGAGAAGAAAATAGTATACGACTGTTTGAGGGGTTGTTCTACAGAGAGGACCCCACAGGGAGAACTGATATGTGATTACGACACCAGCTGCTGCAAACTCAGTGTATTCAACTGGCTGGACGGCATATCGCAGAAAGATGTAAAGGATCTTTATGAGGTTCGCTTCAAGAACACCAGAAAGATGTACTACAGGAACACCTCCGGACAGCTCCTAAAAGAGGGGGATATCGTCGTTGTGGAGGCTACCACCGGTCACGATGTGGGAATCGTCACACTTCAGGGCCCGATGGTCGCACTTCAGATGAACAGACACAACCTCGACTACAAGACATACGAATTCAGAAAAGTATACCGAAAAGCCAAGGCTCTCGACATCGAGAGATGGCAGGAGGCTATCGCCAGAGAGCACAAGACTATGACACGCTCACGCCAGATAGCGGCCAGTATGGGGCTCAATATGAAAATAGGTGATGTGGAGTTTCAGGGTGACGGCACCAAAGCCATATTCTACTATATCGCAGATGAGAGGGTGGACTTCCGTCAGCTCATCAAAGTATTCGCCGAGGAGTTCAGGATCCGCATCGAGATGAAGCAGATCGGGGCCCGTCAGGAGGCCGGTCTTATCGGCGGTCTGGGTGTATGCGGAAGGGCACTGTGCTGTTCAAACTACATCTCAAGCTTCCACTCCATCACCACACAGGCAGCACGCTGTCAGGACCTCTCTCTCAACCCTCAGAAACTTGCCGGACAGTGTGGCAAACTCAAATGCTGCATAAACTACGAAGCTGCTGTATACAGTGAGGCCCAGAGCAAGATGCCACACGTAGTGGCACCACTCGAGCTGGAAGATGGCGATGCATACCTCGTAAAGACAAATATCCTGAAGGATACGATGTGGTTCTCCTATGAGAAGGGGAATATGACCAATATCTTCCCCCTCGACTCACGCGAGGTAAAGAACATTATCCATATGAACCGCAAAGGGATCAAGGCCCCATCCATCAAGGAGAACTCCTCTTCCGAAAAGGTCAATGAATTCGTCACTGCAGTGGGAGACGAGAATATCGACAGATTCGACAAAGAGAAGAGGGGCAAAGGGAATAAAAAGAACCACCACAACAAGAGACATAACCACAAGAAGCGTCAGAATCAGCCCAATGAATAGAGTGTGGGGAGTCATATCGTTACTTTCAGTCATATTCATCTTCGGATGCAGCGCCCCCAAGATGGACTACGACTATCAGAAGCTGGACAGGGAGGGATACGACACACGTGACACCCTACTGTTCGAAGTCAGTATGACCGGAGGTATCCCACACACCATAAGCTTCGCTACCCGGACAGACAAGAGCTTCATCTCGCCCACCATAAATGCCGAGATACATCTGATGCACGACTCCACTGATGTCGAGATATACAGAGTGGGCATCCCAGCAGACCGGATCCTCAAAAGCGGTGTCCGGAAAAGCTCGTCCCAGAATGGGGTGTACGATATGGTATGGGAATGGAGTGATGACTACACCCCTGCCGGAGATGGGATTTGTGGTATAAAGATGGTTATCCTCAACAGGGATGGAGGGGACCACATTATAAAAGGAATACACGAAATAGGAATTAACTGCAGAGAAAATGAGCGGAAAAGATAAAATCAGAAAATTCAGAGAAAACCTTACATTTGAATGTCTCATCCAGCCCACTACTGAGGAGGTACTCGGAAAGGACCACCCTATCAAGGGGCACTGGCACGAAAAGGTGTTCAAGAACCAGAACCCTATCGTCCTCGAACTTGGATGTGGCAAGGGTGAGTATACTATCGCATTGTCACAGAGGAACCCCGACAAAAACTTCATCGGTGTCGATATCAAAGGGGCCCGACTCTGGAAAGGGGCCAAATATGCCACAGAGAATGCACTCCCGAATGTCGCATTTCTCCGAACCAGAATAGAATTCATCACCTCCCTCTTCGCAGAAAATGAGGTCTCTGAGATATGGGTCACCTTTGCAGATCCCCAGCCAAACAAGCCGAAAAAGAGACTCACCAGCCATCAGTTCCTGGCCAAATACAAAACATTCCTGAAGCCTGACGGCATCATACATCTCAAGACAGACAGTATTCTGCTGCACGAATCTACCCTGGAGGTCATCCGGGAGGGCGGGCACAAGCTGCTCGAGGCGAACAACGACATCTACGCCCCTGAGAGTCACGTCGCAGAGGAAATTACATCCATCAAGACCTTCTACGAGTCACAATTCCTCGCCAAAGGGATGCCTATCACATACTTAAAATTTGTGCTATAGAGGCGATGTAGCCTCTGTATGGTGTATCGGGGAGAACCGATAGAGAGTCGACAGAGGTGGAGATATAGTCGTTAAGACGAAGCTTGGCAGATTGTACGCCGTTGTTATCAAGGACATACTGGCGCACTTCTTTTATTATCTCTGTGTTTCGGGTCTGGTCTGCCCCTTTGGTGACATCTATATCCCTCATCAGAGACCTGATATACCCCTCTTTCTCAGGGCAGTTTTCGAAAGCGCACAGAAGTGGGAGTGTGATTTTTCTCTCTGCCAAATCTGAGCCCACATCCTTTCCGTCCTGGATGGTGGCTGAATAATCGAGTATATCATCCCTCATCTGGAACGAGATACCGAGACAGTGTGCAAACTTTCTTATCCCCTCCTCCACCTCTTTGGAGGCACCTTCGGCCACCGCCACAGTGCACATAGAGGAGATGAAAAGGCTTGCAGTCTTTCTATAGATAATGGCGGTATAGTCATCAAATGTGGTAGTGCAGTCATCTGCCCTCTGCATCTGGAGCATCTCACCCTCGGACAGATCCTCTATGGTCTGGGAAAACAGTGAGATGATGCGGTAGTCACATTTGTGGGATACGATAAGTTTGATCGCCCTGGCAAGCCAGAAATCCCCCATTAAAAGAGATGCCCCGGGGGAGAAAAGGGCATTTACAGTGATTTTGCCCCGTCTGTACATACTCTCATCCACCACATCATCGTGAAGAAGGGTCGCTGTATGTATCATCTCCGAGGCTGCAGCACAAACCAATGAGACAGAGGGGTTATTGGCCCCACAAGCCCTGGATACCAGGAGGGAAAGCATAGGACGGAGCATCTTTCCCGATGAGAGGAAAAGATGCTCATTTATCCTATTGAGCAGACCGATCTCGGAATCAAGGATCTCCCTGATATACGACCTCAAATCTGTCCACTCCTTGCCTAAGGCAGACTGTATCTCATTTATATTTGCTACTGCCTGAGTCATAATGTCTAAAAGAAGAATGCTACTGAGACCTCAAGACCTGAAAGTTTGGTACCTTTAAGATCCACACCCAATTGGTCGATAATCTCCTGAGTATTCTGCTCATTTACTTTCACGAAGCTTCCAAGTGCCCAGTTATATTTGAGGGATGCCTGAAGTTTCCAGATATCCACACCGGCACCCAGACCGACACCATAATCAAATGAGCTGAAAAGATCATTTGCAAGTTCCGTTTTAGAGATCTCTCCACCTACATCTATCTTAGATACGTGGGAAATAGGGAAGCTGATATAAGGAACGGCCTGTACAAAAGGTCTTACAGGACCTACTTCGATACCCCACTGGATACCTACAGGGATCTGGATTGAACCTACCGATACGATAGCTGCCATATCACCAAGCAAAGGGAGGGTCTCGGTAATTTTAGCACCGCTCTGACTGTACAGCACTTCAGGCTGGATAGCCAAACCGAAAGGTAAACCTACATTAAGGGCCACACCTACATTAAAACCGGTATAAGTGGAGAGAGCATCCTTAATATCTGCCACCACATCACCAGAAAGATTAGTAAGGTTAAGACCACCTTTCACACCAAATTTCACCTGTGCATTAGCTGGAAGACTAATGGAAAGAGCTACAACACAGATAGTCAAAAAACTTAAAATCTTTTTCATAATAATATTTGTTTTTAAAGTGAATTCAATTTCTCTACGATAGCTGACTTGTTGGTAGCACCTACAAGTTTGTCCTTAAGTTCACCACCTTTAAAGAAAAGAAGTGTAGGGATGTTTCTGATACCGTATTTCATAGGGATCTCCGAGCAGTCGTCCACGTTGCATTTGGCGATAAGGTATTTGCCTTCGTACTCTGCTGCCAACTCCTCCACGATAGGGGTAATCATACGGCAAGGTCCACACCAGGGTGCCCAAAAATCAACCAGTACAGGAACATCAGATTTCAATACAAGTTCATCAAAATTTGTGTCAGTAATTGCTGTCATAATAGTAATTTATTTTTAATTGTTAATAATCAGAAGAAAAAGGCGAGGGATATTTCAAATCCTTTATGCTTGCTCTCACGGTAAGTCACCACATCGGCGAAGCTCCACTTATATCTGGCATTGACCTGCAGTCTCCATATATCGAGACCACCACCCACTCCGACACCATAATCGAATATATTCTGGGTATCTGAATACCTCTTCACAGCACACCCTATAAAAGGTGTCACCTCCACGAAAGGTCTGAGAAGTATCAGATCTAGTCCATACTGAATCCCTACAGGGAGTTCTATATTACCACTTTTTATATAGCCGAATCCTGCAGCCGGCACTTTTGTGAACACATAGGCCAGCTCTGGCTGTATGGCAAAACCCAGGGGCATATTAAAGCATACAGCCACCCCGGCATTATAACCGGCGGGGTGACTGTATCCACCTTTTATTCCAAATCTGGTCTGACTGCTAAGATTCCACGAACCCAGCAGCAGAGCAAGTGCCAATATTATGAGAGTTTTTTTCTTCATATTCTCTACAAATATAGCAAGAACTTGCGTAAAAATGGCAGAATGAGGGCAAAATGTGATAAGTGGTTGGTACATATACCATTTTTGTGTTACCCCGCCATATTTCTAATTTCGGCAGAAATAGCCGTATATGGTGGGTATTAGAGAAAGAATTGCTACCTATCCGTTGCCTTTTTATAGAAGGGAAAGTTGGTAAAAACAGCATCTTTAATCTCTTGCACATACCCTACAATAGCCACAAAGAACGCTTGTTTTATCTATCATTGCACTGACAAAGGTAATCATTTTTTCTCGTTGGAAGAAAAATACGAGAATGAGATTAATAGTCAAGTACTTGTTGCCTTGTTCCGCTACATTCTACATGCCATTCATTAACTCCGTAAAATTTATTTTTGCAACCAAAGAAATGAGTTATGAATCAGGCAGATGTAAAGGTGTCGTTCTACCTCAAAAAGAGCGAAGCAGATGCCAAAGGGAACTGCCCCGTAATGGCAAGGTTGTATGTCGGTAAGTACTCCGAAGCGGCATTCAGCGTTAAGATGTCTGTGCTACACACGATGTGGCACTCAGGTCGTGCTACGGGTAAGAGTGTCGCAGCACGCGAAATCAATCGTCAGTTAGACGAGATTAGAGCCTCGGCTCTACATATCTATCAAGAACAATCGGCAATACGAGAAGGAGTAACTGCCGAAGATGTCAAGTGCCTGCTTTTGGGTATGGCTTCGGGACAGCAGACCTTGATGAGTTATTTCCGTACATTCATCAATAACTTCGAGAAGCGTGTAGGTGTGAACCGTGTCGCAGGTTCTCTTCGTGCTTACAAGTATGCCTATATGCATGTAGAGAAATTCCTCAATGAGAAGTACAAACTGACCGATATTCCCTTTACGGCATTGGATCGTTCGTTTATCGAGAAGTATGACCTTCACTTACGGACCGACTGCCATTTGGCTCTCAGTTCTATTGTCAATTTAACAACATCCTTCAGAACCATTGTCAATGAAGCTGTAGCAGACGGTATTCTTACCTTCAATCCATTTTGGGGTTATGAGCCTGAGCGTCCACAGTGGAAACAGAAATATCTCACGGCTGAGGAATTGGAATCGATTATGACAACACCATTGCATAATGCAAGGCTCTATATCATTCGTGACTTGTTCCTCTTCTCTTGCTACACCGGAATATCTTATGGAGATATGTGTCTGCTGACCAAAGATGATTTGGTTACGGATGAGAACGGCACATTGTGGATACGCACCTCCCGTAAAAAGACAAAGGTCGAGTATGAGGTTCCGCTTCTTGAAGTTCCACTACATATACTTAATAAGTATCGTGATGTAGAGCCAAACGGAAAGCTGTTGCCTATGTACAGCAATTCCGATGTGAATAAATACCTGAAGACAATTGCTGCCAAATGCGGTATCAACCGTAGAATCGTCTTTCATGCGGCCAGGCATACATACGCTACGGAGATTACACTCTCGCATGGTGTACCATTGGAAACAGTCAGTAAAATGCTGGGGCATACACGAGTTGACACCACTCAGATTTATGCCAAAGTAACCGATGAAAAGATTGATGCCGACACTAAAAGGCTCGACAGCAAGATTAGTGAACGCTTTACAATCGCCATTTGATAACCATTAAAACGACTATATATGAAAGCAAACAAGAATACAGAGAACCAAAACACAAAGCGTCGCAGCACCTTTGCCATACTGTTCTACATCAACC
>JAFVQD010000019.1 GCA_017504965.1 Bacteroidales bacterium | reverse complement strand
TATATTTCCTCTATAAATCCAGATCAGATACTATCTATGCACCGTGAGTGCTGTCATGACTTCTCATAAGTGTGTGAGGCAATGCCACTACCATAGATAGCGGTGAAGATATAATATAACAATTTCCTCTGCGAACTAAGAGTTCAAACGGGCGTCCTAAGCCGCATAGAGCATTAGCCAGTTTACAAGACGGGTTGCTGACACCATAAATATAGTGACCTTACAATATGCGGTATATATTGACGGCGGATTACTCCGCAGCAATATCGGGCGTATAGTCCCTATATGGGACGTTGTCGTGCAGTATGAACCATATTGCCGCCAGCAATTTCCTTGCTATGGCGACCTGCACCTTCATCTTGTTCTTACGTCTGACGACAGTCTGATGATAGCTGAACGTGTTGTAGAAGCATCCTCGTGTCTTGGCTGCTGCCCATGAGCATTCGATGAGTGTTTTCCTCAAGAACTTGTTTCCATGGGTGATCTTCCTGGACTTTATCTTTCCTGCACTCTCGTCGTTTCTCGGCTTCAGCCCTGACCATGACACCAAATGGGCAGCATCTTCAAATGATGACATATCTGTGCCCAATTCTGCAATTACTGATGTTGCTGATCTGAGGCTGACTCCGGGAACCGTCTGCAGGTTCTTCATCTGCTTGGGGAACCACTTGATGCAGAGTTCTTCCATCTTGTAAAGACACTCTTTGCGATGTTTCTGTGCAAGCGTGACCTCATCTCTGATCTGCCGTATGACATCTATGTCAGTCTGCGTAATCACGCCGGTTAGCGATGCCGTGATAACATCTTTTCCGACACGGTTCATGATACGGCCATGGATGAGACCTGCCAACACTTTCGGATCAGTCGTCCCCTCAGCAATCTTCTCAACCACTTTCTGGTAGCTCTTGCCCTCTGTCGTTGACACATAGTTGCTTATGCGTATGTTGCAGCGCTGGAGTGCAGCATCAAGCTTGGTCAGCTTATAGACGATGTCCTTGTTAAGGTCGAATATACGACGGTCATACTGACGCAACTGCTGGATGCGGTCCTCCGGCACATAACTACCGCGGATAAGGTCTTTGAAAAGACAGGTGGCTATCCATTCGGCGTCCTTAATATCGCTCTTCTTTCCAGGCAGTTGCTTGATGAAGTATGGGTTGACGAGTTTCAAGGAGAAGTACGGCTCAAGTATTCTCCAGACAGGCATCCAGTAGATGCTCGTACTCTCCATGCATACTTCCACTGCACCGTGTTCGTGAAGTATGTTAACCAATCGTTCCAAGTCAGGAGTTAGCACTCCAATCTTGTCCTGAAACAGAATACCGTTTTCGTTGAGAATGCACACAAAAATGCTATCTTTGTGCACATCAAGTCCACATACTGTTCGCATAGGCTTTAATTTTTGAGGCACAGACCTCGTTACACTTGAGATGTGCGGCTGGCTGAGAAGTCATGACCGCTTTTGACCTTTAAAGATAGTATGTGGGCTTGATTTTTATTCTAACTGGCGTAAAAACAAAAGTTTTTATGTAAGTTTACAAAATCAAACACAACAGCTATGAAACTCAGAATATTTACGATGTCTATCATCTCAGTGCTGATTTCAATCTCATGTATCGAGCAGAAAACAGCAACAGAAATCATCCCTATCCAGGACAACCCTAATCCAAGAACGATGGCAAGAGGTCTGTTCCCTGAGGCACCTGACAGCCTTATTTCGGCACTCGGTCTGGAGGATGGCATTCCGTCATCTGTATGCGCATTCCTTGCAAAAGCAGATGGAAAGAACATCCTTTTCGATGCTGCCAACGGAGCTCCCGACTCACGTCTGATGCATGTTCTTGACTCCTGCGAAGTATCTGCAGAAGGAGTCGACTACATTTTCATAACACACCTGCACGGAGACCATATCGGCGGACTTTTGAAAGAGGGTGTGGCTGTATTTTCAGACGCAGACCTTTACATCAATGAAGTCGAGTACAATGCATGGAAGGAAAACGACGGCCTTCGTGCTGTCGCCAAGGCTTATGGCAGCCGCCTGAAGACATTTTCAGTCACAGATAAGCTGCCTTGCGGAATAGAGGCAATCGAGGCATACGGACATACTGCAGGGCATACTGCTTATAAGCTTGGAGAGTCTCTTATCGTCGGTGACATCATGCACGGAGTCGCATTGCAGTTGGAATATCCGCAGTACAGTGCTCGCTTCGATATGGATAAGGACAAGGCGGTAGAGACTCGTAAGACGATCATGAAGATGGCCAGAGATAATGGTCTGACAGTCTACGGAATGCACTTCCCTGCACCTTACTATATCCGATAGGACATAAGGGCAGGACTGCCTTTTCTGAAACTGAATCCCTCCCACTTCGTGGGCCCCTCCCGTTCACAACGGCCACGGGCGGCCATGGTTTCAGAAAAGGCAGTCCTGCCCTCTTTATTATCTGATATCCAGAAGGGTGATATCGAAGATCAAAGTAGAAAAGGCTTTGATAGGTCCGGACGAGCGGGAACCGTAACCGAGATTGTAAGGAATGACTATTTCCCAGCGTGAACCTACCGGCATCTCGCGCAAGGCTGTTATCCAACCTGTTATAAGTTCATTCAGACGGAATGTAGCAGGACGTCCTTTCTGGGTCTGGTCGAATACCTTTCCATTGATAAGACTTCCTGTATAATACACAGTCACAAAACTCTTGGGAGACGGCTTAGGACCGTTTCCCTTGTTAATGACCCTGTACATGACACCATTGAACATAATGTTTACTCCGGGTCTCTTCGCATATTCCTGCAGAAACTCCTGGTTTCTGAGCTTGTATTGATTATCTACAGGTGGCATGATCAATTAAGTATGGCGTCGATTAAAGGATAGATTTCTGACTCATCCGAATACGGATGGATATGGAAGTAAGGATTGCCTGTCAACATAGCGGAAAGATGTGTCTTTGTTCTGTCATAGAAAATATGGCAAGGCTTGCCTATCTTTTCTGCATACGCCAGTTCGTAACCGACTCCTAACGAAGGACAGGTACATTCACCTATCAGGATGTCGCTTTCGCGGAGCCATGCCATGTCCTGATCATAGATCTCCATATCCCTTTTTCCCTGTTCCATAAGGTTCAGGTGCGGACTGCCGATATGTTCAGTAAGAACAATTGCTGTCTTCTGCATATATTCTATCAGACGCCTGTACAACTCCGCATCGACGCGCCCGCCACGGATGGAACCGGCAAAATATACTTTTTTCATCAGTTATCCCGAATTATAATTCCTTTACCAATCTGTCAAACAGAACAAGCCTGTCTTCTATGCATTTCCTGACAAATCCAACTTCAGCATCATAAGTACCAAGTGCCTGGAAATTCATATGTACCTTCTGATCCAAAATCTTCCAGCGCTTGAAGTTAAGTTCCTGTGCTTCCTTAAGAAGGAGAGCTGTTTCATCAAGATATGCAGGAAGATTCTTCAGATCACCTTCCTCATAAGCTGCAGTCCAGAGTTCCTTGAGTCTTGCCTTGGCCTCCGGATCCTGCTGAAGGTGTACCGCTGGCCCCGACTTCAAGTCCCTGTTCCCTATCGGAAGTCTCGCTGAATGTGACACCCCAGCTTTCATAATCGCTGAGACTG
>JAFVQD010000018.1 GCA_017504965.1 Bacteroidales bacterium | reverse complement strand
CTTGTGGATATATTCAATACTACATCCATTCTCAAGCATATGCATATACTTCAATCTTTCTGCATAGCCATGTTTCTTTAATTTTTTTGACATAACAAAACCCCGAAAGTTTTTTGTCTAACTTTCGGGGTTCATGTCACTTCTCAAAAGTCGGCCTTTTTCAGTGTATTTGGGTGGGTGATTATTTCACTTCTTCGAAAATAAACTCTATTGAATATCAAATAGATAAGTATTCAATGGTACAAATATGGTCTCTAAAATTTATCAAAACTATCTTGGATGTTATCTTTATGAAATATAATATAGTCATAATTACCAATTCTACATCCTTTTTTATAATTTTAAGTATTCCTTTTACGCTACGCTTGATTCGTAGGAGGATTTTCTATTTATTGTTAATGAGTTACGTATTTGGGTTAAATAATATATGAAACGTCTACACCTGTTATTTGATCAATCAACTTAAATAAGTGCAAAAAATGTTCAAAGACATGTGGATCTTCAACTTCGTTCATTTCTTTAGAGAAGTTTGTCTTACGCCCATCATTTACTTTATATATATCCATAATTTCTGTTTTACTAATAACGTTTTTGGAGATGAGATATTCATGTCCAAAATAGTGTTCAATCTCAAAAAAGTTATCTTCATGTCTGGTTTTTAAATAAAAATCCATTTCACCAGGAACAGGTAGACAGACCATATGGATTTCTCCGTCATGATGTTTTTTCCATTTGTTATGGTATATTTCATCAAAATCATTTTTTAAATATCCATAGGCAGATAAGCCTGCTTGGTCATGGTCGACAATTCCAATAATTATATCATCTTTATCTAACAATGGATAGGAATGTAATATGGTTTCCTTGACTTCATCTGCAGAACCGGTATCTTTTTTACGTCCACTTGGTTGTATCGACCAATACGGCATAAAACCACCTGTCAGAACAGTATATGCATGCGACAAAATTTCTGCATCTGTTTTTCCTTCAACCAATAGCTTAACTTTTTTTTGTGGATTAATAGTATCTAAAGGTGTAAAACGAAGTCTCTGAATTGGTTGGTCTATGAGTTCTTTAATAGCTGGAGCCAATGTAGAAACATTCTTTTGTAAATCCTTTCTAAATCCGTCGTACTTGATTTTTCCTAATAATGCCATGGAAAAATCAGTTAGAAGTAAAAGACTTGGATCTTTAAGAATAAAATCTGAACTTATAATAGTTTCGAGCTCCTTTTGAGAACCTATACGTCTTGAGTCCATTGTGAAAGCTAACTCTACTAAATTATAACCTAGACCAGAGGCTTCTAATAATGAACTTTCATCACCATTTTCAACTAACTTATTCATTCGCTTATGTAACTCTTCAAATGCCATTCTCATTGGCTCTAAAAGAGTTATAGAATTGAATATTTCATAGAAATATATGAAGTTTATTATTTGAACTAAAGGTAATTTATAATTTTTATAAAGAAATCTATTCTCAATGGCTAATATTTTAATTGCTTCTAAAGAAAGAAGAGATTGTCGTAAGCATTCTATGATTACTTCTTTTCTTATTTTGTTGTCTGTAAGGTACAAGGCTTGAATCAAATATCCACATCCCATTATGCCAGACATATAATCATATAAATATCGGCCTTTTTTAACCTTATTCAATACATTTTGTAGAAATTCTGGCATATCTTTTGATTTACCTGCATAAAATACTGAAGAGTTTTGCCAATTTGGGTCATAGAAATTGTCAATATAACTCTGTTCTAACTTTCTTTCTCTATCAAATTTAAAGATTTCAACTGCAGCATAATACTCCATGTAAGAAGCGTGAGTGAATTGTACAAATTTTCCATCTTTAAGAAATAATATTCCAGTATGCTTGACTATATAATCTAAGGCATCTGACAATGTGCCTTTTTTTATTGGGAGTGATTTGTTATTGAAGTAATTTATAAAGAATTGCTCAAACTCATCCTTATCCATAGATTGATGAGTTGGACGTTTTAGGAGTTCTAAAGCATATATTGAGAGAATACGTTCTTTGAAATATACATCGATAAATTCAACTTTGCTTGATACTACGGCTCTTCCTACAATTAAAGCGTTGAAATTGTCATATATATCAGATATCGTTGCGGGAATTTCAAAATCCTTTTCTTCGAATAAGATTGAAATTAGAGAAAGATTTAGAGGAGTAAGAGGAAGCTTGTCTATTATTTTATTTTCTCTAAGAGCAGACAATAGATTATTTGCTTTCCCTTCTTCACCAGAGAAAAATGCGTCTAAGAAATGTTTAATCTGTTCAAGATTATACCTCCTTATGTCATATACTTCAACAGCTAACCCTGTTGCATTTTGCTGAATAATGTCTGTATTTCTGGATGCAATATAGTATTTTACACCATATTTTCTTTCTAATTCTTGGAGTTGTGATAAAATCTTTGATTGAAGTTCATCAAGCTCATCTATACTATCAATGAGTATGTGGATATAATACTTATCTTTGATCTCTCCCAGTGGTGCCTCACCGAGTATGATGTTAAGTTTGTCCTGAATAAGTGTCTTAATATCATTTATTCCAATAATTAAATCTTGAACCGTAATATAAAGAGGTAAGTTCTTTTTACCATTCTTTATTCCTGGATTGTCCTCTATCAGTTTCTTGGCTATCTTTTTCAACAGTGTGGACTTACCGCAACCAGCTTCTCCTTGGATAAGAATCGAGGATTTTGATGTTATAACGTCATGTACACTGTATTTCTTTCGGACAATAGTCTTCGTACTTAAATCCTCATAGCAACGTGAAAGATGGGGTTCAATGAAGAAGTCTAATTTTTTCTTATATTTATCTTCAGAGAAACTAAGCTTTCGTAGTTCTGTATCTTCGTCTAATTCGTCCAAAAGTTGTTTTTCATATGCTAAAAGATTTTGGTCGTCATGACGCCAGAAATCAGAATAATACTCTTCTATCAAACTTAGAAGTTCTTCTCTCTCAATATAGGTTGGATTAATGTTGGTGCTATTCTTCGATAAGGTTTGCTTGAACCCCTCAGATATTGTATCTCTAGATACTATGAAAACAGAATTTGCTGCATATTTATTTTGTAACGCCTCTATTTTTTGATAAATGGATACAATATCATCACTATTAAGCCCACTTAAGCGTCTTGTATAAAGAACAAACAGAAAGACGGTTATACGACCCATTATTCGCTGCTCACAAATAATAGCAGTCTCTTCGTTCTGAATATTTGAAAATTTTTGATTATCTAAAAGTCGTTCAAACATACTTCCAAACTCCGAATCTGAAAGTTTGGTTAAAATTTCATGCTTTTCTTTAATTGTAATCATAACTCTATGTATATTAGAAAAATGGCTGTTCGTTAAGCTCTGATTGCTTCACGTTAAGCCATAATTTGTATCTATTCTTAATTATATCTTTAACAAGTTCTGCAAACCATTTGTCTGCTTTAGGAGAAATGTAGATATTCTCTATAAGTAGATTTAGATCTACTCTTATTTTTTTGTTCTGATTATGAAAATCCTTCTCTACAATATCCTCAATAATTATTCTGAATTCTTTTTCATGAGCAAATGATTCTCGTTTGTGCCATACTGCTTCAAATGGGTGAAAGTTCTTTTCTGTCCCACCATTGTTGTATTCATTAAAATTGATATAATTAACCATTCCAAAACTTGGTTGTGGCACAGATGGGAGGGCTTGATAAAGTCTTTCGAAAGTTGTTTGTATTGCAATCCCTTGATTACAATCCCTCGTATAAAGCTGCCACATAGCCTCGGATTCACAATCTGACTGATGCCAACAATTTACATAGTTTTTTGTCCGCCATTCTTTTATATTTTTACGGTATTTTTTGAATTCCTGTTCTGCCAATAATTGTAATTCACTATCACAAAGACAAACATTATTAGAATTACTTCTAATTTCTATCCATTTCTTTTTCCATTCCTGCTCCTTTGTAGACCATAATTCTTCGTTTTTTTTAATTCCTAAAGCTCCTTCAAATGGATCTTGGAAGTAATCAATTCTTGTGAAAAATAGAGAGTTGTATTCAAGAAGAGATAAAAATTTGGCCAGGTCCATATATCGCCACAACTTTGCATTAGAAACAGGAATACTATATGAATGCCTATGGCTATTTGTATATACCTCAGCATCTGTCATTTGTTGACTGCACTTTTCGCAAGTATAAGCATATGAGCCATCATCTAAATGGCCAAAGTAGGAATTTCCATTAAAATCGAATTCTTTACCACAAATGGAGCAATTCTTATTGTGATGCATAATGAACCATCTATGTTGCTTGAACTCCTCTATTTCTATTTGGGTTAATGTTTTCATAATTTTTCCATTATTTTGGCTCAAGTATAATCCATCTACCATCTTTGCGTCCACCTTCACGTATAATGACACCTTTTTCGTAAAGAATCGAAAGTTCTCGTCGAATAGTTTTCTCCGACACTTTAACCTTTTCGGTCATTTCATCGATGGTTATTCGGTCATTCTCTTTTATTAAGCCAACGATAATCTCTTGGCGTTCAGTTAGTTCTTTTCGGTCATCTTTTCGGTCATTCTTTGACCTAAAAGATGTTCCACTTTGTTCTTGACCTAAAGGCAGCACCAATTCCACTTCATCCAACTCGATCTTATTCTTCAGTTCAGGTTTTCCCCATTTGGTTTCTTTCCATGCAGCAATGATTTGAGGGAAGCCGGAACCGATATTTTCTCCGAATCCCACCATGCGGAGCATGTTTTGGATACGTGGGTTACGGGCTTTGGAATTCCCTCCTTCATAAATCTGCTCCAATGGCAATCGCAATAATCCTGGATTACGGAAGCAAAGTTTGTCGTCATGCTTTTCAATTCGCAAGATACCAGCATCCATCATTAAATCAGCATGGATGATAGCATTCGTGAAAGCTTCACGGACAGCCTTATGTTGAGGGGTGTCATCTACTCGTTGCATACCCTCCATGCGGAAAGGTCTTGGAAGGTCAAACGTCATTTTAGGCAATACTATACTAAAGAACTGATAAAGGTTGTTCTCCCAACGTCCGTCGTAGGTAAGGCGATCACTATAACGTTCTTCTCCAATAAGATTGCAGAAATTAAGATAGTCCATACGGAAGTTGCCAAAGCGTTCCCTGATAGGCAGTCCCTTACCGAACATCATCAATCCAGCCAGTGATAACCCTTCTTTTCCTTCTTCCCGGTTCACAATGTATCCACCAAGATTTCGAAGGAATGATTTATCATCTATTTCGTTCCAAACATGGTCTGTATTCCATACACGGAACAGATTGCGATAACGATGTAACGAATCAAGGTCAATATCATCCATGGTGTAGTGTTCGAGCAATATTCCGTCATTTCCATCTTCAAACGAATCACGAATCATGGCTTTCACTTGCCGTTCTTTACAATGGTAGTCTCCCTCGTGATTGCGTCTAAATGTTCCTTTGTAGATATCATTATTCAAAAAGATTGGCTTAATACTCCAATCTGCTTGAGGAACACGGATGCATACAACCTCCTTGCCATCCACATTTATAACTTCGACATCACTGTCTGAGAGGATATTTTCGTTTACTTTATTGCTATTGATAGTATTCCAAAAATCAGTAACAATCTTCCTTGAATCTTCAACACCCACAATCTGAAAGCGTTTCTGTAGATCTTTCTCCTTCAAATGTTCTACAATACCAAGCAAAATAGTTCCACCGTATGTATTTGCAAATGCAGAATACGTTTTCCATACGTCAACTGGTACATTTGATTGTGCTTTCTTACATTCCAAATTGATACGTTCTCCACTAGCCAGTAGTGCTTCTATATTAATAGATGATGCCATATATAATAATGTATAACTGGTTCTTATTTTGATGAATTGAGTAGTTCCTTTATATCCACATCAAGCAAATTCGCCACCTGACGTAAAGTGTCAAGTGTTGGCTGTACAGTATTTGTACACCATTTAGAGACAGTGGCAGGGTCTCGACCTATTTGTTCTGCTAACCACTTTGCTGTACGTTTCTGTTCCACGAGAACTATTTTCAATCTGTTTATATCTTCCTTGCTCATGATGCAACTTCTTTGCGTTTTGTGCAAAATTACAAATATTTTCTGTAAATCGTGAATATTTAAAGATGCTAATTATAAGTAATCTGTTAAAGTACCCATATCCATCATTGAATTGCCATGAGTGCTTGAGCTATAACCCATATTTTTACCACTTATAGCTCAACTTCTTCGTACTTTGCCAACGCTGTTTATATAATGCAAATCCATATAAAAGTCACAAAAAACATTGTGATTTGAGCTAAAAATCTCTTCCTTTGAATACTTAACAAACATTAACTTATACTGAATTTTGTTTGATTTCTTTTCAGTTGTTATCATTTTCTTATGATTTCTTTTTCACTTGTCTTCTTTCTTTTCCTTTGGCTTCCCATACTCCTGATTAACAAGGCTGTTAGCCTATTTTTGTCTTTCGTTATTTACGAAAATTATCTATACCTTTGCATGTGAAATAAACAAAAATAGGTATGAGTAAGAAACAATATACACTGCAAAAGTTGACAATAGAATTAGTCTCGGTGCTATTGGCATCGTTGGTTGCTTTTCGAATTTGTGAGATGCTATCTATAAAATTGGCATATCTTCCAATAGTGTTGGTTGGCTGCTATATTGTACTCAAACTACTATATAGTCTTAGCATTATTATGGTAGGATATGTGATGAAGCTTATACCTATAATATATAAAGGGGAACCTAGACCAATCTTGACCACCAATATGGGGCAGCAATATCCACAGTAAGATAGCCATCTATAAAAGCCTGTTTGAGTGCAGCCTTAAAAATAGAAAAGTAGGTTGATGCCGTATTCTGTGAGACAGTACCACTCTTGTTTCCTCCCTGTGGAGCATTTATCATAAATGTACGGAATGATTCTATTAGTTTCATGTCTATTTGCGAAAAGAGAAGAGTATCACCCTTGGCAAAGATTTTTAGCAGTTCATATACACGTCTCCAATTGACGATGATTGATTCTGAACTGTTTCGATGACGAGTCTTTTGTACATGGTCGAAATATTCAATGAAATTTGCATGTGAACGTTCTAATTGTTCGGCTTGTTCTGCATCAGTTTCGGAATATAGTGCGGCATTGTCATATTCTTTCTGACGGATTCGTCTTACGGCATCTGCGTAGAGACACATTTCCTGATCCAATTGAGATTTGCACAAAATGACTCCGTTCAAATCCCTTTTGGGCTTATAACTTTTCTTCCCGTCAGAAGTGGTACGGGCATTGCGAGTTTTATCCCAAAGTGGCGTCTTGATAATTCGATTCAAATATTCACGTACTCTTTGTGGCTTGTCGTTACCTGGTTCGAATACTGGATATGCTTCAAGGTATAGATACCACTCTTCGTGATGTTCGGATTTGCGAAGCTTTACCGCAACTCTTGTATTTGCAAATGCCTTTTTCATATCTTCATTCCTTTATATAGATTATCAATTTCTTTCTTGGGTACATAGACATAGTTGCCTATTTGACGAGTAGGGATGGAGTATTTACGAATGTGTAGATAAACCGTACTATTGTCCAGTTTGTTTTTCTTGCTTACTTCGCCAATCGTATAACAATCTTTTTCCTCCATGCGGTATATTTTAGCTACGGTCTTAGGTTTATCAAGAGCCTTTCTGCGAAGAGGATAAAGTTTCATTAGTTCTTCTTTGCTTACTCTGATTTGTTTTGTCCCGAGATTAATGTGCGAAATAGTTCCCTTATGAATTAGGCGGTACAAAGTGTCCCGGCTAATACCAAATAACGCATATGCCTCAGTAACCTTTATATAATCTTGCTTCTTGGGTATGCTTTTAACGATTTCATCTAGCTTGAGATTTCTTTTCCTTTCATCGTCTTTGCGTTTCCATGCAATTCTCGAGCATCGTTTCGAGCAATACCACGAGTCAATGGTTTTGGCAAGGAATTCTTCGCCACAAATCTTGCATTTGCGTATTATTTCAAATTTTGCTGCTGGCATAGTATGCTAAAATCTCATTTATAAACACTTAAATTTAAAATAACGCACATTATCTACTTTTTTATCGCGGTACATTTATGGTACATAATATACAACAATATTTCAACATACAAGCATAATTGAAGAAAAATTGTACAAAAAGAAATAGGGTGTAACTCATTGAGCTACACCCTATTTAGTTATCGATTTTTATCGTTTGTTATCTCAGACTACTTGACCTCTTCGAAGTCTACGTCGGTCACTTCGCCGTCTTTCTGGTCTGCGCCAGGGGTAGGGCCTTGCTGAGGACCGGCACCTGGGTTAGCTCCGGCAGCCTGAGCTGCTTTGGCCATATCCTCTGAAGCTGCATGCCAAGCGTTGTTAAGTGCTTCGGTAGCTTTGTCGATAGCTGTCAAATCGCCAGATTTGTGAGCCTCTTTAAGTCCGTTCAGAGCAGATTCGATAGCACCTTTCTTGTCAGCAGGGATCTTGTCGCCATACTCTTTAAGGTTCTTCTCGCTCTGGAAGATCATTGCGTCAGCTCCGTTGATCTTGTCGATGCGCTCCTTCTCTGCTTTGTCAGCTGCCTCATTGGCTTTAGCCTCATCACGCATTCTCTTGATCTCGTCATCGCTAAGACCTGATGATGCTTCGATACGGATCTTCTGCTCTTTGCCGGTAGATTTGTCTTTGGCAGATACGTTGAGGATACCGTTGGCATCGATGTCGAAGGTAACTTCGATCTGTGGCACGCCGCGTGGAGCAGGGGTGATACCGTCCAAGTGGAAGCGGCCGATGGTCTTGTTGTCACGAGCCATAGAGCGTTCACCCTGAAGTACGTGGATCTCTACAGATGGCTGATTGTCGCTTGCGGTAGAGAATACCTCCGATTTCTTGGTAGGGATGGTAGTGTTAGACTCGATAAGTTTGGTCATTACACCGCCAAGGGTCTCGATACCAAGTGATAGAGGGGTAACGTCAAGTAGAAGGACGTCTTTTACATCGCCGGCAAGTACACCACCCTGGATAGCTGCACCGATAGCTACTACCTCGTCAGGGTTAACACCTTTTGAAGGAACTTTACCGAAGAATTTCTCTACGATCTGCTGGATGGCAGGGATACGGGTAGATCCACCAACCAAAAGTACCTCGTCGATCTCTGATGCTTGAAGACCTGCGTCGCTAAGTGCTTTACGGCAAGGCTCGATGGTTCTCTGGATAAGGTCATCGCAGATTTGCTCGAATTTGGCACGGGTAAGGGTCTTAACCAGGTGTTTTGGAACACCGTCTACAGGCATAATATAAGGTAGGTTGATCTCTGTAGATGTCTGGCTTGAGAGCTCGATTTTAGCTTTTTCGGCAGCCTCTTTAAGTCTCTGAAGTGCCATAGGGTCTTTAGTCAAGTCGATGCCGCTGTTCTCAGCTTTGAACTCTGCTGCAAGCCATTCGATGATTCTGTGGTCGAAGTCGTCACCGCCAAGGTGTGTGTCACCGTTTGTAGATTTTACTTCGAATACGCCGTCACCAAGCTCGAGGATAGAGATATCGAATGTACCACCACCGAGGTCATACACCGCTACCTTCATATCTTTATTTTTCTTGTCCATACCATATGCAAGTGCAGCTGCGGTAGGCTCGTTGATGATACGTCTTACTGTCAGACCTGCGATCTCACCGGCCTCTTTGGTAGCCTGTCTCTGTGAGTCGCTGAAGTATGCAGGTACTGTGATGACAGCCTCTGTCACCTCCTGACCAAGATAGTCCTCTGCAGTCTTTTTCATCTTCTGAAGGATCATAGCTGAGATCTCCTGTGGTGAGTAGAGACGACCGTCGATGTTTACACGTGCTGTACCGTTGTCACCTCTTGAGATGGCATAAGGTACGCGACTGATCTCGGTCTGAACTTTATCATAAGGCTCACCCATAAATCTCTTGATAGAGAAGATAGTCTTTAGAGGGTTAGTAATCGCCTGTCTTTTAGCAGGATCACCGATTTTTCTTTCACCATTGTCAGCAAAAGCCACTACTGAAGGGGTGGTTCTTTTACCTTCGCTGTTGATAATTACTGAAGGCTCGTTACCTTCCATTACTGCCACACAAGAGTTGGTGGTTCCAAGGTCAATACCAATAATTTTTCCCATAATGTTATATATTTTTTAATCGTTTCAATTTTGTTACGCAACTTCATATAACTAATCTTGTGCCAAAGAATAAAACTGCCACCTTGTCAGAATTTGCTCTTCTCATTATTATTTTATTGCTTTGCATAAAATTTCTAATACCTATTTATTACTATTATGTCAGTTGAAGGGAAAAACAGGGTGATGACCACCCATAGACTACTGGAAATGAAAAGGGCAGGTGAGAAAATCGCTATGATTACCGCTTACGATTATACTATGGCCAGCATCGTCAATGAGGCCAATATCGATATTATTCTGGTGGGTGACTCTGCTGCAAATGTAATGGCAGGTCACGAGACCACCCTTCCTATCACCATCGATCAGATGATTTACCACGCGCAGAGTGTTATGCGAGCAGTGAAAAACCCTCTGGTAGTGGTAGATATGCCTTTCGGTACATATCAGGGAAACTCCAAATTCGCTTTGAGCAATGCTATCCGCATTATGAAAGAGTCGGAGGCCGATGCTGTCAAACTGGAGGGTGGCCAGGAGGTGCTGGAGTCTATCGAACGCATCCTGTGTGCAGGGATCCCGGTAATGGGGCACCTCGGACTCACTCCGCAGTCCATCCATAAGTTCGGTACATACGCAGTTCGTGCCAAGGAGGAGGCAGAGGCTGCCAAATTGATAGAGGATGCCATTGCCCTGGAGGAGGCAGGCTGTTTCGCCCTGGTTCTGGAGAAAATCCCTGCAGAACTTGGCAAAAAAGTGGCAGAGAGACTGACAATTCCTGTTATCGGTATAGGTGCAGGGAGACACGTCGATGGTCAGGTGCTGGTAATGCACGATATGCTCGGTCTGACCAATAACTTTTCACCCAAGTTCCTCCGCCGCTATGCAAATCTGCACGATGAGTGCCTGAAGGCCTTTTCGCAGTATGTGGAGGATGTTAAGAGCCAGGATTTCCCTAACGAAAAAGAGCAATATTAATGTCGGGAGTCTACCGTCATATACCCGTCGCTGAGTATGAGGATATCGCTTCGAGGATCCTCTACGAAGATAACCACCTGCTGGTTATGAATAAAAAGGTGGGAGAGATTGTCCAGGGGGACAAGACCGGAGACGAGCCCCTGTCGGATACTCTGAAAGCTTTCGTGGCTCAGAGGGATTCGAAGCCGGGGCAGGTGTTTATGGGTGTGCCCCACAGGCTCGACCGCCCTGTCAGCGGTGTGGTTATTTTTGCCAAGACCTCAAAGGCTCTGGAGCGCCTGAATGAGATGTTCCGCTCGGAGGGGGACAAGATCCAGAAAAGGTACCGCGCTCTGGTGGAAAAATGCCCCGAACCTCAGGAGGGGGAGCTGGTCCACTATCTGTACCGCAATGAAAAGCAGAATAAATCCTACGCATACACCCAGCCAAAAAGTGGTGCCAAAGAGTCAAAGCTCAGGTACAGGCTGCTGCACCCCACTATCAACTATTTCCTGGTGGAGGTGGAGCTGCTGACAGGGAGGCACCATCAGATCAGGTGTCAGCTTTCCACTATCGGTTCTGTGATAAAGGGTGATTTGAAATATGGTGCCCGCAGGAGCAATAGGGACGGCGGAATATCGCTTCACGCATACAGCGTCTCATTTGTCCACCCTGTAAAAAAGGAGAGGGTGGAGATTATTGCCCATCACCCGCTTTACGAGTAGAGTTTCTTATTTCGGTAGAAGATATATTATAAAGAGGTGCGTCTCTCAGGTAGCGCACCTTTTTTGTTTGGGGCAGTGAGTCATATTGTCTGCAGAGCTCCGAATCATCTACCCCGCCGCGAGGATAGACCCAAACCTCGAACTCTTGCAGTATCTGCTCCCATCTGTACCACCTCTCGATGATCCTGATATTATCGCCTCCAATGATAAGAATGTGCTCATTATCAGGCTCTGACCCTTTTATATAGCGAAGGGTGTTTATGGTGTATAGGGGAGGGGTGAGGTGGAATTCCACATCCGAAACGCAAATTTTAGCTTTCAATTCTTCCGACAAAGGGAGCTCTGATACCTCTTTTCTGGTCTGCGCCAGGCGCAATGCCGGATCTGCAATGATGCTGGCATCCTTGAGGGGGTTCTTCGGGGAGACAATCAGACGCACCTGTTCTATGTCGCACTGCTCCAGGAGGTAGCGGGCGATATTCAGGTGTCCGAAGTGGATAGGGTTGAACGAACCGAAGAAGAGGGCGCAGCGCATATATGTTATTTATTTAGTACAAAGCTGTCAATCAGCCCCTCTGCCTGTGCAAGTGAGGTGCTGAGATCGTCATTGACCAGAACCACATCGAAATACTTTTCATAGGTGAGCTCCTCCTCGGCTTTGGCCACCCTCTTCTCTATCGCCTCGGGGGTGTCTGTGCCACGGCCCACCAGTCTGCTGCGGAGCTCCTCTACCGAAGGGGCTTTGACAAATACTGCCAAGGCGGCATCTCCGAATATCCTTTTGATGTTTACCCCACCTTTGACATCGATGTCGAACAGGATAGTGTGCCCTTTGGCCCAAATCCTCTCTATCTCACTTTTGAGTGTGCCGTAATATGACCCTTTGTAGACCTCTTCATACTCTACAAATGCATCTTCGCTGATCAGCCTCTCGAACTCCTCTGTGGAGAAGAAGAAATACTCCTTCCCGTTCTGCTCCTGGCCGCGAGGTGCTCTGGATGTGGCTGATATGGAGAACTCGAGAAAAGGGTATTTTTTCAGAAGGTGGTTCACTACAGTGCTTTTTCCTGACCCGGAGGGGGCAGAGAATATGATCACTTTATTGGTAGGTTTGATCTCAGATGCCATTGTGATGATTTTTTTCTAAAATTTCGGCAAAAATATCTATTTTTGCGCGATTTTTGACACAAATTGAGATTTATAAATTTAAACAATATAAATATTATGGTATCATATAAAGATTTAGGCTTGGTTAACACCCGAGAGATGTTTGCCAAAGCGATCGAAGGCGGTTACGCCATCCCTGCTTTCAACTTCAACAATATGGAGCAGATGCAGGCTATCATCAAAGCTGCTGTGGAGACCAAATCTCCTGTTATCCTTCAGGTATCTAAAGGTGCCCGTCAATATGCAAATGCTACACTTCTAAGATATATGGCTCAGGGTGCAGTAGAGTACGCTAAAGAGCTTGGCTGTGAGAAGCCTCAGATCGTTCTTCACCTCGACCACGGTGACACTTTCGAGACTTGCAAAAGCTGTATCGACTCAGGTTTCTCTTCAGTGATGATCGACGGTTCACACCTCCCTTACGAAGAGAACGTGGCCCTTACCAAGAAAGTGGTAGAGTATGCTCACCAGTTCGATGTGACTGTTGAGGGTGAACTTGGTGTATTGGCCGGTGTTGAAGATGAGGTATCTTCAGACCACCACACCTACACTAACCCTGAAGAGGTAATCGACTTCGCTACCCGTACAGGCTGTGATTCACTTGCTATCTCTATCGGTACTTCACACGGAGCATACAAATTTACCCCTGAGCAGTGTACTATCGATCCTCAGACCGGTAAAATGGTACCTCCACCACTTGCATTCGACGTGTTGAAAGCAGTAGAGGAGAAGCTTCCAGGCTTCCCTATCGTACTTCACGGCTCTTCTTCAGTTCCTGAGGAGGAAGTGGAGACCATCAACAAATACGGTGGTGCCCTAAAAGCAGCTATCGGTATCCCTGAGGAGTGGCTGAGAGAGTCTGCCAAATCTGCAGTTTGCAAGATCAATATCGACTCTGACTCACGTCTGGCTATGACCGCTGCCATCCGCAAAACTTTCGTGGAGAAACCTGCTGAGTTCGACCCTCGCAAATATCTTGGCCCTGCAAGAGACAATATGGAGAAGCTTTACAAGCATAAAATTATCAATGTTTTGGGCAGCAACGACAAACTGTAGTCCGAAAATAAAAAAAATGATGATGGAGTTGTCACAATTTGGTGATAACTCCATTATTTTTTATAAATTTGCAAATCAAGAAAACTAATTACTTAAATAAATCTTAAAAGTTATGAAATTTAACAAATTCTTCAAGGTAGTTGCTGCTATCGCTGTGATGCCTATGTTCTTCTCTTGTGGTGCCCCTAAAGCAGTTACAAGTGATCTTAAAGAGGTTTCTGTTCCTCTATCATCTAAAGAGTATCGTTCAGATGCAAACTTTTTCCGTGCTACCGGTATCGGTGAAAGCCCAGATCTAGTGACAGCTAAGAAAATCGCTACACTTAACGCCCGTACTGAGATTGCTTCTTCTATCCAGTCTACCATCAAAGCTGTTTCTGAGCAGTATCTTAACCAAGTGACTGTAGGTAACAAACAGGAGTTTGCTGCTAAATTTGAAGAGACTTCACGCCAGGTTGTTAACCAAGTTTTGGAAGGTGTGGTAGTTAAAGAGGAAAAAGTATTCCAGAGTAAAGAGGGTAAATACCAGTACTACATCAATGTAGAGATGTCTAAAGAACCTGTTGTTAAAAACACTGTAGATGCTATCTCTAAAGATGAGAAACTGGCTCTTGAATTTGATAAATTCCAGTTCCAGAAAACTTTTGACGCCGAAATGGCAAAATTGGAGAAATAGTCCTACATTATAAATTTTGAAGAGCTCCCTTTTTTCTCCGGGAGCTCTTCTTTTAAAAAACAAAAATATGGGTAAATCGGTAAAATTTATTTTAGGGTTCGCAATGCTGTTCCTATGTCTGAATCTGAATGCTCAGGATGACAGAAGAAAAGCTTATGAGGATTTCATAAATCAGAGAACTGCTGAATTTGAGAATTGGAGAGACAAAGCCAATGCAGAGTTTACTTCGTATTTGGAGAAAGCTTGGGAAGAGTTTATGGTACAAACAGGACGGAAGGATCCTATAGGAGAAGTACCTGAACAGCCCGAATATTATGGCAAAACTGCTTCAGAATCATCAAATGCTCACGGTATGCCATCTGATGTGGAGATGGGATTCCCTGAGGCGATGCTGGATATGCCCATCTATGCATCTATGAACTCTTCTGAGAGTAATGTGGATCTCGATTTCTTCGGATTTCCTGAGATGGTCCCTTTCAGCTCGTCGATGAAACTTGATGAAGTTATTGCCAAAGAAAAATCTGTGGCACAAGCCTGGGAGCAGCTAAGTAATTCTGAGTATATGCCTACAGTGGAGGCTATCAATGGTATGAAAGATCGCTATGGTCTTAATGACTGGGCTGTCTACACATTGGTAAAGAAAATCTCAGAGGCTGTGTACGATGAGTCTGATGTAAATCAGAGGGTGGTGACTCAGATGTTTCTTCTGTCTCAGATGAAGTATAAAGTGAGAACCGGCTCTGTGGGGGATGAACTGGTGATGCTCATCCCCTTTGCAGAGCAAATCTACCAAGTGCAGTATATTACCGACAAGGAGCTTGATATGTATATATTCGGATACTCCCCACTCGGCACTAATACCCCGCTTTATACATTTACCCAGGACTTTTCTATGGGAGAGAAACTTATAAGTCTGGCGTTCACTCAGCAAATGCACGTAGGTGGAGATATGCAGTACAAGAAAGTGAACCTCCCTTTGTGGTCGGAGATCTTAGGGGAAGATTTCTCTGTCCCTATCAACAAACCATATGTAGAGTTTACATATGACTATCCCCAGTCTGACCTCATTACATACCATCATTCAGTAGTGGATACACAGACATCAAAGGCTGTGCTGAGGGGTGTGAGACTTAAAATCATTAAAGATGGTATGACTGATGAAGAGGCAGTAGCGTACATTCTGAATCTGGTTCAGAATGGTTTTGAGTATAAGACCGACTATGAAATGTTCGGTAGAGCCAAACCTCTATTTATCGAAGAATCATTGTATTACGGAGCTAATAACTGTAAGGACAGAGTTCTTATCTTCTCCTGGCTGGTGAAGAAAACTGTGGGTCTGGAGACAGTGATGCTCGGCTATCCTAATCACGTGGCATGTGGTGTGGCATTTGACAAGCCTGTCGATGGAGATACTTTCTCTTTTGAGGGTGTGGAGTATACCATGTGCGACCCTACATTCATAAATGCACCTGTCGGTGCTACAATGCCCAAATACAGGAATACTCCACCCACTATAGTCTCTACCAAATAGTGACAAATTGGCGCATATTCTTTTTGGCAAACATTTTGTGTTTATCTTTGCACGCTATTTTTTAAGTTAAAAGTGATGAAAGAGAAAACAGATAAGAAAGAGAGTGCCAAAAAGTCTGAAAAGATTGACAAACTAAAAGAATTTGAAGCAAAATTCACAGAGCTTCAGACCCAGTGTGAAGAGCTGGAGTCAAAAGTCAGTGAAGCAGAACAGAAAGCTGCAGATGCCAACGACAAATATGTCCGTATGGCAGCTGAGTTTGATAATTATCGCCGCAGGACAGCCAAGGAGAAGCTCGAACTTGTAAGCACTGCAAGTGAAGATGTTATCAAAGGTCTTCTACCTATTCTTGATGACTGTGAGAGGGCCCTTAATATGCTTAAGGAGTCAAAGGCAGATACCTCTGCCATCGAAGGTACAGAGCTTATCCTGAATAAATTGTTCGGTTATCTGAAGACCAAGGGTGTGGAGAAGATAGAGGCTGTAGGTAAAGAGCTCGATACCGATTTCCACGAAGCTGTGGCGCAATTCCCAGTGGAAGATTCTGACAAGAAAAACAAAATCATAGATGTGGTGCAGCAGGGTTATATGCTGCACGAAAAAGTTATCCGCTACGCTAAGGTAGTGGTGGGAGTGTAATATATGGCAGAAAAAAGAGATTATTACGAGGTACTGGGGGTAAATAAAAGTTCCTCAGCCGAAGAGATAAAAAAAGCATACAGGAAGCTGGCTCTGAAATATCACCCAGACAGAAATCCTGGAGATGCTGAAGCAGAGGAGAAGTTTAAAGAGGCTGCTGAGGCATACGATGTGTTGAGCAATCCTGAGAAGAAGCAGAGATACGACCAGTTTGGCCACGCAGGGATGGGTGGAGCTGCCGGTGGTGGCTTCGGAGGCGGATTTGGAGGATTCTCTATGGATGACATCTTCAGCCGGTTCGGAGATATATTCGGAGGCGGATTTGGAGGTGGCTTCGGCGATTTTGGAGGCTTTGGCGGCTCATCCAGAGGGAGAAGGGTGGCCAAAGGTTCTAACATCCGTATCAAAATCAAGCTTACACTTGATGAGGTGGTACACGGTGTAGAGAAGAAGATCAAGATAGACAAACAGGTGAAGTGTCACGAGTGTAACGGTAAAGGTGCTGCTTCAGAGGCAGACATCAAGACTTGTGAGACTTGTCACGGTACCGGTATGGTGACCAAAGTGGTTCAGTCATTCCTGGGACAGATGCAGACCTCTTCACCCTGTCCTACCTGTGGCGGTGAAGGTAAGGTGATCTCAAAACCTTGTTCATGCTGCCACGGAAGCGGTCTGGAGAAGAAAGCTGAGGAGATCTCATTCAAGATCCCTGCAGGTGTTACAGAGGGTATGCAGCTGACCGTTCAGGGTAAGGGCAATGCCGCTAAAGGTGATGGTGTGAATGGTGACCTTCTGGTTCTGATCAGCGAAGAGCCGCATCCTGAACTTCAGAGAGATGGAAACGATCTGATATATTCACTCTTCGTATCTGTTCCTGATGCCATACTCGGATGCACTGCGGAGATCCCATCTGTAGATGGTAAGTTAAGGATAAAGATCGAACCGGGTACACAGTCAGGAAAGATATTGAGACTTAGAGGAAAAGGTGTTCCGGATGTGAATGGCTATGGTGTGGGTGATCTGCTTGTTTACATTCAGGTATGGATCCCTAAAAAGGTGGATAAGGATGAAAAGGTGTTGCTTGACAAGATAAAAGACTCGAAGAACTTCAAGCCGACACCATCCAAAGATGATAAAAATTTCTTCGAAAGACTTAAAAAGATGTTCAGCTAGCCGATGTTCAGACTACTGATTTTTACTCTATATATGGCGATGGGCTTTTCTCAGGACGGAGGCGTCGGGGAAAAGTCTTCGCCACTTAATATACCCGCTTCATTTGCAGGGACTTATGGCGAGCTCAGAAGCGGAAGATTTCACGCCGGACTTGATTTCAGAGTAGGGGGAGTGGTCGGGGAGCCGATCTATTCCATAGATGACGGCTATATCTCGAGGGTAACTGTCTCGTCTACGGGGTATGGCAATGGCCTGTATATAACGCACCCTGACGGGACCACCTCCATCTACGGCCATATGCACAATTTCTCACCCGAGATAGCCCGACTTGTTAAAGAGAGGCAGTATGAGACAGAGAGTTTCAATGTAAATATTGTCCTCGATTCAGATGTTTTTCCTGTGCAGAGGGGGGATTATATCGGGAATGTGGGCAACTCTGGCTCCTCTGCAGCGCCACATCTCCATTTTGAGGTGAGGCAGCCCGATGGCTCGGGACCTGTGAATGTGATCTCTGCAGGATATTTTGAGCATAGGGATGATGTTCCACCCGAAATACGGAGGGTCAATTTTTACTCGTACGAGGATTCTACCGGTCTGGTTCAGAGTGAGCTGATAAAAAGCTTCAGGGGGAGTTCCTCCAAACCATTGCGCGTGAGCGACAAGTTTTATGTGGCGGTGGATGCAATCGACAGACAGAGGGGGACCCCGGGCAAACTGGGTATCGAGGCGTATGAGTTCTTTCTCGATGGAGAGAGTGTTTACAGATTTGAGTTGGGAGATTATACCTATAAGGAGCAGGAGACCTTCAACAGTCTTATTGACTACAGGGAGAGGGTCAGGTCGGGGGCAGTGCTGGTCAAAAGCCTTGTGGAGCCCGGCAACGGCTTCACTTCGAAGATCACATCTGCAAACAATGGGGTGTTCTGCCTCGATGATGAAGATGTCCATCAGGTGAAAGTGGTGGTGGAAGATTTGGATGGTAATAAGAAAGTTGCTAATTTTAAGGTCAAAAGGGGGATCAATGCCTCGGAAGATACTCTGAAATACGAGAGGGCGCTGCCCTGGTTTGCACCATACGCATTTGCCCGTAAGGGGGTGAAGGTGTCATTGCCGGTAATGTCCCTTTTCAGAAGTGAGTCGATAGAGATAGATACTGTAGATGTGTGTGGGGAGTTTTATTCTAAGGTGTGGCAGGTGCACAATCCTGAGGTCCCTATGAAAAATGCAGGGAGGATCTCGATTGAGGTCGAAAACCTTCCCGATTCGCTCCGGAGCAAGGCTTTTCTCGGGTATGTGTCGGAGAGTGGCAGAGTCTCATACTGCGGAGGGCAATATTCCGATGGAGTGGTGAGCGGAAGGCTCTCGTCGTTTGGAAGATATTGCGTCAGCGTAGATACTTTGGGCCCCAAGATCCAGCCGCGATTCACCTCTGCTGCAACGATCAGAAGGGGAGGGCAGATGAGTTTTACCATCAAGGATGATATGTCGGGGATAGGTAATTTCAGGGCGGAGATCGATGGAAAATGGGTGCTGGCCCAATTTGACAGAAAGTACCATAAACTATGGATAGTGCTGGATGAAGAGAAGGTGGCGAGAGGTTGTCAGCACGAACTGGTTTTGACTGTAAAAGATAATAGAGATAATATATCCACCTTTAAATATAACTTCAAATGGTAGAAAAAACTGTAATCGGTCTTATGTCCGGCACATCTCTGGATGGTCTGGATCTGTGTTGTGTAACCTTCAGGTACAACAATGGCAATTGGGAATATGATATCTTGAAAGCGGAGGATGAGGCGTATCCCGAAGAGATTAAACAGAAACTGGCAAATGCCCAGAATATGAGTGCCCTGGAATATGCACTGTTCAATTCCGACTATGGTATCTACCTGGGACAGAGGGTGAAGGCTTTTATCGACAGGAATGGTCTGAAGCCAGATCTGATCGCATCGCACGGACACACTATCTTCCATCAGCCGGGGATAAGATTCACTGCACAGATAGGATCGGGAGCAGGTATCGCTGCAGAGACAGAAGTGGACTGTGTTTGTGACTTCAGGACCACAGATGTGGCCCTTCACGGACAGGGGGCACCTCTGGTCCCTATAGGTGACAGAGCTCTGTTTGCTGCTTATGATTACTGCCTGAATATGGGTGGCTTCTCCAATATCTCTTTCGATAGTGGGGAGTACCGATCGGCATACGATATCAGCCCTGTGAACTATGTTATGAACCACTATACAAGATCTATCGGCCTGGAGTACGATAAAGATGGTGAGATGGCCAGAAGCGGCAAAGTGTGCGAGGAACTCCTGGATAGACTTAACGGACTGGAATTTTACTCTCAGAAAGGGCCAAAATCTCTCGGCAGGGAGTGGGTGGAAAATGAGGTGATTCCATTGATCGACTCGTATGAGATATCTATTGAAGACAAGCTGTGTACATTCTGCGAACACGTGGCTGTGCAGATCGGCAGCAATATAAAAGGTGGAAAGGTGCTTCTGACAGGTGGTGGTGCTCTGAACAAATACCTGGTGGAGAGGATGTCGGCGAGGGCGCCACAGTGTGAATATGTGGTTCCGGACAAGATGACAGTGAACTTTAAAGAGGCCCTGATATTTGCATTCCTCGGTATGCTTTATATGTGTGATGTCCCTAACTGTCTCGCCTCTGTGACCGGTGCCAAGTTCAATTGTGTAGGTGGTGCGCTATATAAAGGGAGAAAAAGATAATTTTTTTTGAGATATTTTTGGATAGATAAAAAAAAGTTGTACTTTTGCAGTCCGAAAAAATAAAAGCAACCTCTTGCAGATAGATATGAAGTAGCAATGTTGCGCTTAAAATGCTTAAAGAAATGGATTTAATTAAAATTGCAGAGCAAGCTTGTGCTCACGAAGTAAAGCAGCTTCCAGATTTCAGTGCCGGTGATACTATCACTGTTACTTATAAAATCAAAGAAGAGAATAAAGAGAGACTTCAGAAATTCCGTGGTGTAGTTATCCAGAGACGTGGTGCTGGTTCTACTCAGACTTTTACAGTTCGTAAAATGTCTAACGGTGTAGGTGTTGAAAGAATTTTCCCTCTTAACTCACCATTCATCGAGGATGTAGAAGTTAACAAATATGGTAAAGTTCGCAGAGCTAGAATTTTCTATCTAAGAGAACTAACCGGTAAGAAAGCTCGTATTAAAGAGAGAAAATATGTAGCAAAAGCTGAATAAGCTGCTACAACTCGGCCTCGTAGCTCAACTGAATAGAGCATTTGACTACGGATCAAAAGGTTGTGGGTTTGAATCCCGCCGAGGTCACGGTTACAAAAGAAAAAGGAGTCGCGAAGCGGCTCCTTTTCGTATATACATATCGGTGAGAGCTCGCTCTCAAACCGATATGTATATACGAAAAGAGATTGGGCAGAGCAAAACTCTGCCCAATCCTTTTTCATGCTTGAGCTATCTACCTCCGTGCGGGAATGCGCAGTCGTTTGCGACGAGCCTAATCCCGTGCGGGAATGCGCAGTCGTTTGCGACGAGCCCAATCCCGCAGGGAATGCCAGAGGCTCAATCCCGCAGGGAATGCCGGAGGCCAAATCCCGAATTTGAAAAATTCCATCTTTAATATTTGCTAACAAAAAACTTTTTATTATATTTGCATTACAGAAAATAAAATAAACAATAGATAAATAATTATGGTAAAGAAATTTCGTTGTACAGTATGTGGTTACATCCACGAAGGAGATGCAGCTCCTGAAAAATGTCCTCTATGTAAAGTAGGCGCAGATAAATTTGTAGAAATCGTAGAGCAGGAGGGTAACCTTTCATTCGCTACTGTTCATCAGTTGGGTGATGGTAAAGGCTCAAGCGAAGAGCTGTGGAAAGGTTTGCAGGATCACTTTATGGGTGAGTGCACAGAGGTAGGTATGTATTTGGCTATGAGCCGTCAGGCTGATCGTGAAGGCTATCCTGAGATCGCTGAAGCATTCAAGCGTTACGCTTGGGAAGAGGCAGAGCACGCTTCTAAATTTGCTGAGCTTATCGGTGAAGTGGTATGGGATACCAAAACTAACCTATATAAGAGAATGAACGCTGAGAGCGGTGCTTGTGAAGATAAGTTCCGTCTTGCCAAGATGGCTAAAGAGCAGAATCTTGACGCTGTTCACGACACTGTTCACGAAATGGCTAAAGATGAGGCACGTCACGGTGCAGGTTTTGAAGGTCTATACAAACGTTACTTCGGTAAGTAAAATTTCATAATGTAATTAGTCTAATTTTTTGGGGCCGCTTCTATGGCCCCTTTTCTTTATATAGTATGAAAAAGATTGCTCTGACGCTATTGGCATCGCTACTTTTGTGTGGGTGTGCCGCAAATGGAGGTTTCTCAAAAAAAGATAAAGAGATCATAAATACCTCTACAGAGGGTATCCTTCACGTATATACTATCGAGTCTGAGGATGAGACTATGATTCTGAGGGCCAAGTCTGAGGATCTGTCAAGACGGGCACTCAAAAGCAGAGACTATGCACTCCTGGCCAGAAGGATGGTGGAGACTGTCTCAGATACAGCTGTAGGTGGGGTAGGGATAGCGGCTCCACAAATAGGGATTAACAAAAGGGTAGTGGCTGTCCAGAGATTTGACAAGGAGGGAGCCCCTTTTGAAGTATATCCAAATATCTATATTCTCGACTATTCCGAGGATAAAAAGAAGGGGCCAGAAGGTTGCCTTTCTGTCCCCAATGAAAGATATGAAGTATTAAGATCCACTTCAGTCACGATAAGATACTTTGATATAAACGAAGGTAAGGTGGTTACAGAATCCGTGGAAGGATTTACCGCAGTGATCTTTCAGCATGAAGTAGACCATTTGGAAGGTATCATCTATACAGATAGAGTCTTGATGTAGTGAGACAGTTTCTGTGCCTGTTCACCTTCATATTCATACAGCGGTGAGCAGATCTCATATTTGTAGGGGATATATTCGTATAACTGAATGGCACCGTAGTTACCGTCCTTGGAGAGATATATATCCATCTGTATTCCGTGCTCTGACTGAGATATGTGTTCGAACATATCAAAATCGGAGTTTTCGCACATCACTTTTATTCTGTTCTTCTCAGCAGGTGGGAAGAAGTAGGTGTAAGAAATAATTTTGTTTCCGCTGGCACTATGTACGAGGGTTTTCTTACTCATAGAGAGTGCTATGATACCCCCCAGAATTAATATTGATCCAAGTCCTTTAGCATATGGGAAGCTAAAGAATGTGATGACAATGCCGGCTAATATGATGGAAAGGGCTATAAATATAGATGTGAAGCTGTTTTTCTTCACTATTTGTGATTTCATTTCGGTTAAGTTTATAATAAATAGATAAATTAATGAACAAAGCATGACAATAGAGCCATGCTTAAAAAACTAATAGTATAATTCAGCTATCTATTATACCCTTAATATCCCATAGGAGATGTATTTATGGGACCCGGTATTTGATTTGTAGTGAGTAAAATGTGATGATATGTTGTTAACCCTTTTTGAGAGGGTATAAGGAGCTATGATGGGTATGGCACTCACACCGGAATGGGTAATGGTCCTGCTGGATGTAGGTGCAGTAAACTCTCTTGAGGAGTATTTGTGAGCCTGATTTTGAAGAGGTATGTCGAGTGTGGTAATATTATTGGTCTGCTTAGGCTCATCTATGTCAGATATCACTGTCTGAATAGTGAGGGCGGTAGCTAGAACGAATAATATGTATAATAACCTTTTCATTATTTGTAGTCTCTACAAAAGAGGAGACAATAATCGTGCTAAACTTTCAAAAAACCTAAAATATTTTGGTCTTTTTTTCCATTTTTTTGCAGAGAGGAGGTGACACCTCTTCAAATCGTGGTGGAACTGGGTCTCTATTATCTCAGCACAGTGCCTGTTATACAGGATAGAGGTCACTTCGAAGTGGTGCTCAAGACTACGTGTATCCATATTGGCTGAACCTATTATACAGAACTCTCCATCGATGGAGAGGACCTTGGAGTGGTTGAAACCTTTCTGGAAGAGATATATCTTCACCCCGGCCTCCAGAAGTTCTGTAATATATGACATAGTGCCCCAGTGTGACAGCCAAGTGTCTGATCTCTCCGGTATCATAAGGTTTACCTCTACACCGGACAGGGATGTCACTTTGATGGCATTGAGGATAAACTCAGTGGGGATGAAGTAAGGTGTTATGATGTAGATGCTCTTTTTGGCTTGGGTTATGGCTGTAAAGTAGCACTGCATAATGGCCGACCAGTCGCTGTCGGGCCCCGACGATATAATCTGGGTGTAGAGCCTTTTCTCGATCTCTTTATTGTCAGAGTCAATGGTGAGTTCGGGGTAATATTTGTTACGCCGTTTGAGGTTCTTGTTCAGGATGAAATATCTGTCCAGAAGGAAACTTGCCTGGAGAGAGTACACAGACTGCCCTGTCAATCTCAGGTGTGTATCTCTCCATTCGGGGAACACTCCACCGTGGTAGTATCTGTCGGCAATATTCACACCTCCGAGGAAGCCTGTCTTTCCGTCCACTACCAATATCTTTCTGTGGTTCCTGTAGTTGGCAAAAAGTGGAATAAAGAACCATCTGAAAGGTGAGAAGTTAAGTATCTCCACGCCGGCATCCTTGAGCTCCTGTATAAATTTTTTGTTCAGTTTCCTGCTCCCGAATCCGTCATACATCAGCCTGACCTCTACACCCTCCTGTGCTTTGGCTATCAGGGCATTTTTGAACTCACCGCCCACCTGGTCATCCTCTATTATATATGACTGGAGGTGGATATGCTTGGTGGCACCTTTTATCGCTTCGAGCATCGCACTCAGGGAGCTTTTCCCATCAAAAAATATCTCAGCTTCGCTGTCTACCGACAGAAGGCTCTGGTTAGTCCTCAGGTTCTGGATGATGAGTTTGGAAAATGGCTGAAGCTCCTGAGGGAGGCCATCCCGGTAGATCTGTTCAAGTATCTCGCGGGATACTTTCTCTTTGATAATAAGGTCTCCGGCCCCTTTTCTATTATACATCTTCTCTTTACGGAAGTTTCTCCCCAGAAGTACATACAGGATGAGCCCGATATATGGGAGGATGATAATTACTATCATCCAGGAGATGGTCTTGGATGTGCTCTCTTTCTGGAAAAAAAGGGAGATACAGGCATACATCACCAATATGATATTGGCGATGTACAATATCAGCGATACCCCTTTCCAGAAAGAATCAAACCACATAGAGCAAGTGCCAGAAATTTTTAGTATTCGGAGATGAAGCCATAGGACTCACCATCTACCCTCAGTTCACCTTTGGTGACGTGCCCCAGGAGGATTAGAGAGATCCCCTGATTGAACATATAGTCTGTGAAGTCCACCTCCTGCTCGTCATCTACTGAGACGATCGCTTTATATTTGGTTTTTCCGTGGAGGAACTCCTCTTCTTCGTATTCAGAGTTTGTAGTGATATCAAATCCTAATTTATTTGGTTTACAGCACTCTACCAGAGTGTTAAAAATGCCGCGGTCCTGAATCTGGCGCAGACAGGAGATAAAGTCGTATTCGATGCTGCCGTTAAGGAATTTGATGGCTTCATCATCAGATACCATATACAATGTCTCCCCTTTAGATTCGAAGTATGCTCTCAGTTCTTTCATAATTCTCAAATTTTGCATTGTAAAAATACAAAAAATTAAGAAAAAATCGTTCTATTTCAAATTTCCTTGTATATTTGCAGTCGCAAAGTAGAGATGCCCAGATGGTGAAATTGGTAGACACGCTACTTTGAGGGGGTAGTGCCGGTTTCGGTGTGCAAGTTCGAGTCTTGTTCTGGGCACAAAAAAGGAGTTCGATTTCGAACTCCTTTTTTTGTGCCCATTGGGGCACCTACACCCCCCAGTTGCTTCGCAACAGCCCCCTTGGGGGCATGCGCCACTACGTGTCGGTCCTTCGGACTTTTAGTTCGATTTCGAACTCCTTTTTTTGTGCCCAAACCGATTTATTGCCGTGCGGCGAGGATTGTCTCTTTGATTTTGATGATGGAGCTTTCGGTGCGGGTGTAGTTTTCGCTGACACCGCCACGGTAGAGCATAGGGGAGTCGTAGGTGTGCGACCCGGAAAAGTGTACCTCTGATACTCCGGCAGTAGTGACTATCTCTTTTATGTTATCGGGGCCAATTCCGGCACCGGGCATTATAATCACCCTCCCGTCTGCTATTCTGTTCATCTGTGTGATGGTCTCCAACCCTTCGTATACAGAGGGTTTCCCTCCCGAGGTGAGAATTCTGTCCACCCCGAGGGCAATAGCGTCGTCGAGTGCTGTAAATATATCGTATGCTCTGTCTATTGCCCTGTGGAATGTTACCGACAGACCGTAGTTTCTGGCAGTGGCGACAAGTGCAAGGCAGCAGTCCATATCTATATTGCCCAGAGGGTCGAGGGCTCCGATCACTACCCCTTGTACACCGAGAGAGGCGCAAGTGCGTATGTCACCTATCATTACCGCCACCTCTTCCGAGTCGTAGAGGAAATCCCCTTGTCTTGGGCGGATAAGGACATTTATGTCGATTTTCAACATCTTTCGGGCCATCTCTATAGTGGAATATGATGGGGTGAGACCGCCCAGACTGAGTGCTGAGCACAGTTCTACACGATTTGCACCCGCTTCCTGTGCGTTAAGGGCACTCTGGAGCGAACAGGCGCATATCTCAAATTTTATCTGGCTGTCGATCTCTGTCATAGGTAGGTTATTTTACAAATGGGACCATTCTGGCTGACAAATCGGGGTCTGCCATATCTCTGTCGAGGGGGTACATAGGTCTGTTGATCCTTTTGTATGGAAGACCGGGCAGGTCCTGATTTACCCCACCGAGGGTGAGGGCCATCATCCAGTCTGCCTGCATATTATAGAGCTCAGGTTCCAGATAGCCAATCTTTACCATCACTATATCTGCAGTGCGTGGATTAAGATTGAGTTTGGTGAATTCGTGCTCTTTATGGAACCCTTTCCTTACCTCGGTGACAATCACATCTATGCTCCCCACTCTGACTGCCACTTCAGAATTGGTGGGGTGGTCATATATGGCTGTCACAGTCCCTTTGAGCCTTACCGGTGGGGCATATCTGTCGTCCACTTCAGCTCCTGCCACCATATCTATCTTACCGCCGACTCCCACACTCTTGGCTTTGGCCACAAAATCTGCGTCCGGGATTGAGGCATATATAAGGTGCTTTCCTTTTGCCCCTTTGAATTCGCCCCTTTTCAGAAGCTGTGTCAAGGTCCAGGTGACGTCACCTGCCCCTCCTGCCGTAGGGTTGTCCCCTGTGTCGCTGATATAGTAGGGCCGCTTTTCGCTTTTGAGGGCATTGGCCAGGCACTCTTCAAGTGTGGAGGTGGGTGCGACGAAGTCAAATTGGTGGCGTACACTCCAGAAGTAGGCGGCGATCTCCTCTGCAGCCTTTACCACTGCCTCTTTGTCATCACCGGTGGCCATTACCACTGCGTGGTTTCTGGGTTCGTCTGCCCAGGCATAGCCGATCCAGATAGAGGCATCTATCACTCCGGGGCGCTCTGAGGCTGGGTAGGTCATCGCATAAAGCGACTTCGCAGGCTCCACTCTGGTAGAGGTCTGCTCACCGGGGAGGAGGATAGGTACTGGAATCCAAACTTTATATTGGGGTTTGCCCTTGCCATTTTCAAGTCTTTCGATAAGTGTCCTGGCGGCCCTTTCGCGGCACTCCCAGGCATCCTCGTGCGGGGCCATACGGTAGCAGGAGATCATATCTGAGTTCTCCGCCAGGGTCCAGGATACATTGCCGTGGAGGTCCATTGGGGTGGTAACCACCACGTCGGGACCTATAACCTCGCGGATCCTTTTGATCATGTCGCCCTCTGGGTCATCGAGCCCCACGACGCTCATTGCTCCGTGAATATCGTAGACAAGTCCGTCGATGGGTAGGTTTGCCTTCAGGGAGTCAAGTATGATGTTTACAAATTTCTCGTAAGTCTCGCGGGTGACTGCTCCTCCGGGGGTGGCCCTTGCCACAAGTGTGGGTACCCATTCTGCGCGGTCGCGGAGGGGCTGCCCCTCTCTGAGGTAGGGGATCATATCGTAAATCTCATCACCGATGGCGACATTGAAAGACTCCTCTGTGCTTCGGGCAGGGGAGAAGGTGCTCGACTCTATTTTGATGCCGGCAATGGCGATCTTGGGTAGCTTCTGCTGGGTGCAGGAGGTGAGAAGAATGACGCCAATGATGGATATTATCGCTGCTCTTTTCATAAATAGATAAATTTTGTTAGTTACACAAAGTTAAAAAAAAGTTTGCAGCAGATAAATAAAAAATGGGCAAAGCCAGGGTGCAGTGCAGGAAAATTTAGAGGTATTCAATATGAGGGAATTGCTTCATATTCTCTTCAAAATTACAGGGGTTCATGTCAAAAAGAGGCCGCGAGGCCTCTTTTTTTTACAAATCTCTGAAAAATTCTTCAAGAGATGTCTTGTGTATATCAAGTATTCGTAATAATGTTTTGAGAGTGATATTCGAACCGCTCTCTACCCTCCAGTACTGAACTCTGCTCAGATCGTGTTCCCAAGCAAAGTTCTCGTGACTGCTATATCCGGCATCGATTCTTAATTGCTTGATTCTGGATGCAATTAATTTGATTCTCTCATCTTCCATAACTTTTTCTTGACGAAATTATGTTATGTTAATGTAAAATATTACTACATAAAAGTATACATCATATATGATAATTTATATATATTTGCGTCATATTGTAAGCATTTAGCATAGCCCCATTTCTTTTTTAATTGATAGTTCCCCATTTGTGGTAGGTGAAAACACATCCACTTGGGATTAAATTTTAATATATAGGAGTTAATTATGGAAAATCAAGAAGTTTTAAAAAATTATGTCGCTCCAGAAGTGATATTTGTTGATGTCGAACTGGAACAAGGTATCTTACAGACATCAGATTTTAATCCCGAAGAAGGTAATTGGCAATAATTCTATTAAATAATAAGATTATGAAAACAAGATTAATGTTGATTTTGGGAATCGCTATGATTCTCTTCTCTAATTGTGCAGAGAAAACGATCGATTCTCCTTTTAATACTGCTGTGGTAGTAGCGAATATGGAGACCGATCTTGTGAAATCTTCTGCCACTGATGAAGGCTTTTTTACCTGGGCTGCCGGAGACAAGATTGCTATCCATACCAACGCAGGCGAAATGCTTGAGGGAACTCTTAACGAAGGTGCTGGTACTGCCAGTGGATCTTTTGGATATTCATTTGTGGGTGATAAACCTGAGTTGACTGGATATGCAGTGTATCCCTATAATAGCGGACATGAGATTGATGAGTCTAATTTGACTTTTGTAATGCCTGATTCATATGATTTGGGTGAGACATTAGCAAATACAAATGCAGCTATGTTTGCAAAAAATTCATCGGGAACTAATTATAATTTTACTCATTTAGGTGGAGTTTTCAGATTTATAATCAAGAATGCTCCTGTTGGTTCAGACAGATTTACTTTGTCTCTGGGTGGTAAAAAAATCAATGGTGAGTTTAGTGTAGCTTTGAATGCTGAAGAGCTTATGATAGAAACAGCAGAAGGTTCAGATGAGAATAATACTACCACTTTAAATTTCAACGCTCTTGAATCAATTCAAGACATCACTTTGTTTGTCCCTGTGCCGGTAGGTGAGTATACAGGAATAACTGCAAAATTGTATAAAGGTGATGAGGAAATTGGCTCATGGGGATCAGTAACAGCAGTGAATAATGTTTCAAGAAAAAGTTTGAAACTTATGGCCCCTATCACTTATTCAAATGTTAGTGGTGATATTCAGAATGAAATACAAGTAGCTTCCGCAGAACAACTAAAAAGTGCACTTGAGCAAGGTGGCGTAATCGAAATTGTGGATGATATCGAAGGGTTGACAGAAATATTAGTAATTAGCAAAGATGTAGTTATTAATGGTAATGAACATACCATCACATCTTCAGCTGGAAGAGCTATCAATGTCAGTGGTGCAACTGATGTGACAATAAAGAATCTTACTATCCAAGCTTCTGGTGAACGTGCCATTAATATTATCCAGAATACTAAGAAGGTAACCATTGATAATGTTACTGCTACTGCTGCAAACTATACACTTAATTTGGCATCTTCTGCTTCGAATGTAGTTGTAGTTGTTAATAACTCTACTTTTACCGGTCTTAATGCAGTTAATATTGGTGCGTCTTACGCAGATGTAACTATAGAAGAATCATCAATTACCACTGTTGATAATAATGAAAAAGAAGGTTATTCGACTATTGCCTTGAATAAGGACGCTGAATATGCAAAAGTTATAGTGACCAATTCTACTATTAATATTACTGGCTCTGCTGCAACTGATAGTCGTAAGGCAAGTATTGGTGCTGAAGGTTGTTATATCAGTATTAATGGTTCTACAGATGTTGCTGAGTCCCATGTAGCTTGTATTGAGTATGGTGATTACTATTATGGCTTTACAGAGATTGGGCATGCGTTAAATAAGGCTGTAGCTGGTGAGACAATTAAGTTATTAAGAGATGTAACTATTACTGAGAAGATAACAATTGATAAGTCAATTACCCTTGACGGAGGAAATCACTCTATTACATCAAATGTCCAATCTGATCCATTGAATCACAGAGCTATTAATGTGACTGGAGTCAATGAGGTTACTATCAAAAACCTTACAATTGAAACAAATGGTGAAAGAGCAATTAATATTATCGGTGGTACTAAAAAAGTTATATTGGATAATGTAACAGCTACTTCGTCTCATTATCCTGTTAACATTGCTAGTTCTGCTCCAAATTCAAATCTTACAATTACAAATTCTGAACTAACTGGTCTGAATGTTGTTAATTCATCAGCAGAAGGTAGTGATATAGAGATAGAGAACACAGTTCTTACTATTGTTGATGATAGTGATGTAGAAGGTTATGGTGCAGTTCACCTTGATAAACCTAATAGTAAAGTTGCAGTAAAAGGATGTGAAATCAATATTCAAGGAGCACATACAAATTACTCGTATGGTTTTGTAGTAATGGCTGGCAACCTTGTTTCATGCACCAATACAAGTGGAAACACAACAGTAAAAGGTTGTTATGCTATTATTGAGTATCCAGGAAGCAATTATTTCTATTCATTCGGTTCTTTGGAAGAAGCTATAGCTAAAGCTGAAAGTGGTGAGACCGTTAAATTAATTGCTGATATTACAATTGATCAAACTATCAATATAGAGAAAAATGTAACAATTGATCTTAATGGTAAAAAACTGACAGCAAATGCAAAAGGAGCTCGTGCTTTCAAAGTAAATGCAGACAATGTTAACTTTACTTTAGATGCGACAGATAGTAATGTTGAGTTTGGTAATGGTACATACGGAATAGTGGAAATTGCCAATGAGGTTAACAATGCAAAAGTTACTATTAAAGGTGGAACATTTGTGGGAACAACAGATGATGGTTGTCTAATTCGCTACAGATCTGGAAATAATAATGAGGTAGAAATTAATAATGTTAATTATACTGATAATTGTACAGTATCTGATGATAATACAAATGCATTTGTAATCGGCACAAATGGAGTTGGTGAAGGCAATAAACTAACTGTAAAAGGTGGTACATACGCTGCCACAGGTATAATTGCTGATGATAGGTTAAGTGAAGTGCTTTTTGAGGGTGTTACTGTAAATGCTAAGGGAATAGGATTTGAGTTGAAAAACGGAGAAATACGTGATAGTAAAATTACTTTAGATCCAGGTGCGTATGTTTACTCTATTGATGGTGCGCCTATTTTGGCAAGCAATAGTGGAAAGATAATAGTATCCAACACCACTATTGAAACTTCATCTGGGTATGGACTTGTAGTTGCTCCAACAGGTGGAGAAATTGTTGCGACAGATATAACTATCAATGCCGCAGAAGGTAAAGAGTATTATATCTATCAAATGTATGAAGGAAAAGTGGGTAAGATTTCTGTAGATGGTGAAATTGTTGCTCAACAAAGTAATAAGTAATAATAAAACTATACTAATTTTTGGGGCTGACTAAAAAGTATTAGTCAAGCCCCTTTTTCTTGTTTTTCGGTGAGGTCAACGTAAGGTAGGCCCCCGATGAAGTACATTGGTAAGCAATGCTTACTATAAATTTTCTATCTTTGTCCAAAATAACATTTGTAAGCTTATGAAAATAGTATTCCTAGATGCAGATACCATAGGGAGCGATATCTCTTTGGCCCCTATAGAGAGTAAAGGTGAACTTGTGATTTATCCCAGGACTCCTCAGGAGCTGGTGGATGAGAGAATAGCCGGCTTCGATGTGGTGATTACCAACAAAGTGCAGATCCGTAAGGAGCATATAGATATGGCCCCATCCCTCAAGCTGGTGTGTGTGGCTGCTACCGGGACCAACAATGTCGATGTGGAGTATGCAGAATCTAAAGGTATACCGGTAAGAAATGTGGCAGGGTACTCGACAGAGAGTGTGTCGCAGGTGACATTTATGCATATCCTGAACCTTGTCGGGAAAGGGATGTATTTTGATAATTTTATCAAGTCAGGTGAATATACCCGCCAGGGACTCTTTACCGATGTGTCAAACCCTTTCTTCGAATTGAAAGGGAAAACCCTGGGTATCGTCGCTATGGGCAATATAGGAAGCCGTGTGGCACAGATAGCCTCTGTATTCGGTATGAAGGTGGTATATTATTCTACTTCAGGTACTTCGCACTGCACAGATTACCCCTCTCTACCTCTGGATGAGCTGCTCGCAGTGAGCGATGTGGTATCGATCCACGCACCACTTAACCCTAAGACTGCCAATCTTATCACCTACGATAAGATGAAGCTGATGAAGAGGGAGGCCTATCTGGTAAATATGGGTAGGGGTGGTATCGTAAATGAGAAGGAGCTTGTGGATGCCCTTAATGACGGGCTGATCGCAGGTGCCGCTCTGGATGTATTTGAGAGGGAGCCTATAGGTGAAGAACACCCTTATATGAAAGATCTTAAAGATCCTTCAAAACTCATTATGAGCCCCCATATTGCCTGGGCCAGCCGTGAGGCGAGGAAACTCCTTATAGAGAAATTGGCGAACAATATTTATTAAGGGCAATAAGGGAGAATGATCAGCCTCTGGCAGATATTTTGGGTGTTTGCAAAGATCGGTGCCTTCACAATAGGTGGGGGGATCCCGATGATTGCAGCTATAAAGAGTGAACTGGTGCAGCGCAAGTGGCTCAATGATGAGGATTTTGTGGATATAATCACGTTGGCTCAGACGGCACCGGGCCTTTTTGCGGTCAATATATCCATCCTCACCGGACACAGACTCCGTGGTACAAAGGGGAGTGTGGTCGCTACAATAGCCAGCTGTCTGCCCCCCTTCCTCATTATCCTTATGGTGGCAATGTTCTTCACCTCCTTCAAGGACAATCCTTATGTTATAAAGGCATTCAAGGGGATACGTCCGGTGGTCGTAGCCCTTATAGGTATGCCTATGATTGATATGATAAAGGCTACAAAGATGCGCTGGTGGTCATGGGTGATAGTGGTATCATCAATGACATTGGTCTGCTTCCTGAATGTTTCCCCTATATACATATTGATATGTGTCATCTCAGTGGCCATTTTTATAAGCTGGTACAATAATAGAAAGCATCATGATATTCGTTGAGTTGTTCTATACTTTCTTCATTATAGGTATGTTCACCATCGGAGGTGGATATGCCATGCTTTCCCTTATTCAAAATGAGGTGGTAACTGTCCACGGATGGATAAGTGATACCACTTTTACAGACATTGTGGCAATCTCGCAGATGACCCCTGGCCCTATAGGAATAAACTCTGCTACATATATAGGTTATGAGGTGCTGGTGGAGTCTGGTGCACCGGAATGGATGGGTGTTTTAGGCTCGTTTACAGCCACTTTTGCAGTGGTTCTCCCATCTTTCATTATAGTGCTTCTTCTGTGCAAAGTCTACGACAAATGGAGATACCATCCTATATTCCAAGGGGTACTGACTGCCCTGAAGCCTGCTGTGCTGGGTCTGATCGGTACTGCAGCGCTCAGCCTCGCCACTCCGGAGAACTTTATAGACTGGAAGAGCTTCGTGATATGCGCATTGGCATTTTTCGCTCTATACTTTAAGAAACTGGGACCCTTCTCCCTCCTCGGACTGGGGGCGGTGGTAGGACTGCTGATATACTAAAAAAGAGGCCGCGAGGCCTCTTTTTTTATACTGTATGTCGGTAAAATTACCCTTTTAGACAATTTTATATTATTCCCACTCGATAGTTGCGGATGGCTTTGGCGACATATCGTAGCAGACGCGGTTTACATTCTTAACTTCGTTAAGGATACGAACTGTAATCTTGTCGAGGATAGCCCAGTCGACATGCTCGATAGATGCTGTCATAGCGTCGATAGTGTTCACGGCGCGGATGATGACAGGCCAGTCGTATGAGCGTGCATTGTCACGGACACCTACAGACTTGAAGTCAGGAACCAATGTGAAATACTGCCATACCTTTTTGTCGAGACCGGCTTTTGCAAACTCTTCACGAAGGATAGCATCTGATTCGCGTACAGCCTCAAGACGGTCACGTGTGATGGCACCCAGACAGCGTACACCTAATCCCGGTCCTGGGAATGGCTGGCGGTATACCATCTCGTAAGGTAGACCAAGCTCTACACCACAAGCACGAACTTCGTCTTTAAAGAGATATTTCAATGGCTCTACAAGTTCAAACTGAAGGTCTTCAGGGAGACCACCCACATTGTGGTGTGATTTCACCATTTTGGCAGTCTTGGTGCCGGACTCCACTATATCGGGGTAGATGGTGCCCTGTCCGAGGAACTCGATGCCGTCAAGTTTGCGGGCCTCCTCTTCAAATACACGGATAAACTCTCCGCCGATGATCTTTCTCTTCTGCTCAGGATCCCCTACACCTTCAAGCTTACCGAGGAATCTGTCAGTGGCATCTACATATATAAGGTTTGCATTCAGCTGGTTTCTGAAGACTTCTATTACATTTTCAGACTCACCTTTACGCATCAGACCGTGATTCACGTGTACACATACCAGATTATTCCCTATGGCTTTTAGTAGAAGAGCAGCCACTACGGAGCTGTCTACTCCGCCTGAAAGGGCGAGAAGAACTTTTTTGTCACCAACCTGCTTTTTAACCAGCTCTATCTGGTCATTTACGAAGTTGGTCATATTCCAGTTGGCTTCAGCCTTGCAAACATCGAATACGAAAGATTTTACAGCACTTTTGATCGCATCTTCATCGTTAGTGAACTGAGGAAGTTTCACTTCGCATAGAGCCTTGTCGTGTCCGGCTGAGATAATTGGGTACCCGGCGTTGTAGATGTCGTGATTTACATCGATGCTGACACCGTCGATAACGTTGTTTGGTCCACCATTGATGATGATACCTTTCACGTTTGGAAGAGCCTGAAGCTCGGGAAGGGTGATGTCGTGTGGATAAATTTCGCTGTAAACACCGAGAGCTCTGATGGCTCTTGCGACAGTGGTGTTCTCGTGACTTCCTAAGTCTAGGATGACAATCATGTCCTGTTTCATGGTTTGAGCCTTGTTTTTATTATTTTATAGGCGCAAAAGTAAATAAAAATTGGAAAATATATCTATTTTTGCGACTTGATTATGCAAAACATTAGAAATATAGCCATTATCGCCCATGTCGACCACGGTAAGACCACTATGGTGGACAGAATGATTTACCAAGCAAGGCTTGCAAGAGATAATGAGAAGCTGGGCGAACTCATTTTGGATAACAACGATCTCGAGAGGGAGAGAGGTATCACTATCCTTTCGAAGAATGTCTCTGTTCCGTACAAAGGTTCCAAAATCAATATTATAGATACTCCGGGCCACTCCGACTTCGGAGGTGAGGTGGAGCGTGTCCTGAATATGACCGATGGTGTCCTCCTTCTGGTGGATGCTTTCGAGGGAACTATGCCTCAAACCAGATTTGTCCTCCAGAAAGCGATCGAGATGGGTAAAAAGCCTATCGTCGTGATTAATAAGGTAGATAAGCCAAACTGCCGTCCAAACGAGGTGAATGAAGAGGTTTTCGATCTTATGTTCTCGCTCAATGCCACTGAGGACCAGCTCGATTTCAAGACTATCTATGGCAGCGCCAAGCAGGGATGGATGTCCCGTGACTGGCAGCAGCCTACAAACGATATTACCGCTCTTCTGGATACCATCCTCGAAGAGATCCCTGCTCCTGAGATTATCGAAGGTACCCCTCAACTGCTGATCTCTTCACTGGAATACTCTCCATATGTGGGACGTATCGCCATCGGAAGGGTCCACAGAGGCTCACTGAAAGCCGGTATGCAGATCTCTCTCTGCAAGAAGGACGGCACAGTGCAGAAGCAGAAAATCAAAGATCTTATGGTCTTTGAAGGTCTGGAGAAAGTGAAGGCAGAGGAGGTGAAATGTGGTGATATATGTGCTATAGTGGGGATTGATGATTTTGAGATCGGTGATACCATCGCCGACTTTGAGAATCCAGAGGCACTTCCACCTATCTCAGTGGATGAGCCCACTATGAGTATGCTGTTTACCATCAATGACTCACCTTTCTTCGGCAAAGAGGGCAAGTTTGTCACTTCACGTCACCTGAAGGAGCGTCTGGAGAAAGAGCTGGAGAAGAACCTGGCCCTGAGGGTAAAAGAGGGGATGAGCGCAGACTCTTTCATAGTTTATGGCCGTGGTGTACTTCACCTCTCTGTCCTTATCGAGACAATGAGAAGGGAGGGCTTTGAACTTCAGGTAGGACAGCCAAAAGTTATAGACAAGAATATCAATGGTGTCCGCTGCGAGCCTATCGAGTGTCTGACTATCGACCTTCCGGAGGAGATGGCCGGCAAGGCAATAGAGATCGCCACCAGGAGAAAAGCGGCCCTTATGCATATGGAGAACAGAGGGGACAGGACTCACCTCGAATTCGATATCCCATCCAGAGGTATTATAGGCTTGAGGAGCAATATGCTTACTGCTACACAGGGAGAGGCAGTGGTGGCCCACAGGTTCAAAGGCTATGAGCCATACAAGGGTGAGATAGAGAAGAGAAACAACGGCTCACTCGTGTCACTCGAGACAGGACTTTCGGTAGCATATGCTATGGATAAACTTCAGGATCGCGGAAGATTCTTCATCTTCCCTGGTGAAGATATATATGAGGGGCAGGTGGTAGGTGAGCATACCAGAGGATCGGACTTGAATATCAATATCTGCAAGACTAAAAAGCTTACAAATATGCGAGCTTCAGGCTCTGATGAGAAGGTGGCACTTCCTCCTCCTATCCAGTTCTCACTCGAGGAGGCTCTCGAGTATATCCAGGAGGATGAGCTGGTAGAGGTAACTCCGAAATCTATGAGATTGAGGAAAATTATTTTGAATGAGCTTGAAAGAAAAAGGAGAAAAGGTTGAAAATTTGATAAAACTTTTCTACCTTTGTCGCCCCAAATGGGAGAGTAGTGGAGATGAATTGTGTTATAGATATTAAAGGTTTAGCGTTAGGAACTCATTCTCAGGAGTTTAAGGTCGGAAAAGAGTTTTTCGAATCTTTCGGTGGGGGTGATGTGGTTGGCGCTGATCTTGATGTGAAGGTAGATGTAACCAAGTCATCAGGGTGGATAAAAGTTGATTGTAATATAACAGGAGAGGTGATAGTAGAGTGCGACAGGTGTCTTGCAGAGTTAAGATTGCCCATCGACATTTCAGCACCTTTCACTGTTAAATTCTCATCAGTATCGATGGAGGACGAAGATGTAGAGTATGGAGATGATGTGATAGTCCTCGGACCTTCGGAGGGAGAACTCGATATGAGTCAGACCATTTATGACTATGTATTGACCAGTATTCCTCTAAAGAAGGTTCACACTGATGGAGAGTGCGACCCTCTCATGCTGGAAAAGATGAAAGATATTTTGAAATAGAAAATAATTAAATTTAAAGTAATATGGCACATCCTAAACACAAAATTTCTAAACAACGTAGAAATAAAAGAAGAACCCACGACAAAGCTGTAGTTCCTACAGTAGCAACTTGCTCAAACTGCGGTTCAGCTGTATTGTATCACAGAGTATGCCCAGAGTGTGGTTACTACCGTGGTCGCCTTCTAGTAGATAAGAACGTAGCTTCTTAATTCTACTATACCTTATGGTAAAAATAGGGGTTGATGCTATGGGCGGGGATTATGCTCCCCGTAATGTTGTTATCGGAGCTTTAGAAGCCAAGAGATTACTTCCAGATAGTGTCCAGCTCTATTTGTTGGGGGATAAGGATAATATTGCCGGGATATGCACCGAAGAGGGCATAGATCTCGGTAATTTTATTATTGTCCATTGTAGCCAGAAGGTGGAGATGGGTGAGCACCCTGTTAAGGGGTATGTGAAGAAACCCGATTCCAGTGTGGCTGTGGGATTCAGAATGTTGGCTTCCGGTGAGTTGGATGCTCTCGCTTCAGCGGGAAATACAGGTGTGATGCTTGTGGGGTGTATGCAGACTTTGAAGACGCTTCCCGGGATTCATAGGCCTTGTATATCGATAGAGGTGCCCCAGATGGATGGGGGAAAGATGCTCCTTCTGGATGTGGGCTTCAATGCGGACTGCAGGGCAGATGTGCTGCTTCAGTTTGCTTTTCTCGGTTCGATGTATGCAAAGACTATGATGGGGGTGGAGAATCCGAGGGTGGCACTTCTGAATATCGGTGAGGAGCCTGATAAAGGTTCGCTGGTCCATAAAGAGGCGTATGAACTCCTTTCGGTAGCACCTAATCTGAATTTTGTAGGTAATCTGGAGGCGAAACATTTGTTTGAGGGTGGGAGAGCTGATGTGCTGGTGACAGACGGGTTTTCCGGAAATGTATGCCTGAAGCAGGCAGAAGCGATGTATGATGTGTTTTCGTCACAGGGGATCAGAAATGACTATATCGAAAGGCTGAATTATGAGGTGTATGGGGGGACACCCGTACTCGGGGTTCCGGCACCTGTGATGATCGGACACGGCTCATCTTCTTCCAAAGCTATCACCTATATGATTCTGGAGACATATAAGGCTCATCAGAATGATCTGGTAAAGAAGTTTGAAACTACTTTGCGCCATAATATATTTTAACTATCTTTGTCGCGTCTTTATCGCGATATGTGAGACGGCCCTATAGTTCAAGGGATAGAACGAAAGTTTCCTAAACTTTAAATACAGGTTCGAGTCCTGTTGGGGCTACAAATTCTAAGTGACTCTAAGTGAATGAATTGGGATCATATTGTCTCTGATTTTCGTTCATACCTCCGTCTCGAGAGGTCTATGTCAGAGAATACCATAAATTCATATATTTCGGATATCAGGAAACTGAACGATTTTGTCCCTATCTCTGAGACGCTCTCTTCGGAGGATATATCTGAGTTTATAGAGTCTCAGCAGAATTGTGGCATCTCCAAACGTTCGCAAGCCAGAATGGTGAGTGCATTCCGCACTTTCTATAAGTTTCTGGAACTCGAAGGGTATATTAAATCCAATCCTACTGACCGTATCGGAACCCCTAAACTTTCCAAATATATCCCTGTGGTCCTCTCTCTCGATGAGGTGGAGTCCATTATCTCTGCAGTAGATCTGTCAGATCCGCTCGGTCACAGAAATAAGGCGATACTGGAGACACTCTATTCTTGTGGCCTGAGGGTGAGTGAACTGGTGGAGCTGAAGGTGTCGGATCTCTTTTTCGATGAGTCTTTTATAAGGGTTACCGGTAAGGGGGATAAGCAGAGGCTCGTCCCTGTGGGTGAGCCTGCCAAAGAGGCTATATTGCACTATCTCAAGCAGACAAGCCGCCTTTTTGCGAAGGAGGATACACTGTTCCTGAACAGAAGAGGGAAGAAACTTTCCCGTGTGATGGTGTTTAATATCGTCAAGAACCACGCCGCTAAAGCAGGTATAACCAAAACCATATCTCCACATACATTCAGGCACTCATTTGCATCCCATATGGTGGAAAACGGGGCAGATTTGAGGGCGGTGCAGCAGATGCTTGGACACGAAAGTATCCTCACGACAGAGATATATACACATATTGATGCCAAAAAATGGGAGAGGGAGATTTTGGAGCATCACCCCAGAGGGTAACTTTTGCACCAGAGTGCCAGTCCGCACTCACTGCATTTGGGCTTTTTTGCTGTGCAGACGTACCTGCCGTGCAGGATCAGCCAGTGGTGGGATATTGCCCTTAGGTTTTCCGGAATGTTTGCAGTGAGTTCCGCCTCTACTTTCTCCACTGTCTCCCCCTCTGAAAGGCCAAGTCTGCGGGAGATTCTGAATACGTGTGTATCTACGGCTATGACAGGTTTGTCGTAGATGATGGAGGCGATCACATTTGCAGTCTTTCTACCTACCCCTGGGAGTTTTTGCAGCTCATCCACATCTGATGGGACTATGCTCCCGAAATCCTGGGTCAGCATCCTGGCCATCCCCAGAAGGTGTTTGGCTTTGTTGTTAGGGTAGGAGATCGATTTGATCAGGGCAAATACCTCTTCGAAGGTGGCACCGGCCAGATCCGAAGGGGTGGGGTATTTGTCGAAAAGGGGTGGGGTTACGATATTTACCCTCTTGTCGGTGCACTGGGCAGAGAGGATCACCGCTACCAGCAGTTCGTAGGGATTTCTGTAGTCCAGCTCCGATTCTGCTATGGGCATATTGGTGCTGAACCACTCGAGTATAGCTTTATATCTCCCTTTTTTTGTCATATTATCCCAGCTCAGAGAAGTCTATCTCGATAGTGTCGTCAAATTCCTCGCACTTCATATCATCGCAGATAAGGGTCCTGGCGGGGTATTTGGTGTGAACCTCCTTATTGTGTGTTATGAGGATCACTGCAGGTTTCTGATTTCTGTTTATATTCAGAAGGAGCTCCATAATACCGAAGGTGGTTTCCTGGTCGAGATTGCCGGTAGGCTCGTCAGCGAGAATTATCTTTGGATCATTCAGCAGGGCACGGGCGATGGCTACACGCTGCTGCTCTCCACCCGAAAGCTGGTGGGGCATCTTGTGGGCTTTGTATAGCATCCCGACATCGGAAAGTACCCCACTGATCTTGCTCTCCATCTGCTTCTTGTCTTTCCAGCCTGTGGCTTTCAGAACAAACTCCAGGTTGGCGTAGACGCTGCGGTCCATCAGAAGCTGGAAGTCCTGAAAAATGACCCCTACGCTTCTGCGGAGATAGGGTATCTGCCTCTTTTTCAGCTTGAGGAGATTAAATCCGCAGATGGATGCCTCCCCTTTTTTGATGGGAATCTCTCCGATGAGGGAGCGGATGATCGAAGTTTTGCCGCTGCCCACCTTTCCGAGGAGATATACGAACTCACCTTCACGGATGGAAAAGGTGACATCCTTGAGGACGAGATTTGAGCCGTTGATTATGTCTACCCCTTTGAAATCTATGATGTTAGGGGTGGTTTCATTTTTTGTGCTTTCCATAGTGCAAAAATAGTAAAAAATGGCATTTAATTGTTACTTTTGTAGGTTATTATAAAGAAGTGAAAGAGAATATGAAATCAGCAGTGAAATTGCTCCCGATTATATATATGGTTTGCCTCTCGTATGCCCTTTTCGGGCAGGGTGAGAGGAGGCTCCTGATGGAGAAAGATGCATCAAGTGTGAGAGAATTGTATGAGAATGATATGTATGCTGCGGTGCAGAGTGAGGTGGCCGGTATGATGTTGAAATATGAAGATCATATCCCTGCTCATCTGGAGATGGAGATGCAGTCATATTATGTCTTTTCGGGTATAAGGCTCAAACAGACAGATATAGATGCTCTGGTGGCAGATTTCGGGAGCAGATACCCCCATTCACCCCGCCTGGCCCTGATTAAGTTCGAGCAGTCACTCTACTATTTTGAGATGGGTGATTACAGCCGCTCCATTGCTGTCCTCAGAGGGGTGGAGAACAAGTATCTGAGCAAGTCCCAGAGGCTGGAGTATATGTTCAATAAAGCATACTGCAATATGAGGGTGGGGGACAATAAAGAGGCTATGGCAGGATTCAAGCAGATCATTGCCCTGGGCAAAACCCCTTATCTGGCCCCTTCTACCTACTATCTGGGCTACCTGCACTATATCTCCAACGGCTTCTCGGATGCAGTAAAGATGTTCAAGAATCTGGAGAGCCACCACGAGTATTCGAATATGGCGCGCTACTATATTTCTGAGTCATATTTTATGATGAAAGAGTATGCAAATGCCATAGCATACGGAGAGAAGGTGTATGAAAAGCTGGAGGGTGATTTGAAACTCAAAAGTGTGAGGGTCCTTTCACAGTCTTACTACGAGATGGACAATCCTAAAGAGGCCAAGAGATATCTGGAGATGTACTCAAGCGAGAATGAGAATCTCTCCAGGAAAGACAATTATTACACAGGTGTGGTCTCCTATTCGCTCCAGTCTTACTATGCCGCTGTGGATGCGTTCTCTAAAGTGATAGCGCAGAGTGATTCCCTGGCTCAGAATGCATATCTGTATCTGGGTAACTGCTATCTGAAAATTAAGAATAAGGTGAGTGCCATGAACCATTTCAAAGAGGCTTCAGCACTTGATTATGACCGTACTATTCAGGAGGAGGCCCTCTTCCTGTATGCAAAACTGGCTTTCGACCTGAACTCAGACATCACCCCATTCACCCAATATATAGCCAAATATCCATCATCTGTCAGAAGTGATGAGATCTATAACTATATAGCTACTGCATATCTGCAAAACAAGAATTTCAAAGATGCTATCGGGGTGCTGGGACAGGTGAAGAATCTCACCCCGGGTATGATGCAGAATCTGCAGAAAGCATCATTTTTCAGGGCAATGCAGCTGCTCGATATGAACTCCTACCGCTCAGCGATAGATAATTTCAAAATATCTGTAGCCAATGGTGCCTATAATCCGAAACTAGTTCTGCTGGCAAAATTCTGGATGGGTGAGGCCCACTACAGAATGAATGAGTTCGCCAAGACTGTTGAATATACAGGGGGATTGGTGGAGAATAAAACATTCCAGACATTCAATGAGTACCCTATGGGACTTATGAATATGGGGTACTCTTATTTCTCTATGAAGAGGTATGCGGATGCGAGAGTGTGGTTTGAAAAATATATGCAGCTCCCTCCATCAAAACGCAATATGACCCTCGAGGCCAAGAGCCGTATAGCAGATGCTTACTATATGGAGAAGGATTATGAGAGGGCTGCCGAGATTTATGAGGAGGTGGCGATCAAAACATTCTCTAAAGATGATATCTATGCTACCTATATGGGTGCCATCTCTTATGGCCTGATATCGCAGCCACAGAAGAAAATATCGATGCTCAGCACCATCATAAAGGATAAGCCCAGCTCCGATTATTATCATAAGTCTGTATATGAACTGGGTAGAACCTATGTGCAGCAGGAGGAGTACAACGAGGCCACAGGGTGTTTCAATACCCTTCTTAATGATCCTCGGGACAGTACCTACATCACCAAATCTCTCCTTGAGCTCGGTATGATTAACTCAAATCTCTCAAAACACGACAAGGCTCTTGAGTACTTTGAGAAGATAGTTCAGGGGTATCCACTATCTCCTGATGTGCCGAGTGCTCTGGCCGGAATAGAGAGTGTCTACCAGCTTCTGAACAAGCCTGAACAGTATCTGGCATATCTGGAGAAGGTGGGGATGTCTTCGATCAAGAGTGCAGATGAGAGGGAGCAGATGCTCTTCAACTCTTGTGAGCAGCTCTTCCTGGCAGGGAAATATGCAGAAGCGTTGGTGTCATTGGCTTCATTCATAGAGAAATATCCCGAAGGGGCCAAGACGGCCCAGGCCTATTTCTATCAGGCAGAGTCCTATAGCAAGACAGGTAAACCTGAATTTGCTGCAGATGCTTATTTGAAAGTGATGTCGACCGGAGAGGGGGCCTTTGCCGAGCTTGCGACCCTCTACTATGGAAAGACTGAATTGGAACTTGAGCACTTTGAAAAAGCAGCGCAGGCATTTGAGTCATTGGGTGAGATTGCGCAGCTTGAAAACAATAAATATGAGGCTCTTCTGGGGCAGATGAGGGGCTATTATGGTATGAAGAACTATCCTAAAACGATAGTGGCGGCAAACAGTGTGCTGGCCTCTGATGCGGCAGACAGCGATATCAGGACCGAGGCTACATATAAAATGGCAAAATCGCACTATGCGCAGGGAGAGAGGGATGCAGCGCTGCCTCTATTTACCAAACTGGCAGGGGATTATGCTTCTGCCGAGGGGGCAGAGAGTGCATATATACTGATACTCAATGCTTATGATGAGGGCGATTTTGAGAAAGTGGAGAATCTGGTATACGCATTCTCAGATGCCGGAACACCTCATATGTATTGGCTGGCCAAGAGTTTCATCGTCCTGGGAGACTCTTTTGCAGACAGGGATGAATGGGAGCAGGCAAAAGCTACATTTGAAAGTATAAAAGAGGGATATTCTCCCGAAAGAGAGCACGATGATGTGCTGGAACAAGTGGAAATGAGACTGTCAAAAATTAAAGGAAATGAGTAGAAGATATATATTATTGGCGATAGTGATGTTTCTGGGAAGTCTCTTTACTGCCCAGGGACAGGAAAATTTTGAGTCTACTGTAGAGGTGACCAAAGAGTATGAGGGTAAGCTGGGGCAGGTGCAGAAGTCCCGTTTCAATACTGCGTATTCTGATACACTGCTGAAGCTGAATCTCGATTTTGATTATTCAGCATTTGACAGACCATATAAAGACCTTTATGAATTTTCCCCTGTGGAGGGGATTCAGCTGCAGTCGAAGGGGGAGGTGAGTTATCCTGTGCTGATGTTCAAAGGGGGCCTTTCATATCCCTGGATGCCGGAGGCAGATCTCTATATCCAGCCGCGACTGGGTGAAAAAAACAGATTGGTATTCTATGGAAATCACGACTCTTTTTGGGGATACCGTCAGTGGTCAGATCCTGTAAACAGAAGTGTGACCAGAGGTGGGCTCTCCTATGGGCTGAATTGGGCAAAAGGTGAGATGACTCTCGGAGGCCAATACAGACACAGCCGTCACGACTATCTGGATATGGCCGGTTTGAGTTTGGCTCCTTCAGACCCTGCTGTAGTTCATAGTATAGGGGGAGATTTCAGAATCAGGTCGATGAATGACGGAAATTCTGTGTTCGGATACGATTTGGGGGTAAATTATTTCCATACATCTGATGCACAGCTGGGTGTTAAAGAGAATTATATCGGTGCTGATGCCAAACTTGGCGGAGTCTTTAACAAGTCTCACCAGATAGGTGTGGCATTCGATGTGAAGCACGCCGGACTGACAGTGTTCGGTATCGAGCCGGGCTATTCTTACCGGGGGGCAAGACTTGATGCCTCTCTGGGGCTGGGGATAGGTGCCGCTACAGACGATACAGTGACAGTGTATCCTAAGGTAAGTCTCTCTTATGAGGCTGTAAGGGGTAATTTGTGGCTGAATGCCGAGCTGGATGGAGGTAAAAAACTTTGGAGTCTGAAGGAGATTCTGGAGAACAACCCCTGGGTGACTGCTGGTATGGATCCTCTGTGTACTACTGTCCCGTTCAGCGCTACTGTAGGGCTGAAAGGTGCTGTTAAAGACCTGTTCGGGTACTATGTCAGCGGTGGCTATATACGGTATAAGAGTATGCTGATGTTTGGGGGAGATTTCGGGAGTCTGAGACCTATGACAGGGAGAGATATCAACGAACTGAAAGTGGAGGCAGGCTTTAATGTCAAGACAGAGTCAGTAGATCTCTTCGTCAAAGGTGTTTACAGAGATTTCGGAGACGCCAAGGTGTATATGACACCTGCTTTCAGGATGGATGCCTCACTGGTCTATAATTATATGAAAAGGATCTATCTGGGGGTGAATGCCAAGTGTGGCAGCCGAGCCTATGATGAGCTGGTGGAGTATGGCGGGTATGTCGATTTGGGGGTAGAATTTACATATGTGGTGAACCCCGGATTTTCTGTTTTTGCCAAAGGAAAGAACCTCTTGAACCAGGACATTTTCTATGTGCAGGACTATGTGGAACCAGGGGTGAATTTTGGTCTCGGAGTATTGATTAAATTGTGATTTTTTATTATCTTTGTTGTTTGTAAATAACGAGATAATAGAAGATGATTGAGAATGAAAATAGAGCGGCAGAGAACCAGTACTCTGCCGATAGTATTCAGGTCTTAGAGGGGCTTGAAGCCGTTAGAAAGCGTCCTTCGATGTATATCGGAGATATAGGACCAAGAGGTCTGCACCATCTTGTCTATGAGGTGGTTGATAACTCTATCGACGAGGCTCTTGCAGGCTATTGTAAGGTCATCGATGTTACCATCAATCCGGATAATTCCATAACTGTCAAAGATGATGGCCGTGGTATCCCTACTGGTATGCACGAGAAAGAGGGGAGATCAGCTCTTGAGGTGGTTTTGACAGTTCTTCACGCCGGTGGTAAATTCAGTAAGGACAGCTATAAAGTGTCAGGTGGTCTCCACGGTGTGGGTGTCTCTTGTGTAAATGCTTTGTCTACATATCTTAAAGCTGAAATCCATAGAGAAGGTAAGATCTTCGTACAGGAGTTTTCACGAGGAGTTCCTTTGGCACCTGTCAAGGTCGTGGGTGAGTCTGACAAGACAGGTACCATCATCACTTTCAAACCTGATGGAGAGATTTTTACAGCTACCACAGAGTACAGCTATTCCGTATTGTCAGCCAGACTGCGTGAACTCGCATACCTTAACAAAGGTGTCAAACTTACACTGAGAGATACACGTACCTATATGATGGAGAGTGTGGGTGAGACTGTTGCCCAGGATGGAGAAACACCGGCACCTGCTGAGAAATTCGAAGAGTACTACTCTGAGAAGGGTCTGATGGAGTTTGTTACCTATCTTGACGGGTCAAACGAGAAACTTACTGAGACCCCAATATATCTGGAAACAGACAGAGGTGGTATTCCCATTGAGATCGCTATGCAGTATAACAATGGCTTCAGAGAGAATATCCATTCATATGTAAACAACATCAACACTATAGAAGGTGGTACCCACTTGACAGGTTTCAAAAGGGGACTTACCACCACATTGAAAGCTTATGCCGAGAAGAATGGTATGCTCTCGAAGCTGAAATTCGATCTCGATGCATCAGACTTCAGGGAGGGTCTTACAGCTGTCATCTCTGTAAAAGTGGCAGAGCCTCAGTTTGAGGGACAGACCAAAACCAAGCTGGGTAACAGCGAGGTGGATGCTGCTGTCTCACAGGCTACAAAAGGTGCTTTGGAGGTATATTTGGAAGAGAACCCAAAAGATGCCAAGAGTATCGTAGACAAAGTTATCCTGGCCGCTACTGCCAGACACGCTGCCCGCAAAGCGAGAGATCTCGTTCAGAGAAAGACTGTGATGTCGGGTGCCGGACTTCCCGGCAAACTGGCCGACTGCTCTGATAGAGATCCTGCAAAATGCGAGCTCTTCCTGGTGGAGGGTGACTCTGCAGGTGGTACAGCCAAAACCGGTAGGGACAGAACATTCCAGGCCATCCTCCCGCTAAGAGGTAAGATCCTTAATGTGGAGAAGGCTATGGAGCATAGAATATGGGAGAGTGAGTCTATCCGAAATATCTACACAGCCCTCGGTGTGACCATCGGTACAGAAGAGGACAGCAAAGCTCTCAATATCTCCAAACTCCGCTATCATAAGGTTATCATTATGACCGATGCCGACGTGGACGGAAGCCACATCACTACATTGATCCTTACATTCTTCTTCAGATATATGCAGGAACTTATCCAGAAAGGGTATGTCTATATCGCTACTCCACCTCTATACCGTGTCAAGAGGGGAAAAGAGGAGATTTACTGCTGGACAGAAGAGGAGAGAAAAGCTGCTATCGCCGAACTTGGTAAAGGTAGTGAGAAGAACGTAAGTGTGCAGCGTTACAAAGGTCTTGGAGAGATGAATGCAGATCAGCTTAAAGATACCACTATGGATCCTGAAAGACGTCTGCTCAGACAGGTAACCATCGAAAATGCTGCAGAGGCTGATAGGGTGTTCTCTATGCTGATGGGTGATGATGTGCCGCCAAGAAGGGAGTTTATTGAGGCTAATGCTAAGTATGCCAATATCGATGCTTAAAGCCTAAAGTACATAAAAAGGGTGATTTCTTCGTTACGCTTGTGCTAAAAATCCTCACATACGTCAGTATGCTCCGGTTTTTAGCACTTCGCAAGCCTTGAAATCCCACCTTTTTATGCACTTTAAAATAAGACAAGGGTGATTTCTTCGTCACCCTTGTGCAATAAAAAAGTCCTCGTTTTGAGGACTTTATTATTAGAATCCGAGGTTCTCTTCGTTGAGGATCTTGGTGAAGTGGGCCAAGTGCTCTTCCAAAGCATAACCCCAGTATTTCCAAGAGTGTGTAGCTTTTGAGAGGTGTTCTACGTGTGGTATTTTCAGCTCTTCGCATTTGTCTGCGAACTCTTTGGTACACACAGCATAAAAATCTTCATAACCGCAGCTCACGATAAGAACTTTCTCCAGTGCCATAGGGTAGGTATCCACATATTCCTGGAGACGGAATACAGCAGACTCTTCATTATATCTTGTGTTTTCAGGGGTGTACTCACCCAAAACCTTTGATACCCATTTGTCGATAAGGTTGGTGGCATTGATATTCAATACGCCACTCATACTGCCTGCACTCCTGTAATTCTCAGGGTGATCAAGATATAGGTTGATGGCGCCGTGTCCACCCATACTCAGACCAGTGATGAATGTGTATTCGGGATCGAGTTCGTATTTTGCTTTCATAAGAGGCCAAAGGTCCTCGTCCCAAAATTTTCTGTACTGCATACCATCCGGGTCGGTGCTGTTTACATACCAGCTGTTATAGAATCCGTCAGGTGTGATGATTCTGAAGCCTGTCCTGTCGCTGATCTCCTGAAGATCGTATTTGTCGCTCCAGTTTTTGTAACATCCTGACCATCCGTGAAGAAGGAAAAGGGTAGGTATCTTCTCAAATTTCGCAGGGGTATTGGGGGTAAATACCAGACAGGTGTCATCGCAGTGCAGATTTGCAGAGGGTATGATAACAGTCTCTACCTTATTTGACTCTTTGCAGGCTGAAAAAGCCAATAAAAGGGAGAATAGAATGATAGTTTTTCTCATTTTTATGTGTTTTTGATTATCTTTACAAAATTAGTAAAAATGGCATTATGGAAGGAATAAAAATTCTTAAAAATAAGAAGATCTATATATCATTTGTGGTCGTATTGTTCATCACAGTGGTATTTACCCCCATCTCGGGGCGTTTCAACTACCATTATCAGCTGGGTAAGCCCTGGATGTATGAGACACTTATAGCTCCTATAGATTTTCCTGTCCTTAAGACAGATGAAGAGCTGCTTCAGGAGAGGAGGGAAAAAGCTTCCACAGTGGTGAAGTATTATAATCTGGATCAGAAGATAGAGGGGGTACAGAGAGAGAGGATGGCTGCGGCATTTGCACAGAGTAATATTGATTCTGACTATCTGGTAGCGCTCTATGAAAACTTGTCTGATTTATATCGCAGAGGTATCATATCGGAGTACTCAAATGTCACTGGGAAGAGTATGATCATCGTAGAGAAGAACAAGAGGGCTGTCCAGATGCCCGAAAGAGAGTTTTTCGATGTGAACTATGCCTCTGATTTTCTGAAGTATAAAATGACCGTGGACTTCCCTTTTGCAGATACTGATTCCATATTTGATGCAGGGAGGGTGGAGCAGTATATTGTCCCGAATATGATTTTTGATCAGAAAAAGACAGAGCAGATGCAGTTAAGGGCCATAGACTACATATCCCCCACAAAAGGTATGGTCTATACCGGTGAAGTTATAGTATCTGAAGGTGAAATAATTACAGCCGATGTGTATCAGCTGCTCGAGTCTTATAAGGCAGAATATGAAAACTCCATCTCATCTACAGGGCACGTGGGGGGACTTGTGCTGGGACGTTTCATAGTGTTTGCTATGGTCCTCGCAATGCTCTTTGCTACCATCTATTTCACCAATATATGGGTATTCAAGGGGGCCAACAGATATCTTTTCATACTTCTGCTCTTTACTATGGTGATATTTATCACCACACTGGTGAGTGAGAGAAATGTCCAGCTGCTCTTTATGGTTCCATATTCTGTCTTTGCAATGTACCTTCTGGCATTCTTCAAAAATTCGTTTGCATTTCCTATGTATGTGCTGATTCTCCTCCCTCTGTTCCTGATATCGTCTGAGGGTATGGAGCTCTTCTTTATGAATTTGGCAGCAGGAACCATCCTCTTTGTCTCACATAAGCATTTCGGGGAGGGGTGGCTTCAGTTTGTAAATGCCTTCTTCATTTTTATAGGTCTTGCCAGTATCTACATTGCCTTCAGGCTTTTGACCAATGGTACCCTCTCTACATTTGATCCTGTGATTTTCGCATATCTGGCCATCAACTCCTTCCTGGTGGTATTTGCTTATCCGCTGGTGTTCCTTTTTGAAAAGATATTCAATTTCGTATCAGTCTCCACCCTTAAAACTTTGGCAGATACGAACACCAAGGTGCTGCTGCAGTTCTCCAATGTGGCCCCGGGTTCGTTCCAGCACTCACTGCAAGTAGCCAACCTCGCTTCTGCAGCAGTAAGGGAGATCGGGGGCAATGACCTGCTCGCCAGGGTAGGGGCCTTGTACCACGATATAGGTAAAATCAAGAATCCGCAATGCTTCGTGGAGAACCAGGCACCGGGGATCAGTTATCACCAGGGACTTAGCCCGATGGAGAGTGCCAAGCAGATTATCAGGCACGTGGACGATGGCGTCGAACTTGCCAAAAAAGCAAAACTGCCGGAGATAATTATCGATTTCATCCGCACCCACCACGCCAAGAGCCAGACACTCTATTTTTATAATGTCTATTGCAATAATGGCGGAGACCCTCAGAACAAGGAGCCGTTCACATATCACGGCAACTACCCCCATTCGAAAGAGCAGGTGGTGGTTCTTATGGCAGATGCGGTAGAGGCTGCCTCCAGATCGCTGAAAGAGTATACAGAGGAGAGTATATCCGCACTGGTCGAGAAGATCATCGCTGCCAGACTGGCTGAGGAGCAGCTCGTGGAGGCTGAGATATCCATTAAGGAGATCAATGCCGTAAAAGAGATGTTTAAGGCACAACTTATGCAGATGTATCACGCAAGGATAGCATATCCTGAGAGAAATAAATAGTTTTTGCTATATTTGCAGCCATAATAACTGGGGATGTTTTGGATTTGACAGCATAAGACATCGGAAGGTAAGCACGTCGAGCGTCGTAGCCTTGCTCGCTAATCTCAGACTACAAGCCTATAAATGGCAACGAATCTTATGCACTCGCTGCGTAGTCTGCCAAGCACACTACCTTAATCCTCGCCGCCTAGGCTGCGGCGACGACGAGTATCCCGCCGGACTTTAAGTCTGCTATGACCGGCACCAGGGGTATCATCCAAGCGGAATGCGGATACCGATTCCTCTAAGGTATCCTAAGATTCAGAGGATAAGGGTAAGGTAGTTTGTCCTTTAGCAGCCTTGCCTCGAAAACCACTAAAGGAATAAGCGTGTAGAAAGCCTTTGGGTGCTATGTATGGACGGCGGTTCGAGCCCGCCCATCTCCACTGTGTTTACTGGCTCTCGCCAGACTAGCGCTCCCGCCCTTGCCGTATTTGCTCCGCAAATACACGGGCTCCGCGGGACGTCTGATGACGTCTTTTTAAGAAAGTTCAGCCATTGGCTCCCTTTTCTTGTGGAGATATTTCTCCCCCCAGTCAGCACATGCTGACGGCCCCCGATGGGGGCATATGCCGACCGTTCGTTTCACTCAGGTCGGGTGCCATCGTTGCTTCAATCTGCTATGCAGATCTCGCTGACGCGAGTGGCACGGTGCTGATGCACCTTTTCGTCGCAGATGTACTGTCTGGGGTTTATATATATTGCTGTGCCAAATGGGTGAGCACGGTGATGATTTGTAACTTATTGATAATTAGTTGTTTGACTTTTTAAGGCGTGCTCATCCCCCGCCCAGTAAGGGGGATTGAGCACGCTTTCGTTTTGTAATATTTTGATTTGCAGTGAATTAGCTTTTTGAGATGTGCTCACTGAGTTGGCCGATGCCGACTTACGATACTTATCTACCCATAACTCTTCCAATTAATGACAAGTCTTTTGACGGCTATGTCGGCTTAAGTCTTGACCGGGCGTTTATAAAACTCTCACCAGTGGCGGGGCAATTCCAATTTACATAAGGAACTCCATCAATTCACTTGGTGTGATGCATTCGAATCGGGCTTCCGGATATGCAGTTTTGAACTGCGAAGGTGCGCCAACTCGTTTACCAATCTTTCTCTTTATTTCAAATCCGGTCATTACACCATCCTCTATTTCGATCAGGTCAACTTCTTTCTTTTGCTGGGTTCTCCAAAAATAATGTTGTACAAATGTCCGTCCAGCATAATCGTTTCTCTTGATACGCTCTGCAATTACAAAGTTCTCCCACATATGACCAAGTTCTTCAGGTGATCTGAGGGATACCGGTGCCATGTTTCCGATGACACCATTGCGGATACCCATATCCCAGAAGTATAGTTTGCGGGCAAATTTCAGCTCGTTGCGCTGGTTCTTGGCATATGATGGAAGTGTAAAAATTATATAACTCCTTTCTAGGATCTCTATATACCGTTCTACTGTCTTAGCATCTATGCCTACGAGTCCGGCAAGTTCAGTCGCTGAGACAGTGGAACCAATCTGGAATGCAAGTGCCTGAACAAGTTTGACGAGCTTATCCGGCTTGGCGATGTTGTTTTCCTCCATGACATCTTTATAGAGATAGCTGTCTATGAGTTCCTTAAGAACTTCTTTTTCATCGCCAACAGAGGTTACGACTTCGGGATAATAGCCATAGATAAGTCTGTGGTCAATCATTCTTGATTCATCCAAAACGCTTGTGTCATCTGCCATTTCTTTGAATGACAGAGGGTAGAGTTTGAACTCTCGCTTTCTTCCGGTTAAGGACTCGTTTACTGCCTCAGCCAGTTTGAAGGCTGAGCTACCGGTTACAATGATTTTCACATCTTTGAATTTCTCGGCTACAATCTTGAGCATATTGCCGACATTCTCTATCTTCTGAGCCTCGTCAACAAATAGGAAGTTATTGTTTCCAATAAGAATCTTCATCTTGGCCTCATCGACATTTACAAACATAGTCTGCACATCGGTATTGTCACCATTGATTTCCAGGACTTTGGCATCTTTCGGAATTATGGAATATGCAAGAGTTGATTTACCTACTTGGCGCGGACCCATTATGGTCACTGCTTTTTTCTTTGCAAGGGCAATGTTTATCCTCTCCTCTATGGTTCTTGTGATCATGGCGTCATTATTTTTAGTCTTGTGCAAATATATATATAAATTCCGTAAATATTAAAAGATTTACGGAATAGATTCCTTAAAAATTATAATATTTGCGGAGTTTGGTCTGGCCGAGTCATGTGAAGACGTGCCGTTTGAAGTCTTGAGCGGGCGATTATTTTGGTTGCATTATTTCTTGGCCCAAGTATTGGTCAATATGACTGATAAAATTGATAAAGGTGGAACAATTGCTATCAGGATAATAAAATTATCAGCAAACATCAGCATAATAGGAGACAAAATCAACAACATACCTCCTATGCAGATACGGACTCTTTTTATGTTATATTTCTCTTTGTCCTCTTCAGTTGATGTGGTATATCCGGCAATTAAGTTATCACCTTTGCCCGTTAAGATAATAATTGCAAAAACAAGAACTATCAGTGAGATTATCAGTACTAATATAAATTTTGCAGCCATTTCCATTAATGAAATAACTTAATTTTGTCCGAAATTTAGCATATATTTCGGACAAAACAAAATATTTGACTGTTTTCTAACATTTATAACTGTGCCAAATGGGTGAGCACGGTGTTAATTTGTAACTTGCTGATAATTAGTCGTTTGACTTTTTGAGGCGTGCTTATCCCCCGCCCAGAAAGAGGGGTTGAGCACGCTTCTATTTTGTAATATCTTGACTTATAATGAATTAGCTTTTTAAGGTGTGCTCACTGAGTTGGTGAGGCCAGAGTCAATCAACGGAGAGCTGACTGAATCAGCGGAGAACTGAGTCAACCAACGGAGATCTGAGTCAGCCAGCGAAATGCCGAGTGAGTCTGTTGGCGAGTGTCCAGCGGATGGGCTGGACGCAAAAATGGCTCTGGCGGGTCAGTGTGCTGTCCCGGAGGTGACAGGGCGGATGCTGAATCCGTTGTTGCGGGAGCCTGATGATATATTGATGCCGCTGTCCCTGTGGTCAAAGTTGATATTGTAGGAGTCGTAGCTGGTCCTGCCGGTGACAGGGGTGGAGGTCCAGTATGCTCCTGATGTATCAGTACCTGAGGGCCATTCGTAGAGTAGCGCTCCGGTAAATGTCCCTGCTGCGGGGAGGAATATCCATTGGCCATTGGTCTTGCTGGTGACTTTATATCCCGATCTGCCACAGAGTGTTACCCATTCCCACTGACAGTGGTCTATCAGTTCCTGAAACTCCTCTTTTCCCGGAGTTCTCCATCCCTTTCCCCATTTGCTGGTAGCAGCATCGGTGGCAGGATCTCCGGCGATGCTGGAGGCATTTGGGTTGTTGTCCAGATCGTTTTTAGGGGATTTGGTGTCCAGAATATCGGTGGTCTCTCCCCATTCGAAGTGCTCTCCATTCATCTCGGGATAGCGTGCTCCGAGATTGTGTGTAGCCCATTTTGTCCCTGATGGAAGCCCAAGATCTACCCACTCGTGGCCGTCGGTCTGTCCAGATGCAGGGACCTCCAGAGGATTGGCTTTCTCAAGCACCGCTCTGACAGCTTGTCCATAGGAGCGGTCGCTGGTACTCATCTCCCCAAGTGCACCGCCGAATTGGTACATATGGGCACCTGTGTCTGATCCAGGTGAAGATGTCCAGTATAGTCCGCAGCCGTTTGCCTCATGGATAGAGCTCCCCTCCTTATGACCCGTAGCCGGAAGAAATATCGATTCACCATTTTTGGGGCTGGTAAAAAGCATTCCCCAGCGTCCATCCTGCTGAACATATTTGCAGTCGCAGAAAAATACCAGTTCGCTGAACTCTTTACGTGTAGGTGTTCTCCACCCATTGCCCCATTTGGATGCAGCGACATCGTACTTGCTGTCCCCGGAGTAGTCATCTACTTTTTTACGGTAGTTTATACTATTGGATTCTGTATAGGAAGATTTGGGGGAAGTTTCACCCCAAGAGTAGTGCTTGCCTGGTTTTGAAGGGTCCTGGGCATCGATATTGGTGGTGGCCCATCTGGTCCCTGACGGTAGTCCCAGGTCTATCCAGTCGTGACCTGCCACCTCGCCTGATGTGATTATCTTTACCTCTTCGATCTTATCGGATACAGGGCGGATACAGCATCCTATATGCCTCTGGGCATAGTATATCTCCCCCGATGTCTGTGTGAAGTGGAATGAATATGAGGTGTAGTCGTCAGAGTAGGGGGTGGCGGTCCAGTAAAGTCCTTCAGTGTCGGTGCCGAATTCATTCCATCCGTCTTTATAGCCTGTGAGTGGGAGGAATATCGATTGGCCATTCACTTTGCTTGTGAGTTTGATCCCGAAGCTTTTGCCTTGCTGGATATATTCTCTGTCGCAGTGCTCCATCAGTTCCTGAAACTCTGAGGCTGTGGGGATTCTCCACCCTCGACCCCATCTTTTTCTTACTGCATCGTATTCCAGTTCCCCCGAGATGTTATCCAGAGGGATGCCATAGCAGTCGCTGTTCTCTCTGGAGTATTCGGCCTCTACACCGGAGCCTCCCCAGGCGTAGTATTTTCCCGGGTTTTCAGGTCTGGCGGAGTCAAAATTGTGTGCCGCCCATCTGATCCCGGATGGGAGTCCGAGATCTACCCACTCTTTGCCAAGGTGTTTTCCGGTAGCGGGGGCTGCAGGATCGTAAGGGACAGGATTTCCTGAAAACTGCTGCGGCTGGATCTCTGCCGGAGCAAAAGGGATATTGGAGTTTTTGGGTTCACCCTTTTTCTGTGGCTGTTTCTTTGCAGGTGGAGTATTCTTTTTCTTCACCTCTTTCTTCACCTCCGATTCGATGGCTTTGCCAAGACGGTGGATCAGACTTTGTGCAGATAATTCTGCCGGGTTTATGCTCAGGAGCAATGTTATAATGGTAATGATAAGTTTTTTCATATCTTTTTGAATGAAATCGCAAATCCACCTCCCGGCGCCATTCTTATGTGGATGGTGCTTTCAGGTGTGACTTTGTGTTTGCTTATACTGTATCCTTTGGGGTTTGTTTTGTAATGCGCATCGTCTGAGTCAGCATAGATGATGGCTTCATATTCGCCTGCTTCGAGGAAGTCGGGACAGATGTCAAATTCCCTTGCATTGTCATCTGTGACCCCTCCGCAGAACCATTGACCGTCCTCTTTGGCCTTTCGTGCTATGATTAGATAGTCACCCGGCTCTGCATACAGGTAGCGGCTCTCCTCCCAATCGATGGCTACATCTTTAATGAACTGGAATGCATCCATATGTTCACGGTAATGATCTGGTGTGTCGGCTGCCATTTGTAGGGGTGAGTACATAGTGACATAGAGGGCAAGCTGGTTAGCTATAGTGGCATTGACCCAGGAGTTTTTGCCGCTCCACTCTTTCAGATTCTGTTCGAAAATTCCGGGTGTGTAGTCCATCGGCCCGCCATTCAGACGGGTAAATGGGAGGATGGTGACGTGCTTCGGTCCTATCCCTCCAAATGCTTGGTACTCATTGCCCATAGCAGATTCGTTACCGATCATATTTGGGTAGGTACGGCAAAGTCCTGTGGGACGTACAGCCTCGTGGGCATTGACTGTTATTTTATGTTTGGCGGCCTCTTTTACTACGTGGAGATAGTGATTGACCATCCACTGGCCGTAGTGGTATTCACCTCTGGGGATGATGTCCCCCACGTAGCCGGTTTTGACAGATGTGTAGCCGTATTTGTTCATCAGTTTGTAGGCCGCATCCATATGTCTTTCATAGTTGCGGACAGAACTCGAGGTCTCGTGGTGCATTATCAGACTTATCCCTTTAGAGTGAGCGTACTGATTGAGTGCTTCTATGTCAAAATCAGGATAGGGGGTCTGAAAATCAAATACATAGTCTTTGCTTTTATTTGCCCAGTCTTCCCATCCGATATTCCATCCCTCTACGAGAAGTGCATCAAATCCGTGTTCGGATGCGAAGTCTATGTATGCACGGACTTTGGTGTTGTTGGCGCCGTGGGTACCGTTTGGAGTGGCTTGGTTGTAATCAAATTCACCCAGCTTTACTGATGGTATGTCGGTATATGACCAGGAGCTTTTGTCTGTGATCATTTCCCACCAGACACCCATATATTTGACCGGTTTTATCCAGCTTACATCTTCGAGTGCGCAAGGTTCGTTGAGATTCAGTATCAGACGGCTTGCAAGCTGTTCCACTGCACTTTCAGCTACCTGTACGGTTCTCCAGGGGGTGTGGCAAGGTGTCTGCATATACCCTTTCCATCCTTGGGCGTCGGGGGTGAGCCAAGAGCGGAGTGTGTGATGCTTTCCATCCACAATCAGGTGCATACAGGGGTAGTTTACCAGGGCTGCTTCATGGATATTGATGTAGAGGCCACTGGCGCTCTTCATCTGAAGGGATGTCTGTACACCACTGGTGTTGAATGGTGTTTGTGAGCTGTTGGCCCATATCTGTTCCTTGAAGTTCTCTTCAATTTCTGATAGTTTGCACTCTCCATATTCGTACTCCTGGGTGTCATAGTCTCCAGGGATCCACCAGGCAAAGCAGTCGTCTGCCATAGCGAATTCTGTGAGCTCCTCCTTTATTGCGAAGTGAGTAAGTCTCTGCTTGTCAGGGAATTCGTATCTGAAACCGAGACCGTCATCGAAGAGTCGGAAGCGGATATTCAGCAGATGACCGCTCTCTTTTTGTTTGAGCTCCACGAGGAGTTCATGGTAGTGGTTCCGGATAGAGCACTCTTCTCCCCACACTGGCTCCCAATACTCATCAAAACTGCTGTTTGAGGTGCAGAGCAGTTCGAAGTTCCTGTCTAATAAGAAACTTGGCTTGACATCTGATTTGGTGATGTGGTCGCCATCAAATCGGATCAGGGCAGACTTCATACTCCCCCTTATCTCAAATCCGAGACGACTGGGAAGGAGGACATCGGTACCTTTATGTTTAAGGGTATACATAGGTATACCATCTTCAAGTAAAAACTCCATAGAGAGATCTCCGTCTGGTGATGTGAGTGTTACCCTATCAGTGATGCTCTTCTGTGGACTGCAGGCTGAAATAGCCAATATAAGTATCAGTACAATCTTTTTCATCGCGATGTAAAGTTAGCGTTTTTTGGCGTTAAAAAGTGTATATTTGTGTTCATTTATAAAAATCAAAAAATATGAAATCAAAGATTCTAATAATCGTGGCATTACTTTTTGCAGTGGCCTCGTTTGGACAGCAGCCTCGAGCAGAGTACCCTCGTCCACAGTTCGAACGTGCGGAGTGGTTAAATCTGAATGGTGAGTGGAGTTTTACACTTGATTTGGCAGATACAGGGCACGAACGTGATTTTGTAAACAGCAAAGGTTTTGATGGAAATATTATCGTTCCATTTGCGCCGGAGAGCAAGCTTTCCGGAGTAGCTCATACCGAATTCATAAATGCTGTATGGTATCAACGTACCATCCAGATCCCTGCCGAGTGGAAAGGAAAAAATATCAAACTGAATTTCGGAGCCGTGTTTTATGAATCAGAGATTTTTATTGACGGCAAATTTGTGGGTCGCCACTATGGTGGTTCAGACTCTTTCTCTTTTGATATTACAGAGTTTGTGGCAGATGGAGAGGCCCACAATCTGGTAGTTCACGCAGAGAGCGACCTCAGATCAGAAGATCTCCCTTCTGGAAAGCAGTCTCATAAACTTTATTCACACGTATGTATGTATACCCGTACTACAGGGATCTGGCAAACTGTATGGATGGAGGCTGTAAATCCTTGTGGACTTGAGAGGGTACAGGTCTTGACAGATATCGACCAGAATCAGATCGTGGTTACACCTACATTCTATAACCTTTCTAATGGCAATCGTCTGTGTGTAAGTGTAAAAGATGGTGATAAAGTGGTGGCTAAAGCTGATGTGGTGGCTGCTCAGGGTATCCCTGTGGTTATCCCTGTCAAGAAACCGAAACTATGGAGCCCAGAGTCCCCTTTCCTATACGATGTGGTTTATGAAGTGAAGAGTGCTTCAGGTCAGGTTCTTGATAAGGTGGATGCTTATGTAGGTATGCGTAAGATCCACATCGACGGTACACAGATATACCTTAATAATAAGCCATATTATCAGCGTCTGGTTCTGGATCAGGGCTTTTATCCTGATGGCGTATGGACAGCCCCTTCTGATGAGGCATTGAAAGGTGACATCGAGATGTCTATGGCTGCCGGCTTTAATGGCGCAAGACTTCATCAGAAAGTGTTTGAAGAGCGCTTCTACTATTGGGCAGACAAACTTGGTTATCTGGTATGGGGTGAAATGGCATCTTGGGGCAAGAACTCAAGTTCAGTGGCAGCAGCCAGAAATTTTATCTCTGAGTGGACAAATATCGTGGTACGAGATAGAAACCACCCTGCACTTGTGACCTGGACACCATTCAACGAAGAGTGGGAACCAACCACTAATGAGATGGGCCGTTTCCTGACAGATGTTTATGAGTTGACCCGCAAACTGGACCCTTCACGTCCTGTGAATACCGTCAGCGGCGGTCTGTATGTGATCTCCGATTTCTGTACCTCACACAGCTATCAGCAAGATGGTGATATACTTCGTAATATGTTATTTGACGGTGAGAAGTTTTATCAGCCACAGGCCCCTGGAAAGGTAAATGCAAATACTATCGACCATCTCTATTATGATGGTAAGGTACCTTATATTATTGATGAGTTTGGCGGTATCAAATGTGCCGAGGCCAACCCTTCAAAAGATAATGCCTGGGGTTATGGTGATGCAGCTATGACTAAAGAGGATTTCTACAAGCGTCTTGAATCTCAAGTGAGGGCCATCATTTCGCATAGCGACAAGATCTGCGGTTTCTGTTATACCCAACTTACAGACGTGGAGCAGGAGCAGAACGGTGTTTACTACTTTGATCGCACAGAAAAATATGATATGGAACGTGTGCGCAAAATATTCCAGATGGCATTGCCAGAGAAAAAATAACAATTTGAAAATTAAAAAATCAGGATATTATGGATATAAAGCTTATACGTCAGAAATTTGCAGAACATTTTGGTTCGGAAGGTGAAATGTATACCTCTCCCGGCCGTATCAATCTTATAGGTGAGCATACAGATTATAATGGCGGTTTTGTGTTCCCTGGAGCCATAGACAAAGCGATGGTGGCAGAGATAAAGCCCAATGGGACAGACACTATCCGTGCATACTCTGTAGATTTGCAGGATTATGCAGAGTTTGGCCTTAACGAGGAGGACAAACCCTCTGCGTCGTGGGCTTGCTATATTTTCGGAGTGGTGCGTGAGATTATAAAACGTGGCGGTGTAGTAAAAGGTTTTGATACTGCATTTGCAGGGGATGTCCCACTCGGAGCAGGTATGTCCTCTTCTGCAGCACTTGAGTCTACATACGCATTTGCATTGAATCATATCTACAATGAAGATAAGATTGATAAGTTCGAATTGGCACGTATCGGACAGTCTACCGAGCATAACTATTGTGGCGTGAAGTGCGGCATTATGGATCAGTTTGCCTCTATATTTGGCAAAAAAGGTAATCTTATGCGCCTGGACTGTCTGTCGATGGAGTTTGCATATTTTCCATTTGACCCTGAAAAGTTCGGGTATCGTCTTGTACTGCTCGATTCTGTGGTGAAACACGAGTTGGTGGGTTCTCCATACAACAGACGCCGTGAGTCCTGTGAACGTGTGGCTGCTATATTGGGACAGGAGACATTGCGCGGGGCTACTATGGAAAAACTGGATGAGATCAAGGGACAGATTTCTGAGGAGGATTATATGCGTGCACGCTATGTCATAGGTGAGGAGAAGAGGGTGCTTGATGTTTGTGCCGCTCTGGAGGCTGGAGATCTGGAGACTGTAGGTGAGCGTATGTACCAGACCCACTGGGGTATGTCGAAGGATTATGAAGTGAGCTGTGAGGAGCTGGACCTGTTGGCTACCATAGCCAAAGATTGTGGTGTGACAGGTTCCCGTATTATGGGTGGAGGCTTCGGAGGCTGCACTATCAACTTGGTCAAGTGTGAACTGTATGATTCATTTATTGAGACAGCCAAAAGGAAATTCAGTGCTGCATACGGACACGAACCTAAGGTTTATGATGTAGTTATTTCGGATGGCGCCAGAAAATTGGAGATTTAATGTGACAATATACAATTGACAAATTATGAAAAAAATAGCGATTATGGCTTTAGCTTGTACACTTATGGCATCGTGTGGAAAGAGTGATGCCCCTATAATTTTCCCTGAAGAGAATTTCCAGACTACCGTAGATGGTAAGGATGTGTCGATATATACACTCAAGTCCGGTGACATCACTATGCAGGTGACCAATTTTGGAGCACGTGTAGTGTCACTGTGGACACCAGACAGAGATGGAAAATATGAGGATATAGTATTGGGTTACAATAATATCGACAACTATATCAATAATCCCGGAGAACGTTTCCTGGGAGCAGTGGTAGGTCCGTATGCCAACAGAATAGCCAATGGTACATATACCATAGGTAGCGAGGTGTATAACTTCCCACAAAATAATAATGGACAGACCCTTCATGGTGGTCTGAAAGGTTTGGATATGGTAGTTTGGGATGTGAAAGAGGTTACAGAGAGCTCTATCGTTCTCTTCTACCTCCGTCCTGACGGACAAGACGGTATGCCAGGCAACCTCTCTATCACTATGACCTACACTCTGACCCCAGAGAATGAATTTAAAGTGGACTATTTTGCCACTACCGACAAGACCACCCACGTAAATATCTCACACCACTCATTCTTCAACCTCAAAGGGGAGGGGAATGGCACTATCGAGGATCTGGAGATGGTAATCAATGCTTCAGCTACCACACCTGTAAATGAGGTACTGATCCCTTCAGGGGAGATAGCAGATGTTACCGGTACGCCATTTGATTTCCGCACCCCTCATATCATCGGTGAGAGGATCAATGCAGATAATGAGCAGATAAAATTCGGAGCAGGTTATGACCACAACTGGGTGCTGGACCGTAAAGGTGATGGAGTAGAGTTCGCTGCTTCGGTATATGAGGCCAATTCTGGCAGATTTATGTCTGTATACACCGATCAGCCAGGTATGCAGTTCTATAGCGGAAACTTCTTCGACGGCACTTCTAAAGGAAAATATGGCAAGGAGCTCCGATATCGCGAGTCTATAGCGCTGGAGACCCAGAAATTCCCGGATACACCCCATCACGGGAACTTTCCCTCTACACTCCTTAATCCGGGAGAGACTTATACTCACGTATGTATCTACAGATTTGAAGTCAAATAGATTGAATGTATAGATTATGAGGATATTTAGTTATCTGACAGCGGCTCTTCTGTGTCTGTACTCTGTTACAGGTAGAGGTGCTGAGAGTGGTGATATACAGAATAAACCACATCTTGATAGTGAAATAGCAGAGATCGGTAAAGTCTCACCCCGTACGCAGATAGCGGGAGCACAGGGAGAGAGGTATAGCCCTGAATTCGTAATGTCACTAAATGGTGAGTGGGATTTCTGGTGGAGTGAGAGCGACGCCTCTTTTCGTGAGGAGTTCCTGTCAGCAGGGTATAATAGCAGCGACTGGAACAAAATCCAGGTCCCTGCCAATTGGGAGCTGAACGGATATGGCACTGCTATCTACACTAACCACGGGTATGAGTTCAAACCATACAAACCACAGCCACCCCATCTGCCTGAGAAAAACCCTGTAGGTGTTTATAGAAAGGTGATCAATATCCCTGAAAACTGGGATGGCAGAGAGGTGTACCTGAATATAGGTGGAGCCAAAAGCGGATGCTACCTCTATGTCAATGGTGAGTTTGCCGGCTACAACGAAGATTCTAAAAATACTGCAGAATATGACCTTACCCCATATCTGCATAAGGGTGAGAATCTTATAGCTCTGAAAATATACCGATGGAGTACAGGTAGTTATCTTGAGTGCCAGGATTTCTGGAGACTGAGCGGTATAGAAAGGGATGTCTATATCTTTGCTCAGCCTAAGGTGCATATTTTCGACTATACCATCACCCCGATAGTGGAGGAACTTTCGGCTGACGGCCTGACCGGAAGCGGTTATTTTGAACTGGATGTGGTGGTCAGGAACAGCACCTGCGCAGAGGCTGTGGCTACACTCTCATTGGGCGGAGCCCTGAAAGGGGATGAAAAGAGGGAGATTGCCGTAGGAGCAGGTAAAGAGTCTGTGCAGAGTTTCAAAATCCCTTTCCAAGGGTGGAACCTATGGAGTGCAGAGTTCCCTAATCTGTACGACGGCTCTATCGCTCTTGAGCAGAATGGTATAGAGTGTGAGAAGGTGGATTTCAGATTTGCCCCCAGAAAAGTGGAGATAGTCGGAAACCAACTTCTGGTAAATGGTAAGGCTATCAAAATAAAGGGTGTAAACATCCACGAGCATAATCAGTATACAGGACACGTAATCAGCCGAGAGCAGACAGAAGCAGATATCAGGCTGATGAAAGCCCATAACTTCAATGCAATACGATGCAGCCACTACCCTCAGCCCGCCTATTTTTATGAGTTGTGCGATAAATATGGCATCTATGTCTGCGATGAGGCAAATATCGAGTCTCACGGTATGTATTATAACCTCCGAAAGGGTGGAACACTGGGAAATGACCTCAGATTCTACAATGCACATTTGGCGAGGATCAGGAATATGTACTGGCGCAATAAGAATTACACCAGCATCATCTACTGGTCTATGGGAAATGAGGCCGGAAACGGATATAATTTCTATCAGACATTCCTCTATCTTAAAGGCCTGGACAAAGTGCGCCCAGTGCAGCACGAAAGGGCTATACTTGAGTGGAATACAGAGATTTACTGTCCTCAGTATCCAAGCGCATTCAAACTTGCGGAATGGGCTGCACAGGAGACTGACAGACCTTATATCTTAAGTGAATATGCTCACGCAATGGGTAACAGTACAGGTAATTTCAAAGATTTGTGGGATGTTATCTATGCTGCCGACAATCTTCAGGGAGGTTTTATCTGGGACTGGGTAGATCAGGGAATATATCAGAAAGATGGCCAGGGGAGGGAATTCTGGGCATATGGAGGTGACTTCGGAGTCAATGCTCCAAGCGACGGTAATTTCCTATGCAATGGCGTGATAGGTCCGGACAGAGTCCCCCATCCGGCTATGAATGAGATCAAGCATATATATCAGAATCTCTGGATCGAGCCTGACGGCAATGGCGATTATAGAGCCATCAACAGAAACTATTTCAAGAAAATAGATCATTACAACTACGAGATAATTTCTATCCCTGAAACTTATTCCAAAAAGGCAAAATCAAAAGTGATTATGGCTGGAAAAGTGGTTGTGGATATCCCTGCAGATGATACATTGATCATAAATCTGCCGTCATTCAAAATGCAGCCTGGGTATGATTACTATGTGAATTTCTCTGGTGATCAAAGCTGGAACCAGTATCCTCTGGGAGAGACAAGTGATCTTCATCCGGTAACTTCTGCCAAGAAGGGGAAAGTGTCATTCGAGGTAAATCCTGAAACTGGAATAATCGAGAAATATGCTGTAGATGGTGTCGATTATATAGCTGACGGTTTCGGTGTCAGACCAAATTACTGGAGAGCACCAAATGACAATGACTATGGCAACGGTGCCCCTGCCAGATGGCAGCCCTGGAAAGTTTTCGGCAAGGAGAACAAACCAGTGGAGGTGACAGAGGAAACTGTAGAGGGATGCAGAGTGGTGAAGGTCGTTTATGATAATGAAGATCTTGACTGTAGAAATGTGGTTACTTATACACTGGAGCCTACAGGAGCACTAATAGTAGAGGCTCAGATGTCAGAGGCGACACTGAAAGAGGCCCCCAGATACGGTGTCCGCTGGAGAATGCCTCAAGAGTTTTCAAAGGTAAGATTTTATGGAAGAGGCCCTTGGGAAAACTATTGTGACAGAAAAGATGGGGCTATGTTCGGTATCTATTCGTGTGATGTGGATGATATGTATACACCGTATGTGAGACCTCAGGAGAATGGCCATAGGGTAGATGTCCGCTGGCTGGAGATCAAAAATGAAAATGGTAGAGGTCTGGTGGTTTTCGCTATGGATAAGGAGTTTGAATTCAATGCGCTGCATAACTCTGTGGAAGATTTCGATACAGAGGAGTCCGATGCACCTTACCAGTGGAACAATTTTGTAGAAAATGATCCCCACGACATAGGCCGTGCCCGAAATGTGATGAAGAAGCAGACACACGTATGCGATATATCTCCACGTGACTTTACAGAGATATGTATCGACTCACGGATGACAGGTGTCGGAGGAGATAACTCTTGGGGTGCAGAGACATATGAGAAATACAAGGTTCTTACTTCAGAACCTCAAAGGCTTAAATTCAAGATAATACCATTTTAGTTAAAATATGAAAAAGGATATCATTCACCTCCTGGCCCTCACGGCGATTCTCTTGTGGAGCTCCTGCTGTACTAATAAAGTAAAGCCAGTTATAGAGCCAGATAAGGATATAGAGACCAGAATAGAGAAGATCCTGAGCGGGATGACTCTGGAGGAGAAGGTGGGGCAGATGGCGCAGATCACCATTACTGTTATCCAGAATAACGATAAGGATGGAAACCCGCAGTGGATCCCATCTATGCTTGACTCGGTGATTACCAAGTACAAAGTAGGTTCTATCCTGAATGTGATCAATGAGCAGGCGCAGACCAGAAAGCTCACATCTGATATGATAAAAGAGCTTCAGGAGAAGTCGATGAAAGAGCTGGGTATCCCTTGCCTTTACGGACTTGATCAGATTCACGGAGCATCATATATAGCAGACGCCACCCTTTTCCCTCAGGAGATCAATGTGGCTGCCACCTTCAACAGGGAGCACGCTTTCAATATGGGAGAGGTGACAGCATACGAATCGAGAGCGGCACTCAATCCCTGGTCGTTCAGCCCCACGCTTGATCTCGGGCGTGACCAGAGGTGGCCGAGACTCTGGGAGAGTTATGGTGAAAGTGAATATCTGCAGGCAGAGATGGGAAAGGCTCAGGTTCTCGGAATGCAGGGAGACGATCCAAACCATCTGGATGCATACCATATGGCAGTGTGTATCAAACACTATATGGCATACGGAGTACCTGTGTCCGGACGTGACAGAACACCTTCATCTGTTACCGATATAGATATGAGGGAACGCTATTTCGAGCCATTCAAGGAGTGTATACAGGCTGGAGCACTCTCTCTCATGGTCAATTCGGCAAGCAATGAAGGACTCCCTTTTCACGCTAATTATGAGTATCTTACAGAGTGGCTTAAGGAGGATTTGAACTGGGATGGTATGATTGTGACCGACTGGGCAGATATCGATAATCTTTATACCAGAGAGCGTATTGCTAACAGTAGAAAGGATGCAGTCCGTCTGGCCATCAATGCCGGTATCGATATGGCGATGATACCTAATGACTGGCAGTTCTGCATCGACCTGGTCGAATTGGTGAAAGAGGGGGCAGTCCCAATGTCCCGTATCGATGATGCTGTCCGCAGAGTCCTCAGGCTGAAATTCCGCCTCGGCCTCTTTGACAATCCTGTCTGGGATCTGACCCAATATGAAAAATTCGGATCGGAGGAGTTCAGGCAAAAGTCCTATCAGGCAGCATTGGAATCAGAGGTGCTCCTGAAAAATGAAGGGGGGATTCTCCCTTTGGAGAAGGGGACCAGAATACTTGTTACGGGGCCTAACGGCAATGAGATGCGCTGCCTGAATGGTGGATGGTCCTACACCTGGCAAGGGGATAAGGCCAACGACTATACAGCACATTTCAATACCATTTATGAGGCTTTGCGCCGTGAATATGGCTCTGCCAATGTCCGTTATGAAGCAGGTGTGCAGTATGTGCCGGGGTTCGGAAAATGGCAGCAGGAGAATTGGAGCGAAGCGAGCATAGACAGAGCTGTCCAGGCAGCCAAAGGTTACGATGTTATTGTCGCTTGCGTGGGTGAAAACAGTTATTGCGAAACACCAGGCAATGTGGAGGATATCAACCTCTCCCAGAATCAGAAACGGCTGGTCAGGGCTTTGGCTCGCACAGGAAAACCTATTGTTCTGGTTTATAATGGAGGTCGTCCACGCATTATAAATGATATAGAGCCTCTAGCTAAGGCAGTGGTAAATGTTATCCTTCCGGGCAACTGGGGTGGTGATGCATTGGCGGCACTTATCTCAGGTCGTGAGAATTTCAGTGGCAAACTGCCGTATACCTATCCCAGATATATAAATATGCTTTCTACTTACGACTATAAGGTGTCAGAAGTCTCTGCTACTATGGAAGGTGTATATAATTATGATGCACGCATAGATGTCCTTTGGCCCTTTGGCTATGGTATGAGTTACACATCGTTCGAGTATAGTGATCTGAAGGTAAACAAAGCGAACTTTACCTCTGAGGATCTACTGGAGTTTGAAGTCAAAGTGACAAATACTGGAAAGATGGCTGGAAAAGAGTCTGTTCTGCTCTATTCGAGCGATCTGTTTGCAAGTCTGGTTCCCGATTCGAGAAGACTCAGGGCTTTCGAGAAGATAGAACTTAGGCCAGGTGAAAGTCAGGTGGTGAAAATGGCACTGCCCGCTACAGATCTCGCCTTTGTAAATTATGATGGCAGATGGACCATAGAGAAAGGTGATTTCCGTATACAGGTAGGGGATCAGGTGGTTATGCTCCACTGCGATGAAACTGTCGTATGGGATGAGCCGAATATTGACTGATACTGGATTTTTAGCGAGAAATTCCGTAATATTGTATCAAATAAATTCTTACTATTATGAAAAGAAGAGAGATGATAAAAAAGACGGGGGCTGCTCTATTGGGAGCTTCTGTTGTGGGGCTACCCGCATTTGGACAAGATACAGAATCATCAACATCAAAAAAGAGGAAAGCGGTGATTGTCGGAGCCCATCCCGATGATCCTGAATCGGTTTTTGGCGGGACAATGCTTGCGCTGAAGGCTGAAGGATGGGATGTGGTGAGCATATATATGACAAAAGGAGAGGCAGGTATCCCCGGAAAATCTTATGATGAGGCGGCTGCCATCAGAAAAGTGGAGGCTGAAAATGCCTGTAAGGTGCTTGGTGTCAAACCTGTATTCCTTACCCAGATCGACGGCAGTTCGGAGATTAACAAAGAGCGTTATGTAGAGATGAGAGAGGCTATTGCAGCTGAAAATCCGGATATCGTATTTACACACTGGCCTATCGATTCACATGCTGACCATAGGGTTTGTTCATCTCTTGTATACGATGCGTGGAGAAGATTGGGATACACTTTCGAATTGTATTATGGTGAGGCTATGACAGGTCTTCAGTCGCAGTCTTTCTTCCCTACAGACTATGTGGATATATCAGATTTTGCAGCCAAAAAGAGGGAGGCTTGCTTCTGCCACGTGAGCCAGGATCCGGAAGGCTGGGTAGATGACTGGCACGGCAATATGGCCAAGTTCCGTGGCAGGGAGATAGGTGTGGCAGATGCAGAGGCATATGTTCATCTTATAAAAGGAAAAGGCTCTATAGGTTTTTAGGGTCCCTTAAATTGACCGAAGGGTATGCAAAATAAGATTTTATATACGGGGCTGAACTATCCGCAGGTGAAAGAGTTCTGCGGAGATATGGTATTGGCCCCTTATTTCTGTATGGGATTCTCCATGCTTTCACTTATGACCCTGGAGGGGTTTGTAAATGTCAACGAAGGGGATACCATATGCCGCGATGAGAAGGGTAACTTTTATGTTGAAACAGTTTAAAATGATATAATTATGAGAAAGTCAATTTTCTTTGTTATTGCACTTTGTGCAATGTTGTCAGCCTCAGTGTACAATGCAGCAGCCCAGAACCAGGAGTCGCGCGAGATGGAGGTGGGGACCCCTATGCCTGAGTTTGTCCTTAACTCAGACGTGCATGGAGAGATCTCTTCTGCAGATTTAAAAGGAGAGGTAGTGCTGATGACCTTCTTCGCCACATGGTGCGGACCTTGTCAGAAGGAGCTGGCAGCTGTGCAGGAGAAGCTGTGGCCGGTGTACAAGAACAAGAAAGGTTTTCGCCTGGTGGTAGTAGGACGCGAGCATACAGATGAGCAGTTGAAAGATTATAATGAGATAAAGAAATTCTCATTCCCGATGTACCCAGATCCTAAACGCGAGGTTTATTCGAAGTTCGCAGACATAACTATCCCACGAGCCTATCTTTTCGGTAAGGACGGAAAGCTCATCCATGCTTCCAAAGGATTTGAAGAGGGGGATATGGAGAAGGTTATAAAGATGATAGAGGAGGCATTGTAGAGAATATTTGGAATTTTTCCGGAAATTTTGGAAGTATTTTGGTGATTCCGGAGTTATATAATTAAAAATGAAATTATATGAGATCCTTTTTTATTAAATTGTCGAAGGCTGTTCTGGCTCTTTTCGGAGTAACTGTATTTACAGCATGTCCGGTTCCGGTTGTTGCAATGTATGCTACCCCTTATTCAGATTATGAAATAAAAGGTAAGGTGGTGGATGAGATTACCAAAGAGCCTGTAAAGGGTGTCAGGGTGATAAGGTCAAAGGCATATCCCTCTGAAGGTCAGATCAAGGTTGATGAGAATGATAAAGATACCCTTTATACCAATGATGGAACATTTATGTTTTCCGGCACTGAAGACACTTTTGGAGGTTACTCCCATATAAAGGTAGAGGATATTGACTCTTTGGAAAATGGATTGTATGAGAGTAATGAAGTCCTTGTAGAGCTCACTCAAGCCAAAAGGCCCAAACCAGATGGATGGTACCAAGGTTTTTATCAGGCAGATAATGTCATGGTAGAGCTTACCCCTAAAAAGTCTGAATAGTGAGGATGGGCCATCTCTCCATAAAGCAACGTCTGACACTGGAGCTTAACAGACAGTGGGTCAAGGATCTGGAACAGAAACACCCTTTGACTCAGCTCTTTTGGGAGTCAACCCTGAGGTGCAATATGAATTGCCGCCACTGCGGAAGTGACTGTAGGGTTTCATCTATCCATCCCGATATGCCTTTTGCTGACTTCAGAAAAGTGTTGCTTAGGATAAAAGAGAGATATGATTCCCATAAAATAATGGTGATTATCTCTGGTGGGGAGCCACTGATGAGGGATGACATCCTCAAGTGTGGTCGTGAGATATATAATCTGGAATTTCCTTGGGGTATGGTATCCAACGGACGGTTGATGACCCCCAGAAAGATAGATCAGGTATTGGGAGCAGGCGCACACTCTCTAACCATAAGTCTGGATGGATTTGAGGAGGATCACAACTGGATGAGAGGGTCTGGTGATGGATTTGCCTATGCATCCAAAGCTGTGGAGATACTGGCCAAGGAGCCTACCATCAAATTTGATGTAGTTACTTGTGTTAATAGGAGGAATTACAGTTCTCTTGAACAGTTCAAGGAGTATCTTATAAGCCTGGGTCTTAAAAAGTGGCGTATCTTTACAGTTTTCCCTGTGGGAAGAGCAGCTCACGACCCTGAACTGCAGCTGGATAAGGAAGAGTTTCGCGGTCTTATGGAGTTTATAAAAAAGACCAGAAAGGAGGGGAGAATTTCGGTAAATTATGCCTGTGAGGGATTTCTCAGGGAATATGAAGGGGAGGTGAGGGATCATCTTTTCGGGTGTCAGGCAGGCCTTTCCATTGCATCGGTGCTGATCGATGGCTCAATATCTGCCTGCGGAAGTATTCGGTCAGACTTTCATCAGGGGAACATATATAAGGACGATTTTATAGATGTATGGGAGAACCGTTTCCATCCATACAGGGATCGTAGCTGGATGAAAAAGGATCAGTGTGGAGAGTGCAAATGGTTCCGTTATTGCCAGGGTGGAGGAATGCATCTGAGGGATGACAATGGCGACTTGATTTTATGCCACCTGGATAAATTGAAGTAGTATGTGTATCTTGTCCTCCACCTTCAGATTCTGTGCCCCGGCCCCTCGGGGAACCACCCTTTGCGTTTGATCACATAAACATAGGTCAGCAGAATCACATTCATCAGCAGAGCATAGATTATGGCAGGGATGGCCATCTCGCCGCTGTTGAAGATAAATGGTGATGTCGCTATCGCAATGGCTTGCGCTGCATTCTGCATACCCACCTCGATAACTATTGTCCTGCGGACAGCCGGATTGAATCTGCCTGCCCTCGATAGCGCCGAGCTGCAGAACATAGCACATAGGATGAGGCCCCCTACAGTAACTCCCAGAAGTGCAAAGTTATCAATGATCTCCTGTGTATACTGGAGAAAAAATACAAATGCAAGCAGCATAAGTGCTGGGAAGGCCCCTTTGCTGAGAATAGTGTTTACTCTGGCAGCCTGTTCGGGGGCAAAGTGCTTGAAAGCAATGCCTGCCAACAGTGGGGCAAAAAGGAGTACCAGATTCTGCACTATAAGTTTCCCTACAGGGAGGACAATCTCCATACCTGACTGGTCAGAAACGAAATCGGTAGCAAACTCCATAATAATAGGGAGTGTGAAAAGGGTGATGACACTGCTGAATGCTGTAAGGGTGACAGAGAGTGCGACATCCCCTTTGACAAGCATAGAGAATACATTGGAAGAGCTTCCGCCCGGACAGCACGATACAAGTACCAGCCCCAAGAAATATACAGGAGGGAGATCAAGCAGCCAAGCCAGCCCAAAAGCTATGGAGGGGAGGATGACAAGCTGCCCTGTCAGACCGATAATGACTGCTCGTGGGTTACGGGCCACATCAGTAAATGCTTTACGGTCCAGATCTGTCCCAAGTAAAAACATAAGGACAATCAAAATGGGCATAACGATCCAAATAGTATTCATAAGGTATGTATTTAAAGATTGCAAATGTAATAATTTGTAGTCCATTTGCCACTTAAAGTTTTCTTTTGCACCTCTGACAGAGGTAAAGTGAAGATTTTAAGTATATTTGTAGCTTGAATAAAAATATCAGCACCAAAATTTATGCTACAAGTCTACAAAAGAATGCAGAAGATGAGGGAGAAATATGTTGATACCCTCGCTAAACTATACGAGTATGCCACTACGGTATATTCAAAAAAACAGTATACTCAGTGGTACGATACCAAAAAGGGGGGGTACACTTACGCCTCTCTGAAGGAGAGATGTGACAGCCTCTCAAAGGTGCTTACCCAGTATGGTATCGGAGCAGGTGACAAGGTGGCTATCCTTTCGCAGAGTATGCCTAACTGGTCAGTGGCTTTCTTCAGTCTGGCACCTTATGGACGAATCGTGATACCTATCCTCCCTGACAGCTCGACAAATGAGGTGACAAATATCATTAACCACTCAGAGACCAAAGCGATATTCGTCTCACAGAAGCTCGCTGGAAAGATCTCTCAGGAGGTGAAAGAGAAGATGGTCCTTATCATAGATGTCGATACACTGGAGATCATCAAGTCGGATGACGACCATTTTACCTGCGACGGCAAGACAGAAGTACCCACCCCTGAGGATATCGCCACTATAATTTATACATCGGGCACCACAGGGAGTGCAAAAGGTGTGGTTTTGAGCCATAGAAACCTTACTGCCAATGTCATAACCTGTTACCACTCCTGCAAAAGAACATCTAAGGACAGATGGCTCTCTGTGCTTCCGATGGCACACACTCTGGAGATGACCCTCTGTATGCTTTACCCTATGTACTGCGGTGCCACAGTCTATTATCTTCCAAAACCACCGGTGGCCTCATTGCTTCTTAAAGCACTTAAAATGGTGAAACCCACCACTATGCTTACCGTCCCTATGATTATCGAGAAGGTCTATAAGGGTAGTGTCCTCCCGACCATCAGGAATAGCCGTACCCTCACCTGGATGAATGAGCATATGTATGGTCTGATGTGCTGGATCATAGGTATGAAACTTAAAGCGACCTTCGGAGGCCATATGTCATTCTACGGTATCGGAGGGGCAAAACTCGACCCCGAAGTGGAAAAATTTCTACTGAAAGCGAAGTTCCCATACGCTATCGGATACGGACTGACTGAGACATCTCCACTTCTTGGATACTCTATGCACGGATGGAGAACAGTAGGTTCATTCGGCTATCCGGTGTACAATGTAAAACTGAAACTTCATAATATGGATCCTCAGACCGGAGAGGGTGAGGTAGTGGCTTTGGGACCCAATGTGATGCTTGGCTATTATAAAGATCCTGTTCGCACCAAGAGTGTATTCACAGAGGATGGGTGGTTCCGTACAAGTGATATAGCTGTTCAGGATGAGAAAGGACGATTCTATATCAAAGGGCGTAACAATAATATGATTCTTGGCCCTTCAGGTGAAAATATCTACCCTGAGGAGATCGAAAATGTGGTTAACAATATCGAAGGTGTAAGCGAGTCTATCATCGTCGAGAGAAACGGCAAACTTGTAGCACTGGTGCAGCCAAATGAAAACTTTATCCAGTGGGACAATGAGTCTGAAGATAGACTGTACGAAAAGCTCGATGGATGGAAAGAGAAGATTCTTAGCTTTACCAATAAGAATGTGAACAAATCATCACAGGTGAGTTCTGTGGAGGTGATGAAAGAGCCATTCGAAAAGACAGCTACCCAGAAGATCCGTCGTTTCAAATATAAAGAAACTGCACCTACAATCGAGCAGGAAAAGAAGGAGAAAGGCGATTAGTGGGATCTCTGTTTGAAGAGCCACTTCATAAAATCGGGATAATTGAATGCGGGGTTCCAACTGTTATGGGTGCACCCAGCAAATTCTATATACTCCACATCTGCCCCTGCAGCCTTCAGCGCTTTATACGCTTCACGTGATCCCTCTACCGGTACAGATTTGTCTGCATCTCCGTGGAATATGCGGAAGTGCACATCTTTGGCGGCAGAGAGTCTGGTGGGGTTTACCGAGCCGCAAATGGGGATGGCAGCGGCGAACGTCTCAGGGAAGCGGATTACCAGGTCGAAGGTAGCCATTCCACCCATAGAGAGACCGATGATATAGACTCTGCGGCTATCCACATCCTCTTTGGCTATATATGAATTGATCAGATCCATAACCGCCTGCATAATGGGCTGAAGTGGTGGATTCTCAGGCATACGATGTGGATCGAGTGTCTCCAGTTTGCCCCTTTCGTATGCTCCGGAGAACTCTTGTGGGCACTGGGGAAAGAGTACATAAGCAGGGTATTTCTCCCTATTTACTGGGTTCAGGAACATACCGCTGCCGTGAAAAAGCTGTGCCTGATTGTCACTGCCACGCTCTCCCGATCCGTGAAGGAATATGACAAGAGGGTATTTTTTCCCACTTTTGGTCTTCTGAGGTGTCAGATAGCGGTATTTAAGTGTCAATCCTGTATTTGGAGATGTATACTCGGCTGCCTGATAGCTCTCCTGTGAGTACAGGTATGAAGAGATAAGGGTGATGATTGTGATCAGAATAACTTTTTTCATAATATTGTCTCTTTGATTGCTCTACAAAAATAGGTAACTTTGTCAAATATCTGATAAAATAATCTATATGAAAAAGGTCCTATTCTCTTTTATACTCTCTTGTGTCGCTTTAGTGGCTGTAGCGCAGACTGAAGAACTTCCCCGCTCTACACCTGAGCAGCAGGGTGTTCCATCTAAAGCTCTTATAGAACTGTTTGATTCTCTTCACGCTATGCCAGGAACTGATATACACAGTATGATAGTGATGAGGCACGGAAAGGTGGTAGGGGAGTTCTATCCTGCACCTTTTGGTCCTGAATATCAGCATACCCAGTATTCAAGTTCCAAGACTCTGGTGAGTATGGCAGTAGGTATTGTCATAGATGAAAACAGACTCCGTCTGGAGGATAGGGTGGCCAATTTCTTTATAGATTACCTCCCTGATACCGTATCTGTCCGTCTGGCAGATATGACAGTAAGGGATCTGCTGACTATGACCTCGGGTATCAAGCCGGACTGGGCTATGCGGAGCCGTGGGACCGAATGGATCAGGACATTTTTGAGCAAGCCTGTGATAAATGAGCCCGGAGAGGTGTTTGCATACGATTCTATGGTGACCTATATGCTCTCTGCCATCGTACAGAAAGTTACAGGTAAAAAGACACTTGACTATCTCCAGGAGAAGCTTTTTACCCCGATGAACATCACAAAGGTAAATTGGGAAGAGAGCCCCGAAGGGGTGAATACAGGTGGATGGGGACTCCATATCCAGAGCGAATCACTCGCAAAGGTGGGGCAGATGTGGCTCCAGCAGGGTGAATGGGAAGGCCAGCAGCTGATATCGAAAGAGTGGATCTTACAGATGAGTGCCAAACAGGCCAATGGCGGAGACTACGGTTATGGGTTCCAGACCTGGCAGTGTGCTTATCCTACCGCTGTCCGTGCAGATGGAGCCCTGGGGCAATATGTTATCGTAGTGCCGGAGAAAGATGTTGTGATAGTCCTGACCGAGGCTTCATTTACCAATGGCAAACCTCAGAGGGGACTTATATGGAACAAATTCCTCCCTGCACTCTCAGATGAGCCTCTCCCTCCAAGTGCAGACTACGATCTTCTCGTTAAAAAACAGAGTTCATACCAGCTGGAAATTCCTGCAGGAAAGATGAGCAGCCCCTCTGCTGTGAAAAAGATAGCAGGCAAGAAGATAGTGATACCTGAAAACAGATATGGGTGGAGCGAGGTGACATTTACCCAGGATAAAGATGTGGTGAGTATGGTTATCACCAAGAGAGACGGCACTTCATACACTCAGCCGCTTGGTTATAAGGTGTGGTGTACAGAGACTATAGAGGGACTCCCCCCATACTCCATAAATCCTGTTGACTGGCACGTGGGACTTGAAGGCCCTTTCTATGCTTCCGGATGTTACGGATGGGAGAAAAGGAAACTGAATATCAATCTTCATTATGTGAACTGGGTCTCTTCTCTCTATATGGAGTGGGATTTCTCCAAATCGGAAGATGGAAAAGTCACCTGGACTGTATCCAATAACTATCTGAAGAATAAAGTCGAATCTTTCGATTGTACCATAGAATAGATGTACATCTTCAATCCCGAACACGATCTCTGTCTGGCTAATGGTGATCCCCATTTTGTCCCACCTGAGAGTGCTTTGGCTTTTGGCAGGGACTGCGCCGATCTCACCCGCTGGATGGTGGGGCTGGATGATGAGGCAGACAGTATACCTGTACGGAAAATCCTCCCCTGGGGTTGGAATTATGTGTTGCGAAAGCGTCTTCAAAGGGAGGGGTATCCCGAAGAGTTGCTTCCGAGTGATGGGCAGATAGATGCCATTGCGGAGCTCTCCGACAGGAGGTTTGCCCTGGAGGCACTTGAGAGTGTGTTTTCCCATTGCGGTGGCAGCCATTTGGGTACAGTTACCCCACCTTCCTACCGTATTGCCGCCTCTTCACTGGAGCAGATTGAAGGTTTTATTGCAAAGCATAGGAATATAGTTTTGAAGGCTCCTGTCTCTGGTAGCGGAAAGGGGATCCGATGGGCGACAGATGCCCTCTCCCATAGCGATGAGGGGTGGTGCCGTAATCTTATTGCCAGACACGGATGTGTCGTGGCTGAGCGGCGACTGACCCTCAAAAAGGAGTTTGCGATGCTCTTCAAAGCCACTGCCAATGATATCCTCTTCTGCGGTTATTCCCTTTTTTATACCGAAAATGGTGCCTATCGTGGCAATATCCTCGCTTCAGACGAATTTATCCGGCGTCAGCTCGTGGAGCTGGTCCCTCCGGAGCTTCTGGAGAGTGTGAAGGTGGAACTGATGGGATATTTGAAGAGTAGAGTCTGTGGGAGATATAAGGGGTTTATCGGGGTGGACCAGTTCTTCAGTGAGGAGTCTGGGTTCAATCCTGTGGTGGAGATAAATATGAGGATGACGATGGGGCTGCTGGCCAGAAACATATACGACAGGTTTGCCGGGGAGCTCTCCCTCGGGGATGGAACGCACAAGTTTGAGATAATAAGGAGTAAAGGTGTTCAAAGGGTTAATTATTTTTACAAAATATATCCCTGTTGAGAGTAAATTTTGTGTAAAAATTGTTTTGATTAGAAATAATTATTATTTTTATGAAAATTTATAAACCCTTACTTCTATGAAAAGAGTTGTATTGATGATTCTGGCTACATTCCTTACATTCGGAGTGGCCAATGCCCAGTTGAAATTGGGTGACAAACTCAAGAAGGGTCTGAATGCACTTACTGAGGAGGTTGAAAAGGCCTCTTCGAAGAATCAGCAGTCAACCCCTACTTCTCCTCAGAAACCGGCACAAACTGCTCCTGTTCAGCAACCAGCAGCAGTATCGAGTACCCCAAGTGAAGGTTTTGATGGATTTTCTGCTTCAAATATCCCTGCCAATGCCCTTTATGTAACTATCGACAGAGGTTCTGCAAGAGGTACAGGTACCAAGGATTCTCCGCTCAAGGATATTCAGAGGGCTATCGATCTGGCACCCAACGGAGGTGTGGTATGTGTAGCTGAAGGTAACTATCTTGGTAATCTGGACCGTGGATGGATGGAGATAAAAGGGAAATATGTATCTATCATAGGTGGATTTAATGCAGACTTTACCGATAGGGATCCCCAAAAATATGTTACCCGTATCCAGCCTACTGTTCAGCAGAGGGGTACTATAGGTATGGGGCTACTGATGCTGGAGTGCATTTCTGATATGTCAGCATCGATGGTAATTGACGGTATCTCATTCGATCTCGGTAATTATCTTGAATATTGTCCTGCAGATCCGACAGATCCACGCTGGGGCTGTCCAGAAGGGTGCAAAACAGGTCGTGTTAAGCCTATCAGCGAACCACCCAACACAGCGATCCGCTCTATCGGTGGCAATTTCTCAGGTAACCTGATCATCAGAAACTGTATGTTCCTCAATTCATCATTCTACGGCATCCTTCTGATGCATAAGGGTGGTAACTGGGAGATATACAATAATGTATTTGTGAGCAATATTTATGCAAGCTGTGAGGTTAATGGTGCATTGAACCAGACCACAAACGCTCACAAGTGTACAGTGGATTTCCACCACAACACTGTTCTCTTCTCTTGGTGTGCTACCAAAGAGATGGAAGATATGGGCTACGGATACCGTATGCGTAATGGAGTGGATCACGATGTTCACCACAATATCTTCGGCTGTTCGAACTTGAGTGCTATCGATAATGGCTGGGATGACTCTACTCTCCCTGCAGACAAACGTAAAATCACATCTGCCTGGGATAATCTCTTCTTTATGAACAAAGGTGATATTACCATCCCCGGTACCAGTGGCGGACAGTGGGTTTTCGTACCTGCCAAACGTTTTGACGAGGTGATGTCTCTTGTGAAATATGAAAATAACAGGGAACTACCAAGTACCAGCAATTTCAAAGATCTGATAGATCCTGCTTATTTGAAAGGGTTTGCAAATCTTAAGATTATGACCACCTCAAGTTATGATCCCAATTCTGCAGCAAATCTCTACCGTGAGGCTCACGGTCTTAACAAGCAGGGTACATCCACTACACGTGTCTCTATGTATGGCAACAGATACGATTTTGATCAGGCACTTGTCTTCTTCGGAGCTGAAGAGGGTTATGGTGCGCAGAAAATCAAGTAGTGTCTGAAGGTACATCTGTCAAATAACATAGGCAGTCCCCAATTTTTAGGGGCTGCCTATTTTTTTATAAATCCAAAAATAGGTAACTTTACCCGTTCAAATAATAATTCTTAGACTATGGCATTTTTATCAAAAGAGAACAAGTATGATTGGGACTTCGAAGTTATCGGAGGTTGTTCACGTGTACAAATAACTAAAGGTGAGGATATCGCCCATCTGGACGAGCTCGATCCGAAGATGTGGACCGTCCTCTCTTGTCCTGTAAGTGGACTTGAGATAGATGAGAAGAGCTTGAGGTTTATGGATGAGGATGGTGATGGTAAGATCCGTGTTCAGGATGTGATACATACATCCAAATGGATTACCGGTGCTATAAATAATCCCGATCTGCTCCTTGAAGGTAAGGATAGCTTCAATCTAAACAATTTCAATACCGGTAGTGAGCTGGGTAAAAAACTGAAGGTGTGCACCGGAAGGATTCTGGAGAGTCTGGAGAAGAAATCTGATGAGATATCTATGGCAGATGTGGCAGATATGACAGCCATTTTCGCCAAGACCACCTTTAATGGTGATGGTGTCATTATCGATGATTCGACTGAGGATCCTGATGAAAAAGCTGTTATAGCATCGATTATAGCCACATTTGGCGGTACTCTTGACAGAAGTGGAAAAACTGGTGTAAATGCAGAGATGATCGGAGGGTTCTATAAGGCTTTGGGTGAGTATGCCGGATGGCAGGATGCTAAGGTAGATCCCCCATATGGGGCAGATACAGACAAAGCGCTAGATCTTTATAATGCCCTTGATGCCAAAGTAAAGGATTATTTTATGAGATCAAAGCTGGCAGCATTCTCCCCAGACAGCACATCGACACTGGATATCCAGAACTCCAGAATAGAGGCTATCAGTGCAGAGAATCTGACCGGAAAGACAGACGAGATCGCATCATATCCATTGGCCAGAATAACTGCTAGGCCGGAGCTGGATCTGTCGGCGCCGATTAACCCTGCCTGGGCTGCCAAATTTGCTGAATTCAAAGCTATTGCGATAGATCCTCAGAAAGAGAGCCTTACAGAGGGTGACTGGGCAGAGATAGGTGGCAAATTTGCTGCGTACGCAGCTTGGAAAGGGGCCAAAGCTGGTGTTCAGGTGGAATCACTGGGCCTGGAGACAGTAAAAAAATATCTGCAGCAGGATAAGAAAGCCTCTCTTGAGGAGCTTGTGGCCAGAGATGCAGCACTTAAAGAGGATGTCGACAATATAGCAGTGGTGGACAAATTCCTCCATATCTATAAGGATTTCTACAGACTTCTGAAGAACTTCATCACATTCCACGATTTCTATGACAAGCACAAAACCGTGAAGGCTATCTTCCAGTCGGGTAGACTTATCATAGACCAGCGTGAATGCCTCTTCTGTATGAAGGTGGCTGACAGCGGCAAGCACTCTGCTATAGCTGCAGCAAGCGGAATGTATCTGGTATACTGTGACTGCACAGCGAAGGGTGTGGCCGGAAAGCTTCAGATTATGGCAGCCATCACAGTCGGAGATATAGGTGATATCGTAGTGGGTAAGAACGCCATCTACTACGATAATAAAGGGGTGGAGTATGACGCAGTCATAACCAAGGTAATTGACAATCCTATCAGTATGTCGCAGGCATTCTGGTCACCATACCGCAGGATAGCCAAGACTGTGGAGGGCTTCATAGCGAAGAATGCTGCAGATAAGGATGCCAAGATAATGAAGGATGTCACTACCGGTATAAACAATGCCCCTAAAGCCGCCCCTGCAGACCCTAAAGCCGCCGCTGCGGCAGCAGCACCTTTCGACATAGGTAAGTTTGCCGGTATCTTTGCCGCTATAGGTATGGCTTTCGGTATGATCGGATCTGCCCTTGCCAGCCTGTTCAAAGGGCTTGTAGCTCTTACCTGGTGGCAGGTTATCCTGACCTTCGTAGGGTGCTTGATGGTGATTTCAGGTCCCGCTATGGTTATGGCCTGGATGAAGCTCCGTCGTCGCAATATCGCTCCGCTCCTCAATGGAAATGGCTGGGCTATCAATGCTTCTGCCAAGATCAGCATCCCATTCGGTGAGACACTTACCAATATTGCCAAGTTCCCTACACTCAAACTGAAAGATCCTTATGCCAAGAAGGGTATCCCTACCTGGAAGAAATGGGTAATCTCCTGCTCTTCATTGGTGGTAGTGCTGGTAGTTTTATGGCTATGCAATCTTTTTGCCTGGGCCAAACTCCCATCTCCACTCCCTTGGTTCGGAAAAGATGAGGTGGTAGAAGAGGTGATAGTGGAAGAGGTCGTGGTGGAGGAGGCTCCTGCTGAGGAGACAAAATAGTGCATACCGTAGAGATAGAACATACAGCAGATGGCTCTGCCACACTCTTTGTAAAGGAGCTGGATGAGCACTACCACTCCGTAAAGGGTGCTTTGACCGAGTCCAATCATATATTCAGAGATTCTGCTTTTTTATACCGTGCCGACGGCTCGCCTCTAAGACTGCTGGAGGTGGGCTTCGGCACTGGTTTGAATGCGGCAGTCACCGCTATGGTGGCAGATGTATCCCGCCCCGTCCACTATATATCGTTGGAAAAATATCCTGTGCCGGAAGAGACATTGCACCAGCTCAGGTATGATGAGCTGGTGGAGAGTTCCATTCTGGACAAGATCCACTCTGCCCCCTGGGGAGAGGAGGTGGAACTGGTTCCGGGTTTTATCCTCGAGAAGAGGCTCTCAGATTATATCTCGGATCCATTGCCCGAAGGGGTAGATGTGGTATATTTTGATGCGTTTGCCCCCGAAAAACAGCCTGATATGTGGACCCGAGAGGCCTTTGAGCGTCTGGTAGGGGTGATGAATCGGGGCTGCGTCCTCTCTACCTATTGTGCCAAGGGGGAGATAAGACGACGACTCGAAAGCCTGGGCCTTCGAGTCGAACGCATACCCGGTCCTCCGGGGGGTAAAAGGGAGATCCTCAGGGCTACTCGTCTATAGTGAGTTTTTCCCCTTCAGATTTCGCTATCACTACAGCAGCACACATATCTCCATAAGAGTTGGTGGCTGTACGAGGCATATCGCATAGCTGCTCCACTGCCAATACAAGTCCGATACCTTCAAGGGGCAGACCGGCGACAGAAAGAGCTACCGAGAGCATTACGAGTCCTGCCATAGGGATGCTGGCTGCACCGATGGCTGAGAACAGTACGGTCGCTACAATTATCAATTGCTCCATTATCGAAAGATCCACTCCGTATACCTGAGCGATGAAGATTACCGCTACACATTCGTAGAGAGCAGTGCCGTTCATATTTATGGTGGCACCAAGTGGGAGTGTGAAGCTGGCTATCTTGTTGGAAATGCCGCATTTCTCCTGGGAGTCCTTCATGGAGATAGGAAGTGCAGCACCTGATGAACAGGTAGAGAAGGCGGTGAGAATGGCGGTCGACATCTTCTTCATGTGTTTCCAGGGGTTCTCCTTACCCACGAAGTATACAATAGAAGGGAGGATGATGAAGAACTGTATAAGACATCCGATCCATACGATAAGGACGAACATACCGAGACTTTGGGCGATCTCTACAAGTTTCTCTGTGTCTCCTGCTTGCTGGGCTATCATCTTGGATACAATGGCGAATACGCCGATAGGGGCAAGTTTGATTACAGATAGGGTAATCTTCATGATAACCTCAAATGCTGCCTGGAAGAAATCTATAATGACTGTTCTCGATTTTTCGCCCACTTTGGTCACGAAGAAACCGAAAAGGATGGCGAAGAAAATGATGGCCAGAAGGTCACCTTCAGTCAGAGACTTAAAGATATTGTCAGGGACGATGGTGATAAGTCTGTCGCCGAGGGATATCTTGTTGGCGGCAGCTATGTTGGCAGCACTGTCTGCCTGTGATACCAATGTGGAGCCGACTCCTGGTTCCATGATGTTTACAAACATCATACCCACGAATGCTGCTATAAGTGTGGTAATGATATAGAAGCTGAATGTTTTACCTGCGATTCTGCCAAGACCACCGCTGTTCCCCATACCGGCCACACCTACCACCATAGATGAGAATACGATAGGGATGACTATCATCTTCAGGAAGCGGAGAAATATGTCTCCTGCCCAGCTGATATATTTTACATATTCGTGTCCGAAGATTCCGAAGATAACACCCAATACGAGTGCTATGAGAATCTGCATCGGTAAAGCGATTTTAATCTTTTTCATATCTGCTGTAGTATATGCTATTTGTAATAAAGTTCTCTGATGCACCCGTCAGCGAGGGCCTCCAGACAGGAGATTCCCATCTGGGGATCAAGTCCTGTGTTTGCGTAGGCGATCGGGATCTCTGTGCAGGCTCCTACGATAGGCAGCTTCTCAATAGCCCACAACTGCTCCACTATCCCCCTGAATTTCTCACCGGCCTCTTTGTGCTTACCCGCTTTGACCATATCAGTTACATCGTGTATCTCCACCTGAAGTTCCTCTGATGCCAGTCTGAAGTTATATCCGCTGTCTTTAGCGTGTTTCTGATACAGACCGGTCCTCATAGTTCCGAGTGTAGCTGTAAGCCAGGCACCCTTAGGAGAAAGTTTTGCTGATGTCAGGATAGTCTCATCCACTATATGGACGATAGGCCTGTCTATCTCATCTCTCATCCCATCTATAAAATAGTGGGCAGTGTTACAGGTGGCACAAAGGATATCGGCTCCCCATCCTATGAGAGTTTTAAGTCCATCCTTTATGTACTCTGTGGGATCTGGACCTTTCCCAAGCAGGAAAGTGGTTCTGTCTGGTGTGATGGTGTGTGAATAGACGATCATTCTGGGATGTTCCTGATCGAAATTTGCAGGTGTTTTCTCTGCAAGAACCCTCAAGAAATCTGCAGTGGCAGCAGGGCCCATGCCGCCAAGTACTCCTAAAGTTTTATCCGGTCTCATAATAGTTCTGATTAATGGACCAAAGGTACAAAAGATTTCTTACCTCTGCGATATTTATGGTCGCAATATTTGAATCAGCCCTTCGAAAAGAGATGTTATACCGATAGCCATCACGATAGTTCCCGCTATCCAGTTTGTAATCATTAGCTGCTTCAGGCGGAACTTGTTTCTGAACATATTGATAATAGTGGATAGTGTGAACCACCAAGCCATCGTCCCTATGAATACACCCATAAGGGCAGGGGCTATTACCAATCCGAATTCGTACTGGCCGGTATCTATCCCTATGAAAGCGAACATACCTATGATAAGGAATATGGCGCCTGGGTTTGTGATGGTCATTATGAATGATGATACGAAGTCCTGGATGTACTGATGGTTACCCTCCTGTACCCTTTTGATCTGTTTGATAGGGTTGGTGACGAAAATCTTTACACCGAAACCTCCTACGACGGCACCTCCAAACATCATCACCCATTCGCGATAGGTGTTGAGGAAATCGTTTACAAAAGAGAGCCCAAGCAGTGCTATAGCTGAGAATATGATATCTGAGATAGCTGCACCCATACCGGTGGCAAAGCCGGACCACCTCCCTTTGCTCAGAGTCCGCTGGATACATAAAATACCTATCGGACCCAGAGGGATGGATGCTCCCAATCCTACAATGATACCTTTTATTATCTCTTCAAACATAAATTAACACTCTTACGAAGGGCAAAGATAAAGAATTCTTATATTTGTCAAACTTTTAGAGAGAGTTTTATATGAAATCGATAAATAGACCGAAATTGTATATATGGGTGCTGATACTGGTGTCGTCGCTCCTTATGTCGCTCCCTTTCCTTGTCGACCATCTGGGCTTTTTGGCCCTTTTCGGACTGGTACCCCTCTTTTTTATAGAAGATATCTGTGCCAAATATAAACTCAGGGGTGGCTGGGCCTATTATTATGCCCTTTTCGTGATATGGAATACCATTACGACATATTGGGTGTCACACGCCACACTCCCGGGGGGGATCGCTGCTATACTCCTGAATGCTTTCCAGATGTCTCTGGTGTTCTGGTTCTACAGATTGTTCAAAAGGAAGATATATCAGAAAAATGAGGGGGCAAAAGGTAGTTTTATCCCTTATCTCTTCTTCATAGTCACCTGGTTAGGGTGGGAGCACTACTATTTTGATGCAGAGGTGTCGTGGCCCTGGCTGGTTCTGGGCAATGCCTTTGCAGGCTCGATCAAATCCATCCAGTGGTATGAATATACCGGAGTGCTGGGGGGGAGTCTGTGGATTTTGCTTTCAAATGTCCTCCTCTACAGAATCATCTATAAGTGGTATACTACAGACAAATCGGTGCAGGAGAATAAGTATCAGAAGAGGGCAAAATGGTCTCTTTATGGTGGATATGTAGCCCTGATTGTCCTCCCTTTTGTCATCTCTTTCGTGATGTATTCTTCTTATGAGGAGAAGGAGGATCCGTGCGAATTTGTCCTTCTTCAGCCAAATATCGAACCATATCAGGACAAATTCAATTTCCTTAGCCGTAACCAGCAGGATGATATACTCTTTAATCTGGCCCAAAAAGGTGTTACACCAAATACCAGATTTATGATAGGACCTGAGACCTTTACCTGGCATATCAATGAAGATAATCCATACACCCTGTCGACTGTCAAGAGGATGAAGATGTTTGTCGATGAGCATCCAAATACAGACTTTATCCTCGGTGCTGTCACTATGAAGCGTTATCAGACCAGAAATGCACCCACATCTACAGCTAAAAAGGGTAGGGGGTATTGGTATGATACTTTCAATGCCTCTGTCCATATGGACACATCCGGCAAGTGTGAATTCTTCCATAAATCGAAGCTGGTGGTCCTAACAGAGTTTATCCCGTATCCGAAACTTCTCGCACCGATAAACAAATTGGCTATAGAGTTGGGCGGTGCTACCGGCAGCTATGGTACACAGCCCGAGATCACCATCTTTGAGGGTTCTGACGGCACCAGGATAGGTACCGCCATCTGCTACGAGTCGGTCTATGGGGATTACTATAGGGATTATATTCTTAAAGGTGCACAAGTAATGTCCATTATCACCAACGACGGCTGGTGGAGCAATACCCCGGGCTACAGACAGCATCTCAGGTATGCCTCTCTTCGAGCCATCGAGACCCGCAGATCCATTGCGCGCAGCGCAAATACCGGTATCTCTGCATTCATAAATCAGAGAGGGGAGAGTGTGGCCCAGACCCAGTGGTGGGTGGAGGAGTGTCTTGCCGGCTCTCTGAATCTAAATGACGAGATCACCTTCTTCGTCCGTCACGGAGACTTCATCGGGAGGATGGCTACCTTCGTCTTCACTCTATTCTCCCTGATGTACCTCACAATGCTCATCACTTCAAGGACAAAAAAGAAAAAATAAAAAGGAAAAATCAGAGATTATTATGAAAAAGATTATGATTATTATCACTATGGCGGCAATGATGGTTGCCTGCAATAGTAAGACAGGATATGACTCAGTCGATGCTAAGAAATTTGAAAAATTCATTGCGACTGAAAATGTACAGCTAATCGATACCCGCACCACTGAAGAATATGGCGAAGGTCACATACCCGGGGCTCAAAACATAAATATTGACAGCGAGGATTTCGATACACAAATATGCACTCTCGACAAGTCTCGTCCGGTCGCTGTGTACTGCAGGGGTGGACGCCGTAGCAAGGTGGCAGCAGAACGATTGGTAAATGCCGGATTCGAAGTCGTCGAGCTTGACGGTGGCATCATCTCTTGGGAAGGCCAAATCGAAAAGTAGGTTACAGTCACCCCCGACCACTTTGCTGAGGGTGGCACGACGCGGTTAATCTTGCTTCGATGTACTTACTCGTTGATGTACTTACTTGATTTATATTGAATATTCAACGATAAAGTTGAAAAAAATTGCATTTTTGGAAAATTGAGTATACTTTTGTTGAAAGTTCAATGAGAGAGGAGTATGGATATTTTGAGTAAAGATGAGGTTCAGTGTTTTCTTGACCAGTTTCACGCTAAGATGAAAATCTTTGGTATTATTTATCGGGATGATAGAGGAAAAAACCAGAAAACATTGGAAGAATTGGAGATAGTGCCGTTGGCAGAAAGTTCATTGAACTATCCGTTAAAATGTAGAAAATGAAAAGTCCATTTACTGATAAAGAGATGAAACTGGAGTACGAAAAACGTACTTGGAAGTTTCGTGGTGAAGAGTATGATTATATTCATACTTCGTGGCTTTGTGAGGATACTGGTGAGAGATTTACCACAGATGATACTGATACAGCTGGATTTGTACAAGTTACAAATCAATACAGAACCAAATATGGTATACCATTTACCGATGAAATTATAGCTGTGAGGAAAAAGTATAGCATCTCGGCCTCAAAAATGTCGCTGATTCTTGGTTTCGGAGCCAACCAGTGGAGACATTATGAGTCCGGAGAGGTTCCCAGTGTGTCAAATGGCAGGATGATACGCTCCATAATGAATCCTGATGTATTTATAGATATGGTCCATAGTTCCAGGCATATCTTGCAGCCAAAAGACTATGAGAAGATAATAAGACAATCAGACTTGTCCCATCTGCATTCTGAATTTCAGCCCACTATCTTCGTATGCGAAAGGGGTATATATAACGGATTTGGAGTATTGTCTGCAGATAGGGTTAAAAATGTATTGCTGTATGTATTGATGAAATGCGGCGATGTTTTTTATACCAAAATGAATAAATTGCTTTTTTATGCAGATTTTGTCGCATATCGTCAATTGGGTATATCCATCACGGGCTTATCATACAAAGCCATAGAGTTCGGCCCGGTTCCCGAAAGGTGGGACAGGATTTACAGTTCCTTTGAAGAGATAAGTATTGAGCCCCGTATTGTAGGTGACAGAGAGGGGACAATACTTACAACCTCTGTAAAGCCCGATATATCGCTGTTTACAGAGAGCGAATTGTGTATATTGGATGAGATATGCACCTTACTGGCAGGCTACACATCCACAGAACTTTCAGAACTCAGCCACCAGGAACCAGCTTGGATAGACAACCATCATTCATCCTCCCGTATATCATACGAATATGCTTATGCTCTAAAGGTGTTGTAGCATCCATGCGAATCAAATACACCCTCAGCAAAGCTACTCGCTCCGATTACTCCGAGCTACTCATTTCGCTCACATCGACTTGACAGACAACTCTTCCTTTTAGTCCGACTTCGTCGGCCTAACGTCATCAGACAAAGTCTGTCATTGGCTTCGCCACACGTCGATTTGCCGCTCATTCGCTTAACGCTCTCCGTAAAGTGCGCTTGCGTCCTCTTTGCTGAGGGATATATCGTTGGTATTCATTATTTTATTATTATGGGTTCGCTGCCGACGTAGCGCATGTACCTATCGTCATGCGAAAGCTGAAATACCTCTTCGGAATCACGAAGGTAATGTAGCGTGACATAATCAGGTAGAAGTTCGGCAATCTCTTTTGCCAATACAAGTCCTCTGTCACGCCAAGCTTTCCAATCATACGACATATCATTGTAGTTGATCTTATATTGCTCGACCCACTCTGAGAGTCCTTTTATGCTGCTCAAATCAATCATTTCGAGCTCTCCATCTTCGCGTTCTACTTGAAGAGTGTTGATATCTCCAATCGCATTTCCTTCACCATCGAAGAAAGGCCCACTATGTTCATACATTATGAGCTCTACGGTAAATTTGCCGGTATATGGTTCAAATATTCTGTCATAGCCCCAGTTATATAAACGGCCTCCATACTTGTACAGCAGTTTTTCTATTGCTAATTGTTCAGGAGTATAGTCCTCAATCTCATCATATATATAGTATAGGGATGTCGAGCTGATACTTGCCTTTTGTTCTTCAGGCGTTATATCTGTCAAATAGGAGTTATAGTTAGGATTTGACCCGTGTTCAAGCAAGAACTTGGTCATCTCAACATTACCGTCCAGATATGCAGTAACAAGCGGCTGCAGTCCATCGTAACCAAACAGATCGATATCGGCACCATGTTCCAGAAGTAACTCAACTATTGGCGTAGTCCTTACAAGCGCCATTCTTTTGTGTTCTTCATACTCTTCATCGGTGTATTTCTTATTCCTCTCCCTGAAATGATCCGCTGAATATTGGATCGTTTCTGTGATGGGGCATTCTCCGTAACTATTAAGTGCATTGACATTTGCACCAAGTTCAATGGCTCGTTTGACCCCGTCCAGATCCATTCGATTGCAAGCGGCGAATAATTCTTTGTCGATGGCATGGCATTTATGCATTTTCTCCCCCTGCACCAGACGCAATTGGTCAAGAGTCAGTTGAATGAACATATCCTTGATTTCATCCCATTTAAATGTCCTTGGAGATTTATCGAAAGGATAGTCATATACCACTTTCTCTTCCGGCCATTTACCAGAGACCGTATCATATACATCGCGACCGGATTCTTTGTCGACAACAATCTCGCAAGTCACCTCTGGCTTAGAATCCCAGGCCCAGCTGTTTGTCTTTGTCTGTATATACAATCCTTCCGATACCTTGATGTCTCCCGAGTCGGCGATAGATTTAAGCAAGGCCCAGAACTTTGAGAGAAGATCATCGACAGTGATGTCCCGGTAAAAATTACTGTATTCAAGGTGATTGAATGAGGTTTCATTCTCTTCCCAATGTATCCACCAGTAGTACATCAACTCTCCCGGATTGTCGCGGGAAACAAGGACTGCCTTTGTCCAGACATCCATCGCATATTTCAGCTTAAGGGTAAGACAAAGAAGGATCGTGCTACTCGCATCGGGGAACAGCGGAGCATGTATTCCATATCTTTGATCTGGAGCACAAATGACAATTCTTGACAGACCGGTTTGGTGCGTCTTGTTTACTCTCTGGGCCAACAGTATGTCATCCAGGGAGAACAGATCCTGGAAGTTGGGGCATTTTTTGCCCTTCTGGCGTAGGTGTCTTTTGACTGGGAACTGCATATCGTTATTGTTTTTATTCTGCTTTGTTAACTTTCATTGCTTCCGTGCTCTGTATTTTGACACAAGTTCTTCACGTTAAGTTAACCTTGTGCTGAAGCAAAAGTAGTGATATGTCGTAGCAGCATAAAAAAACTACAAGCCTTGCAGGAATTGTGGAATGATGGAGGATGGGAATATCTTTGTGATTAAAATTATGAAATGTAGGCGGTGTTGGCCAGGATAAGCATCGAGTTGGTATTCAAGAGTGGTCTTATTATCATAAACTTGTGCGTTTACCAAGTCCCTTTGATTTATAAAGTGCTATCGGGTAAAATATAGCAGTAGGCAGTTCTTCTGCGTATCCCAGTCGTTTCGGGCGTAGAGTCGTAGGCGAAAGCATACGACGTTGAAGAAGAAGCAGGAGCAGGAATACCGAGCAGACCTTAAGCCATCCACCGCCTTTTTTCTGCCAGAGTCGTTTCGGACGTTGAGCCCCGGGGTTTCAGAAGAAGCATTTAAGGCATCTGGCTTTATATTATAGCAATGCGATATTATATGGATGCTTACTGCTGTTCTTTTTAAACTAACTTATTCATTATGAACTAGTTTAAACAGGGGGGCAGTGTGATCCTTAAATTAAAAGAATAGAAAATACCAAAGAAATTTATTCTAGAATTTGAATAATGACATAGGTGATTTCACACCTATAGATTCAGGGAAAGATTCTGATGCATATAGTTCGTCATTAACCAATTATGTTGTTAAAGTCAAAAAAGGTAAACCTTTCGGTAAAAGGTTTAGAAATAAAACTCACTACTTGTATTAATCTACAATAGTAGAAATTATATGTGTCTTTCAGACAAGAGAATCAAGGGTGATACTTGGTAATCTACAATAGTAGAAATTATATGTGTCTTTCAGACCTGGAGTGCTTTAATCTCACTCCCCCTGTATCTACAATAGTAGAAATTATATGTGTCTTTCAGACCAAGGAATCCTTGCTAACCTTGATAACATCTACAATAGTAGAAATTATATGTGTCTTTCAGACCTCTCGCTTCTGGGTTTGTTGTATCGGCAATCTACAATAGTAGAAATTATATGTGTCTTTCAGACTCCGTCCCGGCTCTCGGGTCCTAAGCAATCTACAATAGTAGAAATTATATATGTCTTTCAGACCTCCCAGCGAGTGATGTGTATGCTTGGGCATCTACAATAGTAGAAATTATATGTGTCTTTCAGACGATAGTTACATTTATTACTTATTTATATATGGCTTACTTTGCGCAAATTGTAGCCACTCTTTATTTGTAATGGCCAAATTCAGATTTTTAAGTTCATCTGAATGTTTGATTTTTCGCACAATATACAAGCCTTTGCGTGCAATGTTATATGCTCCATTTGCATCTGCATTCTTTGGTAGAGAGGAATCGCATTCGTTACTATTGTAAAATATCCCTTTTTCGTCAGCAATCGGGGATATAATATAGTCAATATCTTTACCTATTGCACTGTTTCGCATCTGTAGTGTTAGTTTAAATAGATATAAAATTCCTTTAAAGAACTCTGAAGTATCTTGTTGGACAATGAATTCTTTGAGGTTGTCATTAATATCTATGCCGTATTTTGTAAAGAAGTTTTTAAAACTCTGAGTTAAATCTATCTCAGTACTAACCCAATTAGAGTTTTTATTCTCATCTCTAAGTGTTTCTATACGTTTACCATATGAACAAATTGTCCATTGTGTACGCGTACCTTCCGCTTTTGTAGTAAAATTGGTGTAGTCAAAAATAAATTCAAACCAATCTTTATCTTTATTATACTTGATGGAGTCAAACTTACTGAAGAACATTTTTGATTTTTCGCGAGTTTCATAACGTGTGTCAAATAAATTTACAAAACCTGTTGAAGGATCAATTTTGCTGGTATTCCATGCTTGAGTATAGAATAAAAATCCACTCTGTTTACCAATTTTCTGGAAACTGGTAAACTTGTTGGTTAACTGATATGCATTAAGAATACCACCTTCTTCTTCTGGATCTATCTTCTTGTTAGCTAAATAATTGAGCTTGTCAATTAACATTTTTTCAAACTTCTGGTAAACAGAGGCTTCTACCTTTTGTCGTCCACGCATAAAGCCAATATTCAAATCTTCAAGTACAACAATGGCATTATATTTAATCATAAGTTCAGAAATTTTATGAATAACTTGGCTTAAATACCCTTCTTTCAAATCCTTGATATTTTCAATAGTTTGCCAACTTTGGCGAGCCTTCTCTCTTTCATCTTCACGTTTGGATAATAAGTCGTGGTAGTTTGTGTGATATTCATTGCCATTATAAATATTTACTATTTCATTCAAAGAGTATTGTTCTTTTATTCTTCCTTCTAGATCAATCACTGTCAAGTATAATAAATGTCTCTCTCCACGGTCTATACCTATAATGTGCAGATCATCACTTTGTCTTATGTATTCGTTTACCGATAGATTAATGTTGTCTTGGCCAGTACTTTTGAAATTCATTGTAATGGGCACATGAAATTGGAATTTATCTACAGTATAGCGTTTATCCTTAATTAAATCATAAGAGAAAATACTTTGTTTCTTCTTGTTTAATATATTCTTATTGTCGATTTCTTGATTTGCAGGATGAGTTGGCTTATCGTAGGATATACTAGATTTACGAAAGAATACTTCTGCTTGTCCGTTTAGCTTATACACAACATTTGCCAAATTTCTTTCATCAAATATCATCTTCCAATAAAGTGTATGTAAGTTTGGGGTCCCTTTACTATAAGGGGAGAAATCCTTATTATATATTTGGAATAAATATATTTTACCTTCCTTAACAAGGTTGTCAATGTAATCTGCTGATACATTACGGAATGATATTTTGTAACCTTGCTGTTCAACCTCTTTGTAAAAGCCGCTCAAATCTTCGTATGTAGTTGTATCAGAAAACTTAAATTCAAACCTATTCCAATCTTCATGTTTTTTAATGGATGTTTTAAAGAAATCAATAAGCTTATGGCAATCATCTAAATTAAACGTTGTCCCTTTTTTATGCGTTTCATTTTTGTAGTTTTCAATAAGCTTCTTACTTGGTGCAAATTCATGAATTCTAGATTTAGAAAAAAATACTTTAGGTAGCATTTTGTTTGCACCTGGAAGTAATTTATATTCCATTTTCTCATAGCATATCCCATTGGATGGAGTATTATGAGCATCAAATACCTGATTGTTCTTTTTGTTCATAATAGCCAAATAATATAATCCATCTTTACGTAAAATCACAGATGTATTATCTCTCTCTTTATTTACATCCCAGCCATCCATCAGAGTTGAATTTTCAAAGTTGATTTTGATTTTCTCTGTTGAATATGGTTTCTGTGTCATATAATTGCGCACCATGTTGTAGAGGGGCGTTATTTTGTCTAGTTCTTCCCATAGCGATAAAAACTCACCATAGAATTTTTCATCCTTTTCAGGTTCCTTACCATCACCAAGCAGTGGCTTTACAAAATGTTGAAGACTCTTAATAGCATCCAATAAGTTCTTTATTTTCTCTACGTTTAATTTGTCCTGTGCCAGATTCTTTCCTGTATATGGAGTATTTAATAGGTCCTTTACTTCTAAATAGGCATTCTCAATACGAGTATAAAGATTGTCTTTTGGACAAATATTAGAATTCAATGAAAAATAACTATTTACCGTTTTTTTCTCTTCAATATTTAATTTTTGTATACTATTATTGATTAGTGCTATAGATACACTGCCTTGAGATTTTAGGATTTTGTTCAAGCGCTCTTCGTATGCTTCATCAGTTTCTTTATTGGACTTTTTAGGTACCTCATTTTTTAATTCTTCTAACAATGCTTTGGAAATTGTCCCCCAATGGCCAAAAATCTTTTGAGAAATATCTGTTAATTGCTGGTCATTACGTACGTATATTTTATCAAGATTAAAATCTTCCAATCTAACTAAAAGTTCTTTTAACGAATGCTCTCCTCCAACATTACGATTTAATACGTGCTCATTTAATTCCTGATATGCCTTTTCTATTGTTTCCAAAACTTCTTCGTCAGATTTGAATTTTTCTGGGAGCCAGGAAATAGAGTTCCTGTCACTTAATATTTCTTTGAACAAAGGCTTAAATTTAGGTAACCTTTTAGATTTGTCTTTTTGTTGTTGGTTGTAAAGATTTATGTATTCATTTAGGCCTTTAATCTTGCTACCACCCTCTATAGATTTCCCTCCTAATATAAAATTATATACATCTATTTGTTTTTGAGTAAGTACAGAATTGAAATATTCAAGTTTGAACATTTCTGCTATTTCTGTGACAGTCAAACACTCCTCGAAGTTAGCATATAGTTCGGTAAAGAATTCAGATACCGAAGATGCTGCCACTTTGTTAAATACTTGTATATTGTCTATGAATTTTGGAAGATTCTCATGAATCAGACGAAATGCAATAGCCGTTGATTGGGCTTCTGAAGAATACATGTTCTTCCTGTTTTCATGAAATCCAGTAAAGTAAGTAGTGAAATCTTTAAACTCATCAACGAGTTGAAGATCTTCTTGAGAGCATACAAAGTCCTTTAAGTCGCTTCTAATCAACTCTTTCTTGTCAATGTTCTTAAATGAAGGATCATCAATAAACCTGTCTGCAATTTGTTTTCTTAATTTTTTCTGTATTTCTTCAAATATTTTCTCTTTCTTCTCGTCTTTATTCTTTATCATATAGTAGAGAAAATACTCTTCTAATGAGTTGTTTTGTTCAATATTATCATATTGTAGATGTATATTATTTAATACCTTCTCTATAAAGGCTTTATGATATTCATCTATAATCTTCTTCACTTTTTTGTAGCTTTCTGCGCGATGTTCATCCTGAGAAAGTATTCCTGATTTACCGATGTGGTCTGCTGTTAGCCCCAATGGTATTAGTTCAAATCTTAATGTTTTAGATAGAGGATAAAGTCGTGTAAATTTCTTTAAGCTAGCCATAGTATGATATTTTATTATTTTTTCGAAAACAAAGGACCTTACAAATTTACAAAATATCTTATGATACTATTGATGTTGATGTCATAAATTAAGTCCACATGCACCGATATTTATGTTCTATTTCACTGTTATTTTTCTAGATGATAAGGGCTCGATATTGTGTGTTATGGAACACATTAAACTAGTGCTTTGCCAACACCAAAAATAGTGTTATGCCGTATCAATATAAAAAAACTACAAGCCTTGCAGAAATTGTGGAATGATAGAGGATGGGAATATCTTTGTGTTTGAGAGTTTAAAGATAGCCTTTGGAAGCCAGGATAATTACAGGAAGAGTGGGATTTTCTTTTTACTGCGAAGAGACAATAAAATAAAATTGAGTTGACAATATGAGAGTAATGTTGGTAAATAACCGTCCGGTGAAGATATGGACAGATTTTGTGGATGATCTTGCTATGCGTCAGATTGAGAATCTGACTACACTCCCTTTCCTTTTTCATCATCTGGCGATAATGCCCGATGTGCATGCCGGTATGGGGGTGCCGATTGGAGGGGTACTGGCATGTGTGGATGCGGTTATCCCCAATGCTGTAGGTGTGGATATTGGTTGTGGTATGTGTGCCGTCAGGACAAATTGGAAAGTGAGTGATATCTCTACGGAAGTTATGCGAAAAAAAATCATGAGTGGCATCCGTAATCGTATTCCAATAGGGATGGAACACCACCAGGAACCTCAGGATATGTGTCACTTGCCCGATGGTCATGATATCGATAAGCTCGAGATCGTGAAGCGGAGAAAGAGTTCAATCCTATACGAAGTTGGAACATTAGGTGGAGGAAATCATTTTATAGAACTCCAGAAAGATGAGGAGGATAATCTTTGGATAATGATCCATTCTGGCTCGCGAAATCTGGGTAAGCAGGTAGGAGATTATTATAATAAAATGGCTCAGACTCTCAATCAGAGATGGCACTCTGTTGTCCCCTCCGATATACATTTGCCCTTTTTTCCGCTAAATACAAAAGAGTTTGGAGCTTATTGGAGAGAGATGAAATATTGCGTGGACTTCGCTTTATGTAATCGCAGGTTGATGATGCATAGGATAGAAGAGGTCCTTGCAGATACATTGAAGGGGATAGAGTTTGGACCGATGATTAATATTGCCCATAATTATGCTGCAATGGAGCAACATTTTGGGAAGAATGTTGTTGTGCATCGAAAAGGTGCCACCTTGGCCAGTAAGGGCGTTGTGGGTATTATACCAGGTTCCCAGGGTACAGCCTCGTATATTGTGGAAGGTTTGGGGAATCCGGAATCATTCTGTTCCTGCTCTCATGGTGCGGGGCGCGTACTCAGCCGGACTGCGGCCATCAAGACTCTCGATATGGAGGCTGAAGTGAGGAGTCTGGAGGGTAAAGGTATTTTACATGCGATACGTTCTCAGAAGGATATGCAGGAGGCGACAGGTGCATATAAGAACATAGAATCGGTTATTTCAAATCAGAATGATTTGGTAAAAGTCAGGACAAGACTACTTCCTGTGGCTGTAATAAAAGGGTAGTATTTTATAAATATTTGATATAGTGAAGCTTATTTATGCGAAAAAATCATATGTCTCCTCTCTTGAGAAGGAGCAGGATGAGGAGCGTGCTTGTCAGTTGTTGCGCTAACAACTAAATCTTTCTTGTCATGAAGAGTTGGGTGAGTATGGTACTGAAGATGGCTAAATTCCTTCAATCTGAGTTAAATAAAACAATAAGGACATTATATGAATCTCTATTGTGGATGGCTTTTCTATATCCCACTGAGATAAAAGAGTATAGCCAGTGTAACTCTATGATGATAGTTTATAATAAGATTAAATCACCTATCATAGAATCTTTTCTCACCGGTACAAAGGATGCTAAGGATTGCTATGCAATGAGGCAGGTTCATATAAAGTCGATTCTTGTAATTAATCCAGATTATGACGAATTAATCTGTGATGAGACACATCTTGTAATTGACGACGAGGAGTTGTCGAGAATAGTTGGTGGTAAGTTTGATGTAAAAGGATTCTATGAATGGGGTAGGGAGATTCATCCTATTGTAATCGCAGCTGCATTTGGAGAGCCATACGATATGGAGTGGGGTGATTATCACAGAAGAGGTCTTGAATTTGCTAAAGAATTGAGGAAATGTCTTCCCTCGGAATATGACTTATGGTATCATAAACCTTTTGAAGACAATACTTGTTTAATCCCGGAAAGACAATTGATTATGTGATAATCACAATAGAGGTCCGCATTCCCATTCTACCAGATTTCTGTCAAGTGTGATGGATTTTCTTCCCCCTTGAATGCCTTTTATGTAGTAATTTTGGGCGAATGTGTCACTGATTTTAAGCAAGAATGCCTTCTTAATGGTCGCACATTTTTCGCATATTGAGTTGTCGAATGGATCTGTAAGTCGATCAATGCTCTGACTAATTGTTGCTGGATCGTCACTTTTGCTTACCCGACCATATATTTTTCTCAACTCATTATGGTAGTAAAACAGTTGTGAAAATGTAACCCCTTCAGGGTGGAGGAGGAAAAACAGAAATACAGCCTTTGGCAGTGGCCCCATTTTTATCTCCATATCATCGTAGTCGGGAAGTATAATCTTGTATTGTTTTGTGATTCTGAGTCGGCTGATTTTTACGCTCTGATTTACAAATGATAAAATCATCTCCGGAGGGCACCCTTTCAGCATTAGGTCTTTGATACTCCTTTCTACTTCTGACAATGCTTTGCTCATCTCAGAATCAAATCTTACATTCTTATTGAAAGTAGGATATTCATAAGGTAAAACGTTATCATCAGAACGTGAAACTCTGAATCGAACTTCAGATCTTTGGCATTCTATGGGTTCTTCATCACAGCACCCCATAAAGTCATTGCCCAATGGGAGGTCTGGTTCTTGAGGCTCACTTGTGTAATATCGACTGGGGTGGCACTTGTTGATCAGATATGACAGCATTAGATTGAAATCCTCTTTGGCATCATAAACCATGAGAATATCCCCTTGATATCTTATGATGTATCTGTTACTTTCAGAAATTTTATCCCCAAATTCGCCCCTGATCTGGGCATAGATACTTTCAGTAGACAAAGCTTTTGGGATATTTACTCCCGGGAAGTTGTAATTTACTACCGACTTAGAAAGTTGCGCCAGTATGTCAGGGAGATAAATCACTTGTACACGAATATCGGGCGAAATCAATTTACTTTTTTGTAGCCAGGTCAGTTCAGGTCCTAAATACATGACATAATCTGTCCCTTTGAGAAATCTCAAGCATGGGATATCGCCAGATTTAACTTCGTTGTACATCATAGTGGATATGGAGTATATGTTTCTAACAAAGATAAAAACTTTATCGCATATCAGACTATAAGTTCTTCATAACATAATATTAGCAGGCCAGTATAAGCTTATAAGCTAAATGTGCTCGATGAGGTCATTGTGATTTTTGCATTAGAGATGATTAATTCTGATTTCAGTCCTTGAATTATTTCATTACGATACAAATGCAATATGCCGACCAATCCGCTTGGTAGCGTAAGCGAGCAACGTTCATTATCCTTTCTGATATCATCTGAAACAGTAGAGCATAACTTCATCACATCGTCCATCATTATCATAACAGAATCATTGCCGCCAAGTGTCGTTTTGTCTATTTCATGTAAAAAATCTACAGCAGTTACCCTTAGGGCAATATATGGTGATGTCCCACCTGCTTTAATTTTGGAATCGTACTCTGAAATCAAATATACAATTAGGTCTCTGAGCAGTGCCTTTTGCTGTTTGGTGAAATTATATTCCCTGTAATATGTAGTCATAATGCTGCAATAGTTTTGTAAATGTATGCAAACATACTCAATGGAATATTGCCGAGCAATTCCTTGCAAGGCTTGTAAGGGTTGATATTGATAAAAGAGAGTGTACCTTCGTAAATTGTTTGCCCTTATTCTAGAAATTCATTTAGGCTTTGGAGATTAAGGTTCTGAAGGCCTTAGCACCCGCGCTAGATAGCGGGGGGACCGCCGCGAAAGCGGTGGTGGGAATGAGCGAAGCGAATGCCTGAAGAACCTAATCTCCGAGCCGAAATACTTCAATGAGTAGCTCGGATTACTTGATGAGGGTGGTAATATTTATATAGCAGTCTGTAGAGACAAAACAGGCACGGGAAGTGGTGTTTCCGTGCCTGTTTTATGGATGAAAAGTTATTCAGAGCATCTGTCGAGGAGATAGAGGATCGATTTGAATTCGATTCCGCTATGGTGCGATAGGCCGATCTCGCAGGTGCGGCTGGTAGCATATCCTGAATCGCAGCCATAAACTTGCTCTTTAAGATATCTCAGACCGTGAGCATTGAGCTCTGGGAGGGTGAACCCTTTGTCTCCTGAGAAACCGCAGCAGTTGCTCTCCACTACTACGACCTCTTTGGCACAAGCTCTCGCAATGTTGGCAAGTGTCTGGTCTACTGAAAGCTTCTTGGCTGAACAAACAGCGAAGATGGCCACTTTCTCGTCCACTTTATTTATCTTCAGTCTCGGAATCAGATATTTCTCAGCAAACTCGGCCGGCTCGTAAAGTTTGAGAGGACCGCCGTCCATATTGGTATGCATAGTGTACAGACAGGGGCTCATATCGCACAATACAGGGTACTTGCCACCTTTCGATGCATCCATCAAAGCAGCCTCCAGTTCATCTGACAATTTCTTCCCTGCCTCCACAAAGCCTTTGGAAGAGAATGCCATACCGCAGCACAGTCTGTCCAGATGTTTGGGGTAAATGACATTATACCCAGCTTTCTTAAGAAGTCTCTTGGTAAGCTCGGTAATCTCCACCTCTTTACAGTAGCTTCTCGAAACACCCATACTCCTGGTGATGCACGATGGGAAATAAACTACATTATTCTCCTCGCCAGGATTTGCAGCCTCTACCTCTCCTGAGTAGGTAGAGCGTCTGTTACCTTTAGGGAATGGTGCTGTCCATAGAGGTACCAGTCCGAATGTTATCTTGCGCATGCCTCTGGCAATGGCACCGAAGAGGCGTTTGCCCATAAGTACCCTTATGTAGTAAAGGAGATTAAGACCAAAGCGGGCAAATGATGTCACTCCGCTCATATGATTGGCTAAGAACATCGCTATAGAGTCGCTGAATTTGCTGTGACTCTGGTGCTTGAGCACTTTGACCATCTTGCCGGTATCCACTTTTACAGGGCAGCGCATAGCGCAAAGGCTGTCTGTAGAGCAGGTGTCTATCCCGTGATACTGATAATTCTTGTTAAGCTCGGCAGCTCTGTGTGGCTCCTGTCCGGAAGCCTGAAGACTCTTGATCTCCCTATAGACTGCCACCCTCTGACGAGGTGAAAGGGTGAGACCCTCTGCTACACATTTGCTCTCGCAGAAACCGCACTCCATACACTTGTCCACAAGCTCGTGGGTAGCAGGGTTAGGCTTGAGATTCGATACGTGGACAGTAGGATCTTCGTTAAGGATAACCCCTGGATTGAGGATCCCTTTAGGGTCGAAGATCTCTTTGATCTCTTTCATTATGTTATAGGCCTCATCACCCCACTCTTTTTTTACGTAGGGGGCGATATTTCTTCCGGTGCCGTGTTCAGCCTTCATAGAGCTGTCATATTTGTCCACCACCAGGTCAGCTATCTCATCCATAAATTTATGGAAGCGGTCCACTTCAGATTTGGTCTGGAAGTCCTGATTGAACATAAAGTGGAGGTTGCCTGCCAGTGCGTGGCCGAAGATACCTGCGTCATCGTAATGATTCTTGTGGAGCACTTCACGCAGATCGGTAACAGCTTTGGCGAGGGTGTCCACAGGGAAACATACATCCTCTATGACAGCTGTGGTCCCTGTCTTTCTCAGACCTGCTACTGTAGGAAGAGCCTCTTGTCTGATCTTCCAGAATGCAGCTATCTCTCTGGGGTCTCTGGTGAAGATGAAAGGAAGAGTAGTCTCGAAATGGTTGATGCTTTCTGTAATTTCATCCACATTCTTGACCAGTTCCTCTTCTGTCTGGGTATGGGTCTCTACCAGCAGGGCACAGCATCCGTCAGGAAGCCCCTTTATGAAAGGAGGGACACCATTTGCATTCTCTACCGATTTGAGGGACTGTCTGTCAAGTAGCTCGACTGCATTTACAGGTTCGTGGCGGAGCACCTGTACCGCCTCGCACGCTATCTCTATGGTAGGGAAGATGATGAGTGAAGTGGCTTTGAACTTAGGATTGATGACAGTATTGAGTGTCACATCAGATATGAACGCCAATGTGCCCTCTGCCCCTACAATGATATGTTTGATGATATCTATCCCGTCAGTGTAGTCCACGAAGGAGTTCAGGCCATATCCTGTAGTATTCTTGATGCTGTATTTCTTTATGATCCTCTCTCTCAGCTCAGGTCTGGCAGCGATTTTTTTGGAGATGTTCTCAAGTTTTTCGATCATATCCTTATGACTGCTTCTGAAGCTCTTGACAGACTCAGGATCTGCTGTATCAAGGATGGTCCCATCTGCCAGAATGATCCTTGCATCGGCAATGGTCCTGTATGAGTTCTCGTGTGTGCCACAGCTCATACCGCTGGCATTGTTCGATATGATACCGCCTATCATAGCGGAGTCGGTAGAAGCAGGGTCCGGACCTATCTTTCTGCCATATTTGGCCAGATACTGGTTGGCTCTGATCCCCCTGATACCTACCTGCAGTCTGATTTGCTGTGCATCATTCAGAATCTGATATTTGTCCCATCCGTGTGAGACAATTACCAGTACGGAGTCACTGATGGACTGCCCGGAGAGTGATGTTCCCGCTGCGCGGAATGTCACCGGAATGTTCAGCTGCGAGGCAGCAGCCAATACAGCACTTACCTCTTTTTCCTCTCTGGCCTTTACCACCACTTTAGGGAGCAATCTGTAGAAAGAGGCATCCGTGCCGAATGCCAGTTTACTCAATTCGTCGTGAAGAATCCTTTCAGAAGGGATAACTTTGCCGATCTTCTGTACAAACTCTTTATATATTCCGCTAATCATACAGCAAATAGTTTAAAATTTCGTTCAACATTTTAGGAGTGATGTCCTTGGCTATAGTATTTTTCTCTTTATCAAGAAGATAGATAGCAGGGACACCTGAAAGATTATACTTGGCAAACATCTCTTGGGTATCTTTCTTGTCGTAGAGGTTTGTCCATTCAAAGCCTTGGGTGGCAATATATTTGGTCCACTCTTTTCTGTTTTTGGCACTGCCGGTATATATGGCCATAACTTCCACCCCTTTATCTGAAAACTCGTCGTATATCTTCTTCATATCAGGGGTGACCGCTTCACACAGGGCACAATCCATATTGTAGAAATAGAGGACAGTGTATTCTCCGTTTCCGTCATAGATCGAGTATGAGCTCTTATCCGGAAGGCTGAGGTAAAGGTTGGTAGCCGGTTTGCCCAGCTGGTTGCGGTAGAAAAGTTCAACAGCCATAGCTGTCTCTTTGATGAACTTGTCTGCCGATGGGTACTCGATACCCAGAGGTGCCCTTCCAGCTGCATCCTCCTTCTCAGAGAAGTTGGCATTGCTCCACATCTGAGGCATCTGGGAGATATATTTGTGTCCGATGTAGGCTGCACCTTTCTGCATATCGTACTCTTCGTGATTCTTCAGGTATTGGTAAGAATTGTAGAAGATATCCTGAAAAGCAGCGGTATCAGACTTCGACTTCTCGTACAGTCCGTCTATGGTGCTGACGATAAGGGTAGTGTCTATATCCTGAGTCTGATCGTATGGCAATAGTGATGAGAAGAGCTGATCCAGGAACAGCTGCAGCTCATTAGGCTTATTGTAGTCCATCTCGATAAGCTGGGCCATTGCAGTAGGGTCAAGTTTTCTCCCGAGAATGAAATTGTTTCTGTCCAGAAGGAGCATCTGTGGGGTAGAGACCACTCCGTATTTTCTCTGGAAATCAGATGAAAAATCGGGATCCCATACATCATAAACGGTCACATTTTCCGACACAGGGAATCTTTTGTTTATCTTGCTTACATAGGTACACCATCTTTCACGACTATCCTGTGTGTAGACCCTGTAAAGGGTTACTGTGCCATAGCTGTAGTCCTTCAGGAACTTCATCAGAAATGGTGTGTAGTAGTTGCAGGTGTTGCATTGGTCATCGTAGAAAAGGACGATTTTGTACCTGGTGTCGCACTGGCGGAGCGATATCTCCCTTCCAAGGGTGTCGGGGAGCAGGAGTTCAGGTGCTTTCATCCCTATCATAGACTGACGGTTAAACTCTGCAAACATCTTTACCATCAGAAGTCCATCCTCCTGTGGCCAGGCCAGTTTGTCATTCAGAAAGTAGTTGTCTGCTATATACAGAGCCACCTCTTCATAACCCATATATTTGGATGACTGATAGTAGTCAAATATATACGAGGCGATGAGGGCCTGCTCAGCGCTGTCTTTTCCGGATGAGATTAGCTGGTCTGCCTTCACTTTTATCATAGAGATCTCCTGACCATCGAACATCTTCATAATTAGCTGGACGGTCTCTTTGTCCATCGCTGACGAAGTGGAGTCCTGTACAGGTGCTTCTTGTGCAAATAGTGAAAGTGACAGGAAGTATAGTGGGAAGAATAGTATGTATCTGATCAGATGTCTCATAATTATTTGTTTAGGTGTTTGTAAATATCTACTCCGGGTGACAAGAACTCTTTGGCGTCACCGCCATTCAGAACTATGTCCCTCACTATGGTGGAAGATACAAATGAGTTCTCATTGGATGCATTCATAAAGACGGTCGAGATATCCGGAGCCAGTCTTTTGTTTGCCTGTGCGATCACAGACTCCATCTCGAAGTCGGCTGTGGTGCGTACTCCACGGATGATGAACTTGGCATTTGCCCTTCTGCAGGCATCTATAGTGAGCCCTGTATAGGATACTACTTCAATATTCGCGCCATTCGCTTTAAGATCTGCTATGGATTGTCCGATTATCTCCATCCTCCCTTCGGTGGAGATAAGACCTTTTTTGGCAGAGTTGTAGCCTACACCGATTATCACCTTATCAAAAAGTTCCAGTGATGCGATTACTACATCTTTATGTCCTATAGTGAACGGATCAAATGATCCTGGGAAAAAAGCTGTTTTCATTTATAGGTATATTAACCTACAAATATAAAAAAATCTTACCACTTTATAGGTTTTTCACCCCTGTTTAGGAGAATATTGTTTGTCTGAGAGAAGTGTCTGCATCCGAAAAATGCACCTCTGGCCAGTGGTGAGGGGTGTGCTGCTTCCAGAATATAGTGCTTGCTTCGGTCGATAAGATCCCGTTTGCTCCTGGCATAGTTGCCCCAGAGGAGGAAAATGACACCCTCCTTGTGATCCGAAATGGCTTTGATTACTGCATCGGTAAATGTGGTCCACCCGATTCTGCTGTGGGAGGTGGGTTCGGATGCCCTGACTGTCAATACTGCATTAAGGAGGAAGACACCTTGTTCAGCCCAGTGGACCAGAGAGCCATCTCTGCCGGCTGTGGAGATCCCTGTGTCACTCTCTATCTCTTTATAGATGTTCTGGAGAGAGGGGGGGAGCTTCACTCCGTGAGGTACAGAGAATGAGAGCCCCTCTGCCTGTCCGGGACCGTGGTATGGATCCTGCCCCAAAATCACTACCCTCACTCTATCAAAAGGTGTCAGGTCGAAAGCGTTGAAAATTTTAGGCCCGGGGGGGTAGATGGTCTTTTTCTCCCTCTTCTCTTTATGCAAAAATTCGACAAGCCCTTCGAAATAGGGTTTGTCGAACTCTTGCTGAAGTATATTTCCCCAAGATGGGTGAATCTTTACGTTCATAAAGCTAAAATATGGCTTTGATTACCTCTGATATGTTGTTTACATAGATGAAATTCAGCCCTTTGATATAGATCTCCTTTATCTCGTTGATATCCTTTTCATTCTCTTTGGAGAGGATGATGGTCTCGACCCCTGCACGTTTGGCTGCCAGGATTTTCTCCTTAATACCACCTACCGGCAGAACTCTCCCCCTAAGGGTCATCTCACCTGTCATAGCGATCTTGGATTTGACCATCTGACCTTTATAGGCTGAGGCCATAGCGCTGACCATAGTGATGCCGGCAGAAGGTCCATCTTTAGGTATAGCCCCTTCAGGGACGTGGATATGGATATCTTTAGCCATTATCTCTTCGGTGGTGAGAGAAAGGAGTTCAGGATGTGCTTTCAGGTACTGGAATGCTATGGTGGTGGACTCTTTCATCACATCACCCAGATTACCGGTCATAGAGAGATTGCCTTTACCTTCACTCAGACTGCACTCTACGAACAGAATCTCTCCACCCATCTCAGTCCAAGCCAGACCTGTCACCACTCCGGGTGCCTCATTCCCCTTCTGGATGTCGTGTGAGTTGGTAGGTATCCCCAGGATCTCGCGTACCTTGTCAGGTGTTATGGAGACTTGTACCTCCTCTTCGATTGCTATCTTCTTGGCAGAGACCCTCGCCAGTTTGGCTATCTGTTTGTCAAGCCCTCTGACACCGGACTCTCTGGTATACTCGTCTATAACTTTATTGATGGCAGCCTTGTTTATTTTCAACTGCCCCTTTTTGAGACCGTGAGCCTCCATCTGCTTAGGGATAAGGTACCCCTGGGCAATGCTCACCTTCTCCTCTGCCAGATATCCTGTCACAGGGATCATCTCCATCCTGTCCTTGAGGGCTGGGTGGATGGTGCTGATATTGTTGGCAGTGGTTATGAAAAGCACTTTGGATAGATCGTAATCGATGTCCAGATAGTTGTCGTGGAAAGTGTTGTTCTGCTCAGGGTCGAGGACCTCCAGCAGTGCATAAGCGGGATCTCCTTTAAAATCCTTGCTGATCTTGTCTATCTCATCCAGAACGATGACAGGATTGGATGATCCTGCCTTTTTGATGGTCTGGATAATTCGTCCCGGCATAGCACCTATATATGTCTTGCGGTGACCCCTGATCTCCGATTCGTCGTGAAGACCGCCAAGGGATATTCTGCCGTATTCCCTTCCCAATGCCCTGGCAATGGACTTGCCCAGTGAGGTCTTTCCTACACCCGGAGGGCCATACAGACATAGGATAGGGGATTTCATATCTCCCTTCAGCTTGAGTACGGCCAGATATTCTATGATTCTATCCTTGACACTTTCGAGACCGAAGTGGTCTTTATCCAGAACTTTCTGAGCGTGTTTGAGATCCAGATTGTCATCTGTCATCTCATCCCAAGGGAGGTCTACCAGCAGTTTCACATACTGGTACTGGACATTGTAGTCAGGAGAGTTTACATTTGTCCTCTCCAGCTTCTTGAGTTCTGACTCGAAGGCTTCGGCAGCGTGTGCAGGCCATTTTTTCAGCAGGGCCCTCTGCCTTAGCTCATTGCAGTCTGACCCCTCTGAATCTATACCAAGCTCCTCCTGGATGGTCTTAAGCTGGTTATTGAGGTAATATTCCCTCTGCTGCTGGTCCATCTCAGTGCGGACTTTCTGCTGGATATCATTTTTGAGGGTGAGGATATCCATCTGTCTGTTAAGGATCTCAAGCAGCTTCATAGCCCTCACTTTGACGTGGCTCTCCTGGAGAAGTTTCATCTTCTCGAAGGTGTCGTCGATCTCCATACTGGAGGCGATGAAGTTAGTAAGGAATTCGCTCCCTTCCAGATTTTTGATGGCAAAACCTGCCTCCTGTGGCATATGTGGGGAAGATTTGATGATCTGCATAGCCAGATCCTTGATGTTTTCTGTCAATGCCTCCATCTCCTTGTCCCCTTTTTTTGCCAAAATGTCATTAAGGTATTTCACTTTGGCGAAAAGATAAGGCTCTGAAGCGGTCTGCTCCACTATCCTGAATCTTTTGACACCTTGGAGGATGGCAGTGATGCTTCCGTCAGGCATCTCTATGATTTTCAATATTCTACCGAGTGTTCCTATATCGAACAGGTCTATGATGGTGGGGTGTTCCACCTCGTTGTCAATCTGAGCCACGGCCCCCAATATCTTTCCCGATTTGTATGCGTCCCTAACCAGTTTGATCGATTTTTCCCTACCTACAGCGATAGGGATCACAGTGGCAGGGAACAGCACTGCATTTCTGAGTGTAAGGATGGGAAGCACCTCAGGCATCTCTTTTTCATCGAGTTTCTGGATGGATTCCATATTGACAACAGGAAGGATATTTACATCTCCAGCACCAGTATCAAACAAAAAGTCGTCTCTCTTCATAATAATATATAGTGACAATATGTCAGTTTAAATTCAAATACCTTTAGTAAATTGTTTTGTGGTCTAATTTGTCAATCATTATGCCAAACTTTTTTGGTTAAAAAAGGGTAGAATGTTTTGCAAACTAAAAAATAATAGATACTTTTGCAGACCTAAAAAAAGATATAACGTTTAAAAAGTGAAATTATGACTAAAGCTGATATCGTAAATGAAGTTGCTAAAGCAACAGGAATGGAGAAAATCGCTGTCCAAAATGTTGTTGAAGCATTTATGGAAAGTGTGAAAAATTCCTTAGCAAAAGATGAAGATGTATTTCTTCGTGGCTTCGGTAGTTTTATTACTAAAAAACGCGCACAGAAAACCGCACGTAACATCTCACAAGGTAAAACTATCGTTATCCCTGAGCACTACATCCCTGCATTCAAACCCGCTAAGGTTTTTATGAATAAGGTTAAAACCAACGTAAAAGTTAAATAATATCAGTTATGCCAAGCGGAAAAAAAAGAAAAAGACATAAAATGTCTACGCACAAACGTAAAAAACGTTTGCGCAAGAACAGACATAAGAAGAAATAGTTTATAAACTAACATCTTAATGTCACAACATATAATCTAAAGTAGTTTGTAAAAGCTACTTTAGATTATTGTTTTAGGAGGTATCTAATGGAGAAAGATCTGATAATAGATGTAAATCCCACGGAGATAACAATAGCTCTCCTGGAGGATCATCGTCTGGTGGAGCTTAATAAAGAGAAAAATGAAGGCCGCAGTTTTACTGTGGGTGATGTTCATTTGGGTAAGGTGAAGAAGCTGATCCCATCTCTCAATGCCGCTTTCATCGATATCGGGGACAAGAAAGATGCCTTTGTTCACTATCTGGATCTCGGTTTGAATTTTACTGCTTTCGACACTTTTGCCAGGCAGTTGAATCCAAACAGAGATTTTTTATCTTTCTATCGGAGTATTGATATTCACAATATTCTGGAAAAAGAGGGCAAGATCGAGAATGTCCTCAAGCCCGGACAGCCTATAATAGTCCAAATCGTAAAGGAACCCATCTCTACGAAGGGTTCAAGACTCACTTCTGAGATATCTATAGCGGGCAGGAATATGGTTCTTCTCCCGTTCGGCGACAAAGTGAACATCTCTCAGAAAATCACATCAAAGGATGAAAAAATGCGTCTGGAGAGGCTGATGTACAGCATTTTGCCCCCAAGCTACGGTGTGATAATAAGGACAGCTGCCGAAGGGAAGAAAGCTGCTGTTCTGGATCTGGAACTCAAGATGCTCATTAACAAGTGGGAAGAGTCCTGGAAGAAGATAGCCACTCAAAAGTGTCCGCAACTCCTTTTTACAGAGAGTAGCAAGACCACCACAGTCTTGAGGGATCTTTTGAATGACTCTTTCTCAAATATAGTAGTTAATGACGAGCAGATCTATAGTGAGATAAGGGAGTATGTCTCGATGATATCACCGGAGTTTGAGAAGATCGTCAAACTATACAAAGGGAGTGAGCCTGTCTTCGATCATTACGATGTGACCAGACAGATCAAATCTGCTTTCGGTAAAGTGGTCCCTATCAGACAAGGTGCATATCTGGTAATCGAGCACACAGAAGCCCTGCACGTTATCGATGTGAATAGCGGTACCAGAGTCAAGACAGGGAAGGATCAGGAACAGAATGCATTCGATGTGAACTGCAATGCTGCTGAAGAGGTGGCACGTCAGATCAAATTGAGAGATATGGGTGGTATCGTGATAGTCGATTTCATCGATATGGACTCCAATGAGCATCGCACCCAGCTCCTGAAACATATGCAGGAACTTATGCAGAGTGACAGGGCAAGACACAATATCCTCCCCCTTACCAAATTCGGATTGATGCAGATTACCCGCCAGAGGACCAAGCCGGCTACAGAGATGGATACCCAGGAGACCTGCCCTTGCTGTGGCGGTACTGGAAAGATCTCTTCAAGTATTCTGGTAGATGAGGCGATTGAAAGACAGATTACCTATCTGGTTCAGGAGAAGGGGATCAAATCATTCAAGTTGGTAGTCAATCCTCTGGTAGAGGCTTATGTCACCAAGGGTCTCTTCAATTCTATCGAGAAAAAGTGGGAGAAGAAGCACAAGTGCACCATTAAGATAGAGGCAGATGCAAATCTCCCCCTTCTATCTTTTAATTTTTTCGATAAGAAAGGGGAGAAAATCTCTATTTAATTAATGTCAGAATTTTAGAATTCTGAATTCTTATCCATTTTATCTTTGATCTTCAGAGTAGATAGATTTCCGATGCTCCCTTCGTGTGTGTGAAGTAGAGGAGAGCAGTTCTCATCTTTTTTGAATGTCCCGTTCTTCACTTCCAGACCTACTTGTTTGTATGCATCTCTGAATGGAGTCCCTTCGAGAGCCAACCTGTTTACCCTCTCTACAGTGAAGAGGTAATCGTATTTGGGGTCGTCCAGTATGTGATCGTTGATCCTGATATTGTCAAGCATCAGAAGGGTCATAGTGATGCACTTTCTGATCTCTTCTATAGCTGGGAATGTCACATCTTTAAGAAGTTGGAAATCGCGGTGATAGCCGTGTGGAAGGTTGGTACAAAGCATACTCAGTTCGTTAGGTATGCTCTGAAGCCTGTTAGATTTGGCTCGGATGATCTCCCATACATCGGGATTCTTTTTGTGTGGCATGATGCTCGAACCGGTGGTGAGTTCATCGGGGAATGAGATGAAGCCGTAATTGGAACACATATATTCACAGCAGTCGGCAGCCAGTTTGTTAAGGGTAGATGCTACCGATGCGATGGCATTTGCCACAGCCTTTTCAGATTTACCTCTGCTCATCTGAGCAGCGATGGAGTTATAGTTCAATGTCCTGAAGCCCAGCAGTTCAGTGGTCATCTCTCTGTCCAGAGGGAATGAATTTCCATACCCTGCAGCAGAGCCGAGCGGATTCTGGTTCACTATGTCGTATGCAGCCCTGATCATTATCATATCATCGGCCAGTGTCTCGGCATATGCTCCGAACCACATTCCGAATGATGATGGCATAGCCACTTGTCCGTGGGTATATCCCGGGAGGAGGGTGTGTTTGTGCTCCTCGCTAAGGGCCTGCAGCTTCTCAAACAATCTGATGACGTCCCCCTTGATATTGAGAAGCTCCTCTCTGAAGAAAAGTTTGATGTCCACCAGCACCTGGTCATTGCGTGAGCGTCCGGAGTGGATCTTTTTCCCCAGTTCACCGAGTTTTCTGGTGAGCAGCATCTCCACCTGTGAGTGGATATCCTCTATACCATCTTCGATCTCAAACTCCCCTTTGAGGATGTTTTCGTAGATCTCATCGAGAGCCGATGACAATACCTTCTCCTCTTCTTTCTCCAGAAGCCCGATGGTACTCAGCATTTTTATATGTGCTTTGGACCCCAGAACATCGTGTTTGGCTATTTTAAGATCCAGAATATTGTCATTGCCCACTGTAAAATCCTCTACTGCTTTCGAGGCTTGGACACCTTTGCTCCAGAGTGTCTGGTATGAATTGTTATTTCCCATTATGTATCAATTGTTCTAATGTGTCTATAAATTTGATGTAGGTTTCTATCCCATTTTCTATCTCACTGCAGAGGATATATTCGTCTGCCTGATGTGATCTGGCTGAGTCCCCGGGCCCCATCTTGATGGCTGGGATATCTATCTTCATCCAGTCCGATGTAGTGGGGGAGATGAAGCTCTCTATCCCGCTCTGTGCGACAGCCTCCAGCAAAATGTGCCCTTGGGGTGTGGCGGAACTCTGATTGGTGAGTCTGCGTGGGGTGAGGGTGCTCTCCACCTCTGCCTGCAGCATCTCCCAGATCTCGGTAGGTGTATATTGTTCTGTGGTACGTATATCGGCTACGAAGGTGCAAGTGTCTGGGATGACATTGTGCTGAGTGCCTGCATTGATCTGAGTCACAGTGAGTTTGATTTTTCCCATTGAGGGAGATATCTTTCCGAAATGAAAATTCTGCAGTCTGGTTATATCCTTTATGGCAATATCAATCGCATTTACCCCTTCGTTTCTGGCAGCGTGCCCTGTAACTCCGTGGGCAGTGCCGTCGAGTACCAGAAGCCCCCTTTCACCTACGGCGGCTCTCATACAAGTGGGCTCCCCTATAATGGCAAAGTCATAGTTCTCACTTATATACGAAGATAGGGATGCTATCCCGTTCTCCCCTGAACACTCCTCCTCTGCAGAGAGGATAAGCCCCAGATTGAAAGGGAGCTCCTCGTTCAGGTAATGGAGAAATGTGTGCAGTAGGGCGAAGGCACTTCCCCCGGCATCATTGCTCCCCAGGCCATCTATCCTTTCGGGGTGGTATGGTGGGGTGAATGGGTCAAATGTGTATTTGGGCGAGGGCTTGACTGTGTCTATGTGGGAGTTGAGCAGGAGGGAGGGGGCGCCATCCTTTCCGCACCCCTTATGCAGGAGGATATTGTTCCCCATCCTTTTGTACTGAACCCCTTTCTCCTCTATCCAAGAGCATACAAGGTCAGCCACCTCCCCCTCCTGGCGGGAGAAAGATGGAATGGCGACCATATCTCTCAGTAGTTTGTATCTCATTTCAGAAGGGTACCTATCTGTAAGTTCAAATTGCTTGCGTGCTTGATTTCCACCTCCGATACACCATTCGATATAGCTTTGAAAGCGTTGTCCAGCTTGGGTATCATCCCTTTGGAGATAATTCCCTCTTTTTTAAGGTTCTGGAAGTGGTCGTAGGTGATAAGTGAGATGACAGAGTCGTCATCATCCGGATCGAGCAGAACACCGTTTTTCTCGAAACAGTATACCAGCTTGGTGCTGTAGTGCTTTGACATAGCGATCGCTATGCTTGAGGCGATGGTGTCAGCATTGGTGTTAAGGAGTGAGCCGTTGCCGTCGTGTGTGATGGCGCAGATGACAGGTGTGATACCCATACTCAGCAGGGAGAAAAGGAATCTGTCATTGATCATCTGGGGGTTCACATCCCCTACATATCCGAAATCGATAGGCTGGGGGGCTCTTCTGGTAGCAGGGATGATATTGGCATCTGCACCCGAAAGCCCGATGGCATTGCAGCCATCTTTCTGAAATCCGGCCACAATCTCTTTGTTGATAAGACCGGCATACACCATCGTCACGAGTTTGAGAGTCTCGTAGTCGGTGATTCTCCTCCCTTCGTGCATTTTGGTCTCTATCCCCATCTTGGCAGATAACTCGCTGGCGAGTTTGCCCCCTCCGTGAATAAGGATTTTGGGGCCCTCTATCTTCACGAAGTCTGAGATGAACTTCTCCAGAAGGTATGGTACATCTATGATGTTTCCACCTATTTTAAGTATAGTAAGTTGGCTCATATTTCAGATTTATAGGTTAATAAGTATCTCTTTCAGAACTGTTTGTGCAGATACCACCCTGTTGGCAGCCTCAGGTATGACGATAGATTTGGGACTCTCGATGACAGCGTCGCTAACGATCATATTTCTCCTGACAGGGAGGCAATGCATAAAGTATGCGTCGTTGGTAAGAGCCATTTTATCTTCGTCCACCATCCAGTTCATATCTTTGGAGAGCACCTCTCCATAGTGAGGATCGCTGAATGCTGACCAGTTTTTCGCATAGATGAAGTCTGCCCCTCTAAACGCCTCTTTCTGGTCATAGATGACCTTGGCATCCCCTACAAACTCGCTGCTGAGTTCATACCCTTCAGGGTGGGTGATTACAAACTCGTAGTCAGTGGCGTTCATCCACTCTGCAAATGAGTTGGGGACTGCCTGCGGCAATGCTTTAGGGTGTGGTGCCCAGGTCAATACCACTTTAGGTCTTGCACTCTTCTTGTACTCTTCGATGGTGATGAGGTCTGCAAAACTCTGAAGAGGGTGTCTGGTCGCTGCCTCCATACTGAATACAGGCTTTCCTGAGTACTTGATGAACTGATTGAGAATCTTCTCGTTATAGTCGTCCTCCTTGTTTTCAAATCTGGCAAATGATCTGACCCCGATCACATCGCAGTAGGATCCTATCACCGGTATAGCCTCCAGGATGTGTTCCGGTTTGTCTCCGTCCATTACCACGCCCCTCTCTATCTCCAGTTTCCAGGCTCCGCTATTTATATCCAGAACGATCACATTCATACCAAGATTCAGGGCCGCTTTCTGAGTACTTAGTCTGGTCCTGAGGCTTGAGTTGAAAAAGATCATCAGCAGGGTCTTGTTTTTGCCCAGATGCTGGTCTGCAAACGGATTTTCTTTCACAAATTTGGCTTTAGCCAGTGCTTCGTGCAGATCACCTATATCCTGAACTTTGGTAAAATGTCTCATTATTCTGTAAGTTTTTTAATGGTATTTATGAAGTGGTCAGCCACCTCTTTAGTAATATTGAGCGGTGGAAGGAGTCTGATAACATTAGCTCCGGCACCACCTGTAAATATGTGTTCTTCGAACAACAGTTTGTCTCTCAGCCCTTCATACCCCTGACCAAGTTCCAGACCGATCATCAGGCCTCTGCCTCTAACCTCTTTGAAGACAGGTAGTTTGGAGAGAGAGTCTATCAGATATTCACCTATTACTCTGGCATTTTCCACCAGATTCTCATCTTCTATCACTTTCAGCACAGCCAGTGCTGCTGTACAGGCCAAGTGATTGCCTCCAAAAGTGGTCCCCAGCATCCCGTAGGAAGGCTTGATGTGGGGTGCGATGAGCACACCTCCGATAGGGAAGCCGTTGCCCATACCTTTTGCAGTGGTGATGATGTCGGGGGTCACATCAGAGTGCTGATGTGCAAAAAACTTTCCGGTCCTTCCGTATCCCGATTGGACTTCGTCCAATATCAGCAGAGCAGAGTGCTTTTTGCAGAGGGATGATACCTCCTGCAAGTACTCTTTCTGCGGCTCGAATATACCGGCTACCCCCTGGATGCCTTCTATAATTACACCTGCGTACTCACCTGTGCTGAGCCATTTGTCTACAGCGATGATGTCGTTGATGGGGACGAAGGTGATATGGTCAGTCTTATTGAAAGGGGCTCTGATCTTAGGATTGTCGGTAGCAGCCACTGCACCGGAGGTCCTTCCGTGAAATGCCTTTTCCAATGCAATGAACTTCCTCTTTCCTGTGTGGAAAGAGGCCAGTTTCAGAGCATTCTCATTGGCTTCTGCCCCTGAATTTGCCAGAAAAAGTGTATAGTCATTGTAGCCTGAGACCTCCCCGAGTTTGGCAGCCAGCTCCTTCTGGAGGGAGTTCTGCACAGCATTTGAGTAGAAACCGAGCTTGTTCAATTGCTCCTGGAGCATATTGATATAGGTAGGGTGGCAGTGTCCTATCGATATTACTGCGTGTCCTCCATACAGATCGGTGTACTCTGCACCATCCTTATCCCAGATTTTCCACCCTTTAGCCTTTATAGGCTCTATTGGCCATAGTTTGTATACATCAAAAAGTTCCATAATCAGAATGCTCCTGCTTTTAATTTGAGACCGGTAGACTCCGGCAGACCGAACATAAGGTTCATATTTTGCACTGCCTGCCCTGATGCACCTTTTACCAGATTGTCTATGATGGAGGTGATGTGGATATATCCGTTGTGCATCTCCACGTGAAGCAGAGACTTGTTGGTATTAACCACCTCTTTAAGGCTGATCCCCTCGTCGCTCACCTTTACGAACTCTGCCCCCTGGTAGTACCCCTTATACAGGGCAGTTGCCTCCTCTTTGGTGAGGCTGCATTTGGTGTAGATGCTGCCGAAAATACCCCTGGTGAAATCCCCCCTCATAGGGACGAAGTTGATCTGGGGAACGGGGGCTCCCTGCAGAAGGGAGAGTGTCATCCCTATCTCAGCCAAGTGCTGGTGGGTGAATGACTTATATACCGAGATGTTAGAGTTCCTGTATGAAAAGTGCGAAGGTTCTGCAAGCTTTTTCCCTGCACCGGTAGAGCCGGTAATGGCGTGGATATGTATCTCGTCACTGATAAGCCCTTTGGCAGCAAGGGGTAGGAGGGCAAGCTGGATGCAAGTGGCGAAGCAGCCGGGATTTGCAAGATAATTGCAGTGGCTGATCTCCTCTTTTCGAAGCTCAGCAAGTCCATAGACGAAGTTCTTCTCTCCGTAGCTGCTCTCTACCCTGAAATCGTTCCCAAGGTCGATGATTTTGCACCCTGCCGGAATATTGTTCTGGCTGATAAATTCCCTCGAAAGTCCGTGCCCAAGGCAGAGGAAGATGACATCCGGGGTTTCGCCCTCCTCCAGTGATGAGGTGCATACCAGATCGGTATCACCAAGCAGGTCACGGTGGATAGAGTCCACCCTGGTCCCTGCAGAGGTGGTACTGAGGACAGATACTATCTCCACATAAGGGTGATTGATCAGAAGTCTGAGAAGTTCTCCCCCTGTATAACCTGTCCCTCCGGCAATAGCTACCTTTATCTTATTCATTGTCCTTATCCTCCTGGAGTGAATAGAAAATTTTCAAAGGATTTGCCAGTACCTTGGTAAAGCCTATGATATCTCTACCGGAGAATGATTTGTTCTTCTCACCGTAGTCGCCAAATTTCGAGCTCATCATATCGTATTTGCTCTCGCAGCCGAGTACTGAGAAATGGTAAGGCATCAGCTGTACCTGAACAGTACCGGTAACGGTCTTCTGGGTGCTCTCAAGGAATGCTTCGATATCTCTGGAAAGTGGCTCGAGATACTGAGCTTCGTGCATAAGCTGACCGTAGTAGTTTGACAGCTGGTCTTTCCAGTTAAGCTGATTTTTGGTAAGTACGTGTTTCTCAAGAAGGTGGTGGGCTTTGATGATGATAAGTGGAGCGGCAGCCTCAAAACCTACTCTTCCCTTTATGCCTATAATAGTGTCTCCTACGTGGGTGTCTCGACCGATAGCATAAGGCTCTGCGATCTCTTTAAGTTTGTATATAGCCTGAACAGGGGTAAGTTCCTCTCCATTTACAGAGCAAAGCTCACCTTTAGAGAATCCCAGTGTCACGATTTCGCTACCATCTTTAACCTTTTGTGAAGGGTAGGCCTCTTCAGGAAGGTAACCTGACGATGATAGGGTCTCCACGCCGCCGATACTTGTACCCCAAACACCCTGGTTGATTGAGTATTTTGATTTCTCCCAAGAGAAATTGAAGCCGTGTTTTACCAAGTAGTCGATCTCGTCCTTGCGGCTGATCTCAAGTTCACGGATAGGGGCGAGGATCTCCACTTCAGGTGCCATAATCTCGAATACGATATCAAAGCGAACCTGATCATTGCCTGCACCGGTACTTCCGTGTGCCACATAGTCAGCACCGATTTTCTTGACGGTATTAAGAACCTCAAGAGCCTGGAAGACTCTCTCTGAGCTTACAGATAGGGGATAGGTGTTGTTCTTGAGAACATTGCCATAGATAAGATATTTCAGCCCCTTATTATAATAGGTATCCACTGCATCCACTGTGGTGTGGCTTGCTGCACCCAAAGTCAGAGCTCTCTCTTCGATCCTGGCAGCCTCCTCTTTAGAGAATCCACCTGTGTTTACAAGAACTGTGTGAACTTCAAGCCCCTTCTCATTTTTTAGATACGGGACGCAAAAGGAGGTGTCTAAACCACCACTGAATGCTAAAACGACTTTTTTCATTGTTTTTATTTTTAATTGTTTTTCTACTTTCTTTATCTGCCGGGTCATAAAGAAGACCGGTGCACAAGCACATTTTGTAATTGTTCCTCTCAAGAATGTCGAAATTCTTGCACCCTTTACAGCCTGCCCAGAACTCAGCATCATCTGTCAATTCAGAGAATGGAACCGGTCTGAAGCCCATATCGGAATTTATTTTCATCACTGCAGCCCCTGTGGTGATACTGAAGATCTTGGCATCTGGGTATTTTCTCCTTGAAAGATTGAAGACTTCCTGTTTGATCCTCTTGGCAAGTCCAGTTTTCCTGAATTTGTGAGCTACGATCAGACCCGAATTAGCTACAAAAAGGGTATGACTCCAGGTCTCGACATAAGCGAAGCCGGCAAGTTCCCCATCTTCGGTGAGGGCTATGACAGCTTTGCCCACTTTCATCTTTTGGGCTATATACTCAGGGGTTCTTTTGGCAATACCTGTACCTCTCTCCTGGGCAGAGACGTACACTAAATCGCATATTTGTTGTGCATAAACTGCGTGACTCTCATCAGCCACACACACGTTTATTTTCATTGTGGAATTGAATATTGGTTATAAATGAAAAAATATAAATTGAATCCGATGTGATATATAACGGGAGTGACTCCCTATCGTCGGATTCGGGAACGTCCAGATCTGGACATCAGTCGTGATATGTATTCCATATTTCTCATTTCCGCTGCAAATATAGTACTTTTTTAAATATAAGTATTATCTTTGGGGAAAATTTGTGATTTTGGCCAGGAAGAAGAAAAATAAGAAGATATTGACCCCTGATTTTCTCCGTAAGGATAAAGCCAGGTATCTCAGATTATATGGAAAGACCATCCGTTTTAACAAGATGGAACTTGAGTATATCGATGAGTATTGTAAGAAATATAATGTCCATTCTAAAGCCGCTTTTTTCAGAGATTGTATCATCGGTACAGTGATGAAAGAGCTTGATCAAAATTATCCTCGTCTTTTCTAACGAGTTAGCAAAAAATGCTAAAATTTTTGCAAAAAAAATTTGGTGGTTTGATTCAAACCGCATATCTTTGCGGTCCCTTTTGAGAGGAACACATCCGAAGAGAGGGAAACAAAAAGTTGATTGAAATAATGAAGAACAAGTACAATTTATAAGTACCAAGAAAAGAGTACAAGCGTTAATTTCTTTAGAGAAATTTATTAGTACAGGAGAGTTCAGGACAAGCTAGAAATATAAAAATAGAATATACAATGAAGAGTTTGATCCTGGCTCAGGATGAACGCTAGCGGCAGGCTTAACACATGCAAGTCGAGGGGCAGCATGATTAGTAGCAATACTGATTGATGGCG
>JAFVQD010000044.1 GCA_017504965.1 Bacteroidales bacterium | reverse complement strand
ATGTGTCTGATGGGGTCTGGGAAGACTTCATCGGGGAAGGGTATGCTTTCGTATTCGGATGTGTTTGCCGGGCGTATGCCGTTGATGTGGCAGATGTAGAAGAATGAGCCGAGGGTGATGTGTTTTGTGCTGCGGAGGAATCCGTCGAATGCTTTATCTGTGGCTTCTGGGGTGTATTTGTCGGAGTATCTTGATACTCGGTGGAAGGGTTCTCTGCCTGGTTCTCCGAGGCGGCTGAGTGCCATTCCGACTGTGATCCATTGGTCGTAGTCGTCGAGGGGATGCTGCTTTTCTTCCCAGATCTGCAGGTGTTCTTCGAGTTTGAGGGCTGTGAGGTCTTCTTCCGGCTCTTGGTCTTGTGGGAGTTCGTCGGTGGGTTCTTGGGGTTCTGACTGTTGTGGGAGGGTGTAGGTGGTGCAGTTGGGATTGATGTACGGGTCGGGGTCGTAACTGACGACTCTGAGGCGTGTTACGTCTTTGCAGGCTTTGTCTATGGTGAGGCCGAGTGTCTGCATTTCTTTTTCGAGGGCGTGGAAGTAGGTTTTGTGCTGGGTGTGGTCTTGGGCTGCTATGGGGATGATGGCGAAGAGGCCTCGGCCGCTGACGGAGAGTCCGGCGTAGTAGATGTACGGGAGGCTGGAGAGGGTCTGCTTTGCGGCTTCGATGTCGGGGAGGTTGTCGAAGTCGAGGACTAGGAGGGGGTTGTATTGGATGATTCTTTTTTCGAGGGGCTGAGAGGATTCTCGGGTGGAGAGGCGTACTGACAGGCTTCCGGACGGAAGGAGTGTTGTCTTGAGACGGTTCCTTTCGTTTTTGTCGTCGATGGATCTGATGTGGTCGATTGTGTCTTTGTACTGCTGGTGTCCGAGCTGGAGGAATGCTTTGACTGTGCATTCTCCTGTGGGGAGAAGTACGTTGCTGATTGCCTTGTAGCCGTGCTGATAGATTGCGGAACGGTCTTTTGAGGGTGCGGTGCTGCTGAATATGCTCACTGTCATATTGCAGGGTGATTGCTTTTCGTTTAGCATAATAGTTCTGTTTAGGGGTTTATGATTATGCTATTTTGAAAAGCCGTGTTTGTAGCGGACGAGTTCCTTTGTTTCGATCTTGGCGTCGAATTCTTCTGCGCTGATGAGGGTGCGGCCTTCGATATAGAGGAAGGTCAGTGTTCCTTTGCCTTTCCATCTGTAGATGGTGGAGATGTCAACGTTGGCGATTTCTGCGGCTTGCTGGACTGTGTAGTATTTCTTCGCTGATGTGGCGGTTTCCAGGTGTGGTGGCAGGGCTTCGCTTACGGCTTCCTGTATGATGGGTTTGAGGATATTCTCGCAGAATCCCTGAAATAGTTTGTTTGCATCCATTGTGTTCCTGTTTATTGGTTGGTAAAACAGGAGTGGCCACTCGCTTTATGTGATAATTATCTTTTGCAAAGGTAGAGTTTAAGAATGTGTTTCTCAATTTGTTAGGGGCTTGGACGGGCTTCGGTTGTGTTCGGTGGATGATTGGATTATGAAAAAACCGGCTCTGTGGTGGGGCCGGTCTGGTGTATGGGTTTCGATGGGATTGCGGTGTGTGTTCGGTGGGTTATGATGTTATATGCGATATTTTTGCAAAATCTGCCATATTCCGTAGGATTCTGCGATGTTGTTTGCCTTGTCTTTTTGCATTTGCAGTGGCGAAGGGTTGCCGGAGCGGTCTGTGAAGAGGAAGGCTGAGTTCATCAGTTTCTGGGAGAGTTTGAAGTGTTCAGCGAAGAGGGTTCCTTCGTTTCTGGGGCCGATCCATTGGGGTCTGTTGTCTGCTGTGATCTGTCTGTCGAGGATGAGGCTGGCGAGGTAGTCGTCAGATGTGCTTTTGATGTAGTCTTTGAGGGCTTTTGATATGCCTTTGAATTTTGCTTGTCTTTCTTCGGTTCCTTTGTGCAGCTGCTGTATCCTGTTGAAGATTTCTTGAAAGATGATGCCTGAGTTGCGGATTGCTATGAGGTATTCGTATATGATCATGCAGTCGCCGTAGGTGTTTTCTACTTCTTCCTGATGGTCGTCGTAGTGGTTGGCGAGGGTGATGACTGTGTCTTTGAATTTGTTGTATTCGTTGGTGAACAGCCATATTTCGTGTCTGAATATGGGGTTGATTTCGGCTTTTTCCCAGTTGTCGCAGATGAAGTAGTAGGTGTTCTGCAGATGGACGGTGACTTCCGGATATTGGTTTTTGATCCGTTGGATTTCAAGGCGTTCTATACCTATATTATATATAGGGGCAGATTTCAAGACCTCCTGCATGTCGCAGGAGATCTTTGTGAGCAGTCCGAGTGTGCGGTCTATGATGTTTCTGTC
>JAFVQD010000043.1 GCA_017504965.1 Bacteroidales bacterium | reverse complement strand
AAGGTGAAGAAGGCATTGACCGATAAGGGATATACGGTATATGGAAGATTCCCGAACAGAAAGTATCGTGACGGTAAGGAGCAGGTATCCTACGAGGATTTCTGCCAGGAGTTGGAGAACTCCAGCTGTGGAGCTAACCTGCTTACCTATATCGGTCTTGTAAACCTACGCGACCTTTACGATACCGACTTCAAGATAAAAGAGGTCATTATCCCCAAAGGTAACACCTGCGGGCTGTTCAGCTCGATGTATGGTGGTGGCAGTCTGATAGAAATGGAACTCAAGAGCGATGTCAGAATCCGGTTGGATAAGGCTCGCAAGGATGGCTATGGCTTCCGCCTGCGACTTGACAATGAACGCTCCGAGTATGACTGCTCCATCAAGCATGTCTATGGTGTCTGCGACACCTTCTTTGGCAAGCAGGTAAGCATCGTTCCGGCAAACTAATCAGTATTAACAATAAAAATATCAATGTATGAAAAAGATTGAAGTAAAGGTAAGATACCTCTTCGAGGGTACTTATACCGTAGCGGCAGATGACCGCAACGAAGCACGCACAATGGTAACAAGGGATTGCGGGTTGGTATTGGGTGGAAACATTCACACCACACTCGATGATGACGAGGTGGATTGGGAGTTTGATGTTCACCCCGATATGCAGATTCTATCCTACACAGAATTGGAGAAGAAGCAAAAGCCGAAGCGTCTGAAGATGGACTTCTCCGACAGGATAGAAACGCTTCGTAAAGACATCATAGATGCCATACGGCAGTTGCTCTACTCTCACGGACTGAAAGAGATAACCTTTCCCGAAGAGCAGGATGATCCTGTATGGGTGATATGGTTCGATAACAATGCGGATCCATTTGAGTGCAAGGTAACAGGTATTCAAGTGACGGACAACAGTATGACGGTAGTAGCCCACGAGAAGGAGGCAAACTTTGAGGCTACCTGCCATACTCCGTTTGAACTTGGAGCATCAAACATCGACTGGTTGCAACAGATGTACGATGCCGTATGGCAGCAGTTGGAAGATAACAGAGATAATAACGCTTAATGATTACGACTATGAGATTAGACCCTGTAAATGCAGTATCGAGCTTCCACTACTATATGTGGAACGCTTGGGGCGAGGAAGAGTGTAAGATTACCTTCGGAGGTGCTTATAAGCACTTCTGGGAGAAATGGAACTCCCTTGCTAGTAAATCAATACTCGGAGCAGCAGAACGCTTCTATGCCGAACTCTCGGACAACAACCGCGAACTGCTTGTCAATCGTGCTGTGGCACTCTATGACGGCAAGGCTATAAGAGAGGAACCTCACGATGATGATGTATATGTCTGTGATGCTTGCGGTTCAAAGCAGATTGAGATTCAGGCATGGGTAGATGCCAACAACCCAGAATATTTAAGCGATGTAGATGATGACGATACGGATTGTAAATGGTGTGCAGACTGTGAACAGAGTCAGAATTTCTGCACCTTGAGCGACTACAAACAGAAGATGCAAGACTGGTGGAAAGACCTTGACTTTATCACATTGGAAAGCGTAACAGGCTTGCGTGAGGCAGACTTTTCATCGGGAGATGGCTCACAATCCTTTGTGGATGCATGTACCGATTGGTGGAATAGTCAAGACTACGATACCCAACGAGAACTCTATTTCAAATCACAATCTTAATACTTACTACTATGGCTGAGAATGAAATCATTGAAAGAATATGTGGCTCGTGTAACTGCGATGAAGCGACCGCAAAGGAGTATCTGAATGATGAGATACGCCACCTCAGAGAACTGCAAGAGATAAACGACCTGCAAGAGAGTGACATTGAACTCTCTTGCAGCGGTCTCGGAATCGAGTCCGAGTGTATGGAGTATTTCACAATGGTATTAACCTACTAACATCTACTACTATGGCTTACTTTAAGAATATACATTCATTGGCGGAACTCAAGAAGGAGTATCGCCGATTGGCATTGGAGAACCACCCCGACAAAGGTGGCAGCACCGAAGTGATGCAACAGATAAATGTGGAGTTTGAACGGCTCCACGAGATTTGGAAGAACGATACCACCATATCGGCAAATGCATCCGGCTATGAGAACGACTACGCAGGAGCATCGGCAAAGGAGTATACCGACTTCGTGTATAACGAATATCGTTGGAAGGGTCGTAACTTTCAAGGACAGCACACTCCTGAGATTGTAGAATTGGTACGTAATTGGATGAAGGAGACCTATCCCAAATATAAGTTCTCTGTATCAAGGCATCACTATAACTCTATCCATATCTACCTTATCAAAGCAGACTTCGAGGCATTCAAGAAGGATAAGGGCGTAGTGTTCCACCACGATGTAAATCACTATAACATT
>JAFVQD010000042.1 GCA_017504965.1 Bacteroidales bacterium | reverse complement strand
TCAGCGACAGTCAGCACCGGGCCCTTGCGGACTTCCTGCTGAATAAGACTAAGGCCAGATGGATGCTGACAGTGAAGGAGAGCAGCAACATACTGGATCTGTATCAGGGCAAAGGGCTGAGGATGATACCGGTAAGGAGAAGAAAGCATTATATGATTATCACCAACTACTGATAAGACGGGGATGACGCCCTCTCTTACTCACTGTACATAGGCAGCCGAGGAGAGAAGATTGAGGGGAAAGATGGCTGCTGAAAAGAGAGGGCTGAATCCTTTATTCCGCAAGAGAAACATAAATAAACAATGAACATATGAGAAAGATGACGTTTCTGATAGCCTTTGTTTCGGCTATCCTATTAAACAGCAATTATGCATCTGCCCAGAGATGGGCTGTTGGGGTTGATGTGGCAGATATGATCAACCTTGGAACAATCAGCATTGACGGGGCTGTCGCTACCGGGCAGCATATTACAATCAATGCTGAAGCCTCCGTAAACCCCTGGACTTTCCACAAGGGAGAGGCTGACCAGTTCCAGAACAGGAAGCAGACTTATTCCCTGGGCGTGAGATACTGGCCTTGGAATGTATATTCAGGATGGTGGATATCTGGAGCCGCACAATATCGTGAATACAATTACGGAGGTATCACGGATAATGAATCCGAAGAGGGAGATATGGGCGGCATTGCCTTCGGTGGTGGCTATTCCCTGATGCTGGGTGAACATATCAATCTGGATTTCGGTCTGGGGCTATGGACGGGTTATCAGAAGTATGTGACATACGCCTGTCCTCAATGCGGCAAGATCGTGGACTCCGGGGAGAAATGGTTCGTGATGCCGAACAATCTGAAATTGGGACTGATCTGGATTTTCTAAACTTCTAAGCAATATGAGACGGATATTTATTATTGCCGTCGCTGCATTTTCAGCGATGGTATGCCACTCCTGCATCCGCACCGAAGTGGTTCTTGAAGACAAAAGCATTCTGACGGCGGTGGAACTGAACATCGACAACGAGGCTAAAGAATGGGAGATCAATACATTAAGACGTGTTGCAGTAAAGTTCAAGCCTGGCGATGCGATCATAACCGACTTTTCATTCGAGTATCCGGATGATATGTTTGAATTCATACCTACAAGAGAGCAATATGCGTATGATGTAAAGTCTCTGAAGGAAGGTAACGGGAGCATAATGGCGGTTGTGAACGGGGTAAGAAGCAAAGCGTTGGAGTTCAGCGTTGTAGATAACGCTCCTGTAAGGGTTGCACCTGAGATCTCGCTGTATATGGTGACGACCGGAACAGATGAGACCAAGACTCTTTGCCCTGTGCAGTTCTGCTGTGACTATGGGGAAAGGCTTCATCTGAAGGTAGAATCCAAGACAAAAGGAATGTCTTTCTCTTTTTATTCCGCTGATGAGACTGTGATCAAGACGATATGGGACAAAGATTCAGAGTGGCTTGTTTCGGCAAATATGCCAGGGCTCACAGATATACAGATAATCGCAACAGAGGCTGACGGGACCGAATGGATATACACATACGAAATAATGGTGTACGGGCATATAACGCTGAGCGCCAAGTGTAACCCGGTTGATGACATTGCCGGGTTTATGGTGGAAGATCATCCATTCGGCGAACTGTCGGGCGACTTCTATATAACCTCTACTCTTACCGGCTGGCCGTGGGGATGGACACATATGACTCACAATGTGACCATTCCTCCTTTCGAGAAGGAACTGACGTTCGAGGAAGGTAGTGATTACAGTGATATAATTGATGTCAAGAGTGCTTTTGATGAAATATATGACTTGGGATATGAGATGTCGGCAAGCGGAGAAAAAGCCTGGTGGAGCCCGCGAAGAATTGATATGCATTTCCTCGTGACCCTCTCCGATCCGTATATCATCATTGATGATGTCATAGATGACAATGATCGCGAGTATCCGGATTATATCAATTTCTGGACGTACGCGACTTTCGAACAGGTGGGAGTAGCATATTTCCCTGAAAGTGATGACAATGATGACACATCTGATAATTCCGGAGGATGGATATCACACGACATTTACATCAATCTGAATTAAGATCCTGAACTATGGATGAGAGATATATGGATATGTTCAGGTCGGCCTGGAGGGTGTCGGTGGATGCCAGGGAGAGGGTCAGAGGTCAGGCGGAAGAGGTGTTCGGGAAGGATGCCGAGTGGACCAGGAGTTTTGATTTTCAAAAGCCGGTGGAGGGCTACGGAAGCATCAAGGGGTTCCGGTTTATGAATGACGGGGATAAGACCAGGATGTTCGTGATAAGGCACGACGGGAACTTTGAACTGTTGCCGGACAGACCTGATGAGAAGTTTGTGAACAAAATGATGTCGGAGCTGGAGCAGGCGAAACTCAATCCTACCCGTATCTGCGG
>JAFVQD010000041.1 GCA_017504965.1 Bacteroidales bacterium | reverse complement strand
GACTACAGTATCGTGCATAAACAGGACATATATATGAAAAAGAAGTATGCTTCTGAAAGGGCGAAAGGACTGCTGGATGAGGCATACGAGAGGCATTTTGACGGAAGGGAGTATCTTGACCACAGGTGCAGGCTGTTCGTGACATTCTCGAACAAGAACAATGTGAAAGGCAGCCCTTCAGGAATTGCCGGAATGGGTACAGGCAGGGTTCCGGGCAGCGAAGGAATTGCCAGGATGCTTGGGGCGGCAGAGCAGTTCGAGAGTGTGGTAAACAGCAATCCGTTACTGGAACTGAAAAGGCTTGCCGAAAAGGACATATTCGGGAACGAAGAGACTCCGGGCATTCTCCAGGATTATCTGAATTTCACGGATGGCGGTGAAGATGTCCTGTCGGACATCGCTGCCACCGGAGCGGCTGTGACTATCGGCGATAAACGGGTGGGATGTCATCTGATTGCCGATCTGGACCAGTTGCCTGCGGAGGTGGCTTCGTGCAGAAGGGTGGCTTCGCTGAGTACCGACAGTTCTGCCGTCAATCTGTCTTTTCTATATGATATAGGGCAGGAACTTGACTGCGAGCATATTGTAAATGCTTTTTTCTTGAGGGAACCGATAAAGGATGTGCATTACAGCCTGGATGCGAAGAGAAGACAGATGCTGTCGATGTCGGCACGGTCGGCAGAGAACAGGATGTATGCAGATGAGATCAATGAGTTTCTTGAGAACTCTGCTTCAGAGCAGATGTTTACGGTAAAGTTTCAAATAAACATATTGTCCGGCGAGCCTGTCGATGAGTCCGGCAGGGCAAGCGATATGGTGACTGCTGCCATCTCGAAGATGGGTATCACTCCTGTGCTGGACAAGTTTGATACTCCCTGCCAGTACTGGGCATCCATCCCGGGAAATGAGGCCGGGCTTGCATACGGAGAGTATATGACTATGGAACTGACCTCTGCCCTGTGCATAGGCATATATGACGGAGGTGAAGAAGGTGTATCGGATGGAGTGCTGAAGATGAGCGACAGGCTCAGACTTGTGCCTCAGAGATTCGACATTCAGGAAAAGGCTCTGGAGATGGGCCTGATCGAGAATTATAATGTGTTTCTGCTGGGTCCTTCGGGAAGTGGAAAGTCTTTCTTTATGAACAAATATCTGTGGTCGTGCTATAATGCCGGTCAGCACGTATTTCTGATAGATGTGGGTGATTCGTATCGTGCCCTGTGCAATATCATAAGAGAAGAAAGCAAGGGCTTGGATGGCACTTATTACACTTTTGAGAAGGGTAAGCCGATTTCGTTCAATCCTTTCAGAAATGTGGAGCGATTCAGGACTGCCGACAACCAGGCTCTGAACTTCCTGTTTACGCTGATGCTTACGCTTTGGAAGAATGGAAACGAATCTACGAGTTCTGCTTCTATGAAGATCGTCAGAGACAGCATCATTGCTTTCATCGACAGGTGGGAGGATGATTGCGACCCGGTGTTCAATGATTATTTCAGATTCGTAAGGGATGAGTTCTGCCTCAGCCTTGGTGAAAAGGAGATTGGGAAAGAGTACTTTGACCTTAAGGATTATCTGATCTCGCTGGAACAGTTCTATGAAGGTGGGGTGTATGATTACCTGCTGAATTCATACGATAATGCAGATATTCTGAATGACAGGTTTGTGGTGTTTGAGATCGATCACATCAAGGGTGATCCTGTGATTTATCCGATCACTACGCTTGTGATTATGGATGCCTTTGCCGAGAAGATGTCCTCGAACGGGGACTTCAAGGTGATGTGTATCGAGGAAGCTTGGAAAGCGATAATGGGTACTCAGATGGCCGCATATATGATGGAGTTGTGGAAGACTGCCAGGAAGCACAGGACTTCGGCAGTGGTGGTGACACAGGAGTTGAAGGATATAATCTCCTCCCCTATCATCAAGGATACCATCGTGGAGAATTCGGCTGTGAAGATTCTGCTTGATCAGACCAGGTATGTGAACAGGTTTGACGCTCTGGCAGAGCATCTGTCGCTGAACGAGGATGACAAGGCGATGGTGTTGTCTCTCAACAGGTACAGGAGGGGCTTCGGTGCCGGACGTGAGGTGTTCTTTAATCTGGGGAACAGGCATTCATTCGTGATGAGGCTGGAGGTGTCTCCGGAGGAAAGGATTGCGTTTTCTTCGCAGAAAAGGGATAAGGAGAGGCTTGCCAGGGAGGTGGCGAAGGCTGGGAGTTATGTAAAGGCAATAAGGAGGCTTGTAAAATGAGACGGTGGATTATGGGGCTGGTTTTAAGTGTCGGTCTGCTGGCGGGAGGCAGCCAGAGGGCACAGGCTCAGTTGGCTACATTTGACTTCGGGAATCTGACTCAAGCGATCCTGTCGTTCCTTCAGGATGGCGACAATATGGCGATGAACACTTCCCAGTTTCTTCAGAACCTTGGGGTGATGGAAGAGCAGCTGAAGTTTCTTCGGGAGATGAACGAGCGATACAGGGAGGTGCGTTCCGATCTGTATAGGGTTCAGGAGGTGATAAGGATTGCACAGACTTACGAGATGACTTTGCGGATGTTCTCGCATTATGTGGAGAGGATAAACAATCTTGAACGGGATGACTTGAATTATTATCAGGTGAGGAATCTTGTGAATCAGGGGTTCCAGTTTCTGCTGATTGCTTCGAGGGAGGTGAAAAGGGCAAGAGAGTATCTGGATTCCAGAAACGAGATGAGCGAAGATCAGAGGCGTAAGGGCCTGCAGGAGTGTGACAGGCAGATGTGCAGGGCTAATGTGGCTATGTACAATCACATTATGGACAGTTATGGTGCTATAGACAGGGGGCGTATGGTGGCTGATACTGTGGAAAGCATCGATGAGGCGTTTGCAATTAAATGGTAGG
>JAFVQD010000040.1 GCA_017504965.1 Bacteroidales bacterium | reverse complement strand
GTCATCTCTTCCGAGACTGCTTCAGGATACAGGGATTTTATGAGGCATCTGCACGAAAACGAATATGGGTTCAGGTTCTATACCAGACTATATACCTCCCCTATGCAAGGGGGTGGTGCTCCTGAGGGGATGGTGCAGGCCCTTGAGCAGATAGTCTCAGATGTGGAGTCGGGTGGCGAAAGGTTTGATGCAGTGCTGATTCTCAGAGGTGGAGGTTCGGTGACAGACCTGGCCTGTTTTGATGATTATGATTTGTGCCTGAATGTGGCACAGTTTCCGCTGCCGGTGATGGTGGCTGTCGGGCACGATCAGGATTATCATATCTGTGATATGGTGGCGTGTGTGAGTGTGAAGACCCCCACTGCACTTGCAGATTATATTCTGGAGGTGTTTATTGCCGAGCAGGCAATGCTCTCTTCGATAGCTTCAAGATTGGCCTTGGCCCTGAATAACAAATTCTCAGCGGCAGAGGCTGGGCTGAAGGGGCTGCAGCAGAGGCTCGAAAATGGGATCTGGAGGAGATTTTCGACCCAGAGTGGCAGACTTGATCTGCTGGAGCAGAGGGTGCGTAAGGGGGATCCGGCAAACCTTATGGAGAGTGGCTATTGCGTGGCGGAGTGTGGCGGGAAAAGGGTGGTCTCTGTGGAGCAGACGGCCCCTGGTGATCCTCTGAGGCTGATACTGAAAGATGGGCAGGTGGATTGCAGGGTGGAGAGAGTTTTGGAAAAAAATGTCGAATAATATGGAAGATAAAGGGAAAAGCTACGAAGAACTGGTAGCGGAACTGGAAAAACTGGTAGGTGGGATAGAAGACCCTGCCAAGTCTCTTTCGGATGTGTCGAAAGATGTGAAAAAGGCTATGGAGCTGCTGGCCCAATGCAGAGAGAAACTGCGTGAAAGTGAGGAGCAGGTAAAGAGGTCTCTGGAACAATAATTAGCTGACAATTAAAGTATAAAAAATATGATTTTCGATTCGGACTCTTATTTGATGCCTTATAAAAGGGTAATCACAGACAGGTATCAGAAACTGTTGAACAAAAGGCAGGATGTGATAGGAAAAGGGGAGAGGGTGGCCGATGCTGTCAATAATCACCTTTTCTATATGCTTCATCAGGAGGATAAGGAGTGGGTCTTCAGAGAGTGGGCCCCGAATGCTACCGCTATATATCTGATAGGGGATTTCAACTCGTGGAAGAGGGATGAGAGATACTCTTTCAGAAATATCGGGAATGGCAATTGGGAGTTGAGGCTTCCTCTGAAAGAGGTGAAGCACGGAATGCTTTACAGGTATATTATGGTGTGGCCCGGTGGGGAAGGGGAGAGGCTTCCCGCCTATGCAGTAAGGTGTGTGCAGGATGAGAATGACAAGTCTTTCTCTGCACAGGTGTGGGCTCCGGCCAAGCAATACAAATGGAAAAAGAGATACAGCAGAGATTTCAAGAATCCTCTTATATATGAAGTCCATATCGGAATGGGTGTGGAGGAGGAGAGGGTGGGAACCTTCAATGAATTCAGGGAAAACATCCTCCCCTATATAGCCAAACTCGGATACAATACCATACAGATAATGGCACTTCAGGAGCACCCATACTACGGGTCGTTCGGATATCAGGTGTCGAACTTTTTCGCGGTAAGTTCCCGTTTTGGTACCCCTGATGAGTTCAAACAGCTTGTGGATGAGGCCCATAAACTCGGTATGGCGGTGATTATGGATGTGGTTCACTCACACGCAGTATCAAATGAGCTGGAGGGTCTCAGTAAGTTTGACGGGACAGAGGACCTCTATTTTCACTCCGGGGAGAGGGGGCATCACCCTGCCTGGAACTCCAGATGTTTCGATTATGGCAAGGATGAGGTTATCTTCTTCCTCCTTTCGAATCTCAAGTTCTGGATGGAGGAGTATCATCTGGATGGGTTCAGATTTGACGGTGTGACAAGTATGCTCTATTATGATCACGGTTTGGGAAGGGATTTCTGCTCATATGATGCCTATTATGATGGTGGGCAGGATGAGGATGCTCTGGTATATCTCGGTCTGGCCAATATTATGATAAAGGAACTTGACGAAGATGCATTCACTATAGCGGAGGAGATGAGCGGTATGCCGGGACTGGCAGCTCCTATATCTCAGTGTGGCTGGGGATTTGATTTCAGGATGAGTATGGGTGTACCCGACAACTGGATCAAGTGGATCAAAGACCAGAAGGATGAGGACTGGAGTATGTGCGGTATGTATTATGAGCTGACAAATAAGAGAAAGGACGAAAAGACCATCAGTTATGTGGAGTGTCACGACCAGGCGATGGTGGGAGACAAGACTGTAATCTTCAGACTTATCGATAAGGAGATGTATTTCAGTATGGATAAAGGGTCCCATAATCCTCTGGTGGAGAGGGGTATCGCTCTTCATAAGATGATAAGACTGGTGACTGTCGCCACTGCAGGAGACGGATACCTTACCTTTATGGGTAATGAGTTCGGCCATCCTGAGTGGATAGATTTCCCTCGTGAAGGGAATAACTGGTCCCATAAACACGCCAGGAGGATCTGGAGCCTGAAAGACAATCCGGAACTTCGTTTTATGGCACTGAAAGATTTTGATCAGGATATGATAACTCTTATCAAGCGTGGAAGTGTCCTCAGGTATGCCCCTACACAATTATATGTTTCAGATTCACAAAAAGTTTTGATTTTTGGCAGAGGAAGATTTATCTTTGCGCTCAATTTTAGTCCGGTTCACTCATTTACAGACTTTGAGTTCTGTGCGCCAAGTGGGGAATATCGGATAGCACTAAATACGGATGCCAAAAACTATGACGGATTTGGCAGGATAGATGAGAGTGTTCACCACTTTACTTCGAGGAAGGATGGAGGTGACAAACTTTCTTTGTATCTTCCGAGCAGAAGTGCGATAGTTTTAGAAAAAATTAGATAATATCGATATATCAAATGTCTTATTTAAAATTTAATCAAGAGGAACTGGTGAATCTTGAGTATTCATTGCCTCGAGAGGTGGTTCTGGCCAACGGTACAGGTGGCTACTGCAACACCACCATCGTAGGGTGCAATACCAGGAAATACCACGGTTTGTTCGTTATGCCCATCGAAGAGTTCGGTGGAGTAAATCACATTCTTCTTTCTTCGGTTGACGAAACCCTTATCCAACACGAAAAAGAGTTTAACTTGGGAATTAGAAGTTATGGTAAAATTTATGAGCCAAGAGGCCATAAATATATAGTGGACTTCCAGTTCGACAAAGAGTGCACCATAGAGTATAGGGTAGGTGGTATGATCTTCAGAAAAT
>JAFVQD010000039.1 GCA_017504965.1 Bacteroidales bacterium | reverse complement strand
AGAATTGTAGATATTACTCCCAATCCCTACACCTCCCACTAGCAGTTTAGTCTCCATCTCCTTCGGCAGCCACTCCACCACCTCTATCTCCACAGTGTCTCTCTTATTAAGATGTACTGTAAAATATCTGTTTACATCCGATTTCTGGGGATAGTTCGGCTTTATCAAAGGGAAGTACATATCCTCCCCATTGATGCGAAGATGAAGACCGCTTTTGCTGTACCGCTCCACCTTTACCTGCACCCTCTTCTCCAACTCTCCCCCTCTGGCCACAAGGGTACACTCTCCATCCTCCAGCCTCTGCACCAGACACCTCTTCCCTCCGTCAGACACTATATACCTTACAAAGTTCTCCGGCTCACAGCTCCACTCTATGACATCCGGCACACTTGACCCCAGAACATTGAGTGTCACCTGCAAATCCTCATACATCTCGATACTCTCCTGGTCCAAAGTCCAGTCATATTCCTGTACCGGTCTGAACCTTTCTATCAGGCTACAAGATGAAACCATTACTACCACACAAAGAACAAAATAAAATCTATTCATAATCGCTCCCTTTTATTAACTGCGAACAAGTTACAGAAGACTATATGAACAAACAAGCAAATTCTTCAACACTTTCTGATTATTTGATATTTTTCAGAATTTCAGAGGTCTGAAGCTCCATATCCTTGTCGTGGGTGTCGTGTCTCACCATCCCGACCCCTTTTGCATACCAGGTATCGGCGACAGTGTGACGGTTTCGTCCCATCCCTTTTTCTACTTTACGCTCCCTCACCACGATACAGTCAAATGTCCCCGCTGAAGTGGTGATGGTCTCATATCTGAGGACCCGTCTCTGTGTGACGGTAATCTTCATAGTCATACCCAGCGCCTTTACAGAGGCATAAACATCCGGAAGAGTGTCTCCGGGAGCCATATCTGAGGGGAGGGCAGATTCTCCCCCTGTCGATGATATTTTAGTTTTCTGAGGAAGAAGCGTTCTGAATACCGACGCCACAGACTCCGCCACGTTGAGCACCACATCCTCCCCCTCTATCCTGGCGATCAGACGTGCAGGCTCATCTCCGTAGTAAGGCCTCCTTTTGTGATTTAGGATATGGGAGGTATACTCCACCACTGATGCACTTTCCGAGAGACTCTCCACCCCCACTATTTCCATCGTATGGTACCATTTCACCTGACCGTCTGTAAATTTTCTTTCATACTCGAGAACAGCCCCCTCCCTGACACAGAAATAGGGCTCTGCCTCCTGGGCATAACTGCCAGAAAGTGCTGTCAGCAACATTGCTATTACTATGATCGTTCTCTTTATCTCCATCTGAATTCTCTTCTGTATTTGTACTCTGCCCGAATCTTCTCAAAGCTGCCCGGGTCAGATCTCAGAGCCTTGTCCAGCTCATATACGGGGAATCTCTCCAGCAGCAGCGCGGCTATCTCATCCCTATCTTTCATCCTCCCATCTTCCCTGTAGAAGCTGATCTGTGGGACAGGGGTATGTTCAGGGGCAAACCCCTCCAATTCACCGATCCCGAAATATCTGGCAAAGGCCTGCACCACCATCGCAGTACCGTTGATCTTCCCTTCATATGAATATCCTGCAATATGGGGTGTGGCGATATCGGCTGCCGCAACAAGTTCCTCCGAAATCGCACCGGGCTCCCCATTCCACACATCCAAAATCAATGCCGAAAGTTCGCTGCATCTCCCTTTAAGCGCCTCGTCCACCACCACTTCACCCCTCGAAGCGTTGATGAATATTGCCCCTGGCTTCACCCTCGAGAAGAAATCGCGGTCCCCCATCCCCTTGGTAGTTTCATCGAGCGGCACGTGCATAGATATTATATCGGAGTGCTCCAGCAGATACTCCAGAGGACAATAGAGCCCCTTTTCCTCCCCCATCGCCTCCTTCGGAGGATCATTTCTCAGCACCTTGAATCCCAGGTGTTTGGCCAGAGCTGCCACCCTACCTCCGGTGTTGCCCACCCCTATCACCCCGAAAGTTTTCCCTTCGAGGGGGAGGTTCTTTCTGGAGGCGACGGCAAAAAGGGCGGTGTGGACATACTGCATCACCCCACCAGCATTGCACCCGGGTGCATTTTCAAAATGGATATTGCGCGAAGCGAGATACTCTCTATCGACGTGGTCGGTACCGATCGTAGCAGAGGCGATGAATTTCACATTCGACCCCTCAAGCAGCGTGCTGTCGCAATGGGTACGGGTCCTTATCAGAAGGGCATCCGCATCGCACACCGCGTTCCTGTCCATCTCCTTCCCTTTCAGGTAGGTAACCTCTGCGAAGGGCTCCAGAACCCCTTTCAGGTATGGAATATCGATATCTGCTATTACTTTTATCATCTTATGACCACTTTTTCGACCAAATTTTCACCCAGCTCTTCATTTATCCTCTTTTTAATGATCTCCGACTGGAAATAGAGCTGGTTTGCCAGTGAAGAGGAGTTCATCGTACAGAAAAGGATTTTGTCCTCTGCTCTGTAGAAATGCTTGGCAGTAGCCCTCGCCACCCGGAACCCCACGACGTCGTCCCAGGCCTGGTACACCCTGATACGGTTCAGATCGTTCCGGATACCTAACCTGCTGGTAAATATAGCTACCAGTTCATCCACCATTATAGGATCTGTCCTTTTCATTTTACTTCAGAGAATTCCCCTTTTGTCACTGTATAGAATCTGCTTTCGCTATCAAGTTTTTTCACCAGATCAGAGACCCTCACTTTATTGCTGTCAGTCACAAACAGCTGGCCGAAACCCTCTTTTGAGACCATATTCATAAGGAGCTCCACCCTCTTCATATCAAGCTTGTCGAAGACATCGTCAAGAAGAAGTATCGGGGAGTGTCCGCACCTGCGTCTTGTCATATCGAGCTGCGCCAGCTTAAGGGATATAAGGAAGGTTTTCTGCTGCCCCTGGGATGCACATTTTTTGAGTGGATATCCATTCATCATAAAGTCATAATCATCCCTCTGTATACCTACAGAGGTATATTTGAGGACTATATCCCTCTGATATGCACTCTTGAGAAGCTGTGCCATCGTAGCCCTGTTAAGGTCAGAAGAGTACTCCAGAGAGATGCTCTCCTTACCATCTGAAAGTCTTGCATAAAAACCGGCAGCCAGAGCATTCAGTTCCTGAGCCAGCTCCCCCCTCTTTCTGAAGATGTAGTCAGCATCTCTGTTGAGCTGTCCGGAGAAGGCTTCAAGGAGAATCTCCGATGGAGGAGTATCACTTTTAAGAAGTTTGTTGCGCTGCTGCAACACCCTGTTATATGACTGCATAGCCCTCAGATACTGAGGATCTGTCTGTGAGAGGACTATATTCATAAAACGTCTTCTCTCCTCACCCGAATCGTGTATGAGCGATGTATCCGAAGGGGATATGATCACCACAGGGATATGGCCTATATGCTCAGAAATTCTGGGGTACGCCTTATCATTTTTTTTAATTGTTTTCTCCCCCTGGCTCTTCACGCTCAGCGCTATTTTCTCTTCATATCCATCTACATCATAAGTGCCGCAAAGTGTAGCCTCTGACGCCCCGTATGTATATGTAAATCTGTCAGATGACTGTAGAAAGCTCTTGGTCATCGAGAGGTAGTGCACAGCATCCAGAAGATTGGTTTTCCCCTCTCCATTATCCCCACAAATACAGTTTATGCCAGGGGAGAAAGTGAGATCTGCCGAGACTATGTTCTTAAAATTTGAAAGTATGAGGCGTTTGATATACATTTTCACTCTATTTGAACGCGAAGATACTAAGAATCCCCGTGAAATGTCGAAAGAAATGTTAATAAAATTATTAACCTATTATTAGGTTAGTTTCCTTTGTTTTTCCTATAT
>JAFVQD010000038.1 GCA_017504965.1 Bacteroidales bacterium | reverse complement strand
GTGTAAACATATCTATTTGTTAATTTTATTGTTTTCTATGTATGGGTATCTGACCTCTGTCAGGAATAGAGCGTGTCCCGGGACCGACTGGCCGGCGGCACATCTGTTTTTCTCTGACAGCAGTTCCTCTATCCATTCGGGGTCCTTTCTCCCCCTTCCGATCTCTACCAGTGAACCTACTATAGCCCTCACCATATTTCTCAAAAACCTGTTGGCAGTGATCGTAAATACCAGATATTTGGCACTGTCACTCCCTCCCACTACAGGGATGTACTCTTCCCATTTCGCCTCTGTGACCTCGCATATCGAGGTGGCATTTCCTCCGTGAAGCTTCTCAAAACTGCTGAAGTCCTTTTTTCCGAGCAAATATCGGGCCCCTCTGTTCATCGCCTCCGTGTCGAGATCGAACTTGCAAAAATAAGAATAACTTTCACAAAATGGGTCTTTCGTGCAGTGAATATAGTATTTATATGTTCTGTGGGTGGCATCGAAGCGGGCGTGTGCGTCGTCGTGAACAGGAAAAATGGAATTGACCGATATTCCGTATGGGAGAATGGCATTCATTTTGTAAACCATCTTCCCCGAATCGGCAAGAAGCTTGTCACGGCTGGTGTCGAAATGGGCATAAAAGTTCTTTGCATTCACACCTGTGTCTGTCCTTCCGGCACCCACTACATCGATGGGCTCTCCAAGCAGTGTAGAGAGGACCTTCTCCACCTCAGCCTCGATGGTGGGGGCGTTCTCCTGTATCTGCCAGCCACTGAAGCCGGATCCTCTGTACGATATGCATAAGAAATACCTCATCAATAAGAATTTTTACTAATTTTGTAGGTTCAAAAAACTACGCAAAAATACAAATAATTTAATATGGATACCGTAAACATTAAAGAATTAAACGAACGTATTCAGTTGGAGAGTTCATTTGTGGATCTTCTCACTATGGAGATGAACAAAGTGATTGTGGGTCAGAAACATCTGGTGGAGAATCTGATGATAGGTCTGCTCGCAAATGGACATATTCTTCTGGAGGGTATGCCCGGACTTGCCAAAACATTGGCCATCAACACTCTGGCATCTTGTGTAAATGCCAAGTTCAATAGAATTCAGTTCACTCCGGATCTCCTCCCTGCGGACGTGTTGGGTACTATGATTTACAGCCAGAAGACCGAACAGTTCCAGATCAAAAAAGGTCCCATTTTCGCAAACTTCATCCTCGCCGATGAGATCAACCGCTCACCTGCAAAAGTTCAGTCTGCCCTTCTCGAGGCGATGCAGGAGAGACAGGTGACTATCGGTGACGAGACATTCAAGCTGCCGGAGCCGTTCCTGGTACTTGCCACCCAGAACCCTATCGAGCAGGAGGGTACATATCCCCTTCCTGAGGCACAGGTGGACCGTTTTATGCTTAAAGTGGTGGTTACCTATCCTAAAAAGGAGGAGGAGAAACTTATTATCCGTATGAACAATGGAGGTGGCTACCAGAAAGCGCAGCCTATCCTCAAACCTGAGGATATTGCACGTGCAAGAGAGGTGGTGAAAGAGGTGTATATGGATGAGAAGATAGAGAAATATATAGTCGATATAGTGTATGCTACCCGTACACCTGAAGAGTATGGCCTGGGCAAGCTGAAAGATCTGATCGCGTATGGAGGATCTCCTCGTGCATCGATCTCTCTGGCGATGGCGTCGAAAGCGTATGCATTCATAAAGAGGAGAGGCTATGTGATTCCTGAGGATGTGAGAGCGGTATGCTATGAGGTGCTCAGACACCGTATCGGCTTGACCTATGAGGCTGAGGCTGAAAATATCACCACAGAGAATATCATTTCAGAGATTATTAATGCAGTAGAAGTTCCTTAACAGATCTCCCCACAGGTATGGACAGCGAATTGTTGAAGAAAGTAAGGAAGATAGAGATAAAGACCAGGTCTCTCTCACATCAGATATTTGCAGGTGAGTACCACTCTGCATTTAAAGGGAGGGGTATGGCCTTTAGCGAAGTGAGGGAGTATCAGTATGGGGACGATGTGAGGAATATGGACTGGAATGTGACAGCCCGTCTCCGAGCCCCATATATCAAGGTCTTTGAAGAGGAGAGGGAACTTACCGTAGTGCTATTGGTAGATGTCAGCGGGTCGAGGTTTTTCGGTACCTCTTCCAAGATGAAAAAGGATCTTATGGCTGAGGTGGCAGCGGTGCTGTCGTTTTCTGCTTCGATCAATAACGATAAAGTGGGTGCCCTGTTTTTCAGTTCTAAGGTGGAGAAGTTTATCCCACCCAAAAAGGGGAGGAGCCATCTGTTAAGGATCATCAGAGAACTTATAGAGTTTGAACCTCAGGAGAGGGGGACAGATATAGGTGAAGCCCTAAGGTTCCTTACCAATGCGATAAAGAAGAAATGTACGGCTTTTCTCCTTTCGGACTTGCTGGATGTGGATGAGACAGGAGATCCCAAATATGAAGATGCCCTTAAAGTGGCTGTAAACCGTCACGATATCTCTGCCATCAATATATACGACCCCCGAGAGAGGGAGATGCCCGATGTGGGCCTTATAAATGTGGCAGATGGCGAGACCGGCGAGCAGATATGGGTGGATACATCCGATAAAGGGTGGAGAAGACACTTCAAACAGTGGAATGATACCGTTCACGACAGGGCTATGGCCACACTGCGGAAGTATAAGGTGGACTGTGTGAGCATCAGGACCGATGAAGACTATGTAAAGGGGCTGGTGTCATTATTTAAGAGTAGAGCATAATGAACAGATTTTTAAGAAATATATTTTTCATTCTGATGACCTGTCAGGTCTGTACGACTGCCGTTTCTGCTCAGGAACTGCTCTCGTCGACATTCTCAAGAGATACTATCCTGATAGGTGATCAGGTGGAGTGGGGTGCGAGGGTGAACGTCCCTAAGGAGGTCACCATCTGGGTGGATTCCCTGTTAAATCCGGTAGTCCCCGGTGTAGAGCTTATAAGTGGCTACACTTTCGATACGCTGAAGACAAAAAGGGACTTCTATGATATCGATATGAAGGCTATTATCACCTCTTTCGACAGCGGATCCTACTATCTGCCACGTCAGGTCATCTATTTCTATAAAGGTGAAGAGCTGGTGGATACAGTGGTGGTGGAGGAGAGGACTCTGGAGGTAACCACTATCCCTGTAGATACCGCCACATATCAGATGTACGACATAAAAGGGCCATATACATACCCTGTAACGGCGGGTGAGGTGCTCCCCTGGGTAGGGGTGGCTCTGGTGGTTCTGGCATTGGGGTATCTCATTTACAGAATGATCCGTAACAGGAGAGAGAATAGATCTCTCTTCGGCAAGGCTGAGGTAAAGGATCCCCCTCATATCACAGCACTCCGACACCTGGAGGATATCAGAGGGAAGAAATTGTGGCAGAATCATAAGGAGAAAGAGTATTACACTGAGATAACAGACACTATCAGGGAGTATATAGAGGCGAGATATGAGGTCTCTACATTTGAGAAGACCACTGCCGAGATAGTGCAGGAGCTGGAATCTCTCGAGATAAGCGGCTCAGAATGGGAAGAACTCAAAGAACTTTTCGGGGTGGCAGATCTGGTGAAGTTTGCCAAGTACAGTGCATCCGAAGGGGAGAACGAGAGGGCTATCCCAGTGGCAGTCAGATTTGTAAATGCTACTTATGTAGTCAAACTGGAGGAGGAAGAGAATAATGGATAGTATGTTTTTTGAATATCCCGAGCTCCTCTATCTGGAACTGCTGCTGGTCCCTATGGTGGCACTCTATCTCTACAGGGAGCTGAAGAGGAAGAGCCCATCGCTGACAGTATCCTCTCTCTCACCTTATAAATATAGTGGCAGACAGTGGAGCAGGGTACTCCGTCATATCCCCTTTGTGGCGAGATGTATTGCGGTAGCGGCCATAATCATTGCGATAGCCAGGCCAAGATCCTCTTCCACATTTGAGAAGATAGATTCGGAGGGTATAGATATCGTATTGGCGATGGATATTTCGACCAGTATGCTTGCGAGGGATTTTAACCCCGACAGAATAGGTGCAGCGAAGGATATTGCGATACAGTTTATAGCGGAGAGGCCCTCTGACAGGATAGGGGTGGTGGTATTTGCAGGGGAGAGCTTTACCCAGTCCCCATTGACCACAGACAGACCCACCCTGATAAACCTGATGAAAGAGGTGGAGTGCGGTATTATCGAGGATGGTACTGCGATAGGCAACGGGCTTGCAAATGCTGTAGCGAGGCTGAAGGACAGCCCGGCCAAGAGCAGGGTGATAATCCTCCTCACCGATGGTGTGAACAATAGAGGTGAGATCGCACCACAGATGGCTATCGAGATAGCCAAAACATATGGTATCAGGGTGTATACCATAGGTGTGGGTGCGATGGGTGAAGCACCTTACCCAATGATGACCCCATACGGCGTGAAAGAGATGATGGTGAAGGTGGAGATCGATGAGGAACTTTTGAAGCAGATAGCCACAGAGACAGGTGGGGAGTATTTCCGTGCCACAGACAATACCAAACTGCTCGAGATATACCGTCAGATCAATGAGATGGAGAAGAGCAAGACCACAGTAGACTCGTTCCCGCTATATAAGGAGGAGTTTTCTAAGTTTGCGCTGGTGGCTTTGGTGGCACTTGTTATAGAATTGATTGTGAGACTTTTTGCAGCGAGGAGGATAGTATAATGATACATTTTGCACAAGGACAATATCTCTTTCTGATCTTTCTGATCCCGTTCTTCTTCCTGTTCTACTGGCTGATGCTGAGGGGAAGGAAGAGGAGAGTAGCCAAGTTCGGGGATCCCTCTCTGGTGGCCAGACTGACCCCTGAGAGATCATCCAGAAAAGGGTGGGTAAAACTTGTATTCTACTCTCTGGCATTTTTCTTCTTCTCGATAGGTATGGCCAGACCACAGATCGGGGCGACACTTAAAAAACAGGAGGTGAAAGGTGCCGAGATAATGATAGCACTCGACGTTTCGAACTCTATGCTGGCAGAGGATTACTATCCTAACCGTCTGGAGAGGGCCAAACTGGCCATATCGAAACTTGTGGACAGACTTCAGGACGACAGGATAGGGCTGGTGGTATTTGCCGGGCAGTCTTTCGTACAGCTCCCCATCACTACAGACTATGTCTCTGCCAAAATATTCCTGAATAGTATCAATACCGAGAGCATCCCTGTGCAGGGGACAGCTTTAGGTGACGCCATACTCACCTGTGTGAGGAGTTTCAGTATGGATAGCGAGAACAGTCGCGCCATTATCCTTATCACAGATGGTGAAAACCACGAAGATGACCCCATCAGTGCTGCCAAGGATGCTACCACTATGGGAGCCAGGGTATTCTGTGTGGGTGTAGGCTCTTCAGAAGGGAAACCTATCCCTAAAGATGGGGAGCTTATGAAGGATAAGGATGGCAATATAGTAGTGACACGCCTCGATGAGCAGACTCTGCAGGATGTGGCCCGGGCGGGAGAGGGGCTCTATGTGAGGGCAGGTACTACAGAATTCGGACTTAACCCTATAATAGATGAAATTAAAGATATGGAGGCGAAGAGGTACCAGAATGTGGTATTCGAGGAGTTTGATGAGCAGTATATGTACTTTTTCGGGATAGCCCTCTTCTTCCTGTTACTTGAGTTTATGATAAACAGCAGACGAAATAAAAGGAAACTCTTCGTGGCATTTCTACTCCTCTCCACTACCGCTTTCGGACAAGTGGACAAGAGGGAGGTCCGTGCAGGTAACCGAGCTTACAAGAAAGGGGAGTTCCAGCAGGCTGAGATAGACTACCGTAGGGGTGTGCTGAAGGACTCCACCTCTATAGCAGCCCAGTATAATCTGGGCAATGCCCTCTATAAGATAGAGAACTTCGAGGAGGCCGCCAAGCACTACTCTACAGTAGCAGATACGCTGGCTGACTATAAGGAGGACAGGAGTGCAGACTATTACCACAATGTGGGCAATGTCGCTCTAAAGCAGAAAAAATATCAGGAGGCTGTAGATGCATTCAAGGAGTCTCTCAGGAGAAATCCTGCCGATATGGAGACAAAATCGAATCTGGCCTATGCCCAGAAGAAGCTGGAGGATCAGCAGAACCAGCAGAACCAGCAGA
>JAFVQD010000037.1 GCA_017504965.1 Bacteroidales bacterium | reverse complement strand
ATACTGAAATCACCTTTATTCAAGCATATTTCTGCAGTTGAAGGGATAATCAGCTCCCTGTTGTCCACAGTAAGCATCACTTCATCTGCTCTGGAAAGAATTCTCATCCTGATATCGGCATTGTCCGGGACTATCAGCGGTCTCACATTCAGGTTATGCGGTGCAATAGGTGATATCACGAATACACCTGCCTGCGGTGTTACGATAGGTCCCCCCACGCTCAGTGAATATGCGGTAGAACCGGTAGGGGTCGCTATCAGCAGCCCGTCTGCCCAATAGGTAGGTATACCTATACCATCTATCTGAAGATCCACACCTATCATATAAGGTGTTCTCCTCTGAATAGAGATCTCGTTCAATGCAAATGGGTAGAAATCTGCAGGGAGAGAATCGGTTCTTATCTCCAGAGTCGAGCGCTCTATAACATCGTATCTCCCCTCCATAAGTGCAGAGATCCACTCATCCCCCTCACCTGAAGCTTTGGCTGTAGTCAGAAAACCGAGCCTTCCAAAATTGATCCCAGCCACCTTTATATCATTATCCCTCACCAAGGTCAATGAGTGGAGGAATGTCCCGTCCCCCCCCAGAGCCAGGAAAATATCTGTCTCCCGGGGAATATCCTCATAAGAGGAAAAAACTGCCCCTTCGGGCAATGAAAAACTGCTCGCAGCAGCCACCTCCTGCAAAAAAGGGAAGATACCTTTATAATATGAGAGTCCCACCCCTGCAGAGAGAAGATCCTTCAGCAGATAGGCTATATTTTCGCAATACCTGGGGGCAATATCTGAGCCGAACAGTGCTATATTCATAATGCAAAGATTGTTAAATTTCTTTTATTATGTATATTTTTGCAAAAAATAACTGACCAATATGACAAGATTAAGTGTTAATATCAACAAATTTGCGACTCTCCGCAACGCAAGAGGTGGAAATCTCCCCGATGTAGTAAAAGCTGCCATCGACTGCGAGAGATACGGCGCAGAGGGGATCACAGTTCACCCCAGACCGGACGAAAGGCACATAAGATATAGTGATGTTCTGGACCTCAAGCCTATTCTGAACACAGAATTCAATATCGAAGGGAACCCTATCGATTCCTTTATGGAACTGGTCCTTAAGGCCCATCCTGCACAAGTAACACTCGTTCCCGATGCCCTTAACGTCATCACCTCAAATGCCGGCTGGGATACCATAACACACAAATCTTATCTGAAAGAGATATGTGCTGTATTCAAAAAAGAGGGGATCCGCACATCCATATTCGTAGACCCTGTACCAGAGATGGTAAGACACGCTGCAGATACCGGCTGCGACAGAGTGGAGCTCTATACAGAGGCATATGCTGCCCAATATCACCAGAACAGGGAAAAGGCGATAGAACCCTACTACCAGGCAGCACTCGCAGCCCAGGAGGTAGGTCTGGGCCTCAATGCCGGTCACGATCTAAATCTGGACAATCTACAGTACTTCGACAAGATCATCCCTGGACTGCTGGAGGTATCTATCGGACATGCACTTATATGTGATGCACTCTACTACGGACTGGAGAGCACAATTAGTCAGTATTTAAGACAACTAAACAAATTTTAACTATATTTGCACGATAAATTAAAATTAACAAGAGATCAATAAATGAAAAAGTTTTCGGTAGTACTAAATGTAGTACTTGTTGTAGCAGTAGTAGTGTTGTTTGTTCTATTCTTCTCAAACAACTCAAAATCAACCAGTGGTGAAGCAGTTGCATCTGAAGCAGGTACAGCTCAGAAAGGTGATATCGTGTACATTCAGATCGATTCATTGGTGAACAATTATGATATGTTCAACGATCTTCGCTCAGAACTTGAGAGCAAAGCCACCAAAATCCAGAATGACCTTAACAAGAAGAGCAGAGCATTCGAGAACGACGCAAAAGACTTCGAAGAGAAACTTAACAAAGGGCTCTTGACCAGATCTCAGGCTGAGAGTATGCAGGCTTCACTCTTGCAGAGACAGCAGGAGCTTCAGAACTACACCCAGCAGAAACAGATGGAGATGGCTGAAGAGGAGAGCGTGATGATCAACAAAGTGATGGACGCTGTCAAGACTTATGTAAAGAAATACAATGAGACCCACCAGTTTGCACTTATCCTCACATCATCAGCTACCACCCAGGTGGTAATGGAGGGTAACGCTGCCCTTGATATCACTCAGGACGTATTGGCAGGTCTTAACGAAGAGTACATCAAAACAAGAAACAAATAGTATAAACCAATAAATTAATGCCATACCCAGATGATATTCCATCATACGGGTGTGGCAATTTTTTAATTATGAAAGCTATAACCCGCACAGAATTCAATTTTTCCAAACAGACAGCGAAATATGTAGGAAAAGTAAGAGATGTTTACACTATCGCAGACGATATCCTGGTGATGATCGCTACAGACAGAATATCTGCATTCGATGTAGTACTACCGGAAGGTATCCCCTATAAAGGCCAGGTTCTTAACCAGATAGCCTCTATGTTTCTGGACAGCACTTCGGACATAGTACCGAACTGGAAAATAGCATCTCCCGACCCTATGGTCACAGTGGGTTATAAATGTAAAGGCTACCCTATTGAGATGATCGTCAGAGGTTATCTTACAGGTAGCTCCTGGAGGGCATACCAGAGAGGTGAGCGCACTATCTGTGGCGTACAGATTCCTGACGGTATGAAAGAGCACCAGAAGTTTGAGAAGCCCATCATCACCCCTACCACCAAAGCAGAGATAGGAGACCACGATGCAGATATCTCTAAAGAGGAGATTATCGCCAAAGGTCTTGTACCCGCAGATGAGTATGAAAAACTGGAGCAGATAGCACTGGCCCTATTCGAAAGGGGGACAGAGATGGCTGCCAAACAGGGACTTATCCTGGTGGACACCAAATATGAGTTCGGTACCAGAAACGGAGAGATCTACCTTATGGATGAGATCCACACTCCTGACTCATCACGTTATTTCTATGCAGAGGGATATCAGGAGAAGTTCGACAAGGGTGAGCAGCAGCGCCAGCTTTCAAAAGAGTTCGTAAGGGAGTGGCTTATGGACAATGGCTTCAGTGGACAGCCTGGACAGAATGTCCCTGAGATGACCCCTGAAAAAGTGGAGGAGATATCAGGAAGATACATAGAGTTGTTCGAAAACATTACTGGCAAGAAATTTGAGAAAAGTGAATATGGGCCACAGTCTTACGAAAGGATTGAGACCAATATTGAAAACATGATTGCCCGAATCATATGATCAGAAAAGCAGGTATAATTCTTTGCATCCTTTTAGGGATAGGATGTCAGTCCACACTGTCAGGACAGGGATATGTCCCAACCCCGGTGCAGGTCTCTACAGAAGAGGTCAACATCGACGGGTACATATTCTACGCACACAATGTTCTCAAAGGGCAGACCCTCTACTCCATCAGCAAAGCATACAACGTATCGGCAGATGCCATCAGACAGGCCAACCCGTCACTCAAGGATGGTCTGAAAGCCGGCACTACCATATACATACCTACAGGTGTCCAAAGAACTGTAGTGGTAGCCACCATTTCTGAAGTAACCCCTGAACAGGTTCAGGAGGTGTCTCAGGAACCGGCTGTCACACCTGCCCCCAAAGCCAAGAATAAAAAGTATAAAAAGCACACCGTAAAATGGTACGAGAACATCTACGATATAGCCCAAAAGTATAAGGTCCCGGTAGATGCCTTGATCGCCATAAACTCACTGGGTGAAGATACCGTACTTAAAAAGAGACAGGTTCTGCTTATCCCCGACAAAGAGTACATCACAGACTACAACAGAAGCCGCAGAGGTGAACTTAACAATACACCTAAAGGTGAGTTAGGTATCACATTCCCTGCAGACTCCACCAAGACCGACACTCTGGCTGTATCTGACCGGATAACCCAAGACGATACATTTGTATATATGCCGGCACAGGAGAGAAGTTATAAAATATCTCTGGTACTCCCTTTCAACGGAAACAACCAGATGGACTTCTACGCAGGGGCACTTATAGCATTCAGAGATTTCAAAAAAGCTCACGAAGATAGCCGCTACACACTGAATGTGGTGGATATGAAAGAGTATGGCAGCATCTCTTCAGTTATCGGATCGGGTATACTTGATGGAAGTGAACTTATCATCGGCCCCATATACCAGAAAGATATCAAGCCTCTCTCATTCTGGGCCCGCGCACAGAGGATTCCACTCGTTTCACCTTTGGATCCTAAAGCGAGTGATCTTGTCGCTGACAATCCATACTTTTTCCAGTTCCCTCCGGCTCAGGAGAATCTCATACTCTCCACTTATGACGGAGTGGCCTCCGAGAGTCAGCTTAACGGGGTAAAACCCCTCATTATATATGAGAATTGGACAAGACACTCACAGTTGGTCACCAAAGCCATAAACGCCACCAAGGCGAGAGGGGTGGAGATAGATACTCTCGGATATGGAATTCTCGAAGGTAGAGGTATCGATGCTGAGATGTTGCAGAAGATGGACACTACACGTGTAAATACCGTCTTCGTAGTTTCAGAAAATGAGGCATTCGTCTCAGATGTATTGAGAAATCTCCTTCTGGCCAAAGGTCAGAATTCAAAAATAGAGATAGATCTGTATGGTCTCCCAAAATGGAAAAACTTCGAGATCATAGAGCTCTCATACTTTCACGACCTCAACACCCATATCTCATTCCAGTATTTTATAGACTATACAGACCCTAAGACTATAGAATTTCTGGACGACTTCAGGTATAACTTCAAGACCGATCCTACCCAATACGCATTTCAGGGGTATGATATCGTAACATACTTTATCTCCGCACTACACGAATACGGCACATCGTTCCCTTCCAATGTAGCCAACTACGAAAAAAGCCTTCTCCAATCCGATATCAGATTCGAAAAGGCCAATTCCGGTTCCGGCTTCGTAAACAACGGAGTCAGAAATATCAACTACATAGGGGGCTGGTCGATAAAGCCGTGGGAGTAGAGCCACTGCTTCTCTTCCTCAGAGAGTCTTGACCACACCACAGGATCTGTAGATATAGGTATCTGAGTTATAGTCTCAAATTCGTAATATTCACCATCATCTCCCACCTTCCAAGGTGAGACCACTATGGTATTCTCTATCCTGATACCGTGTGACCCCTCTACATATACTGCAGGCTCATTTGAAAGTACCATACCTGGATAGAGGTGGACTGGATTCTCCTCCATCCTTATGCTCTGAGGCCCTTCGTGGACACACAGATAATGTCCTATTCCGTGACCTGTCCCGTGGAGATATTTTTTTCCTCTGGAGAAGAGTGGGCCTCTGGCCAATATATCAAGCTGGGCTCCTCTGGTCCCCTGCGGAAATCTCGCCATAGAGAGATCTGTCATCCCCTTCAGGACAGCAGTATAGTCCTCCATCTCCTCCTGTGTCAATGGTCCCATAGGGATAGTGCGTGTGGTATCTGTAGTACCATATGTATACTGGGCACCTGAATCTATCAGGAGAAATCCCTTCTGACGGATAACACTGTAGCTCTCTTTGGTGGCTGTATAGTGTGGAAGCGCCCCATTGGCGGCATAAGCCACTATCGGCTCAAAACTCTCACCCCTATAGTCCTCTGACTCACTTCTGAACTCTATTAGCTTTTCTGCTATATCATATTCAGTCAATGGATTAAGGATATACTCCTGAGGATCTTTCTCCACGATATTCACCCTGAGATACTCCAGAAGTTTTTTCCAGGCCTTCGCATCCTCTGCACAAGCTCTGCGGAAGCCATCCAGTTCGACACTGTTTTTCTTTGCCTTCATCAGGTTAAGTGTCCCTCCGGTGGTAGGGTCAGGGAGGATATTCGGACCAGCAGCCATATAATTTTTTGCAGTTGCCTGATCAGATGAGAAGATCTTAACTACATCGTCACCAAGTCCCTTAAGGGCATCGGTTAAAGAGCTGTATCCCACTATCTCTACATTCTGGGATCTGAGATAACTTTTCACCTGCTCAGGGAACATATTCACACATCCAAATAGTGTTATCTTATCTGTGGTCACTATGGCATAGGCTATCACCAGAGGATTATACTCCACATCACAACCTCTGATATTACAGAGCCACGCTATCTCATCCAGAGCTGTAACCACATAAGCGAATGGTGTACCTACACCCAGTGCAGCACACAGTCTCTCACGTTTCGAGATGACAGATTCACCGGACACCGACTCCGGCATACACTCCACACTGTGAAACTCCAGAGATGGTCTCCCCTCCCATATCTCGTCGAAAGGGTCTGATATCATCTCCACTTTCAGAGGATCCAGAGCAGACAGATACCCTTTGTACTCCGAATAGGTGAACAGATCTTCATCGATAGCCACTGTCCCCCCTTCTGGAAGTTCACTTTTGATCCATTCCGGGATAGATGGCGTACCGGCTATCTTTAGTTTCATAAGAAGTATACCGGTCCCTGCCAGTTCCTTGTCTGCCTGAACAAAATATCTGGAGTCTGTCCATAAAGCAGCACTCTGTCCGGTAACTACAAGTGTCCCCGCCGACCCTGTAAAACAAGAGAGCCATTCCCTACATTTGTAATGGTCGGGAATGTACTCTCCGAAGTGTGGGTCATTGGAAGGAATAATCATTGCAGAGATCCCTTTTCGCTCCATAAGGGTGCGAAGAGAGATTATTGCCCCCCTCCTATCCATATATTCTCTGATTATTTCAACATTTTAGAGGCATCAAGATTGTCTTTCTCGATGTCTTTGAAGTAGTTGAAAGTACCTACTTTCAATTCTACAGTAGCAGCCTCGTCACAAACGATGATCCCCTTTCTATGCATCTGAAGGACACTGATAGTCCAGTAGTGGTTAACAGACCCCTCTACAGCGTGAGCCAAAGCACGAGCTTTAGCGTGACCATTACATAGGATAAGAACCTCCTGAGCATCCATAATGGTACCTACACCTACTGTAAGAGCTCTCTTTGGAACTTTGTTTACATCGTTGTCGAAGAAACGTGAATTTGCTATAATAGTATCAGTAGTAAGTGATTTTACTCTGGTGCGTGAGTTCAATGATGAACAGGGCTCATTGAAAGCGATGTGACCGTCTGGTCCGATACCACCCATAAACAGATGGATGCCACCATAAGAGGCGATTTTATTCTCATATCTTTCACATTCTGCTTCCAGATCGTAAGCATTACCATCAAGAATATTTACATTCTCCTCTTTGATATTGATGTGATTGAAGAAGTTGTTCCACATAAATGAGTGGTAGCTCTCAGG
>JAFVQD010000036.1 GCA_017504965.1 Bacteroidales bacterium | reverse complement strand
GGTCAAGGATTTTGATGATATATATATCCCTATGGTATATGTAAGAGGGGGTACATTTAGCATAGGCAACAAGGAGCATCAAACAAACAATATACCTTCAGATGAAGTTCCGGTACATACAGCTACTGTCAGTGATTTCAGTATAAGCAAATATGAGATAACTCAGGAACAGTGGGTAACCATTATGGGATCCAATCCAAGTTACTTTTTAGGAGACAGCCTCCCCGTCGACAATGTATCATACGCAGATGTCCGACAGTTCGTATTCAAACTAAGCAAGATTACAGGCAAAAAATACCGTATGCCTACGGAGGCAGAATGGCTGTATGCTGCTCGCGGAGGCTATAAGAGCCAAGGATACAAATACAGTGGCAGTAATAATCTGGATGAGGTAGCCTGGACCAAAGAGAACAGCGGGAAGAAAACACACGAAGTGGGGACTAAAGAGCCTAATGAACTGGGGATATACGATATGACAGGAAATGTAATGGAGTGGTGCTATGACAATTACGGAGAATACCCTTCAGAAGATGTCATAAACCCTACAGGTCCCATCAAAGAATCAACATCCACTTATAAAGATGGAGTGTGGACCATACAGGAGACCAACAAAGAGCCCCATTATGTAATGAAAGGGGCGTCTTGGACAAACAGCTCTAAGAATTGCTATTTGGACAAACGCCACCATTCATACATAAACCACAGACGATACAACTTCGGTGTCCGTATCGTTATGGAATAGACTATTCGTAAATCAAATAAGGAGCTCTTTGCTCTTTGAATTTCACTACATCATCAGCCCACATCGCTTCGATCTCGGCTGCACTCTTACCCTCTACGATCATCTCTCTGACATAACCCTGTCCGATCAGAAGTTCGAAGAAAGAGCGGAACATCTTCTTGTCATCAAGTTTGAGGTTATTGTATGCATCGATAACATACTCCATATTGATACCTCTGGCTTTGATCTCCTCTATAGGTAGAGAGCTCAAATCTACACCATAGCAAAGCTTGTCAAGCTGAGGAGGGTTCTTCGCACCAGGGACACTGCGAGGGGTAAAAGAGAAGTCATATCCTGTCATATCGGGGTGACCATAGATCTGGAATGGCTTGTCTGTACCTCTACCCAGACTTACAGGGGTAGCCTCGAAGTAGCAAGTAGAAGGATAGAGATAGATAGATCTCATATCAGGCAAGTTTGGAGATGGTTTGATAGGGAGCACATACTCCATATCGCGGGTATAGTTCTTACAGGGGACCACTGTCAGGTCACACTGGATACCATCCTTAAGCCACCCTTCACCATTGATCATAAGGGCAAGCTCGCCCAAAGTCATACCGTGAACTACAGGGACAGGGAGCCAACCCACACCAGATTTGTATTTCATATCGAGGATAGGGCCATCTACATAGTAGCCGAGAGGATTAGGCCTGTCAAGTACGATCATCTTCTTGCCGAACTGAGCGCAGGCATCCATCATTCTCGCCATAGTAGCGTTGTAGGTATAGAATCTCACACCCACATCCTGAAGGTCGAATACCATAACATCGAACTCTGCCATAGATTCGTCTGAAGGTCTGTTCACCCCTGACTCATAAAGAGATCTGATAGGTATTCCGGTATCAGGATCTATAGAGCTGCTTACGTGTTCACCGGCATCAGCCACACCTCTGAATCCGTGTTCGGGAGACATAATCGATACCACATTCACACCCATATCCAGAAGAGTATCCAGAAGGTGGGTGGTAGAAGAGACCATACCGGTCTGGTTTGACAGGATGGATACCCTTTTGCCCTCAAGAAGAGGCAAGTATTCATCGAATGACAATGCTCCTACCTGTATCTCTTTCTGTGCTGAAGAGCAAGATACCATCATAAGGAGCGAAAGTGATAGTGCAAATAGTTTTTTCATATCGTGTTAAATAAATTTTATCAGTCTTGAACCATCCTCCTGCTCCGAAATAGAGACCTTTACAGTCTCTTCAGGGAGTATATCCTCTATCATCTCCGGCCACTCCATCAGACATAACGCCCCGCTGTAGACATACTCTTCAAATCCGAGATCCTCCACCTCTCTGAGGGACTTTATTCTGTAGAAATCGAAATGGAATACAAGTTCTCCATCCTCAGTCATATACTCATTGACGATAGTAAATGTAGGGCTGTTCACCACATCCTCCACCCCCAAAACCCTGCAAAGGGCTGTAACAAAGGTGGTTTTACCGGCCCCCATCGAGCCATACAAGGCTATAATCCTATTGTCCCCTATCTCCTTAAGGAACTCACGCGCAGCATCATCTATCTGCCCAAGGCCATTTATAACAATATCTCTCATACCAATATAATTCCCAAAGTTACAAAAAATCACGGAAACGATACTGCACTGCCTCAGAAATATGCGCTGCAGAGATGTTTTCCTCCCCTGCCATATCGGCAATTGTCCTGGAAACCCGCAGAATACGGCTATAACCCCTGGCTGAAAGGGAGAATTTCTCCATCACACTCTCCATAAACCTTTTCTGGCTCTCCCCCAAAGGGCAATACTCCTGCAGCTGGCGGGCATCCATCTGGGAGTTTGTAAAGATACCGGACCCCTTGAAACGCAGCCGCTGGATCTCTCTGGCCGCAGCCACCCTCCGGGCAATATCGCTGCTCGACTCACCACGGGCACACCGCACCAAAGCACCCTTATCCACAGGTTTGACTTTTATATTGAGGTCTATTCTGTCGAGCAATGGCCCTGAAATCTTCGCCTGATACCTCGCGATCATCCCCGGGGTACAGGTGCATTTGTCCCCCTGCTCCCCCAGATATCCGCAGGGACAGGGGTTCATCGACCCGACAAGCATAAATGAAGCCGGGTAGGTCACCTTATACCTTGCCCTGGAGATGGAGATAGACCTCTCCTCCAGAGGCTGTCGGAGCAAATCGAGGGTGGTAGGGCTGAAAAGTGAGATTTCGTCCAGGTAAAGGACTCCGTTATGTGCCAGTGAGATCTCTCCAGGAGTGGCATTCGGTCCACCCCCCACCATAGCCACCACACTGGATGTATTGTGCGGGGTGCGGAACGGCCTCTGTGTGACCAATCCCCCATTTCCGGTCAGCAGACCAGCCACAGAGTATATAGCACTGGTCTCAAGCGACTCCTGCTTATCCATCGGAGGGAGAATCGATGCAAGACAGGATGCCATAAAGCTCTTTCCTGAGCCTGGAGGACCACTCAAAATCAGATTGTGCGCACCACTTGCAGCAATCTCAAGCCCCCGCTTGGCAAAGTCCTGCCCCATAACATCCATAAAATCTACCCCTAACATACACGGCTGGACCTTCCTGGGTTCCCTGTCCACCACCAGCCTCTCTATCCCATCTGCTCCACTCACAATATCCACAACATCGGAAAGTGTCTCTGCCCCAAATACCTTTACCCCCTCTACCTGTGCAGCCTCCACAGATGAATCTACCGGGAAAATGCACCGTCTGAAACCAAGTTCAGCCCCTTTCAGCGCTACCGGCAGGACCCCGTGCACCCCTCTCAACGACCCATCCAGGGCCAGCTCCCCCATAATCAGAAAGTCCTGAATATCGGGAGGAGATATCTGGCCGGAAGCTGCCAACAGCCCAAGGGCAATGGCCACATCATAGCCCGACCCCTCTTTTCTGATATTCGCTGGGGCAAGATTTATCACCACCTTTCTCCCCGGCACACGATAACCACAGCTCTGAAGTGCGGTAGTCACCCTCAGAAGGGACTCTTTCACCGCACTGTCAGGCAGACCCACAAGAAAAATACCGACCCCCGGCTGGAGAGACACCTCCACCACTACAGGTATCACCTCCAGCCCCACACAGGTAGCACAATAAGCTCTGAACAACATCATTTTTTGGGACCAAAAATAGATATTGGCAAATAGCCGTCAAAGGGTCAGGAAAAATAAAAACCGGATTTTAAAATTATTAGAGAGAAAATACGTTTTTCAGGAAAAGATCGGTAGCACCAAGATGCTCCTCCACATATTTTTTAGAAATATTACCCGCTTTTTTCAGATTTTCAGAATCACCGAGCCACTCCCCGAGGATACCGGAGAGCTCTTCTGAAGTGGTATATGAGACTGCTCCACCGGCAGCGACAAGATCTTTTGCCTCCTGGAACTTATGGTATTTAGGCCCGAAAATCACCCCTTTTCCATAGGTGGCAGCCTCCAGGATATTATGTATTCCTGCACCAAATCCCCCTCCGATATAAGCAAAGTCTCCGTATCCATATAGAGAAGACAGAAGTCCTATACAGTCTATAACCAGCACATCTGCATCCTCAGCCTCCTGAGCAGATGGATTCCGGGTATATTTTACCACCTTATAACCGGCAAACATTTTATCTATAGAGGATATATGCTCCGGATACACCTCGTGTGGAGCCAATATAATCTTGAGATCCTTCCCTTCAACTGCCTCCAGGATTCTCTTTTCGTCCTCTTCCCAGGTACTGCCTGCGACCATCACCCTCTTACCGGTGATGAAAGAGTCCACGATAAGATTCTTTTTGGCTGCACCCCTGACGATATCATCTACCCTGTCAAATCGTGTATCCCCCGCCACTATCACATTTTCCAGATTGCAGGCCCATTGGAGTAGTTTTCTGGACTCTTCGTTCTGTACATATAGCTCAGTGAAACATTTGAGCATCTCTCTCCACATACACCCCCACCCCTTAAAAAATGGCTGTTCCTCTCTGAAGATAGCAGATATAATATATGTGGGAATACCCCTCTTCTTCAGCCCCATAAGATAGAAATACCAGAAATCGTATTTTGAAAAGACTGCCACTTTAGGCTTGACTATATCGAGAAAACGGGACGATTTGCGTGGAGAATCTATAGGGAGATAGAATACCCAGTCTGCATATGGATAATTTTTCCTCAGCTCGTACCCTGAAGGGGAGAAAAAGGTGAGGAGAATCTTATCTGTGCCACCCCTCTCTTTATATCTCTCTATGACTGGTCTTGCCTGCTCGAACTCACCTACCGACGGGCAGTGAAACCATATGATGGACTCTTCACCCTTTACAGCCTCCTCTATCCTGTCAAGCAATCCTTTGCGACCCGACACGAACAGCGATATCTTCTTGCTGAACGGGGCCGCTAGCCTCGCACCCAAGAAATATAGAAACAGACCTATCGTGTAAAGAATAACCACCTGATATACGATTATAACTTGAATCTGAAACCAAGCTCCATCTCAAACTGAAGCGGCTGGCTGGTCCTGATACTGAAAGGCTGGTCGCAATCGAAGAAATAGACGAGACTCGGATCAAAATAGAGACCGAAGAAATCTGTAAAGAAATACTGGAGACCCACACCCACATTCACAGACCACTGGAGACCCTCTATCTTCTCTTTACGGTGAGAAATACCATCTTTGATATCCTTAATCTCACTGGCCAAACCGAGCCCCTTCTCCATCACACCGCCACCGGTCACATAGCAGGATAGATTTTTCTGACTCAGCACCTCGTAGAAGAGAGAGACAGGGATACCGATATAGTGCATCTTCTGATCGACAAGTGCCTGAGCAGAGTTGTCCACAAGGGCCTGGAAACTGCTGTGCAGATAGGTATATTTAAGACCGGTCCCGATAGAAAACCTTTCGGTAAAAGGGATCTGAAGATTCAATCCTAACGACAAAGGGAGTGAATAGGTCGGTTTGGAGATGGGGACGATCCCATTTTTCACATCCATAGAGACACCGGGCATATATGAAGTGCCGCTGTAGACATTCGAACCTCCACCCAGGGCCAGAACATTGGAAGAGAGATCAAGAACTACACCTCTTTTCTCCACATATGTGTCGTTCTCAGCCAGAAGGTCCCAATCATAACTCTGTGATACCTCCTCCACAGCTTTCACATCCTCTTCACCCATATTCTGCTGAGACAGCACCTCCACATTTTCAGAAACTTCAGAAACGGAAGGGACTATCTGCTCCATCTCTGTCTGAGGAGCCACCTGTGACGCTATCGCCATCTGAGGTGCCGGACGCTCCACTACATAAAGTCTCTTTACCGAATGGGGGCCATCCTCTTCAATATCCCCTTTGAAGCGAGGAATATCTATCGAGTAAGCCAGCTGGCTGCTGTATATTGTATCAGTATGTCCAAAATCGAGAATCAAGCCCACGACCAAAGAGGCTGCCACCGCTACAGCTGTCACACCCTTCACCCAAAACAGAGTCTCTCTCCTTCTGAGCCCCTTCTCTACTTCAGGCCACAAATCCTCCCCTACAGGCTCCTGGTAAGAGTCCATCATCTCCTTAATCTTTCTGTCAAAATCTATATTATTCATAAAACTATTTTTCCATATTTTTTATCCTCTCCTGAAGCCAGACCCTTGCCCTGCTTAGCTGGGATCTGGAGGCCCCCTCCGAAATACCTAACTGCTTGGCTATCTCCTGATGTGAAAAACCGTCAAAGACCGACAAGTTGAACACCGTTCTGAAGCCCATCGGCATCTCTGATATCAGTTTCATAATCTTCTCCCCATCCAGTCTCTCGAGAATATTTGCCTCAAAAGGGATATCCGATCCCGGGGCTGTCACATCCTCTGCATTTTTAAGGAGGTCGTTACGTCTGAGTGACATCAGTGCTGTATTGACAAATATCTTTCTCATCCACCCTTCAAAAGAACCTTCATTTTTATAACTCGAAATCTTGGAAAAGACGGTAATAAACCCATCCTGTAGGATATCTTTAGCCGTATCCCTGTCCCGAGCATACCTCAAACAAATAGCAAACATACGAGGAGAATACTTCTCGTATATTTTTCTCTGAGCAGACCTATCCTGTCTGACACAAGCCGCTATAAGTTCTTGTTCCATAATATAGATGCAAAAATAACCCATTTTGCTGCATCTTCTAAAAAATAATTACATTTGTAGTAATTAGCGAAATTTGACTTTTATGAGACATATCATATTTGCACTTTTAATATTTTTGTCGACAGCTTTGACTGCCCAACAGATCCTACCTCAGGAGATTACCCCTTCTGAATACTTCATCGAAGGGATGAGGCACTATAATGAGGAGTCATATAAGGAAGCGAAAGAGCTGTTTGTAAAAGCGATCGGAGCCGACAGTGAGAACGATGCAGCGTATTATTATCTGGCCCTCACATATTTCCAGCTTCAGGATCCTCAGGCAGGTGAAGCCTACCTGACCAAAGCGCAGGAGAAAGATCCCGACAATTTCTGGTACAAGGTAAAGATGGCCCAATTCTATACAGAGACCAATAATATCGATAAAGCTATCCGGATATATGAGGCCATCGCAAAAGAGTACCCCACCAAACACTCCATCTATTACGACATCATAGATCTGTATACTGCCAGCCAGCAGTATGACAAAGCACTGGAGACACTTGACAAGATCGAATCCCTTAAAGGTGAGAACGAGATTACAGGAGAGGTAAAATATGAGCTGATGATACGAAAAGGTGATTATCAAAACGCTACGGCCCACCTGGAGGAGTACTACACCAAATACCCCACCCCCCGTGTGGCTCTTGTCCTGGGAGACCTCAACAAATCGCTTATGAGGGACTCTCTGGCCATACTCTATTACCACGAAGCCCTCGCTCTTCAGCCTGAATATCCCCCCGCCCATCTGGGTTTGGCTGAGGTATACAGGACCAATATGAACTTCCCGGAATACTTCTCCAACATAAATGTATTTCTCAAAAGTCCCGATATGAGTGTCGATCTGAAAGCGAGATATATGAAGGAAGTGGTAGTAAATCCCCACTTTATCAGACAATATATGGAAGATATTGATGGGATGGTGAACAATATCATTAATGCCCATCCACAGGATACCGCATCACTATACTTCGCCGGCACTTACTATCTGCAGACCGGAAGGGACAGTCTCGGCAAGATGTTTTTCAAGAGTGCTGTAGAGGCCCATCCCCAAGACCATCGCGCCAACATAGAGTACATATCGCTCCTGTACTACCTTCAGGACTGGGAGACTCTGGCCGACCAGGTGGAGATGTCTCTACACTATTTTCCTGAAGATCAGTCTATGCTGGAGATCCTACCTGTAGCATACTGGCAAAGTGGTGATTTTGACAGTGCTGTAGCTCAATACGAAAAAATACTCAAAGGGCTGCCCCCCAAGGATACCACCGCCTACAGGTACTACTCCGCACTGGGAGACCTGTACCACGAAAAAGGGAATTCCAAGAAATCCTATTCATACTACAAAAAGGCCCTCAAGGTAAATCCGGAGTACAATCCGGTCCTGAACAACTACGCTTACTACCTTTGCCTCCAGGGGAAAGACTTGAAAAAAGCTGCCTATATGAGCAAACAGACTATCCTCTCTGAGCCCGACAATCCCACTTATCTCGACACATATGCTTGGATCCTCTACAATATGGGTGAATACAAAGAGGCCAAGATACACATCAAGAGGGCTATGATTTATGGGGGCAATGAGGACGCTACCCTTCTGGACCACTACGCCGAGATCATATAT
>JAFVQD010000035.1 GCA_017504965.1 Bacteroidales bacterium | reverse complement strand
AAGCATGAGGAATATAGTGTAATAAAACAAGTTAGCAATTTCTTATTCATTGCCCATTCTCATGCAAGTTCTTCTTAATGGTTTGATACTCAAAGAATCTTAATCAAACTTCATCAAATATAGCAAAAAAAGAAAGACCCTGTAACTAAAAATTTTCAGTTGCAGGGTCTTTTTGTCTGTTATTTGTCCGTTAGTCTACGCACGCTTTGAGGTTACGGTCGCCCCAGCCGTTGTCTACTCGGGTAACATAAGGCCAGAATTTGTTCTCTCTGATCCACTCTGCAGGGAATGCAGCCTGCTCTCTGGTGTATGCGTGGCTCCACTCAGAAGCACAAACTTCATCAGCAGTGTGAGGAGACATCTTGAGTGGATTGTCCACCTTATCAAGTTTGCCTGCTTTGATATCTTCACACTCCTGTTTGATGATCTTCATCATCTCGATAAAGCGCTCAAGCTCAGATAGAGGTTCACTCTCTGTAGGCTCTACCATAAGTGTCTCGTGAACAGGGAATGAGAGGGTAGGTGCGTGGAAACCGAAGTCCATCATACGTTTGGCGATATCGGTAGCATCCACACCGAACTCCTCTTTGAATTTCTGTACATCGATGATACACTCGTGTGCTACACGACCTGTCGCACCTGTGTAAAGTACACTGTATTCAGGGGCCAGTCTGGTAGCGATATAGTTTGCGTTGAGGATAGCCATCTCAGATGCTTTTCTCAAACCCTCAGCACCCAGAAGTTTGATGTAAGCGTGGGTGATGGGGAGAAGTAGCGGACTGCCGTAAGGCGCAGCAGAGACTGCCTCTACACCTGCACCGCCACACTCAGGAACCATAGGGTGACCTGGAAGGTATGGGGTAAGGGCCTCTGTGCAGCAGATAGGGCCTACGCCGGGACCACCACCACCGTGAGGCATAGCGAATGTTTTATGGAGGTTAAGGTGACAAACGTCAGCTCCTATATAACCGGGGTTGGTGATACCCACCTGCGCATTCATATTGGCACCGTCCATATATACAAGACCGCCATTTTCGTGGATAATACGGCAAATCTCTCTGATCTGTACCTCAAATACACCGTGGGTAGAAGGGTAGGTGATCATAAGACCGGCAAGAACATCCTTGTTCTCCTGAGCTTTTGTGCGAAGTTCTTCTACATTGATATTACCGTTCTCGTCACATCCTACCAGGACAATATTGAAGCCTGCCATTGCAGCACTTGCAGGGTTGGTGCCGTGTGCTGATGTAGGGATGATGATCACATTTCTCTCTTTCTGCCCATTTGCGTGAAGATATCCGCGGATGGTCATAAGACCTGCATACTCACCGGCAGCACCTGAGTTTGGCTGAAGAGAGCATCCGTGGAAGCCTGTGATGACAGCGAGGTCGTGCTCAAGCTCTTTGATGATCTGAAGAGATCCCTCTACCTGATCAGCAGGGGCGTAAGGGTGAACACCGCCAAGCTCGCTCCAGGTGACAGGCATCATCTCTACAGCGGCGTTGAGTTTCATAGTACAAGATCCAAGAGGTATCATAGAGTGGGTTAGTGAGATATCTCTCCTCTCGAGTTTCTTTATATAGCGCATCATCTCAGTCTCTGAGTGATATGTGTTGAAGATGGCCTGGGTAAGGATAGGTGTCTCTCTCTTCATAAGCTCAGGAAGCTGAAGCTGGCAGCCGCACTGAACCTCTACACCGAAGATGCCGCAGATGGCTCTTGCCTCTTCACAGTTTGAGAGTTCGTCAAATGAGATCTGTACACAGCTTTCGCAAGGGTAGTAGAAGTTGTAGCCAGCAGCAAGTGCTTTGGCCTCGATAGCTTTGGCATCCACATCTACTATGCGGATAGTGTCGAAGTAGTTCTCAGTAGCAAGTTTGTATCCACCGTTAACGAGTTTCTGTGCTACGATATGTGCATATTTATAACCATTAAGGGCGATCTCCTGAACACCTTTAGGACCGTGGTATGCAGCATACATTCCGCTCATTACAGCCATAAGTGCAGTAGCTGTACAGATATTTGAGGTAGCTTTCTCCCTCTTGATGTGCTGTTCGCGGGTCTGTAGGGCCAGACGTACTGCCGGTTTGTTAAGTCTGTCAACAGAGATACCGATGATACGGCCGGGAAGATTCCTTTTGTATTTGTCATTGGTAGCCATCCAGCCTGCGGTAGGGCCGCCGAATCCCATAGGGAGACCGAATCTCTGGGCAGTACCTACAGCGATGTCAGCACCCCAGGCAGCGGGCTCTTTAAGAACAGCAAGTGCCAGAAGATCGCAGTATGCAGATACAAGTACACCGGCCTCGTGAGCTTTGGCAGCAAACTCGGTGTAGTCGCAAACTTCACCATTGGAAGCGGGATACTGTACAAATGCACCGTAGCACATAGGGTCGAAGCCGGCTGCGAGCACCTCTTTCCAGTCGCCGATCACAAGTTCGATGCCGAGGGCAGCTGAACGGGTCTTGAGTACCGAGAGTACTTGTGGGAAGATGTTGCTGTCTACGAAGAATTTGTTTTTGCCAGCCTTGACTGCATCCCTTGAGCGTAGCTCATAGGACATCCTCATAGCCTCTGCAGCAGCGGTAGCATCATCAAGCATAGAGCAGTTAGAGATGTTGAACCCTGTTAGAGAAGAGATCATGGTCTGGAAGTTGATAAGTGCCTCCAGACGACCTTGGGAGATCTCAGCCTGATATGGAGTGTATGAGGTGTACCAGCTTGGATTTTCCAATATGTTTCTGGTGATAACAGCAGGAGATGCTGTGCCATAGAAGCCGAGACCGATCATAGAGCGGTACATCTTGTTCTTGGATGCGATCTTCTGCAGGCGGTCAAGATATTGGTGTTCACTCATTGCAGGATCAAGTTTTAGAGGCTCCTGCAGGATGATGTCCGATGGGACAGTCTGGCCGATAAGTTCGTCCATACTCTGAACTCCGATAGCCGCAAGCATCTCTTTAACTTCGTGAGCTCTTGGGCCATTGTGTCTGTCTGAAAAATTAAAAGGCATATATCTGTTTTTTTTAAAAATTGTCAATCATACAAAGTTATAAAAAAGTTCCGATTACTTCCACCTCTCCAGGTCAAGTCTTATAAATATGAACAAAAGAGTACTGAAAGAGAGGAATGATGTACCGCCGTAACTGATAAACGGAAGGGGAATTCCCACTACAGGGAAGAGCCCTATCGTCATCGCTACATTTATGAATACGTGCATAAACAGGCAGCAGGCTACACAATATCCGTAGACCCGGATGGATCGGTCAGTGTGTTTTTCTGCATTGCTTATTATTCTGAATATCAGTGTGAAAAATACTATGAGCAGCCCTACTGAGCCGACAAACCCCCACTCTTCTCCGATGGTGCAGAAGATGAAGTCGGTGCTCTGCTCGGGGACGAATTTGAATTTGGTCTGTGTCCCCTGAAGGTACCCTTTCCCCAGAAGACCTCCGGAACCTATCGCTATTTTGGACTGGTGCACGTTGTATCCTGCACCCTTCAGATCCTGAGTGATGCCCAAAAGGTTCTCTATCCTGTCCCTGTGGTGCTCCTTAAGAACTTTATTGAAGATAAGCTGCACCGAAAAGATAAACAGCACAGAGCAGGCAAAAGTGAGTGCCAGGTATCTGAGGCTGTAGTTCTTGTTCCCCCTTTTGTGCCTTATCAGAGATACCACAATAGTCACTACGGAGAAGAATAATATAAAATAGTGTGGTCCCAATTCGTGAAGTTTGTGCAGAGGTTCCCAGCTAAGAAGTCTGGGGATAAACGCCAGTGCTGTAATTATCACCCCGTAGAGCAATATGTTTTCTGCTACCCTTTTATCCACAATTCCTTTAAGGATGCCGTAGATCCCCAGCAGGACGAGAATGGCTGTCCCCGGGTCGAATTTGAGGGTGACGACGAAGAGCAGTATTATCAGAAATGCGAAGGAGATAATCCATCCGGTAAGCCCCTCCCTGAAGAGCATAAATACAAATCCGCAGTATACCATCATAGTACCGGCATCGGGCTCCAGGATAATCAGCCCCATAGGGATGAATATGGTGACGAGTACTTTGGCCAGATCGGGGAGATTGGAGATTTTAAAATTGTATTTTCCTATTATCGAGGCCAGGGCCAGCGAGGTGGTTATCTTCGAAAACTCAGAAGGCTGGAACCTGAATCCCCCCAGGGCAATCCACGACTTGGAGCCGTTCACCTCCTTGCCGATGACCAGCACCGCTATTAGCAGCACCACCACAGCCAGATAGAACCACCAGGTGAAGCTGAAATAGAAGCGGGGATTAATGACGAAGAGGATGAGGCAGATGACTGCAAATGAGACACCTATCCACAGCAGCTGCATCCCGCTTCTCTGATCCAGAGAGAATATGCTGGCACTCTCGTCCGAATAGGACGATGCATAGATATTTAGCCACCCGAAGATAATCAGCAGCAGGTAGCATATGACCATCAGCCAGTCGATTTTCCTGTATATGTTCCTATCGGTCGTCATTCTCCAGTTTCTCTTGTAAAGTTTTCCAGGCAGGGACTTTGTCCAGAAGGAATCCATCTGCGATTCTGTCCTCCAGCCATTTTCGTTTAGGGTCGACCCCTCCGTTGAGATATTGCTCTACGAGCAATGAGGCAGTAGGGGCTGCCCAGGTGGCACCGAAGCCTGCATTCTCCATATATACGGCTACCGCAATTTTTGGGTTCTCCTTAGGGGCAAAGCAGATGAACACCGAGTGGTCATCGCCGTGCGGATTCTGGGCTGTGCCGGTCTTCCCACAGATCTCAAGACTGTCCACTGCAGCAATGGTGGCGGTGGCACCCTTGCCCGGACGGGTGTTGACTGCCATATGCATCCCCTCAATCACAGGTTCGAAATAGGAAGTGTCTACCATAGTGTAATGCCTCTCCTTATACTTGGGGTCTATCTGCAGCGAATCGGTATCCCTGATGATGTGGGGGATATAGTAGTAGCCCCGATTTGCAATGGTGGCTGCCAGGTTTGCCAGGTGGAGAGGTGTGCACCCCAGCTCACCTTGTCCGATGGAGAGGGAGATCACAGAGAGCGATTTCCATCTCCCCTTTCCGTGGAACCTGTTATAGGTCTCTACCGACGGGACGAAGCCCCCCTTCTCCGAAGGGAAGTCGCTGCCGAGTTTAGTGCCGAAACCGAAGCTCTGCACATACTCTCTCCATTTGGTAAAGGAGTGCTCTATATTTTCATATTTGGGGTTGTCCAATATCTCGCGCAGAACATTGCAGTAGTATGCATTGCAGGACATCATAATGGACTCTCTCAGATCCACCGGGGAGGGGTGGGTGTGGCACCCTACGGTAAGATTGCCTGCGTGGTAGCCGTTTCTGCATCCATACTCTTTGCTCTCTGTGATGACCCCCTCCTGAAGTCCGATAAGGGCATTTACCAGCTTGAATACAGATCCCGGGGGCTGGGGGGACATCACTGCCCTATTGTACATAGGCTTGAATGGGTCAGAAGAGATGGTCTTGTAGTTTGCCCCTATATCGGAAAGGAGGCTCACATCGATCCCCGGGCTTGATACCATAGCGAGAATCTCGCCGGTAGATGGCTCGATAGCCACTATCGAACCCACTTTGTTTTTCATCAGATACTCCCCGTAGTGCTGGAGCTCAGCATCGATAGTGGATACCACATTCTCGCCGGGAATGGCAGGCTTGTCGTATTCACCGTTTTCGTAGTGGTCCTGAATCCTGTTATTGGCATCACGAAGGTAGATATCGTACCCCTTTTCACCTTTCAGGGTAGCTTCGCATACCTCCTCCAGTCCAGTCTTGCCGATATAGTCTCCGGGGGAATATTCGGGGTGCTTTTTCAAAAACACAGGGTCTGCCTCTGTGACATAGCCGAGGAGATTGCCACCGGCATTGTATCCATAACTCCTGATGGAGCGTGGTGAGGCTGAAAAACCTGGGAATTTGTATTTTTTCTCTATGAAAAGGCTGTATTGGGAGTACGAAACATTTTTAAGAAAAACCCTGCTCTGGTAGCCGATTCTCGTGCGGTATCTTCTATAGTAGCGGAAGGTCTCTTTTACCTCATCGGGATCAAGTGAGAAGATCTGGCATAAAGCCAGTGTGTCGAATGGCTTTACGTCATAAGGGGTGACGATAATGTCGTAAGAGTTTGTATTGCCTACCAGTACCTTTCCGTGACGGTCCAGAATAAGTCCCCTGACCGGGTAGCGGGTCTGGTATCTGAGGGCATTGTTCTCAGCATTAATTTTATATGTGTTGTCGATAAGCTGAAGGTTTACGAGCTGAAGCACAAGTAACAGGAAGACCGTCACGAGGCCTACCACCAGAATTGTGTACTTGTTTCCGTTACGATGCTCCATAATACGTCAAGCCTTCTTGTGGTTTTTGAAAATCCACAGGGTGATGGCGCTACTTATGATAGTGCCTGCTACGATTTTTATGATATTTATCCCAAATGGTCTGAATCCGAAATTGTCCAAAAAAATATAGGTGCAGAAAAACACCAGGTATGATGAGAACAGGTAAAATACAGCCTTTCCCATACCCATAACTTTGACGTCAGGACTGTCGTGACGCTCCATATTGCGCTCATCCAGTATGGCGTGGAGCAGTTTCTGTCTCACAAAGGCCACAGCTGTGAGGGCACCTGCATTCAGCCCTATTATCCCTGTAGTGAAGATATCGACGCATACCCCTATAATAAATGCGAGGAGCATACTGGAGATGGTACTGTATCTGTATGGGAGGACAAGAATAATGCAGGGAATCAGTACTATACGTACATATATCCCCAGATCGACAAAATTGTCCAATATGCACTGGATCACTATGAGTGCTACCGCGTATAAAACTTTTCTGAAGTCTATATTCATTGTAAGCTGTCCCCCTTGTTGATCAGATTTTTGAATTCTATATTGTTAGGGTTGTCCACTATGTATACGTGGTGCAGAGTGGAGAAATCCTCAAACAGCGAGATGGTAAGGTCAAAACTTGTCCCACCTGCACTTTTGGATGATTTGATGGTCCCCAGGTCTATCCCTTTTGGATATATGGCTGAAAATCCGCTGGTAGTTACGGTGTCACCGATAGCGAAAGAGGTGTGGATGGGAATCTCACTCAAAGTGACCTCTGACGGATTTTTCCCATCCCAGTTTATGGTGCCGAATGTGCCGCTCTTTTTCAGAATGGCGGTGATGGTGTTGTCCACATCCAGAAGGGATACTACCAACGAGTGCTTTCGTCCGACACTCTGGATATAGCCCACCACACCACTGGGTGTGATGACACCCATATCTGTCTTTATCCCATCATCTGAACCTTTGTCGAGAACGATATAATTGTGCCTGCGGTTTGTATTGTTTTTTACCACAGTGGCCGGTATATACTCGAACTCGGGATTGTATGCCTGTATAAGGCTGTCCGAGATATATCTGGAGGTGAAGATTTTGTACTTTTCGAGTTCCTGCACCAGACGGATATTCTCCTGCTCCAAGGATTCATTTGTCTGTTTGAGAGAGAAAAAGTATCTGATATCTTTAGTTCCGTCCCATATCAGGGTCTGGATATTGCGTATTCCGGTCATCAATTTGTACTGCTGCATCGCACCATTTCTGGATATCAGAAAAGCAGATAGTCCCTCTATCAGTAAGAATACTACCAGAGAGACTAATGCTGTATTGATGGACTTGCGCCTGTTCATATCTGATTATCGCATCAGGAACTGATATCTTGATGTCCCTTTAAGTGCCATACTTGTGCCTCTTGCCACAGCGCGAAGGGGATCTTCTGCTACGTGGAAAGGGATATTGATTTTCTCTGTCAATCTCTTGTCAAGACCCCTTAGAAGGGCGCCACCACCTGTGAGGAAGATACCCCTCTCTACGATATCCTGATATAGTTCGGGTGGCGTCTGCTCAAGTACTGATAGAATTCCAGACTCTATTTTTGCCAGAGATTTGTCCAGACAGTGTGCCACCTCCTGAGAAGTGACTCCGATCTCCATAGGGTGGGCTGTCATAAGGTTAGGACCCCTTACCACAAATGGCTCTGGAGTGTTTTCCAAGTCGGTTATGGCTGCTCCGATTCTTATTTTGATCTCTTCAGATGTGATTTCTCCCACTTTTATATTGTGCTGCTGACGCATATACTGCTGGATCTCAGAAGTGAACACATCTCCTGCTACGCGAAGGCTCTGCTGGGATACGATACCTCCCAGAGAGATGACAGCGATCTCAGTAGTACCACCTCCGATATCCACTACCATATTTCCTGTAGGGGCCTCCACATCGAGGCCGATACCCATAGCGGCCGCCATAGGTTCGAAAATCATATATACATCAGAGCCGCCGGAGTGGTTGGATGAGTCACGTACTGCACGGATCTCCACCTCTGTGCTTCCTGAGGGGATGCACACCACCATCTTGATGTTTGGGGTAAAGAGTGTTCTCTTGTTGTTAATCATTTTGACAAACCCTTTGAGCATCATCTCTGCTGCGTTGAAGTCTGCGATTACTCCATCCTTCAAAGGTCTGATAGTCTTGATATTGGGATGCGTCTTTTCGTGCATTAACCTGGCTTTTTGCCCGAATGCAATAGGTTTGCCTGTATTTTGATCAATTGCTACTATCGATGGCTCGTCAAGCACGATCTTGTTGTCCATCAGGATGACGGTATTTGCTGTACCAAGGTCGATAGCCAATTCTTGTGAAAGAAATGAGAATAGCATAGTTTTTTCTAATGTTTGAAGTGTCTTTTACCAGTAATTACCATAGCTACGCCGTGTTCGTTGCAGTAGTCCACACTCTCTTGGTCTCTGATGGAGCCGCCCGGATGGATAACTGCTTTCACACCGGCCTTGTGTGCGATCTCCACACAATCAGGGAATGGGAAGAAGGCGTCAGAGGACATTACGGCCCCTTCAAGAGAGAGTTCGAAGCTGCCGGCTTTCTCGATAGCCTGTCTGAGGGCATCTACACGGGAGGTCTGCCCGATACCGCTGGCCAGAAGCATTCTGTTTTTGGCCAGAACGATAGCGTTGGATTTTGAGTGTTTTACCAGGATGTTAGCAAAAAGCATATCCTCTATCTCTGCTGCAGAAGGGGCGGTCTCTGTAACTACCTTCAGGTCCTGTGGAGTCTCCACTACAGAGTCTCTCTTCTGGAGAAGCACACCACCAAGAAGAGATCTGAACTTCTCTTCAGAAGGGGTGATTTTATTGTTTTTGAGGATAATGCGGTTTTTCTTGGTTTTCAGGATGGCGAGTGCATCTTCATCATATTCAGGGGCGATGATAACCTCAAAGAAGATTTTGTTGATCTCCTCAGCAGAGGCAGCATCCACACATCTGTTAGCCACGATGATACCTCCGAAAGCAGATACGGGGTCAGCACTCAATGCATCTTTCCAGGCTTGAAGAATAGTCTCCCTTACAGCGCATCCGCAGGCATTGTTGTGCTTGATGATAGCCACAGCAGGGTCTGAGAAGTCTGAGATAAGTTCGATAGCTGCTTCGATGTCGAGAAGGTTATTGTATGAGATCTCTTTCCCGTGCAGCTGCTCTGGAAGTGAGTCCTGTACTCCGAAATAGACACCCTCCTGGTGTGGGTTCTCGCCATATCTCAGATGCATAGTCTTGGTGATGCTCTTGTCAAATACAGGGAAACGGGTAGTCCTGTTGAAGTAGTCGAAGATCATAGTGTCGTAGTGAGAAGAGGTGAGGAATGCTTTGGCAGCAAAATACTCTCTCTCCTGGAGTGTCGATGCGCAACCGTGGTTCTGAAGAACCTCCAGAAGTTTGCCATACTCCTCGCTACAGGGGACGATGATCACATCGTTATAGTTTTTGGCAGCAGCTCTGATGAGGGAGATCCCTCCGATATCGATCTTTTCGATGATAGCCTGGTGCTCTGCTTTAGCTGCCACATACTCTTCAAATGGATACAGATCCACGATCACAAGGTCGATGTCAGGAATCTCGAATTCGTCTCTCTGGGAAAGGTCTCCTTCCAGATCACGGCGGTAGAGGATACCTCCGAACACTTTAGGGTGGAGGGTCTTTACGCGGCCACCGAAAATAGATGGATATCCTGTGATATCTTCCACAGCAGTCACAGGGATGCCCCTGCTGCGCAAAAAGTCGTAAGTACCCCCGGTGGAGATAATCTCTACACCACCTTTATGCAGTTCATTTACAATTTCTTCCAGTCCGTCCTTATGGTAAACGGATATCAACGCTTTGCGGATTTTTTTCAGTTGAGGATCTTGTGACATCTGTACTTGATTTGAGGTTAAAAATAGGTTGTAAAAATACAAAAAATAAAGATATAAGGGCTATATTTGTGTAAATATTTTGACAAAAAAACGAGATGGAAAAAATGGCTCCGAGATATGCGATTATCACAGCGGGTGGAAGTGGTACCAGAATGGGTGCGGCAGTCCCCAAACAAATGCTTGAAATAGAGGGGAAACCCATTTTGAGATATACTGTAGAGCGCTTCCTTAACCTCCCGTTTCAGGTCAAGATTATTCTGGTGATGAATAAAGATGCCAAAGAGTCCTGGAAAAGTTACTGTCGGGAGAGCGGATTCTCCTTTAGCCATATTCTGGTGGATGGCGGCATCACCAGATTCCACTCTGTGAAAAACGGTCTCAAGTATGTTCCAGAAGGGGCAGTGGTGGCTGTTCACGATGGAGTAAGACCTTTCATTTCGGAAGCCAAACTGATAGAGATTTATAATCTGGCAGAAGAGAAGGGGGTAGCCATCCCCTGTATGAAAAGTGTTGAGTCTATGAGGATGGTGGATGGGAAAGGTGATTATGTATATGTCGACAGGGATAAGTACTATTCTGTGCAGACCCCTCAGATATTCAGATCAGATATCTTGTTAAAGAGCTATGAGCAAGCCTTTTCCACAGAGTTTACAGATGATGCCTCTGTGGTGGAAAAAGCGGGTTACCCCCTTTGTTTCTGTGAGGGAACCCGCTATAATATAAAAATTACCACTCCGGAGGATATGACCCTCTCGAGAGCTCTTATCAGTCTTGGTTCGGATAGTCTTTAACCCAGATTTGTCTTTCGATCGCCTGGTCAAGTGACACCCAGGTTTCAGTTTTTTCCACATAAGGGATATTCTGAATGGTGTTGATAAGCACTTTCATCAAGTGGTCGTGGTTAAAGCAGTAAAGTTTTACAAGAAGAGCGTGGGTGCCGGTTACAAAATGGCACTCTACCACCTCAGAGATTTTTTTGAAATGTTCGATTACCTCCGAGTATTTGCTCGCTTGGGAGAGCTGGACGCCTACAAAGGCGCATACATTAAGTCCGAGAGTTTGGGGCTTAACTAACAGACGAGATCCGGTAATGATGCCGAGGCTCTCCATTTTTTTGACTCTCTGATGGATAGCCGCACCGGACACACCGCACTCACGTGCGATCTCCAGAAAGGGCATTCTTGCATTCTTTACCAGGAATGACAAGATCTTCTGGTCGGTTTTGTCAATTTGGGACTTAGTCATAATCTTTATTGTTAGATTTCACGCAAAATTAAGCAAAATCTGCAAAAGATTATACTTTGAAACTACTTTTTCTTATAGTTTGTTATGATGTTCTGACACTCTTCGAGTGTAATTTCCTCTGCATTAGTACCTTTAGGTATCTTATAATTGTTACCTGCGTGTTTTATATATGGCCCGAACCTTCCGTTGAGGATAGCTATATCGTTTTCAGGGAACTCTTTGATGTGCTGTTTCGCCTGTTTTTCCCGGTGCTCTTTTATAAGTTCTATGGCGCTCTCCAAATCAAAGGTGTAAGGGTCCTTTTTACCTATAGAGATAAAGCTGCTCCCCACTTTGATGTATGGTCCGAACCTCCCCGATGAGCAGGTGATCTCTTTCCCTTCCCATTCACCGAGTGTGCGGGGAAGTTTGAAGAGATTCAGTGCCTCCTCCAGAGTCAGGCTCTCGATAAGTTTCCCTTTAGGGAGACTTGCAAATTTCTTCTCCTTGTCATCAGCATCACCGATCTGTACCAGTGGCCCGAAGCGACCCATTCTTGCTACTACACTCTTTCCTGTGGCAGGATCGGTGCCGATAATCCTCTCGGCATTTTTGGGCATAGCGTCGTGAAGGGTCTTCTCCACACCTTCGTGGAACGGTGTGTAGAACTCTTTGATAGGTTTGTTCCAGACCAGTTTGCCTGCTGCTATCTTGTCGAAGTTCTCCTCCACTTTGGCAGTAAATC